>JAGXHY010000005.1 GCA_024635925.1 Bacillota bacterium | reverse complement strand
GTGTACATGTACAAAGTATTGGCTGGATGGGTTGGGCCAAGAATGGAGAGAATGCTGGAACATTAGGATATGGCAACAGGATTGAGGCAATGAAAGTTATCTTGGTAGCCAAGGGTGGAGCAGCACCAGGTAATACAGTAGGTGCATTTAAAGAGGAAATCAAAGGTGTTACATATAAAAGCTATGTACAATCTAAAGGTTATTTACCGTGGGTTAGTGATGGTGAAATTGCAGGAACAACAGGTAAGTCTTTGAGAATGGAAGCCTGGATGTTAAAGCTTGGAACTAAAATGACAACAGGGGATATGACTGGAAGCAGTATAAAATATCGTTCAAATATAGAAGAATCAGGATGGCAGGACTGGAAAGTAAATGGAGCAGCAAGTGGCTTAGTTAATAAAAAAGTAGAAACAATCAATATAAGTTTAGAAGGACCAATAGCAGCAAAATATGATGTATATTACAGTATGCATGTAGCAAATATTGGCTGGATGGGTTGGGCCAAGAATGGAGAAAATGCTGGAACATTAGGATATGGTTACAGAATTGAAGCAATGAAAGTTATCTTGGTAGCTAAGGATGGAACAGCACCAGGTACTACAATAGGCGCTTATGTTGATTTAAGTGATGTAGATTTAGCATATAAGAGTTATGTAGAATCTTATGGCTATCAACGATGGAAACTTGATGGAGAAATTGCAGGAACTATTGGTAAGTCTTTAAGATTAGAAGCCTGGATATTAAAACTTGGAGCTAAAATGACAACAGGGGATATGACTGGAAGCAGTATAAAATATCGTTCAAATATAGAAGGAACAGGATGGCAGGACTGGAAAGTTAATGGAGCAGAAAGTGGATTAGTTAATAAAAAAGTAGAAACAATCAATATAAGTTTAGAAGGACCAATAGCAGCAAAATATGATGTATATTACAGTATGCATGTACAAAATATTGGCTGGATGGGTTGGGCCAAGAATGGAGAAAATGCTGGAACAACAGGATATGGCTACAGGATTGAGGCGATGAAAGTTATCTTGGTAATTAAGGGTGGAGCAGCACCAAGTACTACAACAGGAGCTTATGTTGATGAAAACAATGGCTATATAGCATATAGGAGTCAAGTAGAAGGACGAGGTTATTTGCCATGGGTTAGTGATGGGAAAATTTCAGGAATAACTGGAAAGTCCTTGAGAATGGAAGCTTGGATGTTAAAGCTTGGAACTAAAATGATGACAGGTGATATGACTGGAAGCAGTATAAAATATCGCTCAAATATAGATGGCGGATGGCAAGACTGGAAAGTAAATGGCGCAGAAAGTGGCTTAGTTAATAAAAAAATAGAAATAATTAATATAAGTTTAGAAGGACCGGTAGCAGCGAAATATGACGTATATTACAGTATGCATGTACAAAATATTGGTTGGATGGGTTGGGCCAAGAATGGAGAAAATGCAGGCACATCAGGTTATGGTTACAGGATTGAGGCGATGAAAGTTATCTTGGTAGCTAAGGGTGGAGTTGTTCCAAGGAATACAAGAAGTTATATTAAATTATCAAATCCACTAAATGTACCATTAGTTAGACAAAGACCAGAATTACCAACTGGTTGTGAAGTGACTTCTCTAACTATGATATTTAATTATCTTGGAATAAACAAGACAAAGCTACAACTTGCTAAGGAAATTCCTTATCATTCAACTAATCCAAACTTAGGTTTTGTAGGTTCTCCATATACTTCATATGGTTATACTATATATCCACCTGCATTAATGGATATTATGAAAAAGTATACAGGATCAGCAATTAATTTAACTGGTAAAGGAACTTATGCAATAAAAAATAGTATAAATCAAGGAAAACCTGTTTTAGTTTGGGCTAGATTAAGTGGATTTTTACTTCATGCTGTTGTGATTACAGGTTATACTAATGATGGTTTTTATTATAATGATCCATGGACTGGTAATAAAAATGCATATATAAATAATTCAGCATTTAATAGAGCTTGGAGTGTCTTGGGATATAGAGCATTATCATATTAATTAAATATAATTTACAATTGTATTCTAAATAAACTAGATTTCTATAAAATTTTTAAATCTATTACATGCTAAAATTAATTATGTCAGGTAAATTAAGGAGTAAAATTATGAGTAAAAGGATAAAAATATATACTAGTATTTTGATTGTTTTATTAATTGTGATAGCAGGTTATATCTTTTGGCCAAAAGATGGAAATATGACTAATATAGCAAATAATAAAAGTGAATATGTAGATATTAATGCAAAAGAAGCGTATGAATTAATAACAGAAAATGAAGATTTGATAATTATAGATGTCTCACCAAGGTTTGATGAAGGACATATACCCAATTCTTTAAATTACTATGTTGGTGATGGCAGCTTAGATAAAGCGTTACCATCATTAAATAAAGATGAAACTTACCTAGTATATTGTCATGTTGATAGTGCATCTATACCAGGTGCTCAAAAATTAGTTGATGCAGGATTTACTAATGTATATAGACTTGAAGGAAATTATCCTTTATGGCTAGAAGAAGGCTATCCAATTGAAGTAGGGCTAAAAAGTGTAAACAACTTTGTTGGTAGTGGTTTAGCTATTAGAAGTTTTATAGATGGAGAATATAAACATACAGTAAATGCACAATTAATGGATCCTCAATCAGGCAAATTTTATGAAGGCTGGCTTGTTAATGGAAAAAGTTTCTTTTCTACTGGTAAATTAATAAAAGTAGATGATGAATATGTACTAAACTATGTTTCTAAAGAAGATAAACGAGAGTATAAGCAAGTTGTAATCACGGAAGAAACTGAAGTAGATGGATTGGATAACAAACCTGAAACTCATGTACTAGAAGGTGAATTTGAATAAATAAAAAAACGAACTTCATAAAATGAAGTTCGTTTTTTTTATATTTTTTATTTTAGAACAACAAATAAAGTAATAGTGCTAGTGTTTCTATATACTTTAATTCTTAATTCATCTCCAAGGTTAAGTTTGTTAATAGCAGTTCTTAATTCAGCAATTGTCTCAATCTTTGTTTGATTAATCTGTACAATTATATCATTAACTTTCACGCCTGCTTCACTTGAATTTGAGTTAGGAGCAACTTCTCCAATTAGTACGCCCTTTGGTACTTTATAGTAATCTGACATTTCTTGAGTTATATTTGTCAATTTACTAACACCAAGATAAGGATGAGTAACAGTACCTGTTTTAATTATTTCTTCAATTATTGGTTTAGCCTCATTTATAGGAATTGCAAAACCTAAACCTTCAACACCTGTTTGTGAAACTTTTATACTATTTATACCAATTAATTGTCCCAGAGAATTTATCAAAGCCCCACCACTATTGCCTGGGTTAATTGCAGCATCAGTTTGTATAACATTTATAACTACATTATTTCCACTAGGAGCTCTATAGGTTATTTCTCTAGAAACTGAACTAATAACACCAACAGTTACACTATTAGCTAAAGCAGCACTTAGTGGAGAACCGATAGCAATTGCTAATTGACCAGTTTTAATAATATCAGAATTTCCAAGCTCCATTGAAGTTAAATTTAAAGTATCTTCTAATTTGATAATTGATATATCTAAATCTGGATCAGCCCCTACTCTAGTAGCTTTTATTACCCGTCCATCAAGTAAAGTCACTGTTAATTCACCTTCACTACCTACAACATGAAAATTAGTAACAACATAACCTAAAGTTGCATCAATAATTACTCCTGAACCTAAGGCTGAAGAGCTAATTCCGGAATTCCTTGATATTTGAACTACAGATGGTGAGGTTTTTTCTATAATTTCAGGAATAGAAATATTTTCACCTACTAGTACTTCATTAACTTGTGGATTAGTAGTTTCTTCATTTATTTTATTAATATCGGTTATTGAAATTATGCCAGTATAAAGTACAATTGCAACTAGAGCACCAATAATACCAGCTAAAATCATTTTTAAATAATCTTTCATTTTACCCCCATCTATAACTGGCTTATATATTCATAAGCCATTTGTCCAGCAATAGCACCATCTCCAACTGCAGTTGATACTTGTCTTAAATTCTTAGTAATAATATCACCACAAGCAAAAATGCCTGAAGTTACAGAGGCCATCTTTTCGTTAACAACAATATGACCTAAACCATCTGTATCAAGAGAATCTTTAACAAATTCACTATTCATTATTTGTCCAATAGCCAGAAAAACACCGTTTACAAACATACTTGTTATTTCATTAGTTTTTAAGTCTTTAACTAAAATTTCAGAAACTTTAGTATCACCTTTAATTTCAACAGGGACTTTTTCTAAAACTAAATGAACATTGTTATAAGATTTTAGTTTATCAACTAAAATTTGACTACCTCTAAAAGTATTTCTTCTATGTATCAAATATACTTCTTTTGCGATGCTAGCAAGATATATTGCATCTTCTAAAGCTGTGTTTCCACCACCAATAACAGCAACAACTTTATTTTTAAAGAAAAAACCATCACAAATTGCACAATATGAAACACCTTTACCAGCAAATTGTTTTTCACCAGGTATATCTAATGTTTTGGGATAACCACCAGTAGCAACTATTACAGCTTTAGAGTCAACAGTCCCAATTGAGATATTAACAGTAAAGTTATCAGCATTTTTTGATATTTTTTTTGCAGTGTCATTTATTAGTTTGAAGTTTTCAAATGCATTTATCTGCATAAACATATTTGTAGCTAAATCCATTCCAAGAACTCCATCAACAAAACCTGGATAATTTTCAATTTTTTCTGTTTTCAATAATTGACCTCCAGGTGCACCCTGTTCTATAATTGCAACACTTAGACCACTTCTTAATGCATAAAGAGCTGCAGTCATACCAGCAGGTCCAGCACCTATAATTGTTAAATCAAGCATATTTTCACTCCTTTATTTCTACTTACCATCATTTTAACATATCTGTGATTTTATCCTTAGTGATTTTATCACTTGTTTTGAAATTATTTTTAGATATTTCATTTAATAATTTTTGGGCCTGAACGTAAATTGCTGTTTCCAGTCTAATTTTTTGTGTCTCACAACTTAGATCATCAGGAGAATAGAGGTCTCCTCCATATTTTAAATTATTACTATGGCATCCTCCACTACAAAAAAAACGAGCCCAACAATTACTGCACTTTTCTTTTGTATAAATATTAATATTTTGAAAATTTCGACTTATGTCATCATTAAATGAACCATCTATTATATTTCCAATGCGATAATCTTTGTTTTCTATCAATTGATGACATGGGAATATATCCCCCAAAGGTGTAATTGCCAAATACTCAAATCCAGCCCCACAGGCGGTTATTCTCTTGTAAATACAAGGGCCACCTTTTAAATTAATATTAAAATGAAAGAAATCTAATGGTTTATCTTCTTTTATCCAATTTAAATATTTTTTTGCTAAAATCGCATAACTTTCTCTTATAGATTCTAAATCATCATAAGTTAGATCTCCACCAATGACTGGTTCCATAGATAAATGTTCGAAACCAAGATTTTTCAACACTTTAACGTCTTCATAAAAGTCTAGATTTGCTTTAGTAAAAGTTCCTCTTGCAACATAGTCATCACTATATTCTTTAAATCTTTGATAGTTGTTCACAACTTGATCATAACTGCCTGACTTATTTTTGAAATATCTATATTTATCATGTACTTCCTTACGTCCATCAATACTTAAAACCGTACCTATATTATGTTTCTGTAGGAATTCACATACCTTTTTATCAAGCAATACACCATTAGTTGTCATTGACCACTTAATAGCCTTTTTAAATTCCTTAGCTTTTATTTCTCCATATGCTACTACATCTTTAATAAGTTGAAAGTTTAGAAGTGGCTCCCCACCAAAAAAATCAACTTCTACTATTTTTCTGCCATAACTTTTTTCAAAAAGAAAATCAATAGCTCTTTTTCCGACTTCAAGGGTCATCAAAGCTTCATTTCCTTTATAGCTACCTCCAGATGCAAAACAATAAGGACAAGCTAAGTTACAAATGTGTGCAACATTTAGACATATGGACTTTATACTTTTATTTATCAACTTTGGTAATTCTCTTGAATCTACTGATAATAAACTACCTTCAGCTATAAGTGCTTTAATTTCATCTAAGGCATTCAATTCATCAATTCTAAGTATTTCTAAACCATCTATATATTTTAGTAAAGTCTCTTTACTTATATCATCAAATATATGTATGGAACCACTATTTACATCAAGGATAATATTCATCCCATTTTTTTCTATGATCTTAATGTCTTTCATTAATTCCTCCAAGTAAAAAAGGCCCTTTATGGACCTTTAGGGATTGATTATTCATTTATACATAACTGGTTAGCTACAGTGCAAGAAGTCTTGCAAGCAGATTGACAAGCAGACTGGCAGTTGCCACATCCTCCAGTTTCCTTTGTTTGCTGTAGCAAAGGTTTAGCTAATGTAATTATATGTTTATTCGTCATCATACAACCCTCCTAACTTCAATAATTATATCATAAAAAAACTATAAAAAGGTAAATGATATTTCTATTTTTTAAAAATTAAGTTATACTTAAAGAGTTAAAAAAGGAGGGTTATCATTTGTGCGGTTACGTAGGCTTTATAAATAGTAATATGGTTGCCAAAGAACCTGTCATTAAAAAGATGATGGATAGAATTATTCATAGAGGACCTGATAGCGAAGGAATATATACTGATGATTATGTTGCTTTAGGTTTTAGAAGACTTAGTATCATAGGTATCGAAGATGGTATGCAACCAATATATAATGAAGATAAAAGTCTAGTCCTAGTATTTAATGGAGAAATCTATAATTATCAAATTTTAAAAAGTGAACTTCTAAAAAAAGGACATAATTTTTATTCTCATTCGGATTCAGAGGTTTTGATTCATTTATATGAAGAAGAAGGCAAAAACATGCTTGATAAATTAAGAGGTATGTTTTCTTTCACAATATATGATAAAAAGGATCAAAGCTTGTTTATTGCCAGAGACTACTTTGGTATCAAACCCTTATATTATGGTTCATTTGGGGATAGTTTTCTTTTTGGTTCAGAGATAAAGAGTTTTCTGGATTATCCTGAATTTAATAAAGAATTAAATTATGATGCATTAGAAAGTTATTTAAGTTTTCAGTATTCAAGTTTACCTGAAACCTTTTTTAAAGGAGTATATAAATTAACTCCTGGTCATTATATTATCTATAAAGATGGGAACTTTGAAATCACTAGATATTTCCAAGCTGATTTTGATTGTGATGATGAACTAGAACTAGAACCTTTAGTTGATGAAATTGAAGAGGTCTTTTTAGATTCTATAAAAGCACATAAGATTAGTGATGTGGAAGTAGGATCATTTTTGTCTAGCGGAATTGATTCAAGTTATGCGGCTACTGTTTTTCAAGGTGATAAAACATTTACAGTTGGTTTTAATTATGATCAATATAATGAGGTAGATTATGCTAAAGAACTTTCCGGAATTATTGGGATAAAAAATGAAAGCAAGTTGATTGGAGACAAAGAATATTGGGACTCCTTATCAAGAGTCCAATATCATATGGATGAACCACTAGCTGATCCTTCTGCAGTAGCCTTATATTTTGTTAGTGAATTAGCAAGTGATTATGTTAAGGTTGTATTGTCAGGTGAGGGAGCAGATGAACTTTTTGGAGGGTATAATATATATAGAGAACCTTTCAGTTTAGCTTCATATAGTAGAATTCCTTTTCCAATAAGAAAGTTGATAGGAAAATTCGCAGATATTTTACCAGATATGAAAGGGAAATCTTTTTTACAAAGGGCAGGTCAAGAAATAGAGGATCGATATATAGGGAATGCAAGAGTGTTTTCTAATAGGGAAAGAAAAAAAGTTTTAAAAATAAAAACAAATGCACCAGATACAAATAAAGTTACGAGTAAATTTTTTAAATTAGCTAATGATTGTGATGATACAACTAAAATGCAATTAGTAGATATTAATACATGGCTAATTGGTGATATTTTACTTAAAGCTGATAAAATGAGTATGGCCCATTCATTAGAACTTAGAGTTCCCTTCCTTGATAAAGAAGTCTTTAAACTTGCAAGGACTATCCCTTTGAAATATAAAGTAAATGATGAAAACACTAAATTTGCATTGCGTTTAGCGGCTAGAAGAGTAATTCCTAAAAAAGTAGCGGATAAGAAAAAACTCGGCTTCCCGGTGCCTATAAGAGTTTGGTTGAAAGAAAAAGAATATTATGAGAAAGTTAAATCATACTTTGCGAAACCAATTGCAAAAGAAATATTTGTTTATAAGGAGTTGATGAGCTTGTTAGATCATCATTTCCAAGGGAAGAAAGATAATAGCAGAAAAATATGGACTATATATATTTTCTTGTTATGGTATGAAGTATTTTTTGAAAAGGAGAATAAAAAAGTATGAATGTAAAAATAAACACAGAAGTTTTAGAATTATTTATTTATTATTGGCAGGCAACTGCTGACAAAGAAAAGGTAAGTGATCTTTTCTTGAATGAAATAGCGGCAAGACAAGAGTTAAAAGTACTTTTTAATAATGATTTTACACAAGATTCTATCAGAAAAGTTCTTAGTAGCATTACAAATCGTGAAATACTTTCAGAAAAAACAAAAACAGAAGGACGTTTTTGGAATAATAATATGTGGATGTTAGAAGATTTAGGATTAACTATGAATATGATGAAACCAATAAAGAAATTGAATGGTGAACAGTTTAAGGACTTAGTTAAAAAAGATATGACTATTAATTTTATACCAGGTCACATGAAAACGTCATATTTACTAGACGACCAATTATATATTAATTTCTTTAAATTATCTACAGATTTTGAAACAGGTGAAGTAAAAATTGAAGGTAAAAACTTAGATGATTTTATTAAGGAAGTACTTCAGAGCAGTTAAAACTTAAAAAATAAATAATTAAAATGGATTGGATTTTATTCAATCCATTTTTTATAGTTTAAATTATTTCTTCTTTGAAAATAGTTTTTCATTATTAAATAAATTAAAAATTTTAGGATTGAAAATAATTATATTTATACATACTATTAACTTCTTGAATATGAATATATTCCTCCCAGGTATTAATTGGAGAATTGGGTCAATTGAAAACAACTGAGCTGTAGTTTTATCTATAATTTCTGGAACAACCTCAACTATTGATTAAAGTATATCTTAACTAATAGAAAAACTATAAACTATGTTGACAATTATAAATGAAAATCCTATAATCACAGTTAAGTCATTCACTCATTGGATGACTTAACTGTGGTCGCAATTTTTAATTTTAACAATTGGAATAAAATTGAGGCAAAAGGAGGTTAATAAATAAAATGTATAATCAAGGAGATGTGATTATTATTGGTGCAGGTGTGGTAGGAGGAGCTATAGCTTACTACCTAACAGAAAAAGGGAAATCGGTCATAATATTAGAACAAGATGAAGTCGCTAGCGGTGCTAGTGGAGGTAATAACGGCCAGATTAGCATTATTGATAGAGAACCAGGTTTAGAATTGGATTGGGCTAAAGAATCAATGAAACTATTTAAGGGATATGAAGAGAAGGGTGAGTTTGAAACAGAATTGGAAATCACTGGAGGAATTTCACTATTCTATAACGAAAAAGAAATAGAAATCGGCAAGAAAGTGATTAAGAAATATAACAAAATTGGATACAATTGTGAAATGTTAATAGGAAATCAAATAAAAAGGCAAGAACCAAATATTGATACAGATATTGTAAAGGGTGCTGCATATTGTAAAGAAGAAGGTAAATTAAATCCATTTTCAACAACCATAGGTTTTATTGATCAAGCTATCAAAAAAGGCGCAAAGCTTTATAAAAAAACGAAAGTACTAGATTTCAAGTTAGATGATAATAAGATAAAAGAAGTTATTACAGATAAAGGGAGTTTTTACGGAGATACAGTTGTTGTAGCAACTGGTGGCTGGACAAGAGAATTAATGAGTAAGTTAGATCTTGACTATAAGATATTTTATGGTCGAGGTAGTTTAATGGTTACAAATCCTGTTGAACAATGTGTGAAAGGACCTATTGTACCAGGATGTTTTACTATAGGAACACTTTATGAAGGAGACTGGAATTTATTAGGATTAACACAACATAAAAATGGAACATTGACTATAGGTCAAGATACAAGAAGAGTTAACAACTATAACAAGGGAGTATCCTATGATGGCATAGTAGGGTTGGGAAAACTATTTGCTAAACATTTCCCAAACCTAAAAAATATAGATATTGTGAGAGTTTGGTCAGCTATAACTCCTCACGTTGAGGATTCTTTACCTATATTTGGTTATTCTAAGAAATATCCAAATATGTTTTTAGTTGCAGGTTTAAAAGGTGCATTTACAATTGCACCAGCAGCAGGTAAGATGGCAGCAGATATGATTATAGGAGATAGTTACGATTCTAGGGTTGAAGAATACACTCCTGTAAGGTTTGAGTAAAGGAGAATAAGCATGAGGATAATTAAACATCCAATTTTGGGTGATATTATAGAAAAAAACAAAGTAATCATATATGTAGATGGAAGAGAAATTGAAGCGTTAGAAGGGGAACCTATTGCTGCTGCATTAATGTCAGTTGGAATTAGAATATTTAGAAAAACAGTGAAAACAGGTGAACCAAGAGGATTATATTGCGGTATCGGGCAATGTAATGATTGCATTATGGAAGTTAATGGTGTATCTAATGTTAGAACCTGTGTAACTTTAGTAGAGTCCGGTATGTTAATAAAGACTCAGGTCGGACTTGGAAAGAGTGGTGGGTTAGATGATTAATACTGAATTATTGATAGTTGGTGGTGGACCAGCTGGTCTTGCTGCAGGTATAGAAGCAGGAAAGCTAGGTGTAAAGACGATTATTGTTGATGAAAATTCACTGCCAGGAGGTCAATTGTTTAAGCAAATTCATAAATTTTTCGGTTCAAAAGAACATAAAGCTGGAACTAGGGGATATAAAATCGGAGAGGAACTCTTATCAGAAGTTAGTGAGCTTGGAGTTGAAGTATATTTAAACACAAGAACCTGGGGAATTTTCGATGATAATATTGTTGGAATAGTGAAGGATGGAAAAACAGAAAAAGTTAAAGCAGAAAAGATTATTTTAGCTACAGGGGCAAGTGAAAATGCTTTGGCTTTTCCTGGCTCAACTTTACCAGGAGTAATGACAGCTGGAGCAGCACAAACTTTTATTAATGTACATAGAGTACTACCAGGTGAAAAAATTGTGATGATAGGCACTGGTAATGTTGGACTAATAACTTCCTATCAATTGATGCAAGCTGGAGCAAAGGTTGTTGCCGTTGTTGAAGCAGCTTCAAATGTAGGAGGATATGATGTGCATGCTAATAAGATAAGAAGAGCAGGAGTGCCAATATATTTAGGTTATACAGTAGTTGAAGCTCAAGGTGATATGGAAGTAACTAGAGCTATACTTGCACCCGTAGATGATAAATTTAAAGCTGACAAAACGAAAAGTTTTTCAATTGATTGTGACACTATTTGCTATGCAGTAGGTTTAACTCCAAGGATAGAATTAGCACAAATGGCAAATTCACCTACCACCTATAGCAATGCTTTAGGTGGTCATGTGCCAATACATGACCAAAAATTAAAAATTGCTGAGTCAATTTTTGTTGCTGGAGATATTTCTGGTGTTGAAGAAGCTAATACAGCTATGGAAGAAGGTAGACTAGCTGGTGTAGCAGTAGCCATGGAACTTGGTAAAATTAGCCAAGATGATGGAATTAAAAAAATTAATAATACATATCAAAGATTAGCAAAGTTGAGGAGTGGTCAATTTGGTATGAAGAGAGCTTTAGCTAAGGAAGAAATAATTAGAAAAGAACTTGAGTTAAAAGGAGGAATTTAATAAAATGGGAAAGATTAATTATGTGGCTAGAATAAATTGTTTACAACCTATTCCATGTAATCCTTGTGAAACTTCATGTCCTTTTGGGGCAATCTATATTGGAGATGATATAACTAATCGACCAGTGCTAGATCCTAATAAATGTAGAGGTTGTGGGATTTGTGTAGTTGCTTGTCCTGGTATAGCAATTACAATGGCTATGGTTACTGGTGATGATAATGATTACGTAGCAATTCCTTATGAATTTTATCCTTTGCCAAATATTGGGAATGTGGTTATTATGGTTGATTCAAATGGTGTTGAGCTAGGAAAAGGGATTGT
Source organism: Bacillota bacterium (assembly GCA_024635925.1). Taxonomy (GTDB): domain Bacteria; phylum Bacillota; class TC1; order TC1; family TC1; genus WTXA01. Next base: position 29,798 of record JAGXHY010000005.1, on the reverse strand, counting down.
TGATAAATTTAGCAAGCCAAATAAAAAAGACCCAACTACATTAGTTCATTTGGTTGTTGACTGTTCAATTGCTGATAGAGCTGTAGGGATAAAGGAATATATCCCAAATACTGATTCTATTATTTGTAGATGTGAAGAAATATTTGAAAGTGAAATTATAGATGCTATAAAAAATGGAGATAGTACTGTTGAAGCTATTAAGAGAAGAACTAGAAGTGGTATGGGACTGTGTCAAGGTAAAACATGTAATCGTCTTGTGACTGCTATAATTGCTAGAGAAACAGGAATAGCTGTAAGTGAACAAATGCCATCAAGCAAAAGGCCTCCTGTAGGAGTTATAAGCATAAAAGAACTAAGTCAGTAATTTAGTTGTAGAATATAAATTTATAAAATAAATACAATAAAAAAAGTTTACTTCTGTTTTTCAACAGCAGCAAACCCTTTTTAATTTTCGATCTAATTTATTTATTTAATGATTTATTTTAATTATTAAATTTCGTAGTCTAAAACTTTAACTTCATTAACAACAGTGTTTAGATATTTAAAAAAAGCGATATGTGCTTCCTTCTTACCATAGGCTTTTAAATCCTCTAAATTATCAAATGTTGCTATTAAAGATACATCATAATTATTTGGACCTTCAATGATGTTTGCTCCAACCTCATAACTACGAATAAGGTCAATTTGTTCAGGAAGTTTCATTAAATTTTCCATAAGAATTTTAGTTTCACTTTCTTTTTTACCTTCAATAAATTTAAATAATACTATGTGTTTAATCATTAAATCACCTCCTTATCAGGCAATTATACCATTAAAAACTTAAAGGTCAAGAAATTAACTTTTAAGTTTTTATAATTTGATCTAAGTCATTGTTATCTTCAAATAGAAAAAATCACTTGATAATCAGGAAATAATAAAGTATCATTTAGTAATTAATATTTTAAAATATAAACTTGGAGTTTTTTATGATAAAAGAAATCAGAATTAATAAATTAATATTTGATATCCCGCCTCAAATTATTGTGGTTTATGTTCGACTGCTTAATGTTTTCTGAATGAAATATAATATAAATGTAATTAATAAAAATTAAGGAGGATATAAAATGGAATTTCCAAGTATTGAATTTGATATAAATAAAGTTAAAACAAACAATTGTTACAAAAATGAAGAATTATTGTCAGAAATAAACAGTGAGGCTGATTATAGTAAATCTTTACCTAAAGTAGAACAAACATATGGAAGATTAACTTTTCCTGATGGAAAAGAATATCCGTATTCATTTGCATCAATTGCTTTATCAATGGATGGTAAAATGGCTTACCCTGATAGACCAGAAGGTCCTTTAGTTGCGATCTCAAATAGATTAAATCCTGATGGTGCACTGACAGACTTTTACATTTTAAACTTTTTAAGAGCATATAGCGATATTATAATCCAAGGAAGTAACACATTAAAAGCAGAAGAAGACTTATGGAATGTTATATTTGATAAAGATTTAGTTGATGAGAGAATAAAGTTTCTTGGCAAAAACACAGAACATCCAGGAACAGTTATTGTTACTCTTGATGGTACAGACATTCCATTAGATCATCAGCTGTTTAGTCAAAATAAACTACCTTTATGTATTTTCACAACTACTAAAGGTGCAAAGTATTTAGAGGTCAATGGCAAAGGTAAATTTAAACATATTCTTAATCTTGTAGATGGAGATCAGACTATAGGTAATAAGATGAATGATATTTTAAGGGAAGTCAGTAATATAATACCAGTAATAAGCGCGGATAAAGGCAAGGGAACAGATCTTAAATTATTTATGAAAAGTTTGAAATTGGGTGGAGTTAATCAGGTTATTGTTGAATCACCAACTATTACTTGGCTTTTAATGAAAGAAAAAATTATGAATGAATATTTTTTAACTCATACAAGTGTATTTATTGGGGGGCAATTAAGTCCTGGATGGAATATGCCTTTTAGTTATGATGAGCATCCACATGCAGAGCTTTTACAGATAAATAATCATAATTCATCCTTTATTTATACAAGGCAAGTTATAAGGTATGATAAATAAATAGCATTAAAACTTTCACATAAAATAAATAAAAAATTTTTTAAAAAAGGTGTTTATTTTGTGAAAATTGTGTATAATGTGTTTAAGGCAACATCCTGCATGCAGGATGCAAGAAAGGAAATTTTTAAATGATTAAAGTTGATTTAATAATTAAAAATATAATGGTAGTTACCGTTAATGATAAAAGAGAACTTATAAATAATGGTTTTGTCGCTATTAAAGGTCAAAAATTTGTTGCTGTTGGAAAAACAGATGATCTTGAATCTAAATATCAGGCTGAAAAAGTTATTGATGGAGAAGGGAAAGCGCTTTTCCCTGGATTTATTAGCTTACATAGTCACCTTTTCCAAAATGCCTTAAAAGGTTTAGGCAGAGATAAAAGCCTATTTGAATGGCTAGATGCTTCTGTAAGAAAAGCATATGGCTTTATTGATTATAATCTTATTCTCGCAGCTGCCACTGCAGGTTGCTTGGAGAATTTGAATACAGGTGCAACCACCGTTTTAGATTACCAGTATTGCCACGCTCATGAATTGGGTCTAGATGGATCGGTTATTGAAGCTTTCAAGCGAACAGGCATAAGAGGGATATTAGGCAGAGGACATACTAAAGTAGTCAATTATCCAGGCTTACCACCTTGTCCTATTGATGAAACAGAGGATATGTTTTTTGAAGATGTTGACCGTTTATTAGTTGAATTAAAAGATGAAGAACGTATCTCTCTTGCCTTAGCTCCTGGAATTATTTGGGACTTAAGTGAAGAAGGCTTTAAAAAATGTGCAGAATATTCAAAAAAACATAATATGAATGTTACCATGCATACATTAGAATCTGGTGATGATAATGCATTTTCATTAGAAAAGTATGGAAAGACTACAATGGAATTTCTTGAAACTACAGGAGTATTAACTAATCGTTTTATTGCAGTACATTGTGTACAGATGAGTGAAAGCGATTTCAATATATTTAAAAAACATGAGTTGAGTGTTGCTCATTGTCCAATGTCCAATATGATTCTTGGTAGTGGTTTTGCACCAGTGCCTAAAATGATAAATGATGGTTTGAATGTTGGTCTTGGTGCTGATGGATCAGCTAGCAGTGATACTCAAAACTATTTAGAACAATTAAAAGCAGCTTCTTTAGTACATAAGGGAAACCTGAAAGACCCAACTGTCATGCCTGCTGAATTAGTTATTGAAATGGCTACTATAAATGGAGCAAAAGCTCTTGGTATGGATGATAAGATTGGTTCTATCGAAGTTGGAAAACTAGCAGATTGCTTCATATTTACTCCACATACATTGTCTTCATGTCCAGTTGCTGATCCTATTGCAGCTATTGTATATTCCTCAGAACCAGACAATATTGAAACAGTAATTGTTGGTGGAGAAATAGTAAAAGAAAATAATGTATTAACAAAATGGTCGAAAGATGATGCTATAAATGACTTGGTTGAAAGGGCTAAAGATTTAAGAGAAACAGTTTCTTTAGAAGAAACAAAGTGGGGCCAAGTTTCATCACTTTAATTTCCATTCCGAGGTTTTGACTGGATGAGTTATTAAGGCGTTACTCCAGATTAAATCATATAAATCAGTCAATCTTGGTAATAAAATTACCAGAAAAGAGGAGGAAAGAAAATGAAAAAAATTATTTCCGTATTACTAATTCTACTAGCAGGCGTATTGTTAACTGCTTGTGGCGGAAGTGCAGAAAAGGAAGACACACTGAAAGCTGCTTTGTTAACTGGTGGACCAGTTAATGACGGTGGTTGGAATCAAATGGCCTATGAAGGATTAATGGGTCTAGAGGAGATTGGATATGAAGTGGGTAACACTGAAAATGTTCAACAAGATGGTCAAAAGCAAGCTATTCAAGCTTATGCTGATCAAGGTTATGACTTGATTATTGGACATGGATATGAGTGGGGTGATTCTTTAACTGAAATGGCTAATAGTTATCCAGACATCAAATTCTTACAAATTGGAGGAAATGCAGGTGGATTAGTGCCTAACTTGACTTCAGCTGAATTTAAATCTTATGAATTAGGTTATGTTATGGGTAAGGTAGCCGCTGCTACAACAGAATCTAAAAAATTCGGTTTTGTTGGTGCTATGAAAATACCTACTTTAGTAGCAGAAATTACAGCAATTAAAGGAGCAATAAAAGAAGCTGACCCATCAATTACTGTAGCTGAAATTTATACAGGTAGCTGGTCAGATGTAGCTGCTGGTAAAAAAGCAGGAGAACAAATGATTAACCAAGGAATTGATACTATTATAGGAATTGGTGATGCATGTGATGCTGGTGTTATTCAAGCAATTGATGAAGCAAAAGCAGCAGGCAAAGACGTTAAATTTATTGGTTGGACTGGTGATTTTTATGAAGCATATCAAAAAGACTACATCATTACTTCAGGTATACAAGATGTACAAGCTATAATTAAAAATATTGCAATAGAAGTTAAAGATGGAACATTTGAATCAAGATACTATTTACCAGGATTTAAATCAGGTGGATTAGCAATTGGTACATGGTCACCTATAGCTACAGATGCTCAAAAAGAAGCTGGAGAAGATGCAGTTAAAAGGATAGTAGATGGCGACATTACACCTAGACAAATATTTGACCTTGCTGGAGTACCTGCAAGTGAATATTATGACGCACAAGAAAGATTTTATTCAAAATAAAAATAAGTTGGAGATAAGGGGCTTTCCTCTTATCTCCTCTTAACCTAAGGGGAGGTTAGTAATGGAAACAGTTTTAAAGGTTGAAAACCTATCTAAAATATTTCCAAAAGTTGTAGCTAACGATAATGTATCTTTTGATTTAAATAAAGGTGAAATTGTTGCAATATTAGGAGAAAATGGTGCGGGTAAAAGCACATTGATGAATTGCTTATATGGAATATATCATCCTACAAAAGGTGATATATACATAAAAGGAAAAAAAGTTAAACTAACAAGAATAGAAGATGCAGAAGCTTTGGGTATAGGGATGGTTCATCAACATTTTATGTTAGTTGAGGAACTAACCGTAGCTGAAAATGTAATTTTAGGTAGAAGAACTGGGAAAACGCCATATTTAGATTTGAGAAAAGTTGAAAAATCTGTACAGGAATTATCTGATAAATATAATTTTTGCTTGGATCCAAAAGCTAAAATTAAGGATTTATCTGTAGGAACAAGACAAAGAGTTGAAATTTTAAAAATGTTATATAGAAATGCTGACATTCTTATTTTAGATGAAGCAACAGCAGTTCTTACCCCTCAAGAAACTTTAGAGTTATTTAAAACTCTAAAACACTTTGTTGAAGAAGGAAAATCAATTTTAATGATAACTCATAAATTAGAAGAAGTTATGGAATTAGCCGATAGAGTTGTTGTCTTAATTGATGGTAAAATGGCTGGGACAGTTAACAGGGTTGATACTAACCCTAGACAGTTAGCCAATATGATGGTAGGTCGTGATGTATTAATGGATTTTGATATCAAACCAGTTGTTTATGACAATTTAATGTTACAAGTTAAAAATATGACAGTGAAAAACAATCATGGACTAGAAAAAATCAAGAATTTATCTTTTGGAATAAAACAAGGTGAAATATTAGGAGTTGCTGGTGTTGATGGTAACGGACAAGCTGAACTAGCAGAAGCTTTAACTGGATTAATCAAAATTGAAAGTGGAGAGATAGTAATAGGTGAAGAGGTATTTACACACTTAAAACCTAAGTTAATATATGAAAAAGGTATGTCCCATATTCCTCAAGATAGACACGAAAGAGGTTTGGTTCTAGATATGACTGTAAATCAGAATCTAGCACTTGAAGGAATTTCTCATAGACCATTTAGTAAAAATGGCATTATTGATTTTAAGTATATTAGAATGCATGGTAAATCAATGATTAAAGACTATAATATTAAAACTTATGATGGAGATAGTCCTACAAAAGAATTATCTGGAGGCAATCAACAAAAAGTAATTGTTGCTAGAGAAATTGATCGACATCCAAATATAATTATTGCAGTTCAGCCAACTAGGGGACTTGATATTGGAGCAACTGAATTTGTTAGGAACAAATTATTGGAAGAAAAAGAAAGAGGAGCAGCAGTATTATTGATTTCTACAGAATTAGAAGAGATTTTGATGGTTTCCAATAGAATAGCTGTTATTCATGAAGGTCAATTTATGGGAGTTATAGAAAATAAAAATGTTGATATACTTGAATTAGGTTTAATGATGACAGGTATGAAGGGGGATAAATGTGATGAAAAATAGGAAAAAGATTATCACCCCATTGATGAAAGACAGAGAAAAAATTATTGCACCTATATTTGGTCTAGTTGTAGGTATTCTTGTATCAAGCATACTGCTACTAATGTGGGGATCAAGCCCTTTAAAAGCATTTGAAGGACTGTATTTAGGTTCAATTGGTTCTTTAGGAGCCATATCCAATACAATAATAAATGCCATTCCATTAATAATAGGTGGTTTAGCGGTAATAATATCATATAAATCTGGTATATTTAATGTTGGTGTAGAAGGACAATTATTTTTTGGAGCTATGGGTGGAGCTGTTATAGCAACCTTGCCTATGTTTCAAGATTTGCCACCTTTTATTTCAATACCTTTATCAATATTAGTAGCAATGATATTTGGTGCAATATTAGGTGCCATTCCAGGTTATTTAAAAGCATATAGAGGTATAAATGAAGTTGTAGTTACAATGTTATTAAACTACATTGTAATTTTCTTTTTAAGTCAACAGGTTCAACCTGGAGGATTATTACACCAACCTGGTGTAACTGCAAATCAATCAGGACCTATACATGAAGGTATGCAATTACCTAAAGTATTTCCTGAAGTATTAACAAATGTACACTTTGGTTTGATAATTGCTTTAATACTTGTTGTCATAGTTTGGTTTGTTATGTCAAGAACTTCTATTGGTTTTAAAATGAAAGCTATTGGACTAAACCCAAAGGCTTCAGAATATGCAGGTATGAGTATGAGTTTCATACAGACTAATGTAATGATTTTGAGTGGTGCATTAGCTGGATTAGCTGGGGCAATTGAAATATTAGGTTATCATTACAGACTAGTCGAAAATTTTTCTCTTGGAATTGGATATAATGCTATAGCAGTAGCTTTATTAGCTGGTTTAAGCCCTATTGGTGTTATTTTATCAGCGCTATTTTTTGGTGCTTTACAAGCTGGTAATAATACAATGCAAATTGTTGCATCTGTACCTGAGTCCTTTACTAAATTGGTTCAAGGTGTTGTTGTATTTTTTGTAATTGCAGGTGCGGTTCTACCAAATATAGTAAGTAAAAAAATAACTATGAGAAGATTAGCAATTGAAGCTCGTGAAAAAAATCAATTAAAGGAGGGTCAAGAAGATGCTTAATGCTATATTATTATTTTTATTAAGTGGTGTTGTTATGGGCACACCTTTGTTGATAACGAGTATGGGTGGTGTTATAACAGAAAGAAGTGGAACACTTAATCTTGGACTTGAAGCGACTATGTTGAGTGGAGCATTTTTTTCTTACTATTTTGCAATTTCTACTGGAAATGTGTGGATAGGCTTATTAGGAGGTATTGTAGGAGGACTTGTTATAGCATTTTTCCATGGTATAGCTATGATTTACTGGAATACAGACCAGGTTGTAACAGCAGTTGCAATAAACATGGCAGCCTTGGGGCTTACAAATACTTTAATGGGTAATTTTAGTAGGACTACATCAGCTGGTAATAATATATCACCTGGATTTGATCCTATATTTAAAATTAATCTTGGTGAAGCTATTATTGGTGTTAACTGGTTTTTAATTTTTGCTATAATTTTGATTCCTCTTACTTGGTTTGTAATTCAAAAAACCACAATAGGATTAACTATAAGAGCTGTAGGCGAATATCCTACTGCTGCAGCAACTATGGGAATTAAAGTTAGAAGAGTAAGAATGTTATGTTTCCTTTATACTGGGGCTATTTCTGCTATAGCAGGATCAGCTTTAACTATTGGCGATGTAAGAGTATTTGTTAATAATATGACAGCTGGTAAAGGATTTATAGCATTTGCAGCAATAGTATTTGGACGATACACGGCAATAGGTACTGCTTTTGGTGCAATAGTATTTGGTATTTCAGAAGCATTAAGAAACTATGTTCAAATATTTGCTTGGTCAGTACCAGGTGGCTATATGACCGCCATAATGATTCCTTACATAGTTACATTGATATTATTAGTGTTTTCTAAACAAGGAAAAGCTCCTAAAGCTTGGGCTACACCTTATGAGGGTGATGACAATTAATTATGAAAATAGAAAAGTTTCCAGAATATAAACTTGATGAAGATATTAAGGAAAAAATAAATGAGAATGACATATATATCCAAGGGGAATACCAAACTAAAACCGCAGTTGTATTAGGAAGGGTAACACCACATTCAAGCGATGTAAATGAAGCTAGGTGCAAGCAAGATGCAGTACCTATATTAAGAAGAAAAGGTGGAGGAGGAGCAGTCCTCCTTTTCCCTGGAGTTCTTGTTCTAAGTTGTAGTTTTAAAAAAGATAATAGAGCAGTAGATTTAATGGGTTTTCTTGAAGAATCTGTAAAAAAAATCAAGGAAGGTATACTAAATTACATGGATGTTCCTTTAGTTATAAGAGGTAATGGAGATTTATGTATAGGAGACAATAAAATCCTTGGATCAAGTATATATAGTACCAAAGACTACATTACCTATTATTGCACATTGATTATTAGAGGAAATATATATAAAATATCAGAATATCTTCTACATCCAAGCAAGGAGCCAGAATATAGAAAAGGCCGAAAACACGAAGACTTTATAACTTCTATTGAAGCTAACATAAATATTGCAGATGAAGAAAAACTATTCACTTCGATTATCAGGTCCTTAGGGACAATAAATATAAAAGACCTGATCCTAGTTGACTAGGGAGAAATGAGGAACAATGGTTAGAAAGTTCATTACAAAAACTGAATTTGCTTACAATGAGATAAAAGACAAAATTGGACATGGTCTCTATAAAAAGAATCATCTTTATACAATAGTTGATGTAGCTAATGAAATTGGAGTAAGTAGAACACCAGTAAGCGGTGCAATTAAAATTCTAGAATCTGAAGGATATATAACTATGTATCCTGGAGTAGGTTTTAGAATAAAAGATTTGTCACTTAGCGAGATTAAAGAGAGTTTACTAATATCTGGAGCATTGGAAATTGTCGCTATGGACTATATTATTAACAACAGTGCGATTTCTGAAAGTAAAAGAAAATTGTTAGAAGAATTTGTGAATGGCAGTAAAAAAGCTATTAGTAGTAAAGATGGAAAAAGTTATGTTGATTTCGCAGAAAAATATCACGAAGAACTATATGGATTGGTAAACTTGCCGAGTGTAAAAGATATTTTAAATGATCATACATTTTTACATAAGTCATTATATATAGAAGGTGTCAATAAATATCCTGCAGAAGCTAATGAATTAGTTGAGGATCATTTTAAAATATTGGAATGTATCATTGCAAAAGATAAGAAAAAAATCAGAGATGTTATTGAAGAACATGAACTCCATTGTTATATAATATTGGAGAAAGTTCTAGAAAGTTTGGTGTAAAATGAGAAGATTTGAAAATAAAGTAGCAATAGTAACAGGTGCAGCTAGAGGACTAGGGGCACAGTATGCAATCGATTTAGCAAATGAAGGGGCAACTGTTGCATTAGTAGACATGGACATTACTGGTTTGGAAAACATGAAAAATACAATAGAAACATCAGGTGGTAAGGCTTTAACTTACAAAGTAGACGTTAGTGATGCAAAAGCAGTTCAAGCATGTGTAGAAGATATAGTCAAAAATGCAGGGGGCGTTGATATATTAATTAATAATGCAGCCTATTACAAAGGACAACCAGTTGTTGATACATCTATTGAAGACTGGGAAAAACAAATAAATATCAATCTAAACGGAACTTTCTATTTTACTAAAGCAGTTATACCATATATGCTTGAAAAGAAATATGGAAAAGTTCTAAATATAGCATCAGCTGGTGCTAAAGTATTCTTCCCTGGTTTTGCAGCTTATGGCGCATCAAAAGGAGGAATTATAACCTTCTCAAACATTTTATCAGAAGAAGTTAAATATGATAACATCAATGTTAATTCAATATATTTAGGAATGGTAAATACAGAAAAGACTAGAGAGAGAATTGATTCTGACTCAGCGGTTGTTATTCCTTTAGAGGAAATGCTTCAACCACCAGAAGTATCAAAAGTAGTTCTTTTCTTAGTCTCTGACGATGCTGCTCCAATCAAAGGTGCCGCAATAGATGTATTCGGTAACAGATATTAGGAGGTAATGAAATGGCTTTAAGTATTAACAAAGAGGCTATGAAAGTAGTCAGAGAAATGATTGAATACAGTGATAAGATTGGCGTAAAAGTTATTAAGACGGACTGTGGGGCTACACTTATCGACTGTGGACTAGAAGCAAAGGGTTCCTATGAAGCGGGTATAATGTTCACTAAAGTAACAATGGGTAATACTGGAACAGTTCAATTAGGAACTTGGAAACTTGATGATGAAATATCATTTAGTGCAGTAGAGCTATTTGTAACTGAACCTTTAATTACATGTTTAGGCTCACAAATTGCTGGCTGGCAATTGGGGGAAGGAAACTTTGCTACTATAGGTTCTGGACCTGCAAGAGCACAAGCTGTTGTTCCAACAGATATGTATTTAGATATGACACCATACAGAGATAGAAACGATGAAGTAGTTTTATGTATCCAGGATATTAAATATCCTTCAGATGAAATTGCCAAAGAAGTAGCTGTGGCTTGTAAAGTTGATGTTAAGGATGTATATCTTCTACTAGCTCCAAGTGCATGTATAGTTGGTAGTGTTCAAGTAGCGGCAAGGTTGCTAGAGCAAGTATGTCATAAAATGCATGAAAAGGGATTTGAAGTTAGTAAAGTAGTAAATTGTAGAGGTATTGCTCCAATTGCACCACTCGTTAATGATGAAATAAAAGCTATGGGCAGAATAAATGATGCGATTTTATATGGTGGATCAACAGAGTTTTGGGTAGATGCAGATGATGTAGAATGTCAAAAAGTTGTTCATCAACTAGTTTCAAGTACTTCATCACCATACTATCCTGAACCATTTGCTAAAGTATTTGAAGATTGTGGTTGCGATTTTTATAAAGTTGACCATGATTTTCACTCAATTGCTCGAATTCAGTTGCAAAGCATAAGATCCGGAAAGTGTTTTACAGCTGGTGAGATAAATAAAGAAGTTATTAGAAAAAGCTTCTTAAATTAGAAAGGAGGATGTAATAATGGCATTAAGTAAAGAACATCTATTAAAAGTTTACGAGGACATGTTGCTTATACGACGTTTTGAAGAAGAAGTTGAAGTATATGCAAAAAATGGAACTATACCAGGATTTATACATTTGAGCATTGGACAAGAAGCTGCACAAGCTGGGGTTGTCGATGTTTTAAAAGATACAGACTACAAGTTCCCAGATCACAGAGGACACGGTGCAATCGTGTTATCAAGCAAAGCTGAGGACAGAAAAAGGTGCATGTCAGAAATTTTCGCTAAGGCGAGTGGAATCAATGGAGGTAGAGGTGGAAGTATGCACGTCCACGATTTATCAGTAAGAAATATGGGTTTCAATGGAATCCAAGGTTCAACTGTTGTTACAGCATTAGGCACAGCATTTAATTCTGTTTATAGAAAAAATGATGATGTAACAGTAGTATTTATGGGTGATGGTACTCTAGGTGAAGGAACATGTCATGAGAGCATGAATATGTCCGCAACTTGGAAATTACCTTTGATTTATGTTTTGATTAATAATCATTATGCTATTTCAACTCATTACACAGAATCTCATCCACAAAAGCAATTATCAACCTGGGGATTAGGTTATGAAGTTCCAAGTTTTACAATTGATGGAAACGACATTGAAGAAGTTATTGAGGTTACTCAAAAGGCTGTTGATAGAGCAAGAAAAGGTGAAGGACCAACTTTAATTGAAATGATGTCATATAGATGGCAAGGCCACTTTTCAGGAGACCCTGCAGCCTATAGACCTGATGGTGAATTAGAAGCTTGGAAAGAAAAAGATCCTTTGAAAATTGCTAAAGAAAGACTACAAGAAAAACATGGTGTAACAGCTGATGAAATAAAAGCTATTTCTGAGAGAGTCGAAGTAGAAATTGCTAAATATGTTAAATTTTCTTTAGAGTCTCCAGTTCCAAAACCTGAAGACGCAGTTAAATATGTGTATACCGACAGAGAAGTGGAGGGAAGATAATGGCTAGAAAAATATCATTTAGCAAAGCTCTTAACGAAGCTATGATACAAGAAATGGAAAGAGATGAAAACGTTTTTATATTAGGTGAAGATGTTGCTAAAATGGGTGGAGACTTTGGAATAACAAGTGGAATTTGGGATAGATGGCCTAATAGAGCGTTTGATACAGCTTTATCAGAGTCAGCGATTACTGGTTTGTCATGTGGCGCAAGTGTTTGTGGTCTAAGACCAGTAGCAGAACTTATGTTTGCTGATTTTATTACAGTTTGTTACGACCAATTAGTCAATAATGCAGCTAAATTAAATTATATGTACCAAGGTGAAGCTAGTGCCCAAATGGTTGTTAGAGCTGTAACTGGTGGTGGCATAAGATGTGCTTATCATCATTCACAATGTATCGAACCATGGTTAATGAATATACCTGGTTTAGTAATTGTGGCACCAGCAACTCCTTACGAGGCTAAAGGTTTATTAGTTGCTTCAATTAGAAATAATAATCCTGTTGTGTTCTTAGAACATAAACACTTGTATAACATAAAAGGTGAAGTTCCTGAAGAACTATATGAAATACCTCTATATGAGGCTCATGTAGAAAGAGAAGGTACTGACATAACTATAGTTGCAGCAATGAGTATGTTGAAATTTGCTCAAAAAGCAGCTGATGAAATGGCCGCTAAGGGCATTTCAGTTGAAATAGTTAATCCAAGAACAATTTTCCCATTAGATAAAGAAACAATTAAAGAGTCAGTTGCAAAAACTGGTAGGTTGATTGTTGTTCAAGAAGGTCCTAAAGTAATGGGTTATGGTGCTGAGATTGGTGCTATGTTAGGTGAAGAATTATTCGAATACCTAAAAGCACCTATAAAAAGAGTAACATCTTTAGATACACCAGTACCTTTTGCTCCAGGAATGGAAGATTATGTCTTACCACATTATGAGGATGTAATTACTGCGTGTAATGAAGTAATGGCATATTAAGGAGGAAATCGTATGTCTACAATGATCGAAATGCCTCGTTATGGGGCTAACATGGATGAAGGGACTATTGCAGCTTGGCTAGTTTCAGAGGGAGACTCTGTAACTAAAGGTCAGGCAATAGCTGAAATAGCTATTGAAAAATTGAGCAATGAGCTTCTTGCACCTGAAGATGGAATAATTTTAAAATTAGTAGGTACTGAAGGTGAAACATATGATTGTGGAACTCCGATTGCCTATATAGGACAACTAGACGAAAATGTTGAAGGATCTACTTCAGTAGAAATTGAAGCAGCTGAGTCTGGTAATACTAAATCATCATCTAGTGATGCAACAATGGTAGTTATGCCTAGATATGGTGCTAACATGGAAGAAGGCACAGTTTCAACTTGGTTCTTCTCAGAAGGCGACATGGTTGAAGAAGGTGATGTTATCGCTGAAATTTCAATCGAAAAACTTACAAATGAATTATTGTCACCAACAGCTGGCCCTTTTTACTCTTTAGTTGAAGAAGGTTCTACAGTTAAATGTGGAAAGACAATCGCTAAAATAGGTGAAGGTGATGTTGCAGAAGAAGGAGAAGTTGTTTCAAAATGTTCTCCTAGTGAAATGGATGATGTAATAACTGGCAATAAAGAAAATACATTAGTTTTGGAAGATTCTTTTGAAACAATTGCTAGTGGTAGTTCAGTACTTACACCTAAAGCTAAGAAATTAGCTGATGAATTAGGTGTTGATGCATCTATGCTAAAAGGCACAGGATACCATGATATGGTAACAAGAGAAGATGTTAAGAAAGCTAATGAAGCCGGCGCTTTAAACAAAGCTGGCGGAACATCAACTCCTATCAATAGAAAAATGACTGCCATGGAAAAAGCTATTGCTGCTGGAATGTATAAAAGCTTGCAAGAAACAGCACAAACAACTATTACTATGGATATGGATGTTGATAATTTAGTTGCTTTCTATAAAGCTAACAAAGCAGATTATGCAGCTATGGGAGTTAAATTAAGTTATACTTCTGTGATTATTAATTTAGTTGGAAAAGCTTTGCAAGAATATCCAATAATGAGAACAATTATCGATGGTGACATGTTTAAAGAACTTACAGATGTTAATATTGGTGTTGCTATTGATATTGATGGTGGACTTGTTGTTCCTAACATCAAGAATGCTGACAAGAAATTCTATTCAGCAGTTGCTACAGAACTAGCAGAATTGGCTAATAAGGCTAAAAATGGTAAGTTGTTAGAAAATGATTTGACAGGTGGATCTTTCACAATTACTAACCTTGGAATGTTTGGAATAAAATATTTCACTCCAGTATTAAATATTGGTGAAAGTGCCATCTTGGGACTTGGGTCAATAAGAAAAGAACTAGCTTCAAAAAAAGGTGGATTTTATAAAAAGAAGTATATGTCTTTTAGCTTAACACATGATCATAGAGTAATAAATGGAGCTCCTGCTGCTAGGTTCTTAAATAGAATTCAAGAATTAATTAACGAATTATAGGTGGAACATGATTAGTTTAAACAACAACGTAAAAAGGAAATTACAATTCATTTTAGATAATTATGAAGCATTATCATGCAAAAGCTATAAGTTGCCTTGTGGGGCAAATATAATAGATATGGGTATAGAAGCTAAAGGAAGTTTTGAAGCAGCTAGATTATTTACTGAAATTAATATGGCTGATCTTGGAACTGTAACCTATAGAGACCATGTTTTAGAAGATGGACACAGCTGTTTAGCTGTTGAGGTTATGACCTCAGAGCCAATTTTGGCTCTGAGGTATAGCCAAATAGCATCTTATCCGATTGGTGATGGTATGATTGGCTCAGGACCAGGTAGAGCTGTTGCTAGAAACAAGGAGGATTATTGTTTTGATGATCCTGATTGTTACAAGGATTTAGAGGCCGAATTAGTTGTTCTTGGTGTTCAAGGAACAAAAATACCTGATGATAAGGTCGCTCTTAAAATTGCAGAAGAATGTAATATGAGTCCAGACAAAATTTACTTATTAGTTCATAATAATACTTCTATAGTTGCAGCAGTTCAAGTTGCTGCAAGAATATTAGAACAAACACTACATAAAATAATGATGCAAAAAGAACAAAGTATAGAATATGCATTAGAGTTTGCTAGAGGTTTTTCTCTGGTCGCACCAGTCACCCTTGATGATGATGAAGCTATGGGTAAAATTAATGACTCATTACTTTATGGAGGAAGATCTCAATATTGGGTTAAGTGTAATAGTGATGAAGAAATTACTAGAATATTACCAAAGCTAGTAACTGAGTATTCAAAAGACTATGGTAGACTATTTAAGGAGCTATATTTAGAAGCTGATAGAACATACTATAAAATGGATTTAAACATCCATTCACCTGCTAGAGTTGAAATTTTCAACATGAATACAGGGAATATTTTTTCTCAGGGGAAAATTAGGGAAGATATAATCTCCAGTAGCTTCTTTAAAAATAAAAGGATGGTATAAAAATGAAAGCAATAGGAATTTGTGGTAGTACTAGAAAAAATGGTACAGATTTTGCTGTGAGACGTGCTCTAGAAATACTAGAAAAGGAGTATGGGGTAGAAACAACTTATTTCACAGTAAGAGGGAAAAAGATTAATATGTGTATACACTGTGATGATTGTGTTAAGAAAAATACTAAAACTTGCACTATATTTACTGATGATATTTCACATATAAATGAAGAATTTTTAGCTAGTGATATAATTATTTTAGGATCACCTATTTTTGAAATGGGTATGTCACCTCAAATGAGTGCAATATTAAGTAGAAGCAGACCTAATTATAATGCATTAAAGGAAGATCCAAATGTATTTTATGATAAATTAGGGATGGCGATTGCTGTTGGTGGGGCAAGAAATGGTGGTCAAGAAATGACTATTAATTCTCTTCATGGTTTTTTTCATACTAATGGAATGATTCCAATTGGTGCATCTATGGGAGTATATAACGGGGCAGCTATTTGGAGTCAAGATAAAGTGCCATTTACAAAAGATGTTGATGAATATGGAATTAAAAATCTTGATACATTAACTAGAAAAGTTGGAGAAACTTTAAAGCTAATAAAAGGGATTAAATAATTTTTGATATTTGAAGGAATAAAGTCCAAGTTGAAAATATCCGATACTGGTTAATATCCTCCTACTTGTATTTCCAACATACTCGTATTATTAATCAAAATCTAGTTTCGACTTTATTCCTTTGATATAATTTTAATGTAAATGAAAATAAGGATTGACTAATTAGTCAATCCTTATTTGTTTATTCAACTTAAATATCAATTTTTATATGATATAATTAATAAAGTGAATAATAAATAAAGTAAGGGTGGAATTTTGGATAAAAAAATTATAATTATAGATGGAAATAGTTTGCTCCATAGAGCATATCATGGTATGAGGCCTCTAACAAATAAAGATGGAGAATATACCCATGGAATTTATGGGTTTCTTAGAATGCTTGAAAATCTAATGAAGGAAGAACAACCTGATGGTATAGGTGTTGCTTTTGATATTGGTAGAACTTTTAGACATGATATGTGTGATACCTATAAAGCTGGAAGAAAAGAAACAGATGTAGAATTAAAAAGTCAATTTCCTTTATTAAAAGAAGCTTTAAAATATATGGGAATACCTGTTCTAACTGCTGAAGGTTTTGAAGCAGATGATATTTTAGGAACAGTAGGGAAAATTGGTTCTAAAAATAAAGATCATATTATATTAGTTACAGGAGATAAAGATGCCTTTCAATTAGTAAATGAATACACTACTTTATATTTAACTAGGAAGGGGTTATCACAAATAGAAAAGCTAACACCAAAGAAGTTATTGGCAGATTATGGGTTTACACCAAGTCAAGCTATTGATATTAAAGGTTTGCAAGGTGATTCTTCTGATAATATTAAAGGTGTTTTAGGAGTTGGTGCGAAAACTGCTTTAAAATTAATTCAACAATATGGGACTATTGAAGGTATATACGAAAATATAGAAGACCTTAAAGGTAAAGTGAAAGAAAATTTAATAAAATATAAAGAAGATGCTCTTTTTAGTAGAGAATTAGGAACAATACATAAAGAAGTACCAATTGATTATAATCATCTAGAATATTCAATAGAAAAACTAGGGGATAAAGAAAAGTTAGTAGAATTATTTAAAAGACTTGAGTTTAATAATGTTTTTAAGGATCTCGTTGCTGAAGATATAGAAGAATTAAACTATAAACCTTGCGATATATGTTATGACCAAAATGAGTTTATAGAAGAATTTAATAAAATTAATACTAATTTAATTGTACTGGATATAAAAATTGATAATCAGGATATAGTAAGTATTGAAATTTTTGATGGACAAAAACATCTGAAATATAGTGTGGATTTTATTAATCCTTTGATAACAGATTTAATTTTAGAAACATTGATCAAGAAGCAGAGTAAATTAGTATTTTTTGATAGTAAGTCAATTTACCATTTATTTTTAAATAATAAAAAAGATATTTATGGTTTTGAAATTGAAGATATAAGTTTATTAGCTTATGTGATTTATCCAGAACGTAAATTTACTAAAGAAAATGTGGTTAAAGAGTTTATTGGTAATGATGGTGCTGAGGAATTCTATTGTCAGCATCTATATATAGTATTAGACTTGTTAATTAAAAAAGCTAAAGAAGAAGGTGTCTACAAAGTATACGAAAAAATCGAAAAACCTCTTAGTCCAATATTAGCTAAGATGGAAATTCATGGGGTTGGCATTGATAGAGTTTATCTAAAAAAAATGGAAAAGGAAATTATTGAGAAAATTACAGATCTATCTAATAATATTTGGGAGCTTGCTGGAGATAAATTCAATATTAATTCAACACAACAATTAGGGAAGGTGCTTTTTGAAACCTTAAAATTACCAGTTGGGAAAAAAACCAAAACTGGCTATTCAACAAATCAAGAAGTTTTAGAAAAATTGAATGATAAACATGAAATTATTCCATTAATACTAGAATATAGAAAACTTTCTAAATTATTTAGCACATATATTGAGGGATTATTAAATATAACAAAAGAGAAGAACACTGTACACACTACATATAATCAAACAGTTGCTGTGACAGGAAGACTATCAAGCGAGAATCCTAACTTGCAAAATATACCAGTTAGAATGGCAGAGGGAAGATTAATAAGAAAGGCTTTTATTCCTATAAGTAAAGGCAATCTATTTCTTTGTGCCGATTACTCTCAAATAGAACTTAGGGTATTAGCTCATATGTCTGAAGATCAAGGGATGATAGCAGCTTTTAATAGTGGACAGGATATACATCGCAAAACTGCTAGTGAAGTATTTGGTGTAGAATACGATCAAGTTGATAGTGAAATGAGAAGTGCTGCTAAAGCAGTCAACTTTGGTATAGTCTATGGATTAAGTGATTTTGGTTTAAGTAGAGATTTAAATATTCCTATGTCTGAAGCAAAAGAGTATATAGAAAAATACTTCGAAAGATATCCTAAAATAAGAAGTTGGATAGAAAAAACTATATTAGAAGCAAAAAAAACTCTGAAAGTTTACACTTTATCTGGACGTTACAGGTTATTAACAGATTTGAAAAGCAGTCAATATCAAGTAAGATCAGCAGCAGAAAGAATGGCAATGAATGCACCTATTCAAGGGACATCAGCAGATATGATAAAACTTGCAATGATAAAAGTTGATAATAGATTGAGGGAAGAAAAACTTCAATCAAAATTAGTGCTTCAAGTACATGATGAACTAATTTTAGAAGTGATTCCAGAAGAATTAGAAACAATCAAATTATTGATTCGAGAAGAAATGAGTACAGCTATGGAACTAAAGGTACCTTTAATTGTAGATTTAAAAGTAGGGGAAAATTGGTTTTTGATTGAGGAGGTCTAAATGCCAGAATTACCAGAGGTAGAAAATGTAATAAGAAGCCTTGTAAAAAAGTTAATTGGCAAGAAGATTATAGCTGTTGGAGTACTTACTCCAAGTATAGTTTATAACAGATATGATTTTGTAGAATTAGTTCAAGATAAATATATTACTAACCTTGAGAGAAGAGGTAAATATATTATAATTAGACTAGATAATGGGAATTTATTGATACATTTAAGAATGACTGGGAAATTGCTCTTTGATGGAATAATTAGTAAGCATACTCATGTAAAATTTGATTTTAATAATGGTCATTATTTATTATATAATGATGTTAGAAAATTTGGTCGAATAAGTTACTTAAATAATGAAGAACTAGAATTTTATTTAGCAACAAAAGTTGGACTTGAGCCAGCTTTGATGGATTATGAAGATTTTAAAAATAAATTATCAAAAAAAAATGGTCCAATAAAGAAAAACTTACTAGATCAAACTATTATTGCTGGTATTGGAAATATCTATGCAGATGAAATTTTATTTGCATCTGGGTTACACCCTGTTTTTGAAACAAAGTGTTTATTAGAGAAGGATTTTTTTGCTTTATACACAAATATTAGAGAAATTTTAGAAAAAGCTACAATTGCAGGTGGCTCAACTATAAGAGATTATGTCAATGGTGATGGAACGGCTGGAAAATATCAAGATACCCATAAGGTATATGGTCGAGGCGGTAAAGTCTGTAATTGTTGTGGTTGTATATTAGAAAAGACTAAAGTAGCAGGAAGAACATCGGTTTATTGTCCTGTATGTCAAAGGATAAGGTGATTTAATGAGGATTGGAATTACTGGAGGAATAGGTACAGGAAAAACTTTTATTATTAACTATATTAGGTCAAAAGGTTATAAAATTATTGATGCAGATTTGATTGCCAAACAGTTAATGAAAAAAGATAATATTAATTATCTTAATATTGTGAATAATTTTGGTGAAGATATTTTATCTAATAACAAAGAAATTGACAGAATAAAATTAAGACATATTATATTTGAAGATGAAAAGAAAAGAAAGCTTTTAAATAAAATCACTCACCCTAATATAATACGTGAAATATTGAATAGGTCTAAGGATAATGATATTTATTTTATTGAAATCCCCTTATTACTTGAAGAAAATCTCGAAAAATATTTCGACTTAATTTGGGTTGTTGACTGTAGTAAAGAAGTTCAAGTGAAAAGAGTTGTTGAGAGAAATAATTTGTCGGAAGAGGAAGTTTTTGATATAATTAGATGTCAAATGCCTAGAGAAGAAAAAATTAAGAGAGCAAACATAGTTATAAATAGTGAACAAGATAAAATTGAGAAATATATTGATGATTTACTTTATAGATTAGAAAAGCAGGTAAAAAATGAAAAATAATATAGAAAGCAATCTAAGTGATCTTAAAAACCTTAAAGCTAATTTAGGTGGAAATAAATTCCATACTAAAAAAAACCTAGGTCAGAACTTTTTAGTAAACGAGAGTATAGCTTTAGAAATAATTGATGGTGCGTGTATAGGGGAGAATGATATTGTCTTAGAAATAGGACCAGGAGTGGGATCACTTACAAGATATCTTCTTCCTAGAGCAAACAAGGTAGTAGCAGTAGAATTAGATAAAAATGCTATACCAATATTAAGGGAAAACACAAAAGAATTTGATAATTTAGAAATTGTTAATGCTGATATTTTAAAAGTAGATTTAAATGAAATATTTAAAGAAGATAAAAAGATAAAAGTAGTGGCAAACTTACCATACTATATTACATCCCCAATATTAATGTATTTATTAGAAAATGATTTTGGAATGGAAAGTATAACAGTTATGGTGCAAAAGGAAGTTGGTATGAGAATACTTGCTTCGCCAGGTACAAAAAGTTATGGAATTCTTACTTTAGCGGTAAAATATTTTGCTGAAGCTAGCTTAGTTACAAATGTGGGGAAAGAAAATTTCTTTCCAATTCCCAAGGTTGATTCAGTAGTAATCAAATTGTTTTTAAATGATAAAAATAAATTTTTAGATAAAGATTTAGAGATAAAATTCTTTCAATTAATAAAAAGTGGTTTTGCTATGAGACGTAAGAATATGTTAAACTCATTTGCAAGTATTTTTGATGGGGATAAAAATGCAGTTAAAGAATTTTTAGATAAAGGTAATATTGATGGTAAAAGAAGGGCTGAAACCCTTTCAATAGAAGAATATATTAAATTAACAAAATTAAGGAGTGAGTAAATGAATCCAGTAGCATTTGAAATTTTCGGAGTTAGTATTATGTGGTATGGTATTTTTATATCAATTGGAGTTTTAGCTACAATTGTATATTCAAGTCTTATGCTAAAAAGGGTTGGAATTTATAATGAAGATGATTTTTTCGGTTTAATAATTGCCGTAATAATTAGTGGTTTTATAGGAGCAAGACTATATTATGTTATTTTCAATTTAGATTTATATAATTCTTTTTTTGAAGTATTGAATCTAAGACAAGGCGGATTAGCCTTTCATGGTGGGGTGATATTAGGTTTGATAGCAATGGTTATTTACACTAGGAAGAAAAAAATGGATACTCTTAGATATATGGATATAATTGGAATTGGTGCACTATTGGCTCAAGCTGTTGGCAGATGGGGAAACTTCTTTAATCAGGAAGCTCATGGCAGTGAAGTATCAGAAACTTTTATTCAAAGATTTCCAGCTTTCATACAAAAAGGGATGTTTATAGATGGAAAGTATTTCCATCCTACATTTCTTTATGAATCAATTAATGGAGTTTTATGGTTTACGGTTTTAACTATTATATTTATTAAATTTCCTAAACTAAAAAAGGGAACTTTTATAGCTTTGGCTATAATTGCTAATTCTATAACAAGGATATTTGTTGAGGGATTAAGAACAGATAGTTTAATGCTAGGTGAAATAAAAGTTGCTCAATTAGTTGGTGGTCTTGCTATTTTAATGGCTTTAGTTTATTTGTTATATATTTACACCTCAGACCTAACAGATCCAAAAAAGAAGAAAAAGAAGAAAAAGAAAAAATAGTACAATAAATGTATTTATTAAAAGGCATCTAGGATGCCTTTTTTCTATTAAAATGATATAATTATTTTTGTATGAAGGAGAACTAATGGATAAACTTTTATTAGGATTAAATGAAAAACAAAAAGAAGCAGTAATTTATGGAGATGGGCCACTATTAATAATTGCCGGAGCAGGTTCTGGTAAGACTAAAGTGCTTACTAATAGAATAGCTCACTTAATAGAAAAAGGGGTAAGTCCTTATGAAATTTTGGCAATAACCTTCACTAATAAAGCCGCAGAAGAAATGAAAAATAGAATTGCAACAGCTACTAGTAATTTTACTACAAAAGCATTATGGGTTAGCACCTTTCACAGCATGTGCAATAGAATTTTGAGAAAAGATATAGAAGCTTTAGGTTACACAACTCGATATAATATTTATGATTCTAGTGATCAAGAGAATTTAATGAAAAAAGTTCTTAAAGAACTTAATATTGATGATAAAAAATTTACAGCTAAATCAGTATTATATGCAATAAGTAAATTAAAAAATAACCTTATTAGTCATGAACAAGCATCTAAAAAAGCTTCTGACTATTTTGAAGAAACAGTTGCAAAAGTATATAAACATTATCAAAAGAAACTATTATCAGTTGATAGTTTGGATTTTGATGACTTAATGTACTTGACTGTAGAATTATTTAAAAAGAAAAATGAAGTTCTAGAGTATTACCAAAATAGATTCAAATATATTTTTATTGATGAGTATCAAGATACAAACTATGTACAATATTTATTAAGTAAAATGTTAGGAGCTAAATATAATAATATTTGTGTTGTTGGTGACCCAGATCAATCGATTTATGGTTGGAGAGGTGCCGATATGGGAAATATTCTAAATTTTGAAAGAGATAATCCAGGTGCTAAGGTTGTTTTTTTAGAACAAAATTATAGATCTACAGAACAAATTTTAGCGGCTGCAAATTCTGTTATAAAAAACAATAGTGATAGAAAGCCTAAAAGTTTATGGACAAATAAAAAAGATGGAGAGTTAATAACTTGTTATGAAGCTGAAACAGAAAGTGAAGAAGCTGTTTATTTAGCTAGAGAGATTGAAAGACTTATTCGAAAAGGATATATGTATAAAGATATGGCCATTTTATATAGAACAAATGCACAATCTCGTATAATTGAGAAAAGTTTTGTTCGTTATGGAATCAACTATAAGTTATTTGGTGGATTAAGTTTCTTTAAAAGGAAAGAAATTAAAGATATTGTTGCTTATCTACAATTCTTAAATAATCCCAAAGATCAAATTGCATTTGAACGAATAATTAATACTCCAAAAAGAGGGATAGGGACTGCAACAGTTAATAAAATATTAAATTTTGTTATATCTGAAGATCTATCTATTGAAGAAAGTATGAACAGGTCAAATGAATACTTAAATAAAGGTAGTGCTAAAAAAGTAATAGGATTCTTAGAATTAATTAAAGAATTTAGAAAAATGGAAGGTTCTAGCTTAACTGATTTGACAGAAGCTATTATAAAAAAGACCGGATATTTGAAAGAATTAGAATTAGAAAGAACTGATGAAGCAAAAGATAGAATATCAAATGTAAAAGAACTATTATCTGAAACTAAAGAATTTGATATACATGATGAAGAAAAAACTTTAGAGTCATTTTTAGGAAATATAGCACTATATAGTGAAACTGATGAATTAGATGATGATAATAAAGTTACCTTGATAACCTTACATATGGCTAAAGGTCTTGAATATAGAGTTGTCTTTATTGCTGGAATGGAAGAAGGGATTTTCCCTCATTTTAGATCTCTAGGAAATTCTATAGAGATGGAAGAAGAAAGAAGACTTTGTTATGTAGGTATAACTAGAGGCAGAGATAAAGTATATTTGACAAGAGCATATTTAAGGAATCAGTATGGTATAACTCGTGGAAATGAAATGTCTAGGTTTATTAATGAAATCCCAACAGATTTAAAAGATTTTCCACACAAAGCTTTGGCAGAAGGTAAAAAAACTTATGAAAGAGATTCCTATAGGTCAAAGACAGCAAGTAAAGAAACAGATGAAATGATTCTAACTGGATTTAGACTTGGAGATAAGATTTTCCATAGTAAGTTTGAAGATGGTGTAGTAGTTCAAATTGAAGGAGAAGGTAAAGACTTATTATTATCAATTGCTTTTCCTAATGCAGGTATTAAAAAACTATTAGCAATGTATGCGCCAATCAAGAAATTATCTAGGTAGGTGAAGGATGGATATTTTAGAAAAAATCAATAATCTTAGAAAAACATTAAATCAAGCTAATGAAAATTATTATGAAAAGGATATGCCTACTATTACTGATAGTGAGTATGATGAAATTCTTGCTGAACTGTCAAAATTAGAAGAGCTATATCCAGAATATAAAAGCATTGATAGTCCAACTAGCAAAGTTGGTGGCAAGGTAAGTGAGAAATTTAACTCATATAAACATCGGTATCCATTGCTTAGTTTAGGAAATGCTTTTAGTTATCAAGAGTTAAGAGCATTTGATATTAGAGTGAAAAAAGCTTTAAATAAAGAATACATAGAATATATGGCTGAACTTAAAATTGATGGTTTGTCTGTTGCTCTTATATATCAAAATGGCGAGTTGATATTAGGTGCTACAAGAGGTGATGGAAGTTTTGGTGAAAATGTTACAAATAACATTATGACAATTAAAGATATTCCAAAAACAATTAAGATAAAAGGTAATTTAGAGGTCAGAGGGGAAGTATTTATGGATAATAAGACTTTCGATGACTTAAATACTATTAGATTAATAGAGGGACTACCTCTATTTAGAAATCCTAGAAATGCTGCAGCTGGTTCATTAAGACAATTAAATAATAGAATAACTAGTCAAAGACGTTTGAAATCTTTTATCTATGAAATAACATATAGTGATAAATTAAATTATAAGTCTCAAGATGAAGTAATAAGATTACTAAAAGATAATAATTTTTCAACTAATAACAAGTGGATTAAAGGTGATATTGAAGATATTATTAATTTCTGTAAAAAAGTTATTTTAGAAAGAAATAGTTTGAAATACGGTATAGATGGTGTTGTGGTAAAAGTAAATAAGTTAGCGGATCAGATGGAGCTTGGATATACAGAAAAAAGTCCAAGGTGGGCGATTGCTTATAAGTTTCCACCAGAACAAAAAGAGACTATTGTTAAAGACATTACAATATCTGTTGGTAGAACTGGTGTTCTTACACCTATGGCAGAATTGAAGGAGACTTTGATAGGTGGCAGTCAAGTTAAACGAGCTACTCTTCATAATCAAGATTATATTATAGATAAGGATATTAGAGTTGGAGATACAGTCATTTTACAAAAGGCTGGAGACGTTATACCAGAAATTGTTAGGGTTATAACTGAAAAAAGACCACAGACAAGTACACCTTATATTTTTCCTGATAAATGCCCAATTTGTTGTTCAGAAGTTATTAAGATAGAAGCGAGTATAAAGTGCACTGGAGAACTTTATTGCCCTGCACAGTTAGTAAAAGGATTAATACATTTTGTTTCAAGAGATGCAATGGATATTAATGGTTTAGGAGAAAAATATATTGAATACTTTGTTAAAGAGGGTTTAATAAATACCCCAGTTGATTTATATCGGTTGAAGAAAGAAGATATTAGTGTTTTAGAGGGACTTGGTGAAAAATCTGCAAATAATATTATAGAGGAAATTTCTAAAAGTAAGACTAGAGGACTAGGACCATTGCTTTATGGCTTTGGAATTCCTTTGATCGGGAACAAAGGCGCAAAAATCCTTGCAAAAAGTTTTAAATCTATAGACAGATTACTTAATTTAAATAAAGAAGAACTATTAGAAATAGAGACTGTTGGTGATAAGATGGCCGATAGTATTGTAGCATTTTTTAATGAAAGTAGAAATATTAATATTATTTCTGAATTAAGAAGTTTAGGTGTTATTATGGAAGATGACACTAGAAATTTAAGTGAAGATTTAAAAGGTAAGACTATTGTTATTACAGGAAGTTTTTCTGGTTATGATAGGAAAGAATTGAGTAATTTAGTTGAATTACATGGTGGAAAAGCAAGTTCAAGTGTTTCAAAGAAGACTAGTTATGTTTTAGCTGGTGATGATCCTGGGAGTAAGTTGAGTAAGGCAGTGGATTTAGGAGTAAAGGTAATAACACTTGACGATTTGTTAGGGTTGATAAGTGAAAGGATGAAAAAAGATGAGTATAACAAATAAAGATGTTCTTCATGTAGCTGGACTTGCAAGATTAGGCTTAAATGATGAAGAAACCATAGCATATGAAAAAGAATTAAATGATGTTTTAGATTTTATGGAAAAGTTAAATAAATTAGATACTGAAGGTGTAGAACCAACTAATCATGTTTTGGACATTCATAATGTTTTTAGGACTGATATAATTGAAGCTAGTCTTGATGTAGAGGATGTTTTGGCAAATGCTCCTGACAGAGATGATGATTACTTTAAAGTGCCAAGTATTTTATAGGGGTGAATTATGGGAAGAATTAAGGAAATACATAAACAATTGCTAGAAAAGGATTTTTCAGCCGTTGAGTTGACTAAAGAATATTTAACAAAATTGAAAGTTAGTGAGTCAAAGTTAGGTACATATTTAAGTATAACTGAAGATAAGGCAATTGAAGATGCATTAATTATTGATAAAAAAATAGCAAGAGGAGAAAAGATAGGATTATTAGCTGGAATTCCAATGGGGATAAAAGATAATATATCTACTAAAGGAATAACAACAACTTGTGGATCTAAAATATTAGAAAACTATCAACCAGTATATAATGCTACAGTTATTGAAAAACTCTATAATGAAGGTGGAATTATACTTGGGAAGTGCAATATGGATGAATTTGCTATGGGTTCTTCTAATGAAAATTCAGCATATAAATTGGTGCGAAACCCATGGGACATAAATAGAGTGCCAGGAGGATCTAGTGGAGGATCTGCAGCAACAGTTGGGGCAGAAGAGGTTATTTTTTCTCTAGGTTCAGATACTGGGGGAAGTATCAGACAACCTGCTGGATTTTGTGGTGTTGCTGGAATGAAACCTACTTATGGTAGAGTTTCAAGATATGGTTTGATTGCTTATGCATCTAGTTTAGATCAAATTGGACCAATTGCAAAAAATGTAGAGGATTGTGCCATTGTTCATGATGCAATAAGTGGTTATGATAAAATGGATTCTACATCTGCAAATTTGCCACCTACGAAGACTTTAGATAATATTAATAGAGATATTAAGGGGTTGAGAATTGGTGTCCCTAAAGAGTATTTTGGTGGAGATGAGAAGGTATTAAATGTTTTAAAGAAAGCTCTAGCTAAATTTGAAGAAATGGGTGCTATAGTTGAAGAGACAACATTACCTCATACAGAGTATGCTTTACCTGCCTATTATATTATTGCTTCGGCTGAGGCTAGTTCTAATTTGGCTAGATTTGATGGTGTACGTTATGGTGCAAGAGATTTTGATCAAAAATATGTTACTGATATGATGTCTATGACTAGAGATGAATTTTTTGGAAAAGAAGTTAAAAAAAGAATTATGATAGGGACATATGCTTTAAGTGCTGGTTACTATGATGCTTATTATTTAAAAGCTCTAAAGGTGAGAACTTTATTAAAGGCAGACTTTGATCTAGCTTTTAAAAAATATGATGTTCTTATTACCCCAGTTGCTCCTACATTGCCATTTAAAATTGGAGAAAACATTAAGGATTCTATAACTATGTATTTGGGAGATATTTGTACAGTAACTATTAATTTAGTAGGTATTCCAGGTATAGCTATTCCTTGTGGTTTTACTGATGGACTACCAGTTGGTATGCAAATATTAGGTAAACCTTTTAGTGAAGAATTATTATTTAATGTTGCTCATCGATTTGAATCTAACAATGATTTTCATTTAAGAAAGCCGGAGGTGAAGTAAATGAATAACAAATATGAAGTTGTTATTGGACTTGAGGTGCACGTTGAGTTAAAAACAGCAACAAAAATATTTTGTGGTTGCAAAACTACTTTTGGTGGAAAGCCAAATACTCATGTTTGTCCAGTTTGTTTAGGGCTTCCTGGGGTTCTTCCAGTGGTGAATGAAAAGGTTGTTGAGTTTGGTGTTAGGACAGGATTAGCAATTGATGCCAAAATACCAAACTATAGTAAGTTTGATAGAAAAAATTACTATTATCCAGATTTAACAAAGAATTTTCAAACATCTCAATTTGATTTACCAATATGTGAAAATGGCTATTTAGATATTGAAATTGATGGTAAGGTGAAAAGGATAGGTATAACTAGAGCTCATATGGAGGAAGATGCGGGTAAATTAGTTCATAGTGGTAAAACTATTTCAAGTTCTAATTCATCTAATGTTGATTATAATAGAGTCGGTGTACCATTGCTTGAAATTGTTTCAGAACCTGATATAAGGTCGAGTGAAGAAGCTAAAGAATATGTTGAGGCTTTAAAAAGGATTCTTACATATATAGATGTATCAGATTGTAAAATGGAAGAAGGCTCTATAAGAGCAGATGCAAATGTTTCTGTTAGATTATTTGGGGCTAAGGAATTTGGTACAAGGACAGAAACTAAGAACCTAAATAGCTTGAAGGCCTTACAGAAGGCTATTGATTATGAAGTAGAAAGACAAATAGAAATTATTGAAGATGGTGGGATAATTATTCAAGAGACTAGAACTTGGGATGATGAAAAAGGTATTACTTTATCAATGCGTAGCAAAGCAGATGCACATGATTATCGATATTTTCCAGAACCAGATCTGCCACCTATAATTTTGACTGATGAATATATAGAAAATATTAGAAGAACTCTGCCAGAACTTCCTGAATCAAGAAAGAAAAGATTACTTGAAAATGATGGGCTTACTGAATATGATGCTAATCTAATTATAAATGAGAGGTTTCTAGCTGATTTTTATGATGAGGTAAGGAAGACTATTGATGACCCTAAGTTAATAGTAAATTATTTAATGGGAGATTATTACAGAGAACTAACTGTAGCTGGTTTAACTTTTGCTAGTAGTCCTGTAAATACTGTGGATTTTAGTCAATTATTAAAATTATTACAAGATAAGACCATAAGTGGAAAAATAGCAAAAGAAATTATTCCAGTAATGGTTAAAGAAGGAAAAAGTCCAAAAGTTATTGTTGAAGAAAAAGGTTTAGTTCAGATTTCTGATATGGGTGCTATTGAAACTATAATATTAGAAGTATTAGAAGCAAACTCTAAAGCTATTGAAGATTATAAAAAAGGAAAAGGTAACTCTATAGGATTCTTAGTTGGACAGGTAATGAAAGCCTCGAAAGGCAAAGCTAATCCGGGCATAGTAAATGAATTATTGAAATCTAAGTT
>JAGXHY010000004.1 GCA_024635925.1 Bacillota bacterium | reverse complement strand
TGTTAATATTAGGCCAGGTGTACAAAAACCACATTGAACAGCAGCTTCTTCTACAAACGCTTTTTGTATTGGATGCAAGAAATTATTGTTTTCTGTTGCTAAACCTTCAACGGTTATAATATCCTTACCTTCAGCCCAAACAGTTAGATAAAGACAGCTATTTATTGTTTTGCCATCTAACAAAATAGTACAAGCCCCACATTCTCCAGCTTCACAGCCTTTTTTAACACTAGTTAAACCTAATCTATTTCTTAAAGTATCAGTCAAAGAGTCTCTATCATCAATAGCTATTTCTTTAATTATCCCATTAACTTTTAGCTTTATTAATCTATGCATAACTCACCTCCATTAGCTTTAATTGCTTCTAATGCAGTACGTCTTCCAGTTTCTTTAATCAATTGTAATCTAAAATTTTTGGAGGCTCTCCAACTATCTCTTGGAATTAGTTCAGCAATATTCTCTGGCTTAATTAAATTTATAGTCTCCTTAGTTAATTTTTTACCAATCATCAATTTTTCAATACTACTACATCTTCTTGGAGTTGGTGCTGCAACAGAGTAAGCAATCTTTATATCCTCAATAATATCTTTTTGTTTATTTAGTTTAATACCAACAGCACATCCTAATGTTGCTATTTCCATAGCATTTCTCTTACCATATTTATAGTAGTCAAAACCAAAATTTACGTAGTTTTCTTTTTTAATATGAATCTCAACTAATAATTCTTGTCCCTCTATTAGACTTGTTTGTCCTGGTCCAGTATGTAAATCATTAACATTTATAATTCGCATTTTACCATCTAGTCCAACAATATGTAATTGAGCATCCAGTACTAATAAAATAGGAACTACATCCGCACTTACTGCACCATTACAAAGATTTCCTCCAATTGTTGCAATATTTCTAATTTGAGGACTACCTATTTGATTACATGCTTTTCCTAATGTTGGAAGGTGCTTTGCAATATATTCATTATTAATAATATCAATAAACTTTGTTGCTGATTTTATTATAATATTTTCTGATTCATCTATATGAATACCACTTAATTCTGAAATATCACCTATACTAACTATTTCTACATCTTTATATTTTCTTTCTCTCATCTTTATTAAAACATCAGTTCCACCGGCGAGTATTTTAACTTCCTTATTTTCTTTCATAATTTTTAAAACATCATTCATACTACTTGCCTGATGGACTTTTTTTATATCATACATTTGCCATTCCTCCTATTCTTCGTCTATTAAATTTGCTTCTTTAAATGCAGAAACTAACTTTTCCGGATTTAATGGCAATGAATTTATTGATACACCAGTTGCAAAAAGAACAGCATTTCTAATAGCTGGAGCTGGTGCAATTATAGGTGGTTCCCCTAAAGCTTTATTACCAAATGGGCCAGATGGCTCATAAGTTTCAATAAATGCTACTTCAATTTCTGGAATATCCATTGAAGTCGGTATCTTATAGTCTAGAAAATTATTATTTAATGGTTTTCCTGTAACTTGATCAAATAACATTTCTTCACCTATTGCATAACCTACACCCATAGCTACCGCTCCATGTACTTGAGCTTCAGCTAATCTAGGATTTATAATCTTACCACTATCATGAATACTATACATTTTTTTGATATCTATTTTTCCAAGTGGTACATCTACACAAACATCAGCAAAACAAGCTCCATAAGCAAAAGCATTATTTAATCCTGTATAGGTAGCCTCTGCTGTTAGATGTTCTGTACTATGCTTACTATACATAGAATATAAAACAACTTTTTCAAGACTTTCTAACTTTTCACTTCTAGATTTGCTTATTATATATTCATCAATTAGATCCATATCATCATAGTCAAAATCCAACATTATTGCAGCTTTATTTAGAATTTTTTCTTTTAAAATTTCAGCTGTCTTTTTAACTGCACCTCCACATATATAAGTTTGGCGAGATGCATAGGCACCTGGGTCAAATGGAGATATATCTGTATCATGACAAGAGACCATATTTATCTTATCCTCTGGAATAGATAAAATTTCTGATGTCATTTGACAAAATACTGTATCAGAACCTTGGCCAATTTCTATCGCACCAACTTGTACTTGTAAACTACCATCTTGATTTAATACCATTCTACAAGCACTAGTTTCTACAGTTATAGGATATATTCCAGTCTTATAGGCAAAAAGAGCAATTCCTATACCTTTTTTGAAAACTTTAGAATTTTTATTAAATTCTTCATATTGAATTTTTTTCTCATCCCAATCTATTAATTCTTTACCTTTTTTGATACAATCATCTAATCCATTAGTATGTATAGGAAAAGTATCAAAAGGTTCAATTGCACCTACTTTTACCAAGTTTTCTAATCTAAACTCTATAGGATCAAAACCCTTTTCTTTTGCATAGTCATCCATTTGCGATTCCACAGCAAAGCAAATCTGAGGAGTTCCATATGCTCTCATAGCTGCAGCTGATGGCAAATTACTATAAATCGAAGTTGAAGTTCCAACCTGTAATCCTGATCCAGAATACAAATGGAAACCATTTGTTATCGCATTAGCAGCAATTGCATGGCCATGAGTAGAATATGCTCCTTGATTTGATACTAAATTAATAGCTCTATTTCTCATACGCATTTTTCCTTCTTCAGTATTAACCATTGTTGTGATTTTCATTCCATGTCTAGTTCTACTATTAACAAATGTTTCTTCTCTAGTTGAAACCATAGATATACAAGCACCACCCATTAATTTAGATAAATACATAGCTAAAGGTTCATAAATTATATCTTGTTTATTACCAAAGCCACCACCAATATATGGTTTTATTACTTGTACTTCACCAATTGATATTTCTAAAGCCTCTGATACAATACGTCTTACTACCTGAGGTACTTGGGTAGCACTATATATTATGTGTCTATTACCATCCATATAGGCAAAACAAACAATATTTTCAATATGGGCATGCTGTACTATAGGCAATATATATTCATATTTTTTCATTGGCAAATTACTATCTGGCATATTACCTTTAAAATTATTAGTCTTTAATAATTCCTCAACTATTTTATACTTATTAAATCTTTCTTTATCCTCATTAAGATAGAAATTCATTGTTGCCATAACATCATCTGGATATAACTTATGTATAGGTTCACCTACTTCATAGTTTCCATATATATTTATTTTTGGTTTGTATTCTTCATAAGTTACTTTAATTGCTTCTAAGCCTTTTTGAGCAGCTATAGAATCAACTGCTACAACAACTGCTACATCATCACCATAATGTCTAACTCTCTTATTTAATAATTTTCTATCTTTAATATCTGCATGTGAAGGGTCTAAGGAATAAGGATGACCTGCTGTAGAAAAGTCAACATCAGGTACTTCCAAACATGTTACTATTTTTAAAACCCCTTCAATCTTTAATGCTTCACTTACATCAACATCTTTAACTATGCCGTTTGCTATTTTACTGTGCAGAATTTTAGCAATTAAAGCATTTTGAGGAATTAAATCCTCAGTATATTTTGTTGTTCCTTTTACTTTCGAAAGAGCGTCAACTCTATTTATGTTTTTACCAATCCCCATTTTTTTGCACCTCTATTTTATTTTTTAAAATCAAAATAACTATCTAATGAATAAGTGAGAGTTTCAAACTTATTAAGATAACTTCCATCTAGAAAATC
The DNA here is from genome assembly GCA_024635925.1 of Bacillota bacterium. Classification (GTDB taxonomy): domain Bacteria; phylum Bacillota; class TC1; order TC1; family TC1; genus WTXA01. The sequence goes on along the minus strand of JAGXHY010000004.1, from coordinate 5,502 downwards.
TTCGAAAGCAATTACATAGTAGTTATTATTTTCATAAATTAATTTAACCTTATAAATCATACCTGGTAGCCTTGCTGCTTGTGAATAAATTGCTGTTCCCTCTATCATTTCATCAGTAAATTCTACTGAATCAAAATTAATAAATAAAGGAGTTAAGTATGGATATGATCTTTCCTTATTAAAGGCTTTCACAAATTCCTCAGATGATATTTCATCTCTATATTGCTTTGACATCAATTTATATATCTTTGCTGGCTCCTTATAATCATAATTAACTGCATTAGCAAATTCTAATGCTCTTTGTTCAGCATTTTCTTTTGACAGATTATTATCATTAGAAACTTTTATTAATATAGCACTTACTAAAACAACCATTATTAAAATAATCCCAATAACCAATTTGACTAAAGGTATTCTTTTCATTATCTTTCCTTTCTAGAATAAGGAATGGTATATGCACTTGGAAATTCAGCTTTTTTAGATGCTAAGACCAATGCAATTATTGTTAGAGCATATGGTAGCATTAGCATAAGCTGATTAGCTACATCTATACCTAATGCTTGCAATCGTAATTGTAAAGCACTTGCCACTCCAAATAATAAAGCTCCCCACATTGCTCTAATAGGTAAGAATCGAGCAAATATTACAACAGAAACAGCAATAAAACCTCTTCCTCCTATAATTGATTCTGTAAATATATTTAAATATCCAATTGACATAAATGCACCAGCAGCACCTGCATAAATACCACCAATTAATATTGCAATATACCTATATTTATTAACACTAATACCTTTTGAGTCTGCAGCTTTAGGATTTTCACCTACAGCTTTTATTTTAAGCCCAAACGTTGTTTTTTCTAAAATGAACCAGGTAACTATAACCATAATAAAAGCTAAATATACAATAATATTATGTTGGAAAAAGATAACCCCTATAAATGGAATATCTGATAAAAAAGGTATCTTTAACATTTTAAAAGGTTCAACTTGTGGGGGTAGACTTTGTATTCCAAAAATTACTCTATAAAAGAATACTGCTAATCCAGCTCCAAGTATATTTAATGTTATACCAGCAATAACTTGATTTGCTCTTAAAGTTACACTTAATATTGCCATGAAAAGTCCATATAACATTCCAAATACCATACCTGATAATATGCCAAGCCATAAGCTACCTGAGAAAAATGTAGCTGCAAAACCTGCTACAGCACCAATTGTCATTGTCGCTTCAACGCTAAGATTAAGGATTCCAGCTCGTTGAGTGAAAGTCTGTCCTAATGCAGGTAGTAAAATTGGTGTAGCCAATCTTATTGTACTTGCAAGTAAACTTACGAAGAAACTTACAGTAAAAATATTACTTAACATTACTCAGCCTCCTTGTAATTCTATTTTTAATTTCTTTAAAGTTAATAGCTGTTCTTGCAATAATAAAAATTATTATTAATCCCTGCACAATCTCAACTATTGAATATGGTATCTCAGTCATTCTTTGCATAGTAGAACCACCTACTAAAAGAGCTGAGAAGAAAAATCCTGATATTAATATACCAATAGGGTTCAATCCTCCCATTAAAGCTATTACAACTGCAATTGATCCATAACCACTAGTAATACCTTCAAGAAGTCTATATTGAACACCAAAAACTTCTGTCCATCCTGCAATTCCAGCAAGTAATCCTGAAATTGCCATTGTGAAAACAATCATTTTTTTAACACTAACACCTGAATATGTAGTAACTTTTTCTCCTTGACCTAGTAGATCTATCTTATACCCTACTGTTGTTTTCCAGAAAAAAACCATTATTACTACTATAAACAAGGCTATAAATATTCCCATATGTAATCTATTACCACTTTCAAATAAAGGTAATCTATATGCTGTTGAAATATTAGCTGTTTGAGGCATTTTTGATCCTAATGGATCCATCATCGGTCCATAAACCAAGAAGGATAAAAGATAAACGGCTATATAATTTAACATTAATGTTGTAATAACTTCAGGAGCATTAAATTTAACTCTTAACAAGCCAGCCAATCCAGACCATAAAGCTCCACCAATCATTGCGGCTATAATAGATAAGGGAACTCCAATAACAGGAGGTAATCCACTATATAGACTAACGCTAACTGCTAATATAGAACCAACTATGAATTGACCATCTCCACCTATATTCCAAAGTTTTGCCTTAAAAGCAACTGAAGTACCTAAGGCCATTATTACTAATGGAATCATCCTGACTAATACTTCCATAAACCTTTGTTTTGAACCAAATGCACCATTAAACATTGTAGAATAAGCTTCTAAGGGACTATTTCCAGAGAAACTAATTATTATAGCTCCCACTAAAAGGGATAAAATTATAATTCCAATGGCAAGTAAGAGCTGGTTTAGATTTTTAATCAACTTATTTTTCATTTTCTTCCACCTCCAACTTTTTACCCATCATAAGTTCTCCAATATTTTTAACATTACTACCACAAGGTAGTATTCCCATTATTTTACCATCATAAATAACAGCAATTCTATCAGATAGTTGTAATATTTCTTCTAAATCTGCAGATACTAATAGAACACCAGCCCCATCACCTTTAGCATCAATAATTTTTTGTCTTACATATTCTGTTGCTCCAATATCTAAACCTCTTGTAGGCTGATTAGCTATCAAAATAACTGGATGACTTCCCAATTCTCTTGCTAAAATTACTTTTTGCTGATTACCACCAGAGAGATCTTTAGCTGAATCCTCACCAGAGTTAGCCTTTATATCATAATCTACTTGTGCAGATTTCCATCTTTTTTCAATTTTTTTCTCATCCACCAACCCAAATTTTGTATTATCCTTGAATGTTTTCAATATTAAATTCTTTTTTAAACTCCAACCCAAGGCCAGTCCAGTAATATGTCTATCCTCCGGTATATGAGAAATACCTTTATTTATAGCTACAATCGGAGGTTTATTTTCAATATTAATTGTATCAAGCTTTACTTCTCCTGCTTCAATTGGTCTGATCCCAGTTATTGCTTCACACAATTCTTTTTGTCCATTCCCATCAACACCAGCTAATCCTAAGATTTCTCCTGAGTGTATATCCAAGGAAAATCCATCTAAAGCTAAAAAGTTTTTATCATTTAATACTTTTAAATCTTTAATAACCAATTTCTCTTTACCTGTTTTTATACATGCTTTATTAAAATTGAATAGAACATCTCTACCAACCATCATTTTTGTCAATTCAGATTTTGTAGTATTTTCATTTACCTCAACATGCCCTATCATTGATCCGTCACGTAAAACAGTAACTTCATCAACAATAGATAAAATTTCTTCTAGTTTATGTGTAATTAGAATTATTGCTTTACCATCATTTTTCATTTCTCTTAAAGTTTCAAATAACCCCTCAACTTCTTGAGGTGTTAACACAGCAGTAGGTTCATCTAGAATTAACACTTCAGCTCCTTGATAAAGAGCTGTCAAAATTTCTACTCTTTGTTGTTCACCTACTGATAATTGCCACACTTTTGCATATGGATCAATTTTCATTTTATATTTTTCTGCTAAAGCTACCAAATCAGCAGCTGTTTCTTTTGTATCTAACAAAATACCTTTTCTAGACTTTCTTCCTAACATTACATTTTCTACAATACTAAATGGCCTAGCTAACATAAAGTGCTGATGGACCATACCTATTCCAAGTGAAATAGCTTTAGTAGGTGAAGAGATATCTTGTTTTTCACCATTAATAAAAATCTCACCTTCTTCTGGATGGTAAATTCCAAAAAGTATATTCATTAAAGTTGTTTTTCCAGCACCATTTTCACCTAAAAGACCATGTATCGATCCATTTTTTACAAAAAAATCTACATCATCGTTGGCTCTAACATCGTAAAATTCTTTTACTATATTATGCATTTCTACTGCATTATGTTTATTTTTTAACTCTCCCAACATATTAACCCCTTTCAAAAATAATTTAGAAGATAAGCCAATATATTAATATATTGGCTTAATCTTCTAGTAAAATTAATTAGTTGGTTCTTTTATAACTGAAAAATCAATTTCTCCTGCTTTTAAAGCATTCCAACTTGATTCTATTTTTGATAAATCATCACTAGCCAACCAACCTTTTGGATCATTTATTTCTGCATATGTTTGACCACCATTTTCAGCAGTAATTATATAAAATCTTTCTTCATCAGTTAGATTCATGATATTTTCATTTTCAATATCATTGAAAATATTTTCTAGAACTGTTTCCCACTTATATACTACACCAGATAACACATTTTCAGGTGCTAATTTTAATTGATCAGCTACATTACCAAGAACGTATTTATCTTTTTCTTTAGCTGCCTGAACAACTCCTAAGCCAATTCCATCACCAGAATGCCAGATAACATCAACTCCAGAATCATACATACCAACTGCTGCTTCTTTAGCACCAGCAGTATCAGTCCAGTCTCCAGTATAAACTTCTTGTATTTCAATATTAGGATTTATAGATTTCGCACCCAATTTATAGCCTTCATGTCCTCTATAAATTTCTGATACATCTGCTCCACCAATAACACCAATCTTATTAGATTGTGTTGCTAAAGCAGCAATTACACCCATTTGATAGCCACCATCTTGTAGTGACACATCATAAATTGCTGTATTTTCTTCAAATTTATATCCAGTGCCCAAAAGAAATATAGTATCTGGATATTGTTTTGCTACTTTTACTAAAGGTTCCATAAATTGGAAACCGTGCCCAATTATCACATCAAAACCTTGATCAGCAAAATCTAAAAGTGCTGGTTCAATATCTGATACTTCATACATATTTTCAGTAATATTTAAATCAATTTTGTCAGAATTTGCATCTGCATAAGCCATCATACCTTCATACATTGATTGATTAAAAGATAGATCATCCTTTTTGCCTGGTAAAATCAAAGCAACTTTCATCTTATTAGAATCATCGCTACCATTGTCGTTAGAACATGCTACAGTAAAACTTAAAGCTATAGTCATGATCATTAATAATAATAATAATTTTCTTTTCATTTTTCTTCCTCCTTTAATATTATAAAATAATTTTTTTGAATTAATAAATGATTTTACACCTCCAATTCTGTAATCAATTCAACTATTTCATGTTTTAATACATCAATTAAACCAAAATCAGTTAACCCTAATTCTGGTACTGTTGGCAAGGAAATAAAAGATAATGACATAAATGGAGCACTCATTTCACAACCGAGAGATTTCACATTATTATTTAATCTTTCCATTATATCCATCACTTCAAGTGCTGGCAATGTAGTCATCAGTCCTCCTAAAGGTAAGGCAATAGAATCTATAATTTTCCCATCAACGGCCATGACAAATCCACCTTGCAGCTTTTCAATTTCTTTAACTACTATTTCCATATCTATATCATTTGTGCCTACTACAACTATATTATGATGATCATGTGATACTGATGATGCTAAAGCACCTTTTTTAAGACCAAAACC
>JAGXHY010000003.1 GCA_024635925.1 Bacillota bacterium | reverse complement strand
TATTATGATGATCATGTGATACTGATGATGCTAAAGCACCTTTTTTAAGACCAAAACCATGTACAAGACCATTTGCTACTCTACCATTTTTACCATATCTTTCAACTACTGAAAGTTTAATAATATCCCTATCAACATCTAAAGCCACTTGTCCATCCTTAATATTCATCCACTCTAGAATTTCTTTGTTAATAATTTGATCTTCAATTAAATCTATAATTCTACATTTAGCCTTTTTGCCTTCAGCCTTTATTATAAAATCTGTATGAGAAAAGGTTGGATCTAGTTTTATTGTTTTGAATAATTTAGCTGGATACTCTTTGTTATCACAACCTTTATATCCATTTTCATCCACTATTACTTTCCCATCTTTTATTACCATAATAGGTTTAATATTTTTAAGATCCTTTAATAAAACTATATCTGCAAATCTACCTGGTGAAAGGCTTCCAATTCTATCTTCAATTCTAAAATGTTTTGCAGCATTTATAGTCGCCATTTTAATAGCTTTTAGAGGTTCTAGTCCTAAGTCAATTGATTTTTGAATATTATAACTAATATGTCCCTCATTGAATATGTCGTTTACATGTTTATCATCTGTACAAAAAAGAATATTTTCAGTTGATAAATTATTTTCTATAACACCTTTTACTAATGCTTCCACGTTTCTTTCACTACTACCTTCTCGTATTAAAGGCTTAATTCCTAATCTTAGTCTTTCTAATAATTCATTATAAGTTACAGATTCATGATCATCAGATAGATGACCAGTTGCATATACATTTAGTTCTTTTTCGTTTAAACCAATTGCATGACCATTACATATTTTTCCTAAGTTTAAACTACTAGTGATTTTCTCTAAATATTCCTCTTTATTACCAAGTATTTTTGATGGATCTAATTCACCTAAGCTTACAGATACATCTAACTCTAATAATTTTCTAACCTCTTCTACTCCAAGGACACCACCTGTAGTTTCTAATCCAGGAGCAGTTGGTACCCTTGAAGGAACTTCTAAAAATAAACGAAATGGAAGGTTATCAGAATTTTCTACTAAAGCCAATAATCCCTCATTACCTGCTACATTAGCGATTTCCATAGGATCAACACACATTGTAGTTGTTCCCCATGGTACTATTACTTCTCCTAATGCTTCAGGTGTTAACAATGTAGTTTCAATATGCACATGACTATCAATAAAACCAGGAACAGCAAATGCTCCATTACCATCAATTATTTCTTTACTAATAACATTTTCATCAGGATTTATTACAACAATCTTCTTGTTATAAATACCAATGCTAGCTGGATATATTTCATTTGTATATACATTGACTAATCTGATATTTTTTAAAATCAAATCTAACTCTAGATTTCCCTTAGCTGCGTCTATTTCATTTTTTAATACTTTTGAATCATATCTCATTATTTTCTCCTTTTATATTTTTTTGCGAAGAACTGTTTGATTAAATATTCCGTCAGCATAATACTCTTGTGAATGTAATATAGGTTTACCTTTGAAAGAGTACCCAATTTCATCCATGAACATTATAGGAGTTCCTACATCAATATTTAATATTCCTGCTAGATATTGATTTGTATTTACAGCTTTAACTTCAGTTAAATCCATATATACTTCCAAGTTACAATATTTCTTTAAAAAATCAAAAGTAGGTTTTTTAAGTAATTCATAATCAGGATTCTTACTTATAATTAGTTTTTTGGGTATAAAATCAATACAAAATATTGCAGGTTTGCCATCTGCTGTAATTACCTTTTCAACACTAATTAATAAATCATTCTTTTCCAACTTTAATTTCTTTGATACTTCTTCATTAATTAAAGCTTCATTAATTTTCACATAAGCTATCCCAGGTTTATATCCAGCTTGTTCAACCATTTCCATAAATTCTAATTCTAAATCCATTCTAGTAACTATATCAAGTACATGCTTGTTTATTACAGTCCCTACTCCTAATTTTCTGGTTATAAAACCTTCTTGTTCAATAGTCATTAAACAATCCCTTATCAAGGTACGACTAACACCAAAATCCTTAGCAATTTCAATTTCAGGTGGTAGTTTCTGGAAATTTGAATATTTACCTGTTTTGATTTCATTTAAAAGTTGATCTATTATTGTTTTATACAATTGTTGTTTTTCACTCATCTTTTACCTCTATTAAAGTATTATTTAATAAGTAGTATTTTATAGGTACTACCTATTAGGTACTACCTATTTTATATTATTTTCACTCTATGTCAAGGGAAATAATAATATTTTCACATTTCTAAAAAAAAAAGAAGCATAATTAATTATGCTTCTTTGAAATTAAAATATTATATATCTCTTTTGCTTACTTAACTAAGTTACTTAATATCAATCAAATTTAATTCAAACCAAAAGGTACTTCCTTCACCAACTACTGAATCAACTCCATACTTCCCATTATGAGAATCAATTATTTTTTTCACTATAAATAAACCAAGACCAGTACCTGTAACAGGACGCTGATGATTCTTATCCACCTTATAATATCGCTCCCATATAAGTGGTAAATACTCATCTTCAATACCTTCGCCAGTATCAATAACTTCTATTCTAACCACATCATCAATAACTCTTTGCTTAATAAGAACCAACTTATCTTCCCCAGTATAATTAATTGCATTAATTAACAAATTATAGAAAGCCTGTGTAACTTTAAGCTCATCACCAATAATCCATACATCATCATTACTAATAAAATCAATCTTAAAACCATCTCTATTAACAAGTTCTCTTACCCTTTTAGTTGCATTCCTTAAACATAGAGTCAAATTAAACCTACTCATATTTAAAATAGGCTCTCCAGATTCAAACCTTGATATATCAAGAACATCATTAACCAAAGAGGATAAACGACTAGTCTCATCCATAATAACCTGAGTCTGCTCCTCTGTTACTTCATTAGGAAAATCATGCATCATTTCTGCATAACTATAAATTAAACTAAGAGGAGTTCGTAAATCATGAGAAATATGAGCAATCAATTCACGCCTTAATTTTTCCACCTTAGATAATTCAAAAGCTGTATAATTCAAAGTATCAGACAGCTCACTTATTTCTAAAAACCCCTCTCCTGAAAAGTTAGTTTCATAATTACCCTTAGCCAAATTTTTAGCACTTTCATTAATATTTTCAATAGGATTAGATATCTTTCTAGCCAATATTACAGCCAGCCCAATAGATAAACCTACCATTAAGAAAGTAATAATTAAAAGCTCAAATTGTAAAGTGGAAACTGTAGCATTAATAGGGGTAATTATTGCATAAAAAGTTAAAGATAAAATTTTACCATTTTCTAATTCAAAAGTATATTCCTTAGTTAAAGTATCCATATGCCGGCTAGTAGCATTCATAAACATCATTCTTTGAGGAGGTGTAAACTCATCTGTTCTTTTAATGTATATTTCTTTTTCTTGATATAGATTTAAAAGTATATCATCCAACTCTGGTTTGTCAATATTTTTCCTTACAACAGTAACTGCCTTTTCAATTTCCCACATTCTAGTTACTCTATAAATATCATTTAGAAAAATAGTTTGAAATAACCACAAAATCACTAACAACAATGTAGAAAAACCTAAAAGATAACCAAATACCTTCCACTTAAGTCGAATTTTATTGCTTACCTTCTTCATTCCTACCCCTCAAATCTATAACCAAGACCACGCAAGGTTTTTATATACTCTGCATAAACCCCCAAGGCTTTTCTTAAAAGCTTTATATGGGTATCCAAAGTTCTATCATCACCAAAATAGTCATAACCCCAAATTTCAGTTAATAATTTTTCCCTTGGAATTGCTATATTCTTATTCTTTATCATATAGAATAAAATTTCATACTCCTTAGGAGATAAGTTGGTTTCAACATCATCGATAAACACCTTATAAGCGGTCATATCAACATAAAGTCCCTCTTTATGAAAAATAAAATGTCCATCTTCACCACTTAGAGACTCTGATCTATTCTTAGTTCTTCTAAGAATAGCTTGAATTCTAAGCATAATTTCCTTAGATGAAAAAGGTTTTACAACATAATCATCAATACCTAATTCAAAACCAAGAACTTTGTCATATTCCTCACCTCTAGCAGATAACATAATAATAGGAGTATTGGTAGTTTTTCTTATTTCTTTCACAGCAGAAAAACCATCCAATTCTGGCATCATAATATCCATTATGATAATATCAAATTTTTCTTTACGGCAAATTTCAATAGCTTCCATACCGTTACTTGCTTCACTAACCTTATGTCCTTCAAATAGAGCATATCTTTTAATTACAGCTCTTAAACCAGCCTCATCATCACAAATTAATATTTTTGCCATTTTATCACCTCAGATTAAAAAAATCATATCATTAATTTTATTATATTACAATAAAAGGAATTACAGACATCCTTTTATAAATTATATCCTTTGAAAATGAAAGTAACTTGTCATTATTATGAACTTTAACTGAACATTAAATGATAAAAAAACCAGGTAATACCTGGTTTTTAAATAACTTATATAGTTTATACCTTAGTTTATTTAATAAATTTAATTTTACCTATTATTGGAAACTCATCCATTTCACCTGCTGCAGCACTTTTTACACCAATAACAAAGAAGTATATGATTGCAATTATAAATAATATAATACTTACCCAATAAAAAATGGGAAAATAACTTAAGGTTATATTTACTACATTAGCTATAACTATTAGCATTAATAATAATAAACCTTGATTGGCATGAAATTTATTAAACTTTTTTTTATTACCATTCATAAATGAAAGAAAAAATATAATATAGGAAAGACCCCCAATTATTTTTTCACCTTGGGTCAATTCTTCTTCTGCCATATTACACCTCACATTAATATTATTAGACTGTACCCTACCATCGAAACCAACAACTAAAAACATGCATAAAGGTTAGCTCCTACTAAGTATTTCCCGACAGACCATAGACACCACTTACTGCTGCTACCTTCCGGTCCTGACACGATTCATGGGCTAAAGCTTCAAGAAGCTCAGTTATCCACACCACTTCTTTAAACATAATTTCTTTTTGATAATCCCTCAAAGTAGGTATTCAATCTCCCTATAGCGGATTTGGAGTTACAAGGAACCGCTAGCTCCCCATCTAGTACAGCCTTGGCGGAGAAGGAGGGATTCGAACCCTCGATAGAGTTTTAAAGCCCTATATCCGCTTTCCAGGCGAACGCCATCAGCCACTCAGCCACTTCTCCGTGCTTTTCTATTTTATATCAACTATTC
>JAGXHY010000001.1 GCA_024635925.1 Bacillota bacterium | reverse complement strand
TCTTTCTCTTTCTTCTGGGGCATTATCAATTTGATCGTATGCTCTTGCTACTGCTCCTCCAACTGTTGACAATGTTGATGTTATTGCCGCTGTTAGTGTTGTCTTACCATGGTCTACGTGTCCTATTGTTCCTATGTTTACGTGTGGTTTATTTCTCTCGAATTTAGCTTTACCCATTTTCTTTTCCTCCTAATTAACCTTGTCTTTTGGTTATAATTTCTTCAGAAATACTCTTAGGTACTTCTGTGTAATGATCGAATTGCATTGTATATTGACCTCTGCCTTGTGTTCTAGAACGCAAGTCAGTTGAATATCCAAACATTTCAGCTAGAGGCACAAAGCCTCTGATAGCAGTTGCTCCACCTGGTCTAGGATCCATACCTTCGATTCTACCTCTTCTAGAGTTAATATCTCCAATAACGTCACCCATGTAGTCTTCAGGAATTAAAACTTCTACTTTCATAACAGGCTCAACGATTGCAGCTCCTGCTTTTTTAGCTCCCTCTTTAAATGCCATACTTCCAGCAATTTTAAAGGCCATTTCAGATGAGTCAACATCATGATAGGATCCATCAACAAGAACTATCTTAACATCCATAACTGGATACCCAGCTAAAACACCGTTAGTCATAGCTTCTTGTATGCCGGCATCAACTGCTGGTATATATTCCTTAGGAATAGATCCACCTGTGATCTTGTTCTCAAATAAATATCCAGTTCCTCTTTCGAGTGGTTGTATTTCAATGACAACGTGACCATATTGACCTTTACCACCAGATTGACGAGCATATTTACACTCTGCACGGTGGGTTTTTGTAATAGTTTCCTTATAGGCAACTTGTGGTTTACCAACATAAGCATCTACTTTAAATTCTCTTAAAAGACGGTCAACAATAATCTCTAAGTGTAACTCACCCATTCCAGATATTATTGTTTGTCCAGTCTCAATATCTGTATGTACTCTAAATGTTGGATCTTCTTCAGATAGTTTTTGAAGTGCCATTCCCATTTTTTCTTGATCAACTTTTGTTTTAGGTTCAATAGCTACATCAATAACTGGATCTGGAAACTCCATTGATTCAAGAATTATAGGGCTTTTTTCATCACATAAGGTATCTCCAGTTGATGTGAATTTGAATCCAACTGCAGCTGCTATGTCACCAGTTCTAACTTCCTTAATCTCTTCTCTTGTATTAGCATGCATTTGAAGGATACGTCCTAATCTTTCTCTTTTAGCTTTTACTGAGTTAAAGATATAGGATCCAGCTGCTGCAATACCTGAATAAGTACGGAAGAAAGTTAATTTACCAACAAATGGATCAGCCATTATCTTAAACGCTAAAGCAGAAAATGCTTCACTATCGTCAGCTTTTCTAGTATCAACTTCTCCTGAATCAGGATTAATACCTTCTACTGGAGGTACATCTAAAGGAGAAGGCATAAAATCAACTATTGCATCAAGTAATGGTTGCACACCTTTATTTTTAAATGATGATCCACAAACTACTGGGATTATAGTAACGGCTAACGTGCCTTTTCTAACGCCTAACTTAATTTCTTCTTTAGTTAGTTCTTCCCCTTCAAGGTATTTCATCATCAATTCTTCATCGTTTTCAGCTGCAGCTTCAACTAATTTCTCTCTGTATTCTGCCGCTTGAACTTTCATGTCCTCTGGAATATCACTAGAACTTGAAGTTTTTCCAAGATCATCAGTATAGATGATTGCTTTATTTTCAATTAAGTCAATGATACCTTTGAAATTCTCTTCAGAACCAATAGGTAATTGCAATGCAACAGGATTAGCTCCCAACCTATTTTTTATCATATCTATTCCATTGAAAAAATTTGCTCCAGTTCTATCCATTTTATTGATATAGGCTATTCTTGGAACTCCATACTTGTCTGCTTGTCTCCAAACTGTTTCAGATTGAGGTTCAACACCCGCTACTGAACAGAATACAGCTACAGCACCATCAAGTACACGAAGGGATCTTTCAACTTCCATTGTAAAGTCCACGTGTCCTGGTGTGTCTATTATGTTAATTCTATGGTCTCCCCATTTAGCAGTAGTAGCAGCAGAAGTAATTGTAATACCTCTCTCTTGCTCTTGAACCATCCAGTCCATCGTAGCTGCTCCATCATGTACTTCACCAATTTTATGCACACGTCCTGTGTAAAAGAGGATCCTTTCAGTAGTTGTAGTTTTTCCAGCATCAATATGAGCCATAATGCCTATATTTCTGGTGTTTTCTAAACTATTTTCTCTTGCCATTACTTCCCCTTTCTTTTACCACTTATAACTTGCAAAAGCTTTATTAGCTTCAGCCATTTTATGAGTGTCTTCTCTTTTTTTAACAGAAGCTCCGGTCCCATTGGCAGCATCCATTAGCTCATTTGCTAATTTTTGTTCCATTGATTTACCGCTTCTAGCTCTTGTAAATTTTGTTATCCAACGAATTCCCAATGTTTGTCTTCTATCAGTTCTTACTTCAATCGGCACTTGATAGTTTGCTCCACCAACACGACGAGCCTTAACTTCTAATATAGGCATAACATTTTCCATAGCTTCATTAAATACTTCAATTGGATTTCTTTTAGTTTTTTCTTTTATCTGATCAAATGCTTTGTAGCAAATGCCCTCAGCAATACTTTTTTTACCACCTAACATGATTTGGTTGATTAATTTAGTTACTACCACACTCCCATATATAGGATCTGGTAAAACAGTTCTTTTTGGTACACTACCTTTTCTTGGCATTTATATTTCACCTCTTTACTATTTCTTTGGTTTTTTAGTTCCATATTTAGAACGGGATTGGTTTCTATTAGCAACTCCAGTTGAATCAAGAGCTCCTCTTACGATATGATAACGTACACCTGGTAGGTCTTTAACTTTTCCACCTCTGATTAAAACCATTGAGTGTTCTTGTAATGAATGACCAATACCTGGAATGTAAGCAGTTACCTCCATTTGGTTTGTTAGACGTACTCTCGCAACCTTACGTAAAGCCGAATTCGGTTTTTTTGGTGTAGCCGTATATACTCTAGTGCAAACGCCTCTCTTTTGCGGACATTCTTTTAATGCTGGAGCATTTGATTTTTTAGCACTAACATTTCTACCATTTTTTAATATTTGATTAATTGTAGGCATATGACACCTCCTTTAATTTTCTTCTTTTAAAACTCCTGCTATTGCAGTGTCTACTTCAATTTCACAAGCAGCTCCAAGTTTTTTCATAGATTCCACATAATACACGGGAACCTCTTGCTCTTTCGCTGCTACTATGACGGGTTTTATTAATCTACGTTCAGCATCCATAGCTATAAATACTCCGACTAGTTGGCCTTTTTCAAGAGCCTTATTAGTTTGCTTGGTTCCTACAGTTCGTCTTTTGGTATCTTTTATAATATCTAAAGACATACTCCACCCCTTACATCTAATCATAGCCTTATTATTTTAACATTATCTTTTCTTGATGTCAATAATTTAAAATTTAAATAGGCCTGTTCATTCCAAAGAAGAACAGGCCTATAAGAATCATTTTTTATTCTGCTTCAATAATTGGATCTTCAAGTAACTCTCCAACTGTTGTACTAGCTGGATCACCAATCTTTTTAACTTCTAAAAGATTATATTTAACAAAACCTGTACCTGTTGGAATCAACTTACCAATCTGCACATTTTCTTTCAAGCCAACAAGTCTGTCATATTTACCTTTAATGGCAGCATCTGTCAATACTTTTGTTGTTTCCTGGAAGGAAGCAGCAGATAAGAATGACTCAGTAGCAAGTGAAGCTTGAGTAATACCAAGTAGTATTGGATTTACTTCTGCTTTTGAATCTACATCTTCATTATTAGCTTCAAGTTGATTTATATCAATCATAGTAGATTCTAATAAGTTAGTATCTCCACTGTTTTTAACTCTATACTTTTTAAGCATTTGTCGGATAATAATCTCAATATGTTTATCATTAATATCAACACCTTGAGTTCTATAAACTTTTTGAACTTCTCTTAAGATATAGTTTTGAACAGTTTTTACACCTTTAAAATCTAATAAAACGTGTGGATCTAAAGGTCCATCAGTCATTAAATCACCTTTTTGAACGATATCTCCATTTTCTACTCTTACCTTAGCTGTATTAGCTACCTGTATTTCTGTAGAGGTATCTTCATTTGAGACTTTAATTAAAATTTTACCTTTACCATATTCAATGCTGATAACACCATTTATTGGAGCAAGTTCTCCTTTACCTTTAGGTTTTCTTGCTTCGAACAATTCTTCGATTCTAGGCAAACCTTGAGTAATATCATCTCCTGCAACACCACCGGTGTGGAAAGTTCTCATTGTAAGTTGTGTTCCAGGTTCACCAATTGATTGTGCCGCAACAGTACCAACAGCTTCACCTTTTTCAACTGCATTTCCAGTAGCCAAGTTTCTGCCATAACATTTTGCGCAAATACCTTGTCTTGTTTTACAGTTGAATGCTGATCTAATGTTAACAATTTTAATATTAGTTCCTACAACCGCTTCAGCCTTGTCCTCATCAATAAATTCACCAATGCCTACAATAACTTCTCCAGTTTCTGGATTAACAATATTTTCAGCTGCATATCTTCCTGTAATTCTTTCCTTAAGTGGTTCTATAACTCTAGTTCCTTCAATGATTGCTTCTACTTCAAAACCTTCCGTATCACCACAATCATCTTCACGAATGATAACATCTTGAGAAACGTCTACAAGTCTTCTAGTTAAATAACCTGAGTCAGCAGTTCTAAGTGCCGTATCTGCCAAACCTTTTCTAGCACCATGTGTTGATAAGAAATACTCTAGAACAGTTAATCCTTCTCTAAAGTTTGCCTTAATAGGCAAATCAACAATCTTACCAGATGGGTCAGTCATGAGTCCCCTCATACCAGCTAACTGTCTGATTTGTTGCAAGTTACCTCTTGCTCCTGATGTAGCCATCATAAAGATAGGGTTAAATTTATCTAAATCCTTCATCATAGCCTTAGTTACATCCGTTGTAGCTGTACTCCATAGAGACACAACCTTTTCATGTCTTTCAACTACTGTACAAAAACCTGATTTATAAAGATTTTCAATTTTTTCAACTTCTTCATCTGCAGCATCTAATATTCCTTGTTTAGCATCTGGAATCTTTATATCAGCTACAGCTACTGTAAGCCCAGCTTTAGTAGAATATTTATAACCAAGTCTTTTAATTCCATCAAGAAGGTTAGCCGTTCTTTGACTCCCAAGTTTTCTATGGCATTCATAAACTAGCATTCCAAGTTTTTTCTTATCCATAGTTTCGTTATAGTAGCCTAGTTCTTCAGGAATAGGAATCTCTTTATTAAAAATAAATCTTCCTAAAGTAGTTTCTATAATTTTGCCTTTTTCTCTTACTTTTACGCTTGCATGTAATGAAACAACTTCATGTTCATAAGCCATTACAGCTTCATCATAACTAGCAAATATCATGCCTTCCCCTTTAGCTCCCGGTTTATCGATAGTCAAGTAATATGACCCTAAAACCATGTCCTGTGTAGGTGTTGCTACTGGGAATCCATCTTTAGGATTCAAAATATTATGAACACTCATCAT
This sequence comes from Bacillota bacterium, assembly GCA_024635925.1. Lineage (GTDB taxonomy): Bacteria > Bacillota > TC1 > TC1 > TC1 > WTXA01. Next base: position 57,721 of record JAGXHY010000001.1, on the reverse strand, counting down.
AAGAAGTCTGGCTTCAGCTTGTGCTTCTAAAGATAAAGGAACGTGAACAGCCATCTGGTCACCATCAAAGTCAGCATTGTAGGCCGTACATACTAAAGGATGTAGTTTTATAGCCTTTCCATCAACTAACATAGGTTCAAATGCCTGAATACCAAGTCTGTGAAGTGTTGGAGCTCTATTTAAAAGAACTGGGTGGTCTTTAACAACTTCTTCTAATATATCCCAAACTCTTTCATCTTCTCTTTCAACAAGCTTTTTGGCTTGTTTGATATTTAAGGCAAATGATTTTTCAACAAGGCACTTCATTACAAATGGTTTAAACAGTTCTAAAGCCATTTTTCTTGGAAGACCACATTGGTGCATTTCAAGTTCTGGACCTACTACAATAACTGAACGACCTGAATAATCTACCCTTTTTCCTAACAAGTTTTGACGGAAACGTCCTTGCTTACCTTTAAGCATATCGCTTAAAGATTTTAAAGGTCTGTTACCAGAGCCCGACACAGGTCTACCTCTTCTGCCATTGTCAATTAATGCATCGACTGCTTCTTGTAGCATTCTTTTTTCATTTTTAATTATTATTTCTGGAGCTACTAATTGTATTAGCTTTTTCAAACGATTATTTCTGTTAATAACTCTTCTATATAAATCATTTAAATCTGATGTTGCAAATCGTCCTCCATCTAATTGGACCATAGGTCTAAGTTCTGGTGGTATTACTGGAAGTACATCAAGTATCATCCATTCAGGTTTGTTACCTGACTTTCTGAAATCTTCAACTACTTCTAGTCTCCTTAATAATTTCATCTTCTTTTGACCTGAAGCAACTAAAAGTTCCTCTTTTAATTGAGCAGATAATTCAACTACATCAGTTTGCTGTAATAAGGTTTTAATAGCTTGAGCTCCCATATCAGCAGTAAAATCATAACCGAATTTATCTCTGTTTTCTCTAAATTCAGAATCACTAAGAATTTGCTTCCTAGTTAAAGGTGTGTCTCCTTCATCAGTAACTATATAACTTGAAAAATATAAAACTTTTTCAATATTTTTAGGTGAAAGATCTAATAAAAGACCCATTCTACTTGGAATTCCTTTAAAATACCAAATACTTGAAACAGGAGCAGCAAATTCAATATGCCCCATTCTTTCTCTGCGGACCTTTGATTTTGTTATCTCAACCCCACATCGATCACAAACAATACCCTCGTATTTGACCTTTTTATATTTACCACAATGACATTCCCAGTCCTTAGTTGGACCAAAAATCTTCTCGCAAAAAAGACCATCTTTTTCAGGTTTTAAAGTTCTGTAGTTTATAGTCTCTGGTTTTCTAACCTCACCAAAAGACCATTCTCTGATTTTTTCTGGAGAGGCTAAGCTAATTCTAATTGCGTCAAAATCACTTGAATCTAAAGCTTTTTCATTGTTTTTCCCAAGTTTTCTTCCACCTTCATTTTCTGTACTCATACCCTGCTCCTCTCTATTCTTCTTCTTCAAATTCTAGGCTTTGATTTTCATCAACTAATCCAAAGTTTATATCATCGTCTTCTTCAGTAGTTTCATGTAATCCAGCATCTGCTAAATCAGCATCATCTAAAATTAGTTCTTCCATTAATTCCTCAGGAATATCATCATCATCTTTACCAAAAACATTAGCAGACATTTCTTTATTTAAAACTTGAACATCAAGCCCTAAACTCTGCAATTCTTTGATTAAAACTTTAAATGATTCTGGAACTCCAGGCTCAGGTATATTCTCACCTTTGACAATTGCTTCATAAGTTTTAACACGTCCAACAATATCATCGGACTTAATTGTTAATATTTCCTGTAATGTATGAGCGGCACCATATGCTTCAAGTGCCCAAACCTCCATCTCACCAAAACGTTGTCCACCAAATTGAGCTTTACCCCCAAGAGGTTGTTGAGTTACTAAAGAGTAAGGTCCAGTTGATCTAGCATGCATTTTATCATCAACCAAGTGGTGAAGTTTTAACATGTAAACATAACCAACAGTTACCTCATTATCAAATGGCAATCCTGTTCTACCATCATAAAGCACTGATTTCCCAGAAGTATCTAGTCCAACTTCTGTTAGCATTTTATGAATGTCGCTTTCTGCTGCACCATCAAATACTGATGTTGCAACTTTCACGCCTTTTTTAGTAGCCGCCATACCTAAATGACACTCTAATACTTGACCAATGTTCATACGAGAAGGAACCCCTAATGGATTCAATACGATTTGAACTGGTGTACCATCTGGTAAGTATGGCATATCTTCTTTTGGAAGTATTCTAGATATAACACCTTTATTACCATGACGTCCGGCCATTTTATCTCCAACAGAAATTCTTCTTTTTTGCGCAATATAAATATTAACAATTTTATTTACACCAGGTGAAAGGGCACTATCTTTGTCTTCTTTATTGAATATTTTAATATCAACAATGATACCGCTTCCTCCATGGGGAACTCTTAACGAATTATCCTTAACATCTCTTGATTTTTCTCCAAATATTGCCCTCAGTAATCTTTCCTCAGAAGTCATTTCTGTTTCACCTTTAGGTGTAACTTTACCAACTAGAATATCTCCAGCAGTAACTTCTGCTCCGATTCTGATAATACCCTCTTCATCTAGATCATTTATTGCATCTTGACCAACGTTTGGTATTTCTCTTGTGACTTCTTCAGCTCCTAGTTTTGTCTCTCTTGCTTCACAAGAAAACTCTTCAATATGAATTGATGAGTAAACATCATCATGAATCAGTTCTTCACTTATTAAAATAGCATCCTCATAGTTGTAACCTTCCCATGTCATAAATGCAACAAGTACATTTCTTCCGAGAGCTAGTTCTCCATTATCTACAGAAGGACCATCTGCTAAAACATCTCCAGTTTTAACTTTATCTCCTTTTTTAACTATAGGTTTCTGATTGATGCAAGTTCCTTGGTTAGATCTTTTAAATTTTATAACATTATATGAGTCAAAACCTCCAGCAGTTTTTTTAACTACTATTTCTTCACTTGTTGAGCTTTCAACAACACCATCATTTACAGCTAGAATACAAACACCTGTATCTTGAGCAGCTCTTTTTTCCATACCTGTACCAACAACTGGTGACTCAGCATATACTAAGGGAACTGCTTGACGTTGCATGTTTGCACCCATCAAAGCCCTGTTTGCATCATCATGCTCAAGGAAAGGTATCAAAGCAGTTGCAATGCTCCATACTTGCTTAGGTGATACGTCCATATAGTCCACATCATTAATATCTACTAGCAAGAAATCCTTACCAAAACGGGCATCAACTTTCTTATCTATAAAGAAGCCTTTATCGTCAATTGGTGAGTTAGCTTGTGCTACTATATATTTTTCTTCTTCATCTGCTGTCAAATATTCTATTTTTGTTGTAACTTTACCTATTTTTTTATCTACTTTTCGGTAAGGTGTTTCTATAAACCCAAATTCGTTAACTTTACCATAAACTCCTAATGCACCAATAAGACCAATGTTAGGTCCTTCAGGTGTTTCAATAGGGCACATCCTACCATAGTGGGAGTGATGCACGTCTCTAACTTCAAATCCAGCTCTTTCTCTCGATAATCCGCCAGGTCCTAGTGCTGAAAGTCTTCTTTTGTGTGTTAACTCTGCTAATGGATTAGTTTGGTCCATAAACTGTGATAATTGACTAGAACCAAAGAATTCTTTAACAGTTGCTATTACAGGTTTAATATTGATTAATTGGCTTGCACTAATTCCTTCAATATCTTGTTGAGTCATTTTATCTTTAACAGATCTTTCCATTCTAGATAAACCTATTCTAAATTGGTTTCTCAATAACTCACCAACTGAGCGCAATCTTCTATTTCCTAAATGGTCAATATCATCAGTTGGGTGTTTAACATCATCTTCGATTACATCTAAAAACTTTTTCATTGACCAAACAATATCGTCAATATGAAGTTGTCTAAAGTATCTTTTTTTAGCTTCATCCTCTTTTGTTTTGAAAAGAGGGACGTTATGCTTAAGTTTTTTATTTATTTTGTATCTTCCAACATTGTCAAGATCGTATCTTTTTGGATCAAAGAACATGCTGTTTATGAGATTTTGTGAACTATCCACAGTTGGAGGTTCACCTGGTCTTAACTTTTTGTAAATCTCAATTAAAGCAGCTTCTCTCGTATCGATTTTGTCTGCTTCAGTAGTCTTTTTCATAGCTTCGTTATTACCAAATAATTCATTTATTTCTTCTTTTTTACCACAGCCTAAAGCTTGGAAGAAGGTACTGGCAGAAACTTTTCTAGTTCTGTCAATTCGAACGAAAATAAGGCCTTGATTATCAGTTTCAAACTCTATCCAAGCACCTCTGTTAGGAATTATAGTTGTTGAGTATTTGGTATCTCCATTGGGCTCTACAGACTTACCGTAATAAACACCAGGGGATCTAACTAACTGACTTACTACAACTCTTTCTGCTCCATTGATGATAAAGGTCCCAGTGTTAGTCATTAAAGGAAAATTACCGAGATAAACTTCATCTTCTTTAACTTCACCAGTATCCTTATTGATGAGTCTTGTCATCACCCTTAAGGGAGCTTCATAGTTGACGTCTTTTTCTACAGCTTCTTGAACTGTGTACTTTGGGTCTCCGAATTTGTGTTGTAAAAATTCCAAGACTAATCTGCCGCCAAAATCTTCAATTGGTGATATATCTTGAAGAATAGATGAAATACCCTCGTAAAGAAACCACTCATATGATTTCTTTTGTATTTCTATCAGATTTGGCATTTCTAAAATCTCATTAATTTTAGAAAAATTGACACGTTCTGCTTGTTTGTTTTTTTGTGGAGTATAAGCCACGATTGACACCTCCTGGATTTCTATTATTTTGATATTGTTTAATAGTAAATGGTAAAATTTACCCATTATTACATTTAATCATTATACTGTTATATTAAGTGTATGTCAACTGTTATACTAAAAAAAGAACCTGTGTTGACACAGGTTCTTTAAATAAAATTCAATTACTTGATTTCTACTTTTGCACCAGCTGCTTCTAATTTAGCTTTTACTTCCTCGGCTACATCTTTGCTTACGGCTTCTTTAATTTTTTGAGGTGCTCCTTCAACTAATTCTTTAGCTTCTTTTAGTCCAAGACCACTTAGATCTCTAACCACTTTAATTACACCAATTTTAGTTGGTCCAATTTCAGCAAGAATTACATCAAATTCAGTTTGTTCTTCCTCTGGTGCAGCTGTTGCTGCTGCTGCTGCTGCTACTGGAGCTGCTGCTGTTACGCCAAATACCTCTTCAAATGTTTTTACTAATTCGCTTAATTCTAAAACCGTCATTTCTTTAACGATATCAATTACTTGTTCTACTTTACTCATTAATTTATTCTCCTCTCTGTCCTTTAATCTTTTTATGCTTCTTCATTTTTCTCTCTAAGTACATCTACTGCACCAATGAAATTCCTCATTGCAGTAACAAATACTCCAACTAGTTGGCTTAATAGAATTTCTTTTGAAGGTATGTTGCTTAATTCTTGTAGTTGAGCTATATCCATAACTTTACCATCAAGCAATCCACCTTTAACTTCTAATTTTTTATGTTTTTTCAAAAATTCAAATATTATTTTTGATGGAGCAATTGCGTCATTACTAAAAGCTACAGCAGTTGGTCCTCTTAAAACTTCATCTAAACCTTCAATTCCTGAATCAATGCAAGCTCTTCTAACTAAATTGTTTTTAAGAACTTTATACTCAACGCCTTCATTTCTCAATTTATTTCTTAATTCAGTCACTTCATCTACTCTTAAACCTCTATAGTCTGTTATAACTATAGATGTGGAAGCGGCTATTTTTTCTTTTATTTCAGAAACTAATGCTTGTTTTTCAACTATTACTTGCTTCACTATTACACCTCCTCACCATATAAAAACCCTAGCTATAGACAGCTAGGGTTATATGATATCAAATCATCTTAACCTCGGTAGGAATTTATGCTTAAGCACCTACTGTCTACAGTATTCGTTATTTATTTTTCACTCCTATAATGCTAACATCATTAGGAGAAATAGTCAAATCAATTTATTTGTTTACTTCGGCAACTGCTATCTTAACTCCAGGGCTCATTGTTGATTTAACTGTAATTGATTTAATATATGTTCCTTTTGCCGCTGCTGGTCTTACTTTAACTACTGCGCTCATGAAAGCTTTGAAGTTATCTTCAAGCTTTTCAGGATCGAATGAAGCTTTACCAAAACCAATGTGCAAAATTCCACCTTTATCAACACGGAATTCAATTTTACCTGCTTTAATTTCATCAATTGCTTTTTTAACATCCATAGTAACAGTTCCAGTTTTAGGATTTGGCATTAAACCTCTTGGGCCTAGGACTTTACCTAACTTACCAACGATAGACATTGTATCAGGTGTAGCAACAACTACATCAAAATCAAACCAACCGCCTTGGATCTTAGTTACATATTCTTCTACTCCAGCATAATCAGCTCCTGCTTCTAAAGCTTCTTTTTCTTTTTCGCCTTTAGCAAACACTAATATCCTTTTGTTTTTACCTGTTCCATGTGGTAGCACTACTGTATCACGAACTTGCTGATCAGCGTGTCTTGGATCTACTCCAAGTCTTACATGGGCTTCAATTGTTTCGTCAAACTTAGCATTAGCTATTTCTTTAACTAAAGCCATTCCTTCTTTGACATCATAGAATTTGTCAATTTCAACTTTTTTTATTGAATCTACAAATCTTTTTCCTTTTTTAGACATATTTTTCCTCCTCGTGGTACAAACGGACTAGCCTCCCACTTATTAATTACTCTTCTACAGTAATTCCCATACTTCTTGCTGTGCCTTCAATGATTGACATTGCAGCATCAATTGTATGTGCGTTTAAATCTTCCATTTTATATTCAGCAATTTCCTTTATTTGTGCTTTGGTAACTTTCGCTACTTTAGTTGTGTTAGGAACTGCAGATCCCTTGTCTATGCCAGCAGCTTTTTTTAATAAAACTGGTGCTGGAGGGGTTTTCATAATAAAACTAAATGATCTGTCTTCATATACAGTAATTACTACTGGAATAACAGTACCATTTTGTTGTTGTGTTTTTTCATTAAACTCTTTACAAAAAGCCATGATGTTAACACCGTGTTGACCTAAAGCAGGACCTACTGGAGGAGCTGGATTAGCCATACCACCTTTAACTTGTAATTTAATTAAACCTGTTACTTTTTTTGCCATCTATTTCACCTCCTTTTAATCTAATTCATTAACCTGATCAAAATTTAGTTCTAAAGGAGTTTCTCTTCCAAACATAGAAACAAGAACATGTACTCTACCTTTATCACTATCAATATCAGTAATTATCCCAACAAAATCTGCAAATGGGCCATCAGTAACTTGAACTTTTTCACCAACTTGGCTCTTAAATTCTACCAATTTTTTCTTTAATCCCATTAACTTATATATTTTATCCATTTCATATTCTTCTAAAGGAACTGGTCTTGATCCAGAACCAACGAAGCCTGTTACGCCCTGAGTGTTTCTCACAATATACCAAGAATCGTCTGCCATTACCATCTCTACCATAATATATCCAGGGTAAACTTTTTTAGCAACAATTTTCTTTATGCCTGTTTTTGTTGTCATCATTTCTTCTTCTTCAGGAATTAAGATGCTAAAGATTTTATCTTCCATACCTGTAGTATGAATTCTTTTTTCAAGATTTGCTTTAACTTTTTTTTCATAACCTGAATAGACGTGAACAACATACCAACGTTTTTCGTTTTCCACTTAATTCACCCACTTTACCAAGATAACATTGTCTCAATCAAGTTCTTAAGGAATAAATCATAAACACTAATAACTAAAGCGAAAACAATCACTGTAACAACTACCACTATAGTATAGACAATAGTTTCTTTCTTAGTAGGCCATGTAACTTTTTTAAGTTCACGAACCATACCTTTAAAGATATTTGTTTTTTCCTTATTTCCTTTTTGAGGCTTTTGAGAATTCTTAGCCTTTTCTTTTTCTTTAGTTTTTAATGCCATTTTTTCTTTTTCCTTTACTACTTAGTTTCTTTATGAACAGTTTGTTCTTTACACGTATTACAGTACTTTTTAAGTTCTATACGTTCAGTTGTATTTTTCTTGTTTTTACTAGTAGAATAATTTCTATTTTTACACTGTGTGCATTCTAGGGTAATTCCAACTCTCATATTTCTACACCTCCAGCCTATATTAGCCACTTACTTAGACTAACCAATTTTATAACAAATAGGGTTATCTGTCAAGATATAACTCTTTTTTCTTCAATTAAAAAGGACTCCCCGATATGGGGAATTCCTTTTAACACCTATTCTAAATTAAGAATAGCATATCATAACAAAAAAAGCATTACTTTTAAGGAAATTATTCTACAGTTACACTCTTTGCCAAATTTCTCGGTTTATCAACATCATTACCTTTTACAACTGATGTATAATAGGCTAATAATTGTAATGGTATTACTGCTAACAATGGAGCTAATGCCTCTGAAATTCTTGGTATCGGTATATAATAGTCTACTTCAGCTATCAATTTATTTTCATCTTCGAAACCAACTCCATAAGTTGATGCACCTCTAGTTTTAACTTCTGCAATATTACTGATGATTTTATCCATCAAAACTTTATTTGTCCCAATAGCGATTACTGGAACATCATCAGTTATTAGAGCTAGAGTTCCATGTTTTAATTCCCCTGCCGGATAAGCTTCTGCATGGATATATGATATTTCTTTTAGTTTTAGTGCTCCTTCTAGACAACTAACACTATCAACGCCTCTACCTATGAAGAATAAACTGCTACTATCTTTTATTTGTTCTGCATAATTCTTAATCAACTGAGAATTTTCCAAAATAAGTTGCATTTTCTCAGGAACTGATTGCATTTCCTTTACCCATTCATTTATTGTGGCTACGTCTAGAATATCTCTTTTAAATCCTAATTCTATCAATAACATAAATAATGCAATAATTTGAGTAGTGTAGGCTTTTGTTGAGGCTACAGCTATTTCAGGTCCAGCTTGTGTGTATATTACATAATCTGCTTCTCTAGCAACTGAAGATTCTACTACATTAGTGATAGCTACAATTTTTGATCCCCTGCCTTTAGATTCTCTTAATCCAGCTAAAGTATCTGCTGTTTCTCCAGATTGGCTAATAACAATGGTCAAAGTCTTTTCATCAATTATAGGATTATTGTATCTAAACTCTGAAGCGTAAGATACTAATACTGGTATTCTTAACTTATCTTCAATCAGATGTCCTACAACTCTTCCTGCATAATTAGCTGTTCCACAAGCCACAATAGCTATTTTATTAATTGACTTAACATATGCATCATCCATATTAAGATTTAGATCGACTAAATCATTTTTTATTCTTCCTGCTAAAGTTTTTCTTATTGCTTCAGGTTGTTCGTTTATTTCTTTAAGCATAAAGTGTTCATAACCTTGTTTTTCTGCCGATTCTAAACTCCAGGTTATTTCTCTTAGTTTCTTAGTAATTCTATTTCCAGCTTTATCAAATATTTTCACATCATCACGACTTATTAAAGCTATTTCACCATCATCAAGTATATAAATATTTTTTGTGTATTCTAATATTGCAGGAATATCTGAAGCTATAAAATTTTCTCCTCTGCCTACTCCTACTACTAAAGGACTATCCTTTCGTACTACTAAAAATTCATCACTATTTTCTTTATCAATAACACCAATAGCATATGATCCTTCAATTTTCCCAGTTACTTTTTTAGTTGTTGAAATAAAATCACCGTCATCAAATAATTGAAATAAATTAACTATCACTTCAGAATCTGTGTCAGATTTAAAATTGTATCCTTTTCCAATTAATTCCTTTTTTAACTCTAAATAATTTTCAATTATCCCATTATGTACCAGACAAAATTTACCATTTTCACTTAAATGAGGATGGGAATTTTCGTCACAAGGTTTACCATGAGTTGCCCATCTAGTATGGCCAATACCTTGTGTTCCTATTGTTTCATCACCAACTTTATTTATAAGAACAGCTAGGTTCCCTTTCGATTTTATGACTTTTATATCATTATCTTCAATAACACCTATTCCTGCTGAATCATACCCGCGATATTCAAGTCTTTTTAGACCACTAAGCAAGACATCCTGAGCCTTTTTATCTCCAATATATCCTACAATTCCACACATATTCTGTCCTCCAAAAATTTTTAAAAATAAACTTTTTAACTTCTTAATTTTAACTTTTTAAAAATAAAAAATCAAGTAAAGTTAAAGACCTGATAATCAGGTCTTTTCTCTATTTCACTAATAATTCACTTATTTTTTTAACTATTATTTCTATATCTTCTAGGTTCTCACCTTCAGCCATAATTCTAATTAATGATTCTGTTCCCGAGGGCCTTACTAATATTCTCCCTTTATCCCCTAATTCTTTTTCGGCTATTTTAATTCCTTCTAAGAATTCAACTTTATTCATTGAAGCTTCTTTATCTTTAACTTTAATGTTTTTTAAAACTTGAGGGTATATCTTCATAGTATCAGCTAGTTCTGATAGTTTTTTACCATTGTTTTTCATTGCTTTAATAAGCATTAAGGCTGTTAATGGTCCATCACCAGTTGTATTATATTTGCTAAATATTACATGGCCTGATTGCTCTCCACCTAATACTGCTCCACTTTTTTGCATTTCTTCTAGCACATATCTATCCCCTACATTTGCAGCAATAAATTCTATATCATGAGCTTCACAGAATTTATTAAGTCCAAGGTTACTCATTACTGTTCCAACTAATTTGCCACCAACAAGTTCTTTTTTATCCTTAAGAAATTTAGCACATATGGCCATAATTTGGTCTCCATCAACTATCCTGCCTAATTCATCAACTGCAAGCATTCTGTCAGCATCTCCATCATGGGCAATACCTATATCCGCTTTGTGTTGAATTACATTATCCCTTAAATGCTCCATATGTGTTGAACCGCAATCATCATTTATATTTAGTCCATTTGGTTCATCAGCTATTGATATCACCTTTGCTCCCAAACTTTTAAAAAGTTTTGGAGTTATATCAGATGCTGCTCCATTAGCAGAATCTATTACAATTTTAAGACCTTTCATACTATCTTTAAAGATATTGCTTAATCTTGTTATATATATTTTTTTACCTTTATCTAATTGTATTATTCTTCCAACACCTCTGCCAATAGGTCTTGGTATTTCATTTTTTCTTACATCTAAAAAACTTGTTATTTGATCTTCTACTTCATCTGATAATTTAAAACCATCTTGATTGAAAAATTTAATTCCATTATCTTCAACAGGGTTATGTGATGCCGAAATTACTGCACCTGCATGTGCCTTAAGATGTTTAGTAAGATAGGCAATTGCTGGGGTTGGTATTACTCCTAGTAAATATACATCTACTCCTCTTGAACATATACCTGCAGCTAGTGCGGCTTCAAGCATATCTCCTGATATTCTTGTATCCTTACCTATAGTTATTACAGGGTTTTCATAATCACTTGTCAGTACGTGAGCTACTGCTCTTCCCAGATCAAAAGCTAATTCAGGTGTTAAACCTTCATTGGCAATTCCCCTTATACCATCAGTTCCAAATAGTCTTCCCATTAATTATTCACTCCATCATATTCTTTTAATAGTCCATATGCCATTTTCAATCCGTCTATTCCAGAGCTAACAATACCTCCAGCATAACCAGCTCCTTCACCAATGGCATATACGCCATTATATCCTAAAATCATGGCATTTTCATCTCTTAGTATTCTTACTGGAGCAGAGGTTCTTGTCTCAGGTCCAGTTAAAAAGCCTTTATCTATAAAACCAGGGATTTTTCTATCAAAATCAATTAGTCCCTCTTTTAACTCTTCACAAATATTTTGTGGTAGAACTTCCCAAAAATTACCCATAACAATTCCTGGTAAATATGAGGGTTTAAATCCTACTTTTATCTCTGTAGATTTAACTTTGTTCACGAAGTCTATTGCGTTTTGCCCTAAAGTTGAATAGTCTTTACCAGTATATTCAAAAGCTAACTTTTCAATTTTTTCCTGATATTTTATTCCCCCCATTGGTCCAGTGGGGAAATCATCTATTCCAACTGTAGCTACAATAGCTGCATTACTTAGTTTTCCATTTCTATTTTTATAACTCATTCCATTTGTAACTATTTCGCCACTATATGAATTACTTGGAACTACTACTCCACCTGGGCACATACAAAATGAATATACACCTCTGTTACCTTTATAGGTTAAATGATATTCACTATTGCCTAATAAAGTTTGGGTATCTATATCATCTCTCCCATACTGATTTTTATTTATTAAGCTAGCTTGGTGTTCAATTCTAAACCCAACACTAAAGGGCTTGGCTTCTAGTGGTATTCCCTCTTTATTCAAGTATTCAATTGTATCTTTTGCGCTATGACCTATCGCAATTATTAGCGTGTTTGTTTCTATATAGGTATTATCTTCTAATAAAATACCACTTAATTCATCTTTTTCTTTATTATAATCTAATTTTTTAAAGGCATTATTAAAGATATAGGTTCCACCTTTATCAATTATTTTCTTTCTTAATCTAGTAATAATGTCTCTTATTCCATCGGTTCCAAGATGTGGATTATTAATATAGTTGATATCTTTATCTGCTCCACTAGCTACCATGATATCTATTACTTCTTGTATCAATGGACTTTTAGACCTTGTAGTTAATTTACCATCTGAGAATGTTCCTGCTCCACCTTCGCCAAAGGCGATGTTTGTTCTCTCATTAAATTCCCCACTTCTTATATACTTATTAACAGCTTCTACTCTATCTTCTACAGCAGAGCCTCTTTCGATTATAATTGGTTTAAGGCCTTTTCCAGCTAACTTATAAGCACATAAAAGTCCTGATGGGCCACTGCCAATTATGACCGGCCTCTGTTTTAGTTTTAGACCTTTGCTGTGTGTTTCTATTTTTATTTTTTCAGTAATTGGTTTTAACACACCTTTTTTTAATAAAATCTGAGTGATTTTATCTTTTAATTCTATTTCAAATTGGTAAGAAAAGTAAAGTTTAGGTTTTTTTCTAGCATCTAAAGATTTTCTTTTTAGTTTCCAAGATAAAAGTTCATTTCTTTGAATTTTTAGTTTTACTAATAAAAGTTTATCTAGTTCTTCTGTTTCTTTTTCTATTTCTATTTTCATTTCATATTGATATTTCAATGTTCCTCCTAAAAAAAAGTATAGGTCTCCCTATACTTTACCACATAAATTCTTCTTATTCTATTCTTACTTTTCCTGTTGATTCCCCTTTTGATAAATTTACCTTAATAATGGTGTCACTACCAAGTCTGTACGCTTCACTATTAAATTTCTTAAGTATAGCTTCTGCGGCTTGTTTTCCCATGTTAAAAGCAGGGTATTCTATTGTAGTAATGCTTGGATTTAGCACATCAATATCTGGGAAACTATCATAACCTGATATAGAAAAGTCTTCAGGTATTTTATAACCCATTTTAATTGCTGTATTAACTGCTCCTATTGCAATCACGTTTGATGCACAAACTATTGCTGTGAAATCTTTACCTTTTTCTAATAACCTTTCTAAGCCTTCTTTACCACCACGAAATGAATATGATGTGTTTATAAAATATTCATCTAAAAATTGTAGGTTGTATTTCCTTAAAGCTTTAAGAAAGGATTTTGTTAAGGTTTTGGAATTATAGCTAGATGAATGACCTGTCATATGAGCAATTTTTCTATGTCCGAGTTCGTATAAATGACCAACTATTTTTAACATTGCATCGTCATTATTTATTTCAAATCTATCAACATAATTATTTTTCTCTGCTCTTTCAATTAGTACTATTGGTATTCTTTTTGCTAGAGTGGAGAAATCATGTAATGAGCCACATTGGGCAATAAATATTGCACCTTCTACTAACTTATCAGAAAGACTTAAAAATATTCTTTTTTCTACTTCTGGATTTTCATTTGAATTAAAAAGAAGTATGTCCACTTTATTATCATCTAATGTTATTTGTATACCTTTAATAATGTCTGCTAACGCATAATTCATTATATTAGGAACTACAACAGCAACTTTATAGGCTTGTTTTTTACCTAAAGTTCTAGCTGCTGGATTTGGCACATAGTTTAATTCGGCTATGGCTTTAAGGACTTTTCTTCTTTTGTCATCTTTGACTATGTTTTGATTATTCATAACTCTTGAAACAGTAGCTACTGAAACTCCTGCTTTTTTTGCAACTTCTTTTATTGTTGAGCGTTTTTTCTCATTACGATTAATATCCATTTTGTTCCTTTTCTAAATTACTATTTTTTACATATTACTATAAAAGAAACAGTTTGTAAATGTTTTCAAACTGTTTCTTTGTAAATTAAGTGTTATTTATTTATAAATCTAACTATTTTTTCAAATGGCACTAATTCTCTTTCTTTTATATTATCTGTTCCAATACCATATGGCATTTGTGATATCAGTCTCCAGTCTTCTTCAATATTAAATCTTTCTTTAACCCTTTTATCTATCATCGGGTTATAGTGTTGTAGTGAGGCATTCATTTGCTTATCAGCAAGCATTAACCATACAGCATATTGGATTATTCCACTTCCTTGTTCTGACCATCTTGAGAACTTGTCTTTATATGATTTTTTCTTATTTGCATTTTTTTCAACAACTTTTTCATCTTCGAAAAATAGTAATGTTCCGTTACCACCTTTAAAACCAGCTATTTTTTCTGCTTGTTTTGTGGCCAAAAATTTTTCTTCACCTATTTTTGATAATAACATTTCTTCTACAATATCCCATAAATCGTTGTTGCTTTTTCCTTCAAGCACTACTATTCTATAGCTTTGCATATTAAAGGCTGATGGCACATACCTAGCAGTTCTTAGTATTTCTTCCATTGTATTACTGTCAAATGTTTCACTTTTTTTCAATTTCCTGTATGATCTTCTGCTTTTTATTAAATCATAAATATTATTGTTCATAATTATCCCTTTCCTTTCTATATTATTTTTTTTCTTTTAATAAAAAATCCGCCCATTTCAAGTTCATTTCATCTGTATTTTCTTGCCAATAAATTAAGTTCTCATAGTAATATTTTATTTTTCTAATTACTGGTTCTCTATAGTTATCTTGACCATACCTCATCACTATTGCACTTAATTCATAGATTGGTAAACCAAGGGCATGTGTTCCAACGTGGACTGTTGAACCTGCCTGACCAATACCATGGCAAATAGCAGAATATTCATCATCCATAATTGTTTTTGCTACTGCATGTGCATCTATAATTGCTTTCTTGGCTAATGGCATTTTAATTTTACCAGTAGCCCAGATTTCACACAATTCTATGCAAGTTCTTGGTCTTAGTTCCTCCGGATACTTTTCTTCAAATTGTTCTAAAGTAACTTTGGCACAGTCTAATGCCCACATAACAAGTGTTCTATGATTTTGCTCTCCTATAAGTTTTTTTAATTCTTGTAAGCAGGTACTGTCTTTGGAAAAATATATTTTATTTTTCTTCTTTATTTTTAAGTCTACATCTGTAAATATATTATTGACCTCTTTCTAAACAATTTTAATCAATCTTGCATTAATTGCTACAATAATTGTACTTAAAGACATTAATACAGCACCTAAAGCAGGACTAATAACTATACCTTGATTATATAATACACCTGCTGCAAGAGGTAAGGCAATAACATTATAGCCAGTAGCCCAAGCTAGGTTTTGAATCATCTTTCTATAAGTTGCTTTAGATAGTTTTAGAATATTAACTACATCATTTGGGTTACTTCTGACCAATATGACATCAGCAGTTTCAATAGCTACATCCGTTCCTGCACCAATTGCAATCCCCAAATCAGCCGCTGCCAATGATGGAGCATCGTTAATACCATCACCTGTCATACCAACGAATCTACCTTCTGCCTGTAATTCAGAAATCTTTTTTGCTTTCTCAGCTGGAAGAATCTCGGCAATAACTTTGTCCATACCAACTTTTTCACCTATATATGCTGCAACCCGTTTATTGTCACCTGTTAGCATTATGGATGCTACATTCATTTCTTTTAAAGTTTTGATTGCTTCTTTTGCTTCCTCTCTGACAATATC
Source organism: Bacillota bacterium (assembly GCA_024635925.1). Taxonomy (GTDB): domain Bacteria; phylum Bacillota; class TC1; order TC1; family TC1; genus WTXA01. The sequence goes on along the minus strand of JAGXHY010000001.1, from coordinate 41,511 downwards.
AGAAAGAGCTATATAACCCAATAATTTACTATCTTGGAGTACAAATACAACGGTTTTTCCTTGCTGAGAAAGTTTCTCATAATCAGTTTCGTCAAATTCTATTTTTTCAGATTCCATATAACCAGGGCTAACTACCATAATGTTTTTATCATCGACTATTGCTTTAAGTCCTTTACCTGTTATATTTTGATAGTCTTTTACTTCTAAACTTTTTAGGTTTTTCTTATTTCCTTCATTAACAATTCCTTTAGCAATAGGGTGTTCAGAGTTCAATTCTACTGAATAAGCTAATTTCAATAACTCTTCTTTTGAGACTGAAACTTCTTGAATGTCTGTGATTCCAAATTCTCCTTTAGTTAATGTTCCGGTTTTATCAAATACAATAGTATTTATTTTTCTCGCATTTTCAAATGCTGTTCTATTTCTGATTAAAAGTCCTTTTTTAGCACCTATACTAGTAGAAACTGCAGTAACTAGAGGAATGGCAAGTCCTAGAGCATGTGGACAGGATATAATTATTACCGTAACTGCTCTTTCTATGGAAAAATCAAGACCTTTGCCTAAAATAGTCCAGACAGTAAAGGTCAACAAACCTGAAATTGAAGCAATATAGAAAAGCCATTTAGCAGCTCTATCTGCCAGTCTTTGTGTATTAGACTTTGAAGCTTGGGCGTCACGTACTAGTTTAATAACCTGAGAAAGAAATGTTTCATCACCAACTTTAGTTACTTTGAATTTTAAAATACCTTCTCCGTTGATTGACCCGCCGATTATTCCATCATTTTCTCCCTTGTCCACTGGAACTGATTCCCCAGTTATCATGGACTCGTTAACTGATGAATTTCCTTCAAAAACAGTTCCGTCAATAGGTATTTTTTCACCTGGTTTAATTAAGACTTTATCGTCTGTTTCGAGATTTTTTACAGGTACATCTTCTGTGTCACCATTTTCTGTTATTTTATGAGCAATTTCTGGCATTAGTTTAACTAATTCATCAAGTGCCTTTGATGCGCCCATAACTGATCTCATTTCAATCCAATGTCCGAGTAACATAATAACAATTAAGGTTGCAAGTTCCCAGAAGAAGTCGTTACCTTTCAATACAAAAACAGTTAATGAACTATATATATATGCTACCGATATGGCCATAGCAATAAGTGTCATCATTGCAGGGGATTTTTTCTTTAATTCACCAATTGCTCCTTTTAAGAAAGGTTTACCACCGTAGAAATATAGAATTGTGGAAAGTGCAAAAAGTAAATATGAGTCTCCACTAAATCTCAGATTAATACCAATAAACATCTGTATCATAGGTGAAAGTACCAAGATAGGCACCATGAGAATCAAGGAAAATATAAATCTTTTTTTAAAATCTTCCACCATCATTTTGTGATGATCATGATGTTCATCATGTTCTCCATGTTCTTCATGTTTATTATTTTCTGTTTCGTGTTTCATATTTATACCTCCTTAACTACTTTTCATTTAACCTGTTTTTCTTTTTATTATAACATTAAATTATATAGCTGAGTATTAATTAATTAGGTAATAAAAAAGTCCTTACAATAAGGACTTTTCTTTATTTGCTAGTCTAGCTCTCTAGCTTATTAAATTTTCTGAAATTTAGTTCCCTTTATTTTGTAACCTATCCGTTTGAATAGGTGGGTGTCCTCAATGAAATCTCAACTTTCCTCTGCCCCAAGGGACTTATAATAGGTTTAATATCTAAATCAAAATATTGAACTCCCGTTAAAAAAATGTAGATTCAAAATAAAGGGAGCTGAATTTCAGATAACTATAGGAAATAATATCTAATCTTCTACTTCCTAACTTAATTATAACATAAAAAAGAGAAGATTTTTACTATCCTTGTAACAAATTTAAAAAAATTAAAACTATAATTTAAATAATGTATTTTCTAAATTAATTTTATTAGTTTTTATCTACCCCTCAAAAAAAGTAGTTTATCCTAAATTAAAAAAGTATGGTAAAATGAAGAAAATATCTTTATATTTAAACAGGTATAAAGAAAGGAGATCTATTATGTTAATCAAAATTAAATCACTAGAAGGTTACAAATTGAGCAGTTTAGATGGAGAAATAGGAAATGTTAAAGAATTCTATTTTGACGATAACTATTGGACTATTCGCTACCTCATAGCCGAAACTGGAGGTTGGCTAACAGGTCAGCAGGTAATGATTTCCCCCCATGCCCTTATTTCTGTGAATCAAGAAGAAAAAAACATCTCCGTTAATTTAACTAAAAAACAAATTGAAAATAGCCCTCCCTTAGATAATGACAAGCCTGTCTCACGTCAATTCGAGGATTCATATTATAAATATTATGGATATCCGCTATATTGGGGAGGAGCATATATGTGGGGAGCTTATCCCTATATTATGACTGACTCTAAAAATTTGATTGAATCAACCCAAAGCGAAAAGACTTGGGATTCCCATTTACGCAGTACATATGATGTAAAAGGTTATGCTATCCAGGCTATAGACGGGGATATAGGGCATATAGTTGACTATATCATCGACGATGAAGTATGGGCAATTCGTTACCTAATTATCGATACACGAAACTGGTGGCCTGGTAAAAAGGTTTTAATATCTCCAGATAGGATTGAGAGTATCAGTTGGGAAAAGAGGGAAGTATTCGTTAATCTTATGCAGGAAACCATTAAGTCATCTCCAGAATACACTGATGATACATTGATAGACCAAGATTATGAGAAGACACTTGATAGACATTACAATCGATAGATATACACATTTAGAATAATTAATAATGAGGAGTATTAGATGAGAAAGTTTAAATTAAGAATATACAATCTTATCCAAGATGATGATCCAGATGTTTTAAAAATTAATATTTTTGATAGTTTAATCATATTTCTTATTTTCTTAAATATAATATTAGTTATAATAGATACCTTCAATATTCCAAAAAGTATTGAATCTATTTTTGATGTAATTGAAGTTATATCAATAACAATATTTACAATAGAGTACCTATTGCGGGTTTGGACTTCAGATTTAATATATCCTAATAAAAACAAACTTTGGTCTCGACTAAAATATATCTTTTCTTTTATGGCAATTGTAGATTTACTTTCAATATTACCATTTTTCATACCTTTTATTATACCGATTGATTTACGTACCTTAAGAATATTCAGACTATTTAGATTAGTTAGGTTATTTAAATTTAATAGGTATACAAGTGCTTTTTCTAACATCATGAGCGTAATCAAAAATAAGGCTGATCAGTTAATATCTGTATCTATAGCAATATTTTTATTAATGATAATATCTTCAGTTATGATGTTTAACCTTGAAAATTCTGTCCAACCTGATATATTTGAAAATGCATTTTCAGGATTTTGGTGGACTTTAGACACAATAACTTCAGCCGGTTTTAATGAAATTCAACCTATGACAACAATAGGAAAAATTTTAAGTGGAGTAGTTTCCTTGTTAGGTGTTGGTTTTATAGCTATTCCAACAGGTATAATTTCTGCAGGTTTTGTGGAGAATACAAAAGAGCAAAGAATTGAAAGGACTAGGATGGAAAGAATCCAAAATGATTTGTTAATTTTAAGTGATTTATTTGATCAAGAAATTATTACAAAAGAAGAATATATTAATCAAAAAGAATTTATTTTAAATAGAAAGTCTGCTAGTGTTGTGTTTAAAGAAAATCAACCTCTTTAAAACTAAACTTTAAAAAGTGATCTCAATATAATATTGAGATCACTTTTTAATACCCTAATAATAAGGCTCCTACTGGTGCGAGGAATGGGACTTGAACCCACACGATGTTACTCACACGCCCCTCAAGCGTGCGCGTCTGCCATTCCGCCACCCTCGCATAGCTTACTAATTATAACATAAATAAACCTCATACTCTAACACTATTTTATCAATACCAAATTTGATATAATCATATATGAATAATAACCATAAAGGAGGACCTATGAACATCAAAGGAAACGCAATAATCGCCCAAGGTGGCGGACCAACTGCAGTAATTAACCAATCACTAGCAGGAGCAGTTATCGAAATGAAGAAACACAAAGAAATAACTGCAATATATGGAGCACTACACGGAGTAAGAGGAATAATAGAAGAAAATTTCCTTGACCTAACCAATGCTACCCAAGAACACCTAGAAGAAGTAGCCCAAACACCCTGTGCAGCACTACTATCAACTAGAGATAAACCAGACCAAGAATATTGCGAAAAAATATTTCAAGTCTTCAAAAAATATAACATTAGATACTTCTTCTACATTGGAGGAAATGACTCCTCAGATACAGTAAGACTAGTAAACGAGTATGCGCAAAAGGAAGACTACGAATTTAAAGCCTTTCACATACCAAAAACCATAGACAATGACTTAGTAATAAACGACCATACCCCTGGATTTGGGTCAGCTGCAAGATTTGTTGCTCAAGCTTTTATGGGAGTTAATTTAGAAACTAAAGCACTAGATGGAATATACATAGGTATAGTAATGGGCAGACATGCTGGCTTCCTTACAGCAGCCTCAGCACTTGGACGAAGAAAGGAAGAAGATGGACCACATCTAATCTATTTACCAGAAAGATCCTTTAACATAGATAACTTTCTTCAAGATGTAAAATCAGTTTACAATAAACTAGGAAGATGTGTTATAGCCGTTTCAGAAGGAATAATAGATGAAGATGGAGCACCAATAGCTGCTAAACTAAAAACTAACGTAAGTAGAGACTCACACGGTAATATAGAACTAGCAGGTGGTGAGCTTGGAGATATGCTTACAAAAATCATTAAAGAAAACTTAAATATCAAAAGAGTCAGAGCCGACACTTTTGGCTATCTCCAAAGAAGCTTCCCAGGTAGCATTTCAGATACTGACCAAAATGAAGCTAGACTAGCAGGGATGGCCGCAGTCCAATTTGCATTGATGGAAGAATATCAAAGTGGGTCAGTAATCTTAGATAGAGTAGGAGAATACGAAATTCACTATACCCTAACTCAGCTAGAAAATATTGCAGCTAAAACAAAACATATGCCTGATGAATTCATTAACCAAGAAGGAAACCACATAACCAATGCATTCATAAAGTATGCAGAACCATTAATTGGAACAGACTTTAAAAAAATAGTATCATTAAATGCACCAATGGTTAATAAAATCTAAAAAAATAAATATTATATACAAAAAGGAGCTATTTTAAAATAGCTCCTTTTCTATATTACATTTTTTACATCACTATTACTCTGTAAAGGCTTGATATAGCCCAGTATACGTACCATCAAGAGCCATTAACTCCTCATGAGTACCACTTTCCACTATACCATCATCAGTCAAGACCAAGATCCTTCCTGCACCTCTAACAGTAGATAACCTATGAGCAATTATAAAAGTAGTCCTACCCTTACATAATATTTCCATTGATTTTTGAACAATCTTCTCACTCTTAGTATCAAGAGCAGATGTTGCTTCATCAAAAATCAAAACAGGAGGATTCTTTAAGAAAATTCTAGCAATAGCAATCCTTTGCTTTTGACCACCAGATAACTTAATACCTCTTTCACCCACATAAGTGTTATAACCGTCTTCTAAAGAAAGAATAAAATCATGAATATAAGCCGATTTAGCAGCAGCAATAACTTCATCCATAGAGTAATCCGCAATCTTCCCATAGGCTATATTTTCCGCAATAGTTCCAGAAAATAAAAATACATCCTGAGCCACAATACCAACATTTGCCCGTAAGGACAAAAGTGTCACATCATTAATAGAAATATCATCAATATAAATCTTTCCTGATTTAATATCATAAAACCTAGGTATTAAATTGCACAAAGTAGTCTTACCTACCCCAGAAGGACCAACAATAGCAACAGTTTCACCAGGAGAAACATGAAGATTTAAATTCTTTAAAACAAAATTACCTTCTTCACTATACCTAAAAGAAACATTCTCAAAACGAACATCACCTTTAACATCACTAAGTATTACCGCATCCTTTTTATCCTCAATCTCTGGTATTAACTTAATCAACTCATAAAAACGCTGATATCCTGCCATTCCTCTTTGATATAATTCAGCAAAGGTAGCCACTTTTTTAATAGGCTGTACCATAATACCCATATAAAGCAGATATGCAACTAAGTCTCCTACATCAATAGAACCATTAAAGACAAAATATCCTCCACCAACAAGACTTATTAAAGTTAACATACTAGCAAACCATAAAATCCCACCACTAAAAACGCCCATTAACTTAAAGGCATGAGTCCTTAAATCCTTAAACTGCTGGTTACCAACATCAAATTTATCCTGCTCATATTCTTCATTAGCAAAAGACTGCACAACCCTAATGCCTAATAAACTCTCCTCTACACTAGTATTAACCTCACCAATAACCCTGCGTGTATCTCTGAAGTTTGTACGCATTGACAGATTAATCTTAATAGTAAAATAAATCATAAAAGGAATTAAAGCAAATGATATTAAAGTTAGAGGGACATTAATTGTAAGTAAAATTAAAAATGAACCAATCAACATAATAATAGAAATAAAAACATCCTCTGGTCCATGATGTGCTAACTCAGTAATTACATTCAAATCATTAACTATCCTAGACATTAACTGCCCTATCTTAGTCTCATCAAAAAATCTGAATGAAAATCTTTGAATATGAGCAAACAACTTCTTTCTTAAATCATACTCAATCCTAACGCCTAATACATGCCCATAGTAAGTTACAATATAGTCCAAAACAAAACGAAAAACATATAAGACCATAAATACAAGAGCAAATATTAATAGAAAAGAATAATTACCAGTTGGTAAAATATCATTAATAAAATATCTAGTCGCCCAAGGGAATAGTAAATCAAAAAAAGCCACACCTAAAGCGGCAAACATATCAAGATAAAATAACCTCTTATGAGGCTTATAATATTTTATAAAATCTCTAATCATCAAATCTTCCTTCCTCTAAAACAAGAGATAATAACAAAGCATCCTCAGATGGTAGCTGATAATATCCCTTCCTCTTCCCAACCAAACTAAACCCATAACTATAATACATTGCTTTAGCAGCCTCATTAGATTCTCTAACCTCTAAGTTAACCAACTTACCACCACCAACCAATGCAATTTTTAACAAAACTTCTAATATACTCTTCCCAATACCCTGTCCTCTTTTTTTACTTAAAACTGCAATATTAGTTATCTCAACCTGATCTATAATAAGATAAAATCCTCCATAAGCTATAATCTTGCCAGTTTCATCTTCTGCCACAACATAATAGGATATTGGAGACTTAACTTCCAATATAAAACTCTCCCTACTCCAAGGTAGAGAAAAACTGTCTCTGTCAACTTCCATAACCCCTTCAACATCCTCTAAAAGCATCTTTCTAACAGTTATCATTTAACTTCAACTTCTTTTCTAACGCCACATCCACTTCAGGACGTCTTAAATATAAAGGCTCAACTAATAAAGGACTTATTCCCTCACCCTTTAACAACCCTGCTATACCAGAATTTGCAATAACACTACCACTTAAATTATGAAAACTATCATCAACCTTAACAACCTCAAGTCCACTAAGTATAATCTTATTATCAAAAAACAGACAACCATCACCAATAAATAAATACTTACTATCCCTCTTAAGACCAGCCAAGAATTTATCAATATCAACAACCATATATTCACCGGCATACAAAACATAAGCCTCATTATGCCTACCATAAATCACAGGAATAACTTCTACAATCTCATCTGCTGCAAGTCTTTTACCCACAGCAAATAAAGCATCTAGGCCAGAAACTCTAACAACTGGTAAATCTTGACCATAGGCTAAGGATGCAGCTAAAGCTATACCTATTCTTAAACCAGTAAAAGAGCCAGGACCTACATCTACTGCAATAGCTTCAATATCTTTCAACTCAATATTGACTAACTTTAATAAGTTATCCACCATTGGAGCAAGAGCTATTGAATGATTTTTTTTAACATTAATAGTAATTTCACCAATAACCTTATTCTCATCTCTAACAGCAACACTACCTATATCAGCACAACTTTCAATCCCTAGTATTATCATCATTCCATCCCTCTATTATCATTTCACGATTATTATCACCAAGATCATTTATTTGTATATTAATTACCTTATTTTCAAAAAATGAAGTTAATAAATCGCCCCATTCAAGAACAACTACTCCACCTTCACTAAAGACTTCTTCTAAGCCAGCATCTAAGGCCTCTTCTATGTTTTTCAATCTATAAGCATCAATATGAAATAGTTTCAAACTAGAACCTTCATAAATATTTAAAATACTAAATGTAGGACTAGTTATCTCTTCACTTATACCTAATCCAAGAGCAATACCCTTAGTAAAATGAGTCTTTCCAGACCCCATTTCTCCATCTAACTTAATAATTACCGGTAGAGTCAAGCTTTCACCTAATCTCATTCCTAACTTAATAGTCTCTTCAACACTATTTAAAATATATTTGGCCAAGTTATTCTAACCCCTTTTTCATATACTTCCAAGACCTTATCCTTAAAATCAAAAGGACTATAACTATGTATTACTATATCTCCATCTTTTCCTACTTCAAGTGAGCCTACCTTATCATCAACACCTAGTAATTTTGCACTACCTAAGGTAATCATATCATAGGCTTTAATTGCACTTACACCATTTTTTATAACCTCTAGTAAAGCTATTTTTAACATTTCTGGTGGATTACTTGGATAATCTGTCATAAAAGATGTTTCAACACCATATTTTAAAAGTTTTGTAGTCAATTCCCTATCTAAATTAGCCATTTCTAATTTGGGACGTCCCACAAAAAAAGGGCCAGTTACAGCCTTTACTCCAGATTTTTTAATGTCTTCCAACATTGTATGCCCTTCTGTCAAATGTTCTAGTATCATGTCCAATTCAAACATTTGTTTAAGTTCTAAAGCTAAACTAATATCTTCTTTATAGTGACAATGGACTCTAATAGTCATATTAGAAAACTCTTTCTTTTTCAAGGTTAAATATTGAATCAGAGCTGTTCTTAACTCTGATCTTTCAAGTTGATGTGCTTTAGTGACATTTTCTCCAAGAGCAATTTTAAGACATGATTTTTTTATTAATACTTCATTAGATCCTACTGTCTTAACAACAGAGCCTATACCACCTACTAAATTACTACTACCAGGAAGAATTCCTGCTGTAGTCACACCTCCAGTTAAGGCACTTTCATATAAACCAATATTACTGAAGTTAATATTTTCAAAGGCAACAAAATCACTATCAATCAACTTATCTTTAGTATTTAATTTATCTACCCCAGTTATTTCCTCAAAAAGACCTAGATGACAATGAGGCTCAACAAAGCCAGGAAGTATTTTTTCTCCATTATTAAATTTTCTTGTTTCAACACCAATTGGTACTTTAATTTCATCACCAACAGCTATAATCTTTCCTTCTTCAACTAATATTATACCCCAAGGTATAATAAAATCACTTCTTACCCAAATCTCACCTTCAAATGCTAGCATAAGTCTTTATAATAAATCCTTGGAATTCTTTCACTTAAATTACAATATATTTCATAATTAATTGTATTAAGTAATTCAGCAAAGTATTCAACTGGACTATCCTCTCCATAAATGATAACTTCCTGCCCAACTTCAATTTCATCAATGTCAGTTATATCAAGAACCAACTGATCCATACAAATATTACCAATAATTGGCACCTTAGAACCATTAATTACTAACTGACCTTTATTTGATAAACTACGAGAAAAACCATCTGCATATCCTATTGGTAATACTCCAACTTTAGTTTTTCTGTTTGTAACAAAAGATCCATTGTAGCTTATAGGTTCACCAATTTCTAATTCCTTAATTTGTGTAATTACACCTTTTAAGGTTAAGACTTTTTTTAAGTTTAACTTCTTAATATTCTCATTTTCTGTTGAGGCAGATCCATATAACATCAAACCTGGTCGAACCATATCAAAATGAGCTTCTTTAAACTCAACTAATGTTGCACTATTTGCCAAATGCTTTATAACTTTTTTCCCAATAAGTTTTTCAGCTTTTTCAACAAATTTCTTAAATCTATTAATCTGATAAACACTATAACTTAAGTCAGCTGAACCACCATTTGCCATATGTGAAAAAATACCATCTATACTAATATTATTCATATTTTTAATCAGCTTAATTATCTCCAAAGTAGTATCATTATCCCTAAAACCAAGGCGATTCATTCCTGTATCTATTTTTATATGAACCTTAGCTATTTTATTTAATTTTTTTGCTACTTTATCAAGTTCTTCTGCTTGTTTAAGAGAATAAATAGTTTGAATGATATCTTCTCCAATAACAACAGCATAATCTTCAAACCTAGTATAACCTAAAATCAAAATAGGTTTTTTAATCCCACCTTCTCTTAGTAGAAAAGCTTCTTCCATTAATGCAGCACCAAACATATCAACATGCTTTTCTATTTCTAAACTAATAGGTAATGCACCATGTCCATAACCATTTGCTTTGACAATAGCCATAATCATAACTTCTGTTCCAACAAAATTTCTAATTTCTTTGCTATTTTCTATAGCTTTATCCAAGTTTATTTCAGCCCATATTGGTCTCATATGTTACTCCTTAATAGATCTTTTCTACAATTTTCTTCTCGTCAAATATTTTTTTCACCCTACTGATTGCTTTAGGTAAATAAGAAATTAAATCACTTGCAATTAAACTTTCCAACCCAATAGTCCTAATGGCTATATCACCACTAAGTCCATGTAAATAAGTTCCTAGAACCACAGCTTTATAGCTTGGTAAACCTTGGGCTAGTAAGCCTCCAATAATACCTGAAAGTACATCTCCACTACCAGCTGTGGCCATTCCCGGATTACCAGTTAAATTTATATTAAGTTGTGTTCCATCACTTATTAAAGTTCTATATCCTTTGATTAGAGCAATACAATTATATAAATTTGCTGCTTCTAATACACTTGCTCTACGCTCTAGTTTTTTACCTAATAACATTTCCATTTCTTTAGGATGAGGTGTTATTATAACATTACCAGAAATCCATTCTCTTTTTATCCAACCCTGCTTCAACCAATAAAGGCCATCTGCATCAATTACAACACTACCTTTAAAAGCTTTTAATGTTTTCTCTAAATCTAACAACTTATCTCTACCAAGTCCAGGTCCAATAATAAGAATATCAACTTCCTTATTTAAAAAATCTTTCCAATTTTCTAACATCAATTCTGGCTCTTGGCCTAAAATACCTTCAAAGCTCTCAAGCCACATGGTAACAAGTCCACAACCTACTCTTAAAGCTGATTTACCAGCAAGTAGTCCTGCCCCTAACATTTCTTTTTTACCCGCAAGAACTCCAACTTTACCATAGGTTCCTTTATGACTCTCCAAGTCTCTTTTAGGCATTATTTTACCTGCTTCTACAGCAGTTATATAATGGACTTTGTCTTCAGCTCCAATACTATCTTCTAATTGTTTAGCAAATTCCAATTTGACCAAATACAAACTTTTAAAAAGTTTACTAATCAAATGTCCTGTTTTCAAATATCCTAAGGCAATTGTTAAATCAGCTTTAACGTAAATAATACCTTCTCCTGTATCCCCATTTATTCCTGTAGGTATATCAATTGCAACCTTAGTTCCATTAGAATTATTAATCCATTCAATAGCACTTTTAATAATACCTTCAACTTCTCCTGAAAAACCAGTCCCAAGGATTGCATCAATTATAAGGTCAGGTCTAACTAAATCTTTATTCCACTGTTCAATTTCAATCCCCATATTTATAGCTACCTGTAAATGGAGTTTTGCTTCATTACTATAACCTTCTTTTAAAAGAAGAATAATCTTAACTCTATATCCTTTGTTAAAAAGAATTCTAGCTAAAGCTAGTCCATCTCCACCATTATTACCCTTGCCTGCAAAAATATATATTAACTTACCTTCAAGAACAAATTGATTATTTAAACAACTAAATATACCCAAGGCTGCTTCTTCCATAAGAACGATCCCTGGTAGTCCATAATCATGAATCATCATTTCATCAATTTTTCTTGAACCTTTATTACTTAAACCTAACATCATTTTACACCTATAACAAAAGCTAGAGCATATTTTTTCTCATGGCTAATAGATACTTTAAATTCTTTAATCCCTTTTTCTTCCATAGCAACTTTAGCTTGCCCTTCTAAAAAAACCATTCCCTTTTCTAAGACAATGATGTTTTTGGCTTCCATAATGGTTACATTTTCTAAAATTTTTATAATGCTTTCTTTTACAGCAAATCTTGCAGCCAAATAGGGTAGAGGATTCTTGTGCTTACAGGCATAATCTATTTCTTTTTGATTAAAAGCCAGCGCTCCAAGTGATTCTCTTTCCAAAAATTTTTTCATTCTTTTAACTTTAACAATGTCTGTACCTATTCCGATAATATCCATTCTTTTATTTTATCATAAAATCCCTACCAATTAAATGACCATTATCCTTGAGCCATCTTTTAGACTGCTTATAATCAGGAAGTAGATTTTCTACTCTTAACCAAAAGGATTTACTATGATTTCTTATCTCCAAATGAACTAATTCATGAATATAGATGTATTCAATAACGTCTTGTGGCGCTTTTATCAAATTTATATTTAAATTTATTCTGCCTTTTATTGTACAACTGCCCCAAATTGTTTTTTGTTTTCTATAACTGATTGAGGTTGGTATATTTATATCCTTCCATTTAAACTTCAATATATCTGTTAAACTAGACATTTCTCTCTTCAAGAATAAATCAATATTACTATTTTCACCTATATATATATTGTCCTCATTCACTATAACTTTTTTGCCTTCTGTTTTAACAACTTTTAAATCCTTGCCTTTAAATAAAAATATTCCATTTCTAGAATAAATATTTCCAATTTCATTTTTTCTTTCCTGTTCTAATATTTTCTTATCTATCCAAGCTTTATGTTCTTTTAACTCTATATTAATTTCTTTGTCACTTAAATAATGAGGTGCTCTTATGACCACCTCATTAGATTTTACAATTATACCTATAGTTTTTCTTTTGCTTTTAATTATATTAATTTCCAATTTTAGTTCCCACTATTTTTCAATGTATCTCTTATTTCTCTTAATAAGATTACTTCTTCTGCAACAACAGCTTTAACCTCTGCAACTTCAGTAACTGTTTTTTTTCTTTTCAATTTAGATAATAACTTAATAATGACAAAAATAATAGAAGCAATTATTAAAAAATTAATTGTTGCATTTAAAAACATACCATAACTTACCTCACTACCTCTAACATTAAAGGTTAATTCAGACATATCTACTCCACCTGTCACTCCACCAATTACAGGCATTATTATATCATTAACTAAAGAATCAATAATTGTCTTAAAAGCGCCACCAATAATAACAGCTACCGCAAGATCCATTACATTGCCTTTTGATATAAACTCTTTAAATTCATTAACAAATTTCTTCATTATTCTTCTCCTTTTTTTCTTATTCCACATTTATTTTAAGAGATATTGTATTAAGTTGCAATAGTTTTTGTTCTTTGCTATTCTAATAAATATTAGTAAAGGAAAATATTTATGAATATAAATAAACATCTTGAAGAAAAAAGCATTAGTTCCTTACTTTGGCTATATGCTAGACCATCAATGTTCGCATCATTAATAACTGGACTGTATGGTATAATAGATGGTATTTTCATAGGCCAGAAACTAGGACCAGCAGGGATAGCTGCTATAACTTTAGCTTTTCCAATAATTTCCCTTTTAATTGGTTTAGGATTACTTCTTAGTATTGGGACATCTATCTTAATAAATAAGAATCTTGCCTCGGGAAACCATGAAATGGCCAAAACCTATCTCTTTAAAGGCGTGAACCTCTTTTTCCTTTTTGCCTTTATAATGACTATAGGTGGTTTTTTTGCGCCACAAATAATGTCATTACTGGGAAAAGGAACAAATGAGTACATAGTTAATCTTAGTCAAAGTTTTATATCTGTCCTACTATTTGGTAGTGTTATTTATTTGGCCCCAATTTTCTTAAATGATATTTTGAAAAATCTTGGAAAGCCTAGAGAAGCTATGTTTGCTATGATAGTTGGAACCTTTATTAACCTCTTTTTAGACTACATATTTATTTTCATCTTTGACTTAAAGCTTGTAGGTGCTGCACTAGCAACACTAACTGGTCAACTAGTAGCTGCTTCCATCATATTTTTATTTATAAAGAAAAATAGCATTTGGAAAGTCAAACGAAATAAATATCATATAAAATTCTTGTCTTATCTTAATATAATAAAAACTGGTTTTACATCATTTATCATTCAAGTATCAACAATGTTAATTTTAATTATACATAACAGATTGTTTCTACAATATGGTCATGAACTATATGTTTCTAGTTTTGGTATAATAGGCTATGTCTTAACCGCTTTTTGGCTTTTAATAAATGGTTTTGTAGGTGGTACCCAACCAATTATATGTTTTAATCATGCCGTAGATTTAGTGCACCGAGTACGTAAGACAATAAAGATAAGTTTTATATTTATTATTGTTTTTTCTAGTTTATTCAGTATTTTATTCTATATTTTTCCAGAGCAGATTATATCTATTTTCAGTCAACATAATCCACAACTATTTAATATAACTAAAAGAGGATTTTACTTAGTAATGTTCGCTCTTCCTTTTGCTGGTATTAATATTCTAGTTGCAATGTACTTTCAAGCAATTGGTAAAAGTAAAACAAGTATTTTTCTAGCAATTTCGAGAGTTGTTGTCTTTATGGTCCCTTTGATTTTTATACTACCTAATTTATTTGGCGTTAATGGTATTTATCTCATTGTTCCGTTATCAGAAGTTGGGACTTCCATAGTTTCTATTATATTCATAAGACATAATCTCAATAAAGGAAAATTCTATCTACCATCAAGGAGGTTAAATGAAAATACAAATACCTAATAAACCTAAATTAATAATTAATCTTTTACTTGAACAGGGTTATGAAGCTGGACTTGTTGGTGGTTGTTTAAGAAATTTGATTTTAGGAATTGACGTTAAGGATTATGATATAGCAACTTCAGCAACAACGTCACAAATGAAAAAAATATTTAATCAGTTTATAATTATCACAATTGGTGAAAAGTTTGGTACCTTGATAATTATTGTAGACGGTGAAAGCATTGAAGTTACCACATTTAGAAAAGAAAGTAATTATTCTGATAATAGACGTCCTGACAATGTTGAATTTATCAACAACCTAGAAAAGGATTTAAAAAGGCGTGATTTTACTATTAATGCCTTATACTACAATAATAAGGTTGGATTGATAGATCTTTTCAACTCAGTTAGCGACCTTGATAGAAAAATTATAAGAGCTGTTGGTGAGCCTTTAAAACGCTTTGAAGAAGACTCATTAAGAATCTTAAGAGGTATTCGTTTTGCGGCAAAACTTAAATTTACAATTGAAAGCCAAACAAAACTAGCAATTAAAAAATCCTATAAACTTCTATCTAATATAAAAACCGAGAGAATAGCTATAGAATTAATTGAAATTCTAAACTGTTCTAATATAAAAAATATTATAGAAGAATATTTACCAATATTTCAACACATTATTAGTGGATTAGGCAAAGTAGATAGTATTAAATTTGATAGCATGCCTACTTTAAAACTAAAATTAGCTGTATTTTTTTCTGCTTTAAATAATCCAAGTTTAGCATATGATAAAATGATGGAACTAAAATTGACTGTTAGTTCTAAAATTAGAAAAAATGATTTAAGAGACATTGCTCTTATTATCAAATATTCCTTAAAAGATACATCTAATATTATTTTGCTTTATAAAGAACTAAAATGGAATAAAAAACTTTTAGAAGAAATTTATATTTTTACCGGCCAAGTGGAACTATTAAAAGATATTCCTTCCACATCTATTAAAGAAATGGATATTAAAGGAACTGATATTCTAAAACTTGGTTTTAAAGACGAAATAATTCAACAAATACTAGATGATTGTTTCTACAATCTCCTTCTTGGGAATGTTTCTAATAATAAAGTTGCCTATTGTGACCTAATCACAGAAAAACATTCTTAAAAAGTTATAATTACAATAGACAGTAAAAAAAAGGAGAATTAAAAATGAGCACAATCAAAATAACAAAAGATAATTACGAAAAAGAAGTATTAAAATCAGATAAGCCAATTTTATTGGATTTCTGGGCAGAATGGTGTGGACCATGTAGAATGGTTGGACCTGTAGTAGAAGAAATTTCTAATGAAGTCGCTGGTACAGCAAGAGTAGGTAAAATTAATGTGGATGAAGAAATGGAACTTGCACAATCATTTAATGTTATGAGTATACCAACTCTAGTAGTTGTAAAAGATGGTGAAGTTGTTAACACAACTGTTGGTTTCCAATCAAAAGAAGCTTTAATGAATTTACTGAAGTAGGAATAGGATGATTGATAATATTGAAATCAACCAATTAGAACTTATTGAAGACAAGAGTTGTATTATTGATATAAGAGAACCTTATGAGTTAAATAGTGGTTATATCAATGGAGCTAAGAATATCCCAATGGGTATTTTGTTGATGGATCCAGATAATTACATAGTAAAAAACCTAACATATTATATAATTTGCGCCTCTGGTGGCAGAAGCGGAAGAACTTGTATGATGTTACAAAACAAAGGCTTTAATGTAGTCAATGTTGCAGGCGGAATGTGTTCTTATAGATAACACTAGATGATTTAAGAATATTAATTTTAGAACAATAAAAGTAATTAAAAGGGTTAGAGAAATTTCTCTAACCCTTTTTCATTTAAAATTTTAATTCTACCTCTAGCTTGTTCAATAAGTCCCTGATCATGAAATACTTTAAGCATTCTAGTCACAACTTCTCTAGCACTACCAATATTTTTAGCTATTTGATCATGAGTGATTTTAATTTTATTATCACCAACCCTATCTGCTTCTTCAAGTAAAAAATTAGCTAACCTTCTTTCAACACTACTAAATAAGACTTCTTCTATAGCAAACATAATTTCGGAAAATCTTTCCATCGCATTTCTTAGTGAAAAGTTTTCTGCATATACATTTTCTTTTGTAATTTTACCGAATGCAGCTATATTAATCACTAAAACCTTCGTATCTTCATCAGCTGATATATGAACTTCAAAATTCATACTGTTTAAAATGCATGATGCGGAAAGTATACAAATATCTCCAGGATATAATCTATATAATGTAACTTCACGTCCATCTAGAGAAAGGATAAATACCCTAAGAACACCAGACTTAATCAATAAAACACCTAAACATTCTTCATCTGCACTATAAATACTATCACCTTTAGAAAAAATTTTTTCCCCAGCATTATTTTGTATAATATTTTTTTGTCTTTCTTCTAATTTATCCCAAAAGGTTAAATACTTTTCTATTAGTCTTTGATCTTCAAGGTTAACCATTTTTTATATTTCTCCTTATCAACTGTCCATAATTACCTAGAACTTTACCATCATTATATGCAATCTTACCCCCAATTATGACCTTTTCAATACCTAAAGGTGATTTATTAACTCCGTTATAACTTTCTTCATGACTGATAAGATTATAGTCAAAAATTACGATATCAGCAATTTTACCTACTTCTAAAATACCTCTATTATTAAAACCGATTATTTGACTACCTGTCATTTTAAAGATTGCTTGTTCTAAACTCAAATCTTCTCTATTTCTAACAAAATCACTAATAATCTTTGGAAATGCGCCAAAGAGTCTTGGATGAGGTCTACCACTTGGTAGACCATCACTACCTATAAATGTTTTATCATCTTTTAAGAGTAAGCCAATCTCTTCAAGATCGAATATTTCTTTTATAACCATAGCGATCTTCCCATCTTCTTTTATCAGTATTTCTATCAGTTTTTTAAAATTGCTAACACCTTCAGATATGGCCAATTCCTCTATGCTTTGACCATAAGTTGGTAAATAAATATTTTTAAATCCTACCATTAAAGATAAATTATCCCAGCCATCTATAACTAGTTTTTCATTAGAGATTTTTTCTTCAACTTTATTAAAATATTTTATATCCTCATATTTATCAAGTTCTCTGTCTTCTGGTGGCAGAAGTTGGTTTAAAAAAGTGCTTCCTGATGTATATGGGTGTTGATCTAAAGTTACTTCAATCCCTTCATTTCTTATATTATTTATATAATCAAGTATTTGACTAGCCTTAATACCATAGTTTTTATTCTTATAAGATCTACAATGAGAAATATGAATTCTTGCTCCTGTCTTTCTACTTAAGTTTACAAATTCTTCAATAGCTTTAAGCATATCTGTGCCATGACTTCTTATATGAGCCATAATAATTCCATTATATTTCTTAGTTAGTCTGGCCAGTTCAATCAATTCTTCTTGACTTGAAAACACTCCTGGAAGGTAGGATAGTCCCATTGATAACCCTAGGGCTCCTTGCTGTAATTGTTCTTCATAAATCGCGAATAATTCATCCATTTCTCTAGGGTTTAACACTTTAAACTCTAGACCAGATATATAGCTCCTTAAGGCACTTAATCCTATTAGATAGCCCATATTATGGGGCATTTTACCAGTTATCAACTTTCCTAAGCTATTTAAATCGGTAAATCCCCACTCACCCTTCAAATCTCCTAATATTGGTTGAGTATATAATTTATATTCTCCCATAGTTTTGTAATTATATGGTATTGGTCCTATTCCACATTGACCTACTACCTCTGAAGTTATACCCTGTTTTATTCTTGAAAATCTATAAGTATCTTCAAGCAAAGGCAGGAAATCTCCATGACTATGCATATCAATAAATCCAGGTGACACGATGAGGCCGGTAGCGTCATAAACTACTCTACCGGCCATCTTATTCTGGCTAATTTCTATTATTTTATTATCGATAATTCCAATATTTCCTGTATATGCAGGAGTCAAATTACCATCGACTATTAAACCATTATTAATTACTAAGTCAAACATTCTATTTAATCACTAACTTTCTATACTTAATTTCTAAGGGATCTTTTAAACTAATTAATTTAAAGTCACTAAATTTCTTTTCACAAGCCCATTTTATTAAAATATCTGCTAGATCTTTATTTTTTGCTAAAACTGGACCATGCAAACTAGTACCAATTAAATGTTTATATAAAAGACCTTCCTTATATTTTCCATTCATCTTTAGTAGTTCATCATTGATAGGAACATAGTGTTCTTCAATATTCTGATAGCCTATAAGGGCCAAATTACGGTCTTCTATGACTACATCCATAACAACATGACCTTCTATGACAGTCTCTAGTTTTTTCGTTTTAAAATCGAGTATTCCAAGACCTGGTATTTCTTCATCTTGATTAAGTACGTTTTTCCCAAACAAGGATAAGCTTGAACCTGTAACTAACAAAGGTCTGTTACTTTCAATATATTCATTTAACTCATCTAGCCATCCTCTTAGACAGTCAACTACTAATCTTTTTTCCCTATTTTTCCCTCCACCTATAAATATAAGGTCAAGTTCATCAAATTCTATATTTTCATTTATAGCATATTCTCTTACTTCTACATCAATATTTCTCTCTAATAGTCTAGTTTTTAAAACTTCTACATTACCAGCATCTCCATATGAGTCTAACTGCTCCTTAAAAAGATGACCTATAATTATTTTCTTATCCATAATTTATTTTTGCTCCATTTCTTTTCCATAGCAATCAAAATCTTCTCAAAATTTTGATCATTATGTCCTTTGGTAAGTATATAAAGCTTTTCACCTTTACCATTTATTGCTTGATGTAATACAGTCTCATCTTTAATGTCCACTATTAATTTTTTAGATAACTTTGTTAAATATCTAATACAAAAACCTAAGTCAAAAGCTCTATCACCTGAAATATATATTTTTTCTATATTAACTTTATCTAAAATACTCCAATCAAAATCATATATGAAAGTAATTTCTTCTTCATCGTCCTCATCATCAAAAATAAATAATATATCAATTTTTCCTTCGTCTTCACTTATAGTTTCTAGTCCTTGCTCAAAAATAGATATGCTATTTGCTCTTTTAAGAAATATTGGTTTTCTAATATAAAAAGTATCGACTACTATATCTTCTATTTCAATTTCCTCTAAAGCCATTTCACCTGCATCAATACCAATATCAAGTTCATCTAATATGGCTAAAACTGCTAAAATATTATATATATTATGATAACCTTGAGACGGTAAATCAAAAGGATATTCTTCCCCTTTTGTCCATAAATCAAAGTATATTCCATCTTTCAAAGAAACCTTTTTGGCTAAATAATCTATTTCTGGTGTTTCTAGTTCACAACTTCTACATTTATATTTACCTAACTGTCCATAGTTTATATAGGCATAGTCAAGTATACTTCCACATCTCACACATTTTTTTTCTTCTGGTTCATCATCATCTTTATGATCATCTATACCATAATAAATCACATGACTTTTAAGGTCCATCCCAATATCAACAACAACTGGATCATCTCCATTGAAAATCATAGTTGTATTCGTCATAGAATTTAAATATTTTTTTAAATTCTTGATAATTGACTCAAACTCACCTTTTCTTGATAATTGTTCTTTTATAAGGTTTGTTATTATTAAATATTGAGGTATGATTTCTGCATATAAAGACAAGGTGGTTATGTCACTTATTTCAATGACCATGTAATCCACCTTGGTTTTACCAAATATTTTTATTTTTTCAATTAACCCAGAAATTACACCATAATAACTTTCTCTACTATGGTGATTATTCCCAATATTTAGTCCTTCTTTTTCAAATATTTCTACCAACAAATGGCTAGTAGTTGTCTTGCCATTTGCTCCTACTATAAATATAAAATCTCCAGATATTTTTTTCTTTAATTTTTTTAGGATATTTTTTTGTATTTTAGAGGCTATTTTCCCTCCGATACTTATATCCTTGTTGGCTAAATTAGCTATTTTAATTACTAATTTCCCTAACATTAATGTGAATAACAATTTTTTCTCCTTAACAACTTATAGCTATAGTTCCAGGTCCTACATGAGTTCCTATAACTGCTCCAATTTCTGCAATCATATCAACTTTTAAACCAAGTTCCGTTTCTATAGCATTCTTGATTTCATTCACATATTCTTCATTAACAGCATGTGCTATTAACAATCTATGACCTTCTACTCTATTGTTTTTAATATATTCCAAGACAATTTTAAGAGCTTTTTTCTTCCCTTTTGCTTTTTCAAAAGGTACAATTTTTCCTTCATTATTATATTTTAAAATAACTTTTATGTTTAATAACCCTCCTACTACTGACTGTGCAAAAGAAACTCTACCACCTTTTCTTAAAAATTCTAATGTATCAAGAACAAATATTGCTTCTCTTTTATATTTTTCAACTTCTAGTTTTTTTGCAATATCTTCAAGTGAGGCTCCTTTTTCGGCCATCTCAGCTGCCTGTACTGCTAGTTCTCCTATCATGATTGTTGCTAAATTACTATCTAAAACATAAACTCTGTCAGAGCCTATATTTTCTTTTGCTCTAACTGCTTCATTATATGTTCCACTCAAAGTTGATGATAATGTAATCACTAAAACCTGATCATCTTCTTTCTCTAGTAGTTTTCTAATAGCTGGTTCAAATTGTTCACAAGTTACTTGTGATGTTTTAGGTATTATTCCTGTTTCTTCGATTTTGTCATAAAACTCTACAATACTCATATCTTTTTGATCAAGATAGGTTTCTGTATCAAAAGCTATTGGAAAATGGACCCATTCAATATTATGCTTATCACGATATTCCTTTGGTAAATCACTTGCTGTATCAATTAGTATTCTAACCATGCTAATCCTCCTATTATCTTTTTTGCTTAATCACTAATTCGATTATATAATATTTGTAAAGAAAAATAAACAAGGTATTGAAAGCAAAAAAAAGAACTATCACTTTAGTGACAGTTCTTTCAATCAATTATAATTGATTATCTTCTAAATCCTCTGCAAAAACTATCATCATAGTTATTACCGCCTCTAACTTCAATATTTCTATGCATACCATTTCTTACATCATCCATCATATTATATCTGTTACCACCGAAAAATAAACCAACTAATATTATTAATAGAGCCAATACTCCTGTTGATGTACCAATAATGCCAAGTATTAAAGCAGCATTACTTTTCTTTTCAGGTTTTTCTTGAACAACAGCATTTTCATTGGATTCTATATTTTTATTTTCTTCCATTACTATGCTCCTTTCATCTTTGATATATATATCATAATAAATATATGTGTATATAAGATGAACTTTATCTGAAAAACCCCTTAATTCTTCATGAACAATATTTTATTTAGGTTGCATTAACCCTGCAAATACCAACCAAGCCAAGATGCTTTTAGCAACAAGACTCAATATTATATAAACTCTTTCGCCATAAATATAGTTTTTCCATGGTCCAACTTTCTTATACTGGAGTATCATATTTATTGGGAATATATTAAAGAAGAATAAGTATGATCCAAATATTGCATAAACAAACCATGGTACTTCACTAGGATCAGCATTACCAAATGCATACATGATAATAACTATCCAAGGAATTAATCCAGCAATACTACCATAAATGAAAGGAGTCCAATCAGTTTTATTTGTATATTGATTAATTTTTTCCATCAACAAACCAAATAAATTCATCATCATATTAATAAAGAATATTAATATTAAAGCTCCTAATTCATAAACCCCAAATAAATAAGCAATTAAAACAATCATTAGAGATGAACTTAAACTATATTCATACCATCTAAACATATTTATATTTTTACTAATTTGTTTATTATACACATCATTTACTTTTGGCGCTGATATTAAAAAATGAAATAATGCTGACAATAATAAGAAAGCAGCTACCATTACTCCAAATGGTAATTTAAATGCTGTTTCCTTAACAGGTAAGAGTACTTTTAGTTGTTGGTCAAATTCCAAAAAATAAGTTAGCACTGGTGCTTCAAAATTTTTAAACTTATCAAAAGTCATAGCAACATACAACATAAAAGAGCCCTGAATTAAATGAAATAAACCCATAATAAAATTAAATTTTCTTAATCCTTTTAACATTCTAATTACTCCTGTCTTTTTTTATAAAATCAGACTATGTTCTTCTTTATCTTCTCCTTTATGATAAAAACTACCAATGATTAAACCATAACCTATAATAACTACTAATAAATTTACTAATGCACTAACATAGGGGATTAGCATTATCAAGCTGTATATAATTGAAAGACCTACAACATATAAAATATTATTACCACCGGCAAATTTCGGATATTTATTACCAAGTATATCACTTAGAGCAACTATAAATACCCCTATTGATGTATAAAGGAGCGCTATCATAAGTAAAAAGATAATTAAACCAAATGGAATTCCAATATATGATATTATAAATCCTAAGCTTACAACAATAGTTCCTAGTAACCCAACCAAACCATATAAGAAAAACAGTTTATTTCTATTTCCTAATAATAAACTACTAGACTTTTCCCTAGTTTCTTTGAAAACAAATGCTAATAAAAACCAAATTATTAAATTGGTGAAAATAAAACTTACGGTTGAAAACAATTGCCCTGTTGTATTTTCAAAAAACTTATCAGTATCTTCTTTTTCTACATTTCTGATAATTGTTTCTCCCTTAACGCTTCCTTCAACGATATTTGTTGTTTGTGCATTATACTTTAAGTCACCTAAAATCACACCTTTAACAAGCATATTATTACTTGAATAAAGGTTTGCATCCCTATCTATAATGCCATACACATTTATTTCTTGCCCAACAGCATATAAACTTCTGTTAATATTGGCTCTTTTTTCTATAGAAATTATACTACTTGCAACAAATATACTACCCTCTACTCTTCCAGTTATACTGATTTTATCAGTTGCAGCAATGTAGATATCCCCTTTTATATTTCCATTAATTATGATTTCATTCTGAGCTACAATGAAGATATTACCATTTACATCACCGTTAACTAGAGCATTTTGAGCTATAACAAACAGACTGCCATCAATAGTTCCATTATTTTCAAAACGATCTCCAGAGAAAAAATGATTTTTTTCTATAATTTCTCCACTTTTTATAATCTCATCAACATTCTCTGTTTTAGCTGCTCCAACTAGCAGTGTGGAACATATTAATAATATTGCTATTATTATTGCTCTTTTAAACTTCATTACTAATCCTCCTTAAACCACTTCATAAAATTCATATTTTTTCTAGCATCCTTTATAACTTGGATTACTTTAGGGAATTTCGTTGAACTAATTCTATAACTTAATAAATTCCTGTTAGCCTTTATTAATTTAGACAATAACTCTTCATAATCAGCTTTTAAGTTTTCTATACGTTCTCCAGCATTGTCCTTAAGATTATCCATCTCAGCTAACACTAAAGAAAGAGCAGAAATTTCCTTTCTTGTAAATATTGCTTTATTAACAGAAAATATAAAATCTATGAAAAGAATTGGAATTAAAATATATTTTAATATACTCAAAATGCTAATAGAATTTAAATATTCTGGTATAGCTTGAAAAAAAGGATGAATAAAATACACAAATAAAAATGATAGAACTGTCCAATAAATTGAAAATTCTAAAGACACTCTCCCATTAATATTAATTTTTTTTTCTTTATAATCCCATAATCTAATCCCTAAAAGTTTTTCTAGTAAATAACTTGTTACATATTCTAAACCTGATGTTAGTAAAAAAGCAGCTGGTAAAAACAGCCACAAGCCACCTTTTAAAGGAACTAAGAAGATGAGTAAAGATATTAGGCCAAATCCATAAATTGGACAATAAGGACCATATAGAAATCCTGGATAAGCTAATTTCCTAATCAAAAAAGACCTGTAAAAAGTTTCTAAAATAAATCCAAGAAAGCTATATAATATGAAATAAAAAAATATCTGATCAAAATCCACTAAAAGCCTCCTTTATTTTTAAAGAGTCTTATAGAGACTAATAATACTAAACCTAGTAAAAAGGCAACTATTGAGCCATATAAATAGATAATTTTATTATTTTCAGGCAAGCTTTTTGTTTCATTTATCTTAAATTTCTGACTGTAAACTGATGGGGTCCCTGCTTGGTCACCAAAGGAATCTTTCGTACCACCAGTTAGGGTAGTCCTTAACGTATATTCTCCACTAATATCAAGATAATTAGCTGGAATTATTACATTAGCTCCATGAATTGATCCTTCAAGTAGAACTTCTGTTCCGTCTGGTTTATTTAACACTTGTGTTATTGTAAAACCTAAATCTAAAGTATATATTTCTAAACCATCAAACTTCATATCTTGAAAGACAATTCCACTATTATCAATGTTTTCACTATAGGTTTGATTGAAGAAATAGACAGCTTTAAATCCATCAAGCTTTTTAAATAAATTAATATCCATTTCATGTATATGATTTTTAGAAAAATCTAAAAAGTATGCTTTACGTAAATTTCCTATTTCACTTGGAATTTTTTCTAAACGGTTATTTCCAAGGTTCAAAATAGTAAGAGTAGTTAAAGCTCCAATTTCTTTAGGTAATTCTTCTATCAGGTTATCTTCTAGAATTAATAATTCAAGTGCTTTCATTCCTGATATTTCATTTGGTAGATTTCTTATTAAATTCTTTTGTAATTGTAGTTGTTCTAATTTATCAAATTTACCAAATTCACTTGATAATTTTCTTATTCTATTATTATTTGCCCCTAGAACTTCTAGTTTTGTTAAAGCCATGATTCCAGGTCCTAAGTGGTTAAGATTATTATCGTTAATTATTAATATTCTAAGATTTTGTAGTTTTTCAATTTCCTTTGGGATATCTTCAATTTTATTTTGACTTAAGTCTAATAAAATAAGGTTTGTAAAAATACTTAAGCCTTCTATACTTTTAATACCTTTGTCATTAAGAATTAAGCTGTTTATTTCTTCTGCTTCACCTGTATTAATTGTATCTGTTTCTGTTTTATTAAGAAGTAGGCATATTGCTGTTCTTAAATTTGGGTCAGTAAATTGTTCCTTAATAGTATAAATATTTTGTGCTTTAACTGACTCCCCCATTAATATGGTAATGCTCAAGGATACTGCAAATAATAATAATAAAAACTTTTTCATTTGTCCTACCTATCATTTCTTGAATTTTAATATTATCTAATTATATCATTAAGAATGTCAATTAAAAAGAAAAAAAAGAAGGAATGTATTTCAAATCCCTCTTTTTTAAAAAATAAACAATATTATTTATATATTTGGCAATTTTGACAATTACCACCACAAGATGTTTTTTTCTTTTTGTGAAAGAATACTCTCTTAATGCTAAGTCCAATTGCAGAAATGATAAATGCATATATTAAATAATCTATCATTAGTCATCCCTCCTTTTCTCCACACATTAAGTTTACCATCCTTAACTTTTTTTGTCAATTATCATCATTCTTAATAATAGAGGTCATTTCTAGCCAAAATACTAAAATTATTAATTTAACTTAACTGCTTTTGAAAAATCAGTTTTTAAATATTCTCCATCTTGAAGATGAATATGTCCAGATGAGTAATTATCACTGTCTATTGTTGGAATAACTTTCTCCACATTATAGTATGAACCAAAGGTGTTTACTATAGAATGTAGTAGCATTATTTCATAATATGAGCCTGCATTCATTTCAGTTATAAATGCATTATTTAAGTCAATATGTACAGTCTGATAATTATCAATAAACAAATAGTTTATCTTTGTATTTTGAGTTAATACATTTCCAATATTTAAATCTTTCATACCATCAGTATAATTAGATTTATAAGCTGTTTCGAGTGTTTTTCTAGTTATGTCATTTGTATTAAATTCAACATCTGAAACTATAAAATAGTATTTATCTTCATTAAGATTAGGATAGTAGAAATTAACCTTGCTAACATATGGGACATTTTCCACCACTTTATCTAGTGATGAACTAACTTCATCAGAACCGGCAATAAATATACTTTGAACTAAGCCTACATCTTTAGCATAGTAGTCTTTTGTTATGCCACTTGATATTGTAGTAGTAACTTCAATAGCTTTAAACTCTCCATAAGGAACTTTAACATCTACTTCTGTGCCAGTTATTTCTCTTTTACTACCATCCTCCAAGGTCCAAGAATTGCCCGTTTCAAGTGGTTCTTGTAAAATAATGTTTTCAATTAAATTATCCATCAAATTGGGATTTCTAAGATAATCTTCTCTATAGTAAATTTCTCCTTTACTATAGATTTCTTTTAATACTCCATCTTCTAATTCATATACTTTAGCAAGAGATGTTCCAGGATTATCAACTTTTACCTGGAATCTATTATTTAAGGTGTAGTCAACAAAGCTAGAATACTCTGCAAATTCATTACCTTCACCTTTGTAAACATATTGTGTGTTTTCTAAAACTGGGTAATAGTCTACTAGATTTAATTCAACTTTCTTCTCCTCTTTTTTCTCCTCTGATTTATTACAACCAAATACTAAAACCATCAGTAGTAATAGGAATATTGTTAATATTTTTTTCATATTTATCACCTCTATTAATTCTCTAATTAAGTTTATTAAGCTAATTATAACATATTCAAACCCAACCTTTTTAACTATATTATATTAAAATATAATATAAAAAAACCTACCCCAAATAGGATAGGTTTTATCTATCATTTAATTTCTTTTTTAAGCATTCCAGTCTGACACAAAAAATCCTGATTTGTCAGTGAAACTTCCTAAAATAATCATTATTAAATCAACTACCCAACCAATACCAAATAGTCCTCCAGTTAGCAGCCATAGAATTCCTGTTCCTACTTTACCAACATAGAAACGATGGATTCCTAAAGGTCCAACAAAAATACATAATAAAAGTGCTACTAATCTTGATCTTGATGATACCATAATAATACTCCTTTCAAGCAATATTTTGTTACCTTCATTATATTACTCAATACTTTTGTAGTCAAACATATAAATGATCTTAATTATTTTTTCTTAACAAACATATAGTAAAGAAGGTAACCCACAAAAGCTCCAGTAATATTAAAGATAATATCATCAATATCGCTTATTCCATTATTGAAAATCCATTGTAAACTTTCTATGGAAAAAGATATTAAACCAGCTAATAAAAGTGTAGGTAAAATCTTGTATTTTCTTGCTAATAATATCCCCATTGGAATAAACCAGAAAACATTTCCAAGAAAAGGATAAAGGAAGGTCCATAAGCCACCTCTTAATTGATAAATAGTCCAAGTCAATGGTTCCATTTGCCAAGGTCCTCTAGTTCCTGTTAAATCTATACCACCTCTAATAAAAGTTATATTCATAAGAGCACCTAAATAAAGAATAGTTAAAACAACAGGTACTGATATTTTTCTATCCTTTTTTTTTTGAACAATTACATAAACTAATATTAGACTAAATGCAAAAATCAAAGCTCTTAAAAAATAGAACAGAATCCCTTCAATTGACATATTTTCTCCTTAAATAAAATAGGCGAAGTAAAACTTCACCTATTAATAAATACCTATAAATAAACCTAGTAAGAAGTATAACCATTAAAACTTGCAAATAAAAATACAAAAAATAGTGCATAAAGTATCATTCCTATAATTGACATTATAACTGATACTATAGCACCGATACCGATCATTTTATAACACTTACCATATAGGCTAATAACTTCTTCATAGTCCTCAGCTGTTCTATTTCCACCTTTTTGACTAATTGCTTTCAATTCATCTGTTGCATTATTTAATTTTACAAAACCTAATAACATAAGAACTCCAACTGGAATACCAATAAATGTAAGCATTGTCAAACCACTACTAATAAAACCTAAAATTGCTACAACACGACCCCAGGTAATTGCTTCTTTGATTTTTAAATCCATTAAACTCACCCTTCCTATACTATTTTATTAATTGTAGCACAGATTTATAACAAGATAAAAGATATTTAACTAATATTAATTATCTTTACTTATTCTAATAGTATGGTCACATAGTTTGGCTATCTCAAGATTATGAGTAACGATTATTATGGTCTTCCCTACTTTATTTAAATCTGTAAGGAAATCCAATACAACTTTAGCATTTTTTTCATCTAAAGACCCAGTTGGTTCATCAGCAAGAATTACTTCACAAGGCTTTAACAATGCTCTAGCAATAGATACCCTTTGTTGTTCTCCACCACTTAGTTGAAAGACCTTTTTATTTCTAAAACCTTCCAAACCTACCTTCTCAAGAATATCTTCCTTCATCTTTTCTTTTTTCTCCCTATTACCAACTACATACTTTAAACCAATATCAAGATTATAATCAACAGTTTGATTATCTATTAAAGCAAAGTTTTGAAATAAATAATTAATTTTAGACCTTAAGTATCTAGTTTTTTGTCCTAAATATCTATCCCTAATTATCTCATTATCAATAACTAATCTACCCCTGTCTGCTTTCTCCAACAATCCTATTATGTTTAATAGAGTAGTTTTTCCTGATCCACTCTCACCTACTATTCCAGTCATACTCCCTCTAGGTATTTCTAGATTGATATTTTTTAATACTATCTGTTCACCATATTTTTTATTGATATTCTTTAATTTTATTATTGCTTCCATTTTAATTCCCTTTCAGTATGTCCTTGATGTTTCTTTTCTCATATATTTTAATAAAAATATATGTGGTTATAACATCTAATAAGAGCACACATATTATAAGTATTCCTAAGGCTATCATTTCTGTTGGGTTACCTCGTACAAAGTAGAAGGCTGGTAAATAAATGAAATATAGGAACATGGTATTTAACAATTTTTTCCCATGTCTGTCCATAAAACTATAGCCATTTAGCATTTTAATACTTAGTTCCATCTTTTCTTTTTCCATATATATCATAATAGAGTAAGCTATTAGAATGGCAATGGTTATGCTTCCTATTATAAATATAACTGCTATTTGACTTAATATCTCTAAATACTGATTTACAAAACCTGCTACACTTCCATATAGGCTATAGGCTTGAAAATAGTATGCACTAAGTCCTAGATCTGCTACCTTATCACTTATTGACATAAATGGTTCATCAGGGTTATCTACTTTGATAAAATAACCACTATTAGGTGATATCTCATCAAATAAATCTGTACTTGAGGTTCTAACTTCTACTATTCTGCTATTTACCATATTATTGCTTTCAGGATGTACACTTATATCATAGGTAAAGTAATCTTGTCCATCTTTTATTATTATTAATTCAATAGTGTCAAAGCCAGCATCAAAATATTCAGGTGCTCTCTGATGTAAGGTTATTTGATTTCGTTCCCTAGCTCTTTTTGCTTCTGAGTTCACATCATTTAATGAATAATAATTATTTTCAAACCTTTCAATTATCTTGTCTTTTAAATATTCATATTTTTCCGGCACTAATAAATAGTTAACACTTTTATTTTCATCAATTTTTACCACATCACCATTTATATCATATATAGGATTTTTTATTAGATAGTTACTATTTATAACTAGAGTATTATCAAGTAAATTCTCTTCTTCTCTAGTCTTAGGATCTATATTAACACTATTAGTAATATCTTTAACCAGAATTTGAATTCCCCCTTGATCATTTGCATAGTTATAAAGTTTCTTTATCTGTATCATTTCCCATATCATATCTTCAAAAGTAGGATTTTGCTTTTCATAACTTAAAGACACTTGAGCATAATTAACAGTATCCTCCCACTTCTTAACATTATCAAAATAAAAGTTATAGACTGGGATATATAACTTTAAAGAAAAGATAAATAAACCTATTAGGATTCCAGTAAAAACTATCTTAAAGCCAATGCTCAATCTCTTAATTATATTAATAGGTTTCATATTCTTGATTGCAGAAGCAATAGTGATTCTTTCAATATATTGTAGTGGAACCAAGAGGATTATCAATACTATAATAAATAAAATACCAGAATATATTAAAGACTTAAAAACTAGTTCAATATAGAGTAAACTGCTAAATTTAAAGTATAAAATACCAAGGACTAAATAACTTACTATTACTCCAATTAAATATAAAAGTCCAACACTCCTAATATATTCTAACTTTAATCTTCTATCACTATAACCATTTAATTTTTTTACACCAAGCTCTTTAAACTTTGATAACAAATCATATATAACAACAAGTACAGATAATAAAAAGATAATAATCATAGGTATTATTTTTAAAACAGGTGGTATTGTTACTCTATTATTTGGGAATCCATTATCCCTGCTAACCTCTACACCTAAATCATTTTTAAGTTCCAATAGAAATGCATTAAACATATTTTTATCTATATTGACCGAATACAAACCTGATAGTATATATTTCTCATTTTTTAAATTTTCAAAAGTAGATATTTTAAAACTTATATCAGGATTTAAAACTAAAATATTGCCTATACAATTTTCATCCTCAACAACATTACTACTTAAGTAATTACCACTCTTATCATAATCTTCTAAACCTTTACCATTAATCCTAATACCTCCAAATATAGTATTACTATCTTTAGAATAGACATATTTGATTAAATTTAAGGTTTGTCCAGGTGGGTTATTATAGACCTTGTATAAGATGTCTGCCTCATATTTTTCTACCAATCTTTGTATGGTTTCAATACTAGTTGCACGGTTGAGCTCATTTATTTCTTTTTCAACCCTAATAGTAATAGCTTGGTTTTCTCCACTTTTAAATATTTGATCATTCAAATAATTGTTTTCTAAATCATAAAATACAAAGAAAGAGAGGAGAATATTAATTATGAATAAACTTAATAATATTTTACGCATCGGTTCACCTCTCTTTCTTTTTTTAATTAGAGTTGATTAATTCATTATTTAATTACCATAATTTAAATAATCATAGTAACTACGCCATTGCCAAGGGTACCAATAACCGGTCTTTGAATATGACCAGGAATTAGACTTTGTATATGAATATTGTCCTATTGTCTTACTTCCTACAGATCTTATTAAAGTAGTATCTTGTAGGGATGATGATCTATGCCAATTGGGATGCCAAAAATTTGAATACTGGCTCTGTTGCCATATCCAATTATAGGTTAAACCATAGTCCCAAAGACCACCACCAACATTAAATGTTTCTGCCTTAACTGGATTGACTATCACCAAACCCATACCTAAAAGCAAAAATGTACTCCATATGACCTTCATTTTTAAGTGTTTCATTTTTTCTCCTTTCATAAAATATTTATTCATTGCAATAGAATAACAGATGTTAATAAAAGTATTAATATTAATACTTATTATTTCTATTATTCAAAATAATTTTTCTTCAATATTTTTATTTATTGCATAAAATTTACTATATTTAAATTACATCATCACCAAATAAGCCTAACCTTTTAAACAAACCCACCTTCATATAAATACATGATAAAGAAATAAAATAACCATCAGCCATAAAAGCCTCATGAACCCGTCTTGCCATATAAAAATCCTCATCTATACAATCAATAATAAACAAATCTTGCTTACCATAATCTTTTAGAAAAAAGGACAACATCTTCAACCTCTGTGGAGTTGCCACCACACCATGACACCTTAAAATATTTAAAACATCCCATCTATCCAAAAAATACACCCACTTAATAAAATTCAACTTATAATTGAATTAATCACTAAAAAAAATTTCATCTAATGATATATCCAAAACGACACAAATAGCCTGTAGACGTTCTATACTTACCACTTCTACCTTTTTTTCTATTCTAATATAACTTGTATAGGGTATATTACTTAATTCAGCCACTTTTTTCATGCTTAAACCCTTGTTTCTTCTATGATCCCTTAAGGATAAAACCTTGGCCATGCAATTCACCTCCTACTAAATATACTAATCAATTTAAAATTGAATGTCAATAATAATATAAACTTTAAACAAAAAATATCATATAAAAAAGTCACTAAAAAAGAAGTAAACATATTGTTAGGTCAAATAAAATAACATATAATGAATGAGAGGTGATGAAATGATCTCAGAAAGAATAAAGAAGCTTAGAGAACAAAAAAATACAACACAAGGCGACTTGGCTAAAGCTATAGGAGTTACAACCAGTGCAGTATCTGCCTGGGAAAAGGGTATTAACGAACCAAGAATGGGCGCAGTTCATAAAATTGCCCAATACTTTAATGTAACTAAAAGCTATTTAGTAAATGATGAAGACCTACCAATATATGACTCACAAGCAATAATGATAGCAGAAACACTAATAAAATATGAAAACCAAGAACTAGCCCAACTTATGGATAAAATTAGCCAAATGAAACAAAAAGAAAAAGATAAAATAATCAAAATAATACAAACCCTAGTCGACGAAGACTAAGTAACTAAAAAATATTAACAACAATAATAACAACAAACAAAAAGACTAAAGTTTTATAAAACTTTAGTCTTTTTATTATATTATCTCTAATTTATTTTTCTGCTTTTGCTTCATTTATTATTTTTTCTGCTATATGGATTGGTACTTCATCATATCTAACAAATTCTGTAACAAAGCCTCCTCTAGCATGGGTCATAGAACGAAGATCAATAGAATATTCAAACAATTCACTATGAGGGGCTTCAGCTATTACTAGCTCATAACCTTCTTCTAATTGTTCCATTTTTAATATTTTACCTCTTCTTTTATTTATGTCTCCCATAACATCACCCATATATGTTTCTGGTACCTTAACTTCTATCTTCAATATAGGTTCTAGAAGTATTGGGTTAGCAATCTCTATACCTTTCCTGAAAGCAAGAGCTGCTGCTAGTCTAAAGGCCATCTCATTTGAGTCTACTGCATGATAGGAGCCATTATGTAATGTAGCCTTAATATTTACTACAGGGTAACCTGCAAGGACTCCTTTGTCCATAGATTCCCTAAGACCTTTTTCAACTGCAGGGAAGTAATTTTTAGGCACTGCTCCACCAACTACTTTTTCATTAAATTCAAAAACTTCATCTCCATGTTCAAATTTAATATAAACATCACCATATTGACCAGCTCCACCTGATTGTTTCTTATGTTTTCCTTGAACATCTGCTGTGCCTTTAATTGTTTCTCTATAAGCAATTCTTAGTGGTATAGTTTTTGTTTCTAATCCATAAGTATTTTTTAATTTATCTAAGATTATTTGTAGTTGAACATCCCCTTGTCCACCTATTGTTAGTTGTTTGGTTTCGTTGTTTCTTACTACTACAAAACTAGGGTCTTCTTCATGTTGCTTGTTTAAAGCAGCTCCAATTTTTTCGTCATCACCTTTGTTTTTAGGCTCTATAGCAATATAGAGGTTAGGTTGTGGGTATTTAATCGGTTTGAAGACCATTGGGTGTTGTTTATCACTTAGTGTATCTCCCGTTTGAGTTATTGATAGTTTGGAAAATGCTCCTATGTCTCCTGCCACTATTTCTGAGGTTTCTATTTGATTCTTACCTCTTAAATAAAACAATCCTCCAGTTTTATCCATTTTTTCTTTTGTGCTGTTATATATTTCTGTTTCTTTTTTTATCTTTCCTGATATTACTTTAAATATTGAGATTTTTCCTACGAATGGGTCTACTATGGTTTTGAAAACTACTGCACAATATGGTTGGTTTACATCTACTTCTCTGTATTCTTCCATATCGTGTCTAAAGCCATATTTTGCTCCCTCGTAGTTTGGTGCTGGCATGTAGTCTACTACTATATCCATTAATATATCTACACCAATGCCATTAATTACACTACCTGCTACTAATGGAACTACAGTACCATTAAGTAAGGCTGTAGTTACTCCTTTTAAAAACTCGTCGTGGTTAAATACTTCTCCTGTGAAGAATTTTTCCATTAGGCTATCATCTGTGTCTGCTACTATTTCGGTTATTTCTCCAAATAGTTCTTCTACTTCATCTAACATCTCATCTGGTATTGGTATTTCTTTTCTAACTCCGTCAACATATTCATAGGCAGTTTTGTTTATTATATCAACTAAGCCCTTAAAGTCTGCTCCTTCACCAATTGGTAGAGTAAATGGTACTATGATTTTCCCATATTTTTCTCTTAAGTCTTCTACTATTTTGTGTATATTAGCATTTTCTTTATCCATTTTGTTAACAAAGATTATTCTTGGTAATTCTATATCGTGGGTGTAGGCTAGTACTTTTTCTGTGCCTACTTCTATTCCTGCTGAGCCGTCTAATACTACTAGTGCTGCTTCACTGGCTCTTAATGCACTGAATACTTCTCCTGCGAAGTCAAAGTATCCTGGTGTATCTAATAGATTAACCTTGGTGTCTTTCCATTCTACAGGTACTATAGATAGTCTTATTGATACTTTTCTATTGATTTCTTCTTTGTCAAAGTCTGATACGGTATTTCCATCTTCTACTTTACCTTGTCTACTAGTTACTCCGGTTCTAAATAGTAAATTCTCAGTAAGTGTTGTTTTGCCACATCCACTGTGGCCTACCAGGGCTAGGTTTCTGATTTTGTCAGTTGAGTATGTTTTCATCTGTCATCCTCCTTGTTTCTGAGCTTTCATTTTCCTTATATCTATAATCTCAATAGCTTTACATTGTTCCTTTTGCGTCACATCCATCCTTATTATTCCGCAGTATTAAAACTATTATATCATTGTTTTTTAATATGGGTAGTGTTATGTAGTATATTTATTAAGGAAATTTTAATGTTATAAGCATTATTCATTTATGATATAATTCTTTAGAGGTGTTATTAATATGAAAATAGTAGAAGTTGTAGCGGCCATAATAAAAAATGAGAATAAAATATTGGCTACAAAAAGAGGATATGGTGAATTTAAAGATCTATGGGAATTTCCAGGTGGTAAAATGGAAAATGGAGAAGCTCAAGAAGAGGCACTTAAGAGAGAAATAAAGGAAGAGTTAGATGCAGATATAGAAATAGATTCATTTTTAATTACTATTGAATATACATATCCAAGTTTCCACCTAATTATGCATTGTTATATTTGTACTCTAGTCAATACTAGCTTTACCTTAAATGAACACCTTGATGCAAAGTGGTTAGATTATAAAAATCTTCATACTGTTAAATGGATCCCAGCAGATATAGAGATACTTGATAAGTTATTAATATTAATGAAAAAGGGTTAACTTCAATTGAAGTTAACCCTTTTATTTTGTTAAATAATCATATATATCTTCTCGCACTGTGTTTTTCAATTTGAATTTTATATTTACTATAGGTAATTCATTTTCTTTATTATTCTTAATAGTTGTCTGATTATGTTGAATAGGTTCTAAAATGCCAAGATAATAAAAATCAGTTCCTTCTCCATCTGCTTTTTTGACAAATAAGTCTATCTTAATATTATTATCCTTATTATTTAGTATTTGCTTTACATCAGTTGATTGCAAGCTTCTATTATTTTTAGTCATCCAACTAAAAATATTACGATCAATAAATTCATCTTCATATTTAATACTTTCATCAATGCTATTATCTTTTTCATAAGTTACAAATATTGGACAAGTATTATATTTTATTTTATAGCCAAACATTACTGAACTTTCATCTTTATCCCAATTTAATAACCTGCATATATCTTTTCTAGAATATTTTTGGTAAAGAGATAAATTAGTATCAAAATATCTTTTTGAATAATTGTCTTTATATTCCATTATAGAATATTTCAATAAATCTTCTATAATTACAACAAAATCTGGTTCTATACAATTTGTAAAAAACTCCGATCTTAAAATTATTCTATTGTTATAATTCAAAAAACTGAGATCATCATATTTTTTTAAATCAATCTTTGTATAAAACTTACTATTTAAAATATTTAATGCTGATAACAATCCTTTTTCATTATTATATATATTAAATTTTTCTAAAATTTTATTTATATCATCAAAACTAGTTTTATCCTTATATAATAATTCTTTTATTATAACAAGTTCATGTGGTCTTTTACCATTAGATAATTCTGAAGAAATAAACTCTATTGCTTTTTGTTGGTTTAGGCTCAAGTTAATAGTATATTCTTTATCAATCTTTTTCAGAAAATTATAATAACTCTTTGAATGGCTGATTATCAACTGAGGATCAATCGATCCATGTTGATAAAAATCTACTAAGGTTGGGATTTGATCAATTTTAATTTTTAATTTTGTATATTCTTCCTTTAATAGCTTCATCGTAGAAAAATTTGTATTATTTATTGAATCAAAAATTCTTTTTTGCGATATTTTATCAAACATTATAGTTGAACATCCTGGAATAACTGAATTACCTTCCATGACAAACCTTCTAATAGTATCTTTATTAAATGACTTATCACCAGAAAGGGCTATAGGAATAAGGAAGTTTTTATTGTAATTTCCAATAAAATCAACTATAACGACAAAATCTTTTTCTGAATTTTTCCTTAGCCCTCTTCCAAGTTGTTGTACAAATATAACTGATGATTCAGTTGGTCTTAGCATAATTATTTGATTAATTTTAGGTATATCTACACCTTCATTAAAAATATCTACAGTAAATATATAGTCTAATTTATTCTCTAGACCCTCTTGTTCAAGTCTACTTATTGCACACTCTCTTTCATCTTGTGAATTACTACCTGAAAGAGATATAGTACTATAACCTTTACTATTAAAAATTACAGATAGTTCTTTCGCCTCATCATTTCTGCTACAAAATATTAACCCCTTTACCCTTGAACCAGAGTAGCCATAAAAATCTGCTTTTTCAATAATGTTTTTTACTCGTTCATAAGAAACTAATTTACTGAAAGTAGAGTTCTCATCTAATAATTCACCATCAACAGAAATTTCAGAAACACCAAAATAATGAAAAGGACATAGCATATCTTCCTCTAAAGCTTTTTGTAGCCTTATTTCATAAGCAATATTATAATCAAATAATTGATAAATATTATAACCATCCATTCTATCAGGAGTTGCGGTCATTCCAAGTAAAAATTTAGGCTCAAAGTATTCAATTATCTTTTTATAACTTTCTGCACCTGCTCTATGGACTTCATCAATAATAATATAGTCAAATTGTTTTTTAGTAAATTTATTAAGTATTTGGTCTTTTGATAATGTTTGAATAGTACAAAAAATAAATTCTGAGTCAAAGTTTTTTGAATTTCCTGATAAAACTCCCATACTTCTAGAGTTGCCAAATATATTTTTAAAACTTTTCATAGATGTTTTTGCTATTTGTTCTCTATGAACTACAAAAAGCAACCTTTTAGGATTAAAGCTTTTAATATCAAAAGCTGATAAGTAAGTTTTACCTGTACCCGTTGCTGATATTAATAAACCTTTTGATTCATTTCTTTCTCTCAATTCATATATGCTTTGCAAAGCCTCTTTTTGCATATAATTTGGTTGAATATCTATCATATCAATAATATTAGAATAATCTTTTATCTTATATTGAACAATTTTATTGTAATGTTTTGCATATTCATTGATCCATTCATTATTTAAAATTGTCGCTTTATTCCAAATATCATTATATTCACGTAAAGTATCAATTAGTAATTCTCCATCATTTAATGAAGTTACCTTTAAATTCCATTCTTCATTTTTTGTTAATGCTTCCTGAGTAAGATTAGAACTGCCTATTATTAATGTATATAAATCACTATGTTTAAAAATATATCCTTTGGCATGAAAATTTCCTGAGTCAAAAACTTTTACTTCAATATTTTTAAAATCTAATAATCTTCTTAATGCTTTAGGTTCATTAAAATTAAGATAATTTGTTGTAATAATCTTTCCTTTAATACCTTTTTCTTCTAATTCCTTTAAAACATTCAATAATATATTTAAACCACTATTAGTAATAAATGCGATAGAAAAATAAAATTCTTTACAAGTTTCAAGCTCTTTAATCAAATAATTAATGACCTTAGTTCCCTTTTTATAATTATTAACTAAAAGTTTTGGTCTATAATCTTCTAAAGATTCTAAATTAAAGTCTATAAAACTTGTTGCTATAGATAGTGACAATTCATTAGTAATATCATTCATAATTAATCAGCTCCTAATCATTAATAGTATATCAAAATCTATATAAAATAATAATAGATAAAATACTTAATGTAAAATTAACGTAAATAATTAGACTCTAAACACTAAAACAGAGAATTCTATTGGACACAAAAATAGACCCTAGCATACACCAAGGTCAATTCAAAATCAATAATTTATAATATTTTACCTAACTTTACTAAACCTCTAAAACCTTCTTAATCTCCCCAACACTAGGAACCTTACCCCTAAACATAACAGTCTCACCAATAACAAGACCAGGAGTACTCATAACCCCATAAGCCATAATATCAGCAAGATCCTCAACCTTAACAACCTCAGCCTCAATACCAAGCTCATCTAATGCAGTCTTAACATTATCATAAGTCTTAACACACTTCTTACAACCAGTACCCAATACCTTAATTACCATAACAAAATCCTCCTGAACAAACATTTATTTTATTTTTATATACACTGTATTATTCTATTTGCTTGTTATATTCATTTATTTAATATACACACATTATCTCACAATTACTAAACAAACAAAAACCCAAAACTATTAAACAAATAACCAATAACAAAAATACCAATAACAACAATACCAAAAAACATAACCAACAATGGAGTCTTAACAACCTTCTTAAGCAATACCAAAGAAGGAAGACTAAGAGCAGTAACACTCATCATAAACGCCAACACAGTACCAATACCAACACCCTTTACAACAAGAGCCTCAGCAATAGGCAAAGTACCAAAAATATCAGCATACATAGGAATACCAACAACACCAGCAACCAAAACAGAATACCACTTATCCTGACCAAGTACAGCCAATATCCACTCTTGAGGAATCCAATTATGAATAGCTGCCCCTATACCAACACCAATCAATATATATAACCAAACCTTCTTAACAATATCAACAACCTGATCTTTACCAAAAATCAACCTATCCTTCCAAGACGTCTTAACCTCAACCAAATCCACCTTAGGACCATTATTATAAACAAAACCCTCAACATACTTTTCCATCTTCGATTTATCAATAACAGTACCACCAATAACAGCCAATACCAAACCAACCAGAACATAAGCAATAGCTATCTTCCAATTAAAAATACTAGCCAACAATAAAACAGAAGCAAGATCCACCAAAGGAGAACTAATCAAAAACGAAAAAGTAACCCCAATAGGAAGCCCAGCATTAGTAAAACCAATAAACAAAGGAATAGAAGAACAAGAACAAAAGGGAGTAATAGTACCAAGAAGAGCACCATAAATACGACCACTTATCCCTTTATAGTGTCCAAGAATTTTCTTAGTCCTCTCAGGAGGGAAAAAACTCTGAATCACAGAAATAGTAAAAATCAAAAAAATTAGTAGAATAAAAATCTTAATAACATCATATATAAAAAAATGAACACTTCCACCAAGACGCCCATCAAGATCCAAACCAAAAACATCCCTAACCAAAACCTCAACAAGATCATACAACCAATTCATCTTCAACAACTGATCATTCATCCAAGTAAAAATAAACATAAAAACACAACCCCTTACAATTATTGAACTATACTAACTAACAGGCACTACACACCCATTCAACAAATCATCCTTAAAACCAAGACGCTTAGCATCCTCAACCAATACTGGATAATCACCAATACTAGCCAAAATACCCTCACACACCAAACCTAACAAACCATCCCTTTTTGAAAGAGAATAAAAAACAAATCTATCCTGACGCTCATCACTCACCAAACCAACATCCCTAAGCTTAGATAAAGCCTTAGAAACCCTAGGCTGAGGTAAATCCAAAATACCAGACAACTGACAAACACACAACCTCTCCTTAAAAAGAAGCATAACAACACGTAACCTTGTCTCATCAGATAAAATTTTAAAAACATTACTTAACTTATCCATAACCTACCCCCAAATATATAAAAAATAACATATGCCCATATTGGTATATGAGAATATGTTACCACCATAAAATAAATAAGTCAACAAAAAAAGGCAAATAAAAAAGTGCCATTAGGCACTTTCTTATTTCTTAATATCTATTTTTAATTTTAATATTCAGAATTGTAGTTTCTACGTTCTTGTTTTTTCTGTCTTCTGCAATCAGGGCATCTTCTAGGTTCATTTGTAAAACCTTTTTCAGCATAGAAATCTTGCTCGCCTTGAGTGAATACGAATTCAGCTCCACAATCAGAACAGTTTAAATTTTTGTCGCTCATATTTGTTACCTCCATTA
>JAGXHY010000034.1 GCA_024635925.1 Bacillota bacterium | reverse complement strand
TTCTAACTTTATGTCCTTTGGAATATCAACTAAAACAAGACTGAACACTTTACCATCCTTATCCTGTAAAATTTTCTCCCAATCTGGTTTCTTATCATTAAAATAGTAATCATAAGTATTTATTCCATAAGCAAAATATGCAATATCAGTAACGCACCATCCTGCAAATCTCATTGGATTAAATTCAATCGGAATAATATTTCCATTTTTATCTATACGAACTTCAACATGAACTGGAAAATTTGAAAAATTGGCAATACCACCAATACTCTCTAGTATCTTATTAAATTTTCCCAAGTGTTCTAATATAATTTCTTTTGTCGTATAATAAATCCTGTCACTTACATCAGTGTCTGATAGGAAAGAATGCTTAAGTATATTTAAAATAATAGGCTCACCTAAGGAATTATAGTAGGCATCAATTGCAAACTCATCTCCTTCAATACATTCCTCAATTATAAATTTAGTAGAATTCATAACCTCTTCTGGATATAGTCCCTCTACTGACTTAATATCCTTAATCAAAAGTTTTACAATTTCTTTCCATTTCTCATCACTAGTAACCTTGTACACCCCAATACTAAAAAACCCAACTGAGGGCTTTATAATAAAAGGTTTTTTTATATGGGAAACATCCAAATCAGCAATATTCTTAAAGTCTACTTCTTGAAAATAAAAGTCCGGATATAATGGTTTAATCATCTGTCTGAATTTTACTTTTTCTTTGCAAAATTCTATATATTCAGGAATTTTTGTATGAGCTAAATTCCTAGTTATCCAGTTTATTGAGTTCTCAGAATTACTATAAAGTTTTAAGGAATTTAGTGATTTTGCCATCATAAGAAATTCATCTTCTCTAAGTAAATTTAAATCCTTGTTTTTTGTTATATCAAAAATGTTTCCATTATCTAAAACAGGTGTTTTCATCTCTTCAGCAGTTTTCCTCAAAAACTCCGATACATATGGTTTATCTAATATCAGCATAAATTTCTCCTTCTTTTTTTATATAAGGCTTATTTTTGTTCTATTTCAGTAACGCATTGGTTTTTGATTTTCTCTACCAAAAATTGCAATGAATCAATAACATGAGGTCTTATATCTCCACCTATTAAAACATACATGATATCATCTCCTAAGTCTAGATTTCCTTCATTTAGCCAAACTCTCACATGAAAGATACCTTCCCTCTTATAGGTTTCTGCAATTGCCCTATCAACCTTATCTCTATCATAGGAAAACTCCATACTTTTCACCTTGGTACCATCATTTATTCCTTGTCTTACCTGAATTTTTGGAG
The DNA here is from genome assembly GCA_024635925.1 of Bacillota bacterium. Classification (GTDB taxonomy): domain Bacteria; phylum Bacillota; class TC1; order TC1; family TC1; genus WTXA01. Next base: position 8,336 of record JAGXHY010000034.1, on the reverse strand, counting down.
TCTGTCTTACTGTCCCATTGTGGACCAGGTACATTCCCACTCCTAAGGCTGACTGCTCTTCTTTGGCTTCTTTAAGCCATTGATCCATGGATGGTGGTACTTTTTTAATGGGTATTTTATTCATACTTTATTACTCCACAAATTATTATTATATCTACTTCAAGTCTTTACCTTTTAATTTAATCTCCATCTTATTCTAAAAAAAGGAGCTGAAAAATTATTTTCAGCTCCTTTTTATTTTTATTATAATCTACTATTTTATATCACCATGAGCATTAACAATTTACAATTAAATGTTTGTTATGCTATTGGTGGTGTTCCTTCTTCATTTCCTACAACTACATCAATTTGTATTAAAGCATCTTCTAGTAAAGCAGATACTCCAACTGTTCTTCTTGCAGGAACTCCACCTGGGAAGAATGTTGTGTAAACTTCGTCTACAGCATCAATATCCTTTATGTTTTTAAGGAATATATTTACTTTAACCACATCTTCCATAGCGTGATCGATACTTTCTACAATTGCTTTGATATTTTTCAAGCACTGTTCAGCCTGCTTTTTCACTCCACCAGCTACCAATTTACCTGATTTTGGATCGATTGGTAATTGAGCTGAAAGATGATTGTAATGAGAAAAAGCTACTGTTTGTGTAGATAGGGAACTTTTTGGAGCATTTTTCGTGTTGTTTGCTTCTATAATAAGACCATGTCTGTCTTCAACAGCTTGTGGAGGTGTTCCATCTCCATGTGACACAACTGCTTCAATTTGTACCAATGCACCCATAGGTAAAGCTGCAACTGCAACTGTTGTACGAGCAGGCATATAGGCTACTGCTCTAGCAATAGCTGAGTCTGGGAAAAATGTTGTATAGACTTCATTTACAGTATCAATATCAGAGAGGTTTGTTAGGAAGATATTAATTTTAACAATATCATCCATAGGAACATCAATACTTTCTAAAATTGCTTTTATATTATTTAAACACTGTACAGTTTGCTCTTTAACTCCACCATTTACTAATCTACCAGATTTTGGATTGATTGGTAATTGTGCTGAAACATTATTGTAATGTGAAAAAGCTACAACTTGTGCGGATAAATCAGAGATTGGCGCATTAGATGTATTATTTACAAGCTTTATAAGGTCCCCTGCTTGTGGTGCCTTTGGAATTGTACCTTCTCCATTTGAAACAAGTGCTTCAACTTGTACTAAAGCATTCATAGGTAAATCTGAAACTACAACTAAAGTTCTTGTAGGAACATAATCTTTAAAGTATTTTTTATAAACTTTGTCTACAGCGTCAATATCTTTTGTATTCTTAACGAATATAGTAATTCTAACGACATCACTCATAACATGATCGATGCTTTTTACAATTTCCTTGATATTTTTAAAGCACTGTTTGGCCTGATCTTTTACATCAGCAGAAACTAATTTACCAGTTTTGCGATCGATTGGTAATTGAGCTGAAAGATTATTGTAATGTGAAAAAGCTACTGTTTGTGAATATGGACCGATACTTTTTGGAGCCTTTTCCGTGTTTCTTGCTAATACTGCATTATAATTGTTCATTTTAATATTCCCCTTTTTAAATAAATTTTTTAATATTTATATTTAATAATTAAGTTTCGCAGCCTATTTATATCAAGGCTGCGAAACTTAATTAGTAACCCTCGTGTGGTCATTGTTGTTCTAATTATAACAGAATCTCTTCCTTTTTACTATAATTTTATTGTGAATTAGGTTTTCTCATTAAGTTTCTTATATACATTTTCAATTATTCCAAAGCTTCAAGCATTTTGACTCCACCAGTTATAACCCAAGCCTCATAATTTCTTGCTTTTAAATATGATGCTCCAAGTGTTGATCTTTGACCTGATGCGCATAACACATAAATCGGCTTTTCAAATTCCAATTGCTCAAGGCATTTATATATATGTTGAAGTGGTATATGTATTCTATCTTTATCATAATCATCTGCTTCTATTTCTTCTTTTTTTCTAATGTCTAAGAGAATAAATTCATTACTACCTGAAAGTTCTTTAAACTTTATTGCAGTAATTGTATTTAATTTTTCAAGTTCTTCTCCACTTTTTTCCCATTGTCCAAATGCTTCTGGAAGATAACCAACAATATTGTCGAATCCAATTCTCTTACAGTACCAATAAACTTCTTCAATATCATCAATTTTTCCATTTACCACAAATACAATTTTTTGCTCGGTTGTATAAATAGCTCCAAGAAACGAAGAAATTAGGCCTTTTTTCATGTAAATAGAACCTGAAATATGTCCTCCTATGAAAGCTTCCTTATCTCTAATATCTAACACTAAAACATCATTTTTTAGAGTTTTAAATTCATCAAGAGTTAGTGGATTTAAAATTATATCTGAACCTACAAATGAAGCACCTTTTAAATTAAGCTTTTCTATTGAATTAAAATACCGTGGTTTTATTCTCATCTTCCCAAATTTACTAATGAACTCTTCTTTTGATTCCATTTTTAAAGCATCATTAGTTAATCTTTCATAACCTAGAGTTGAATACTCACGTCCATCAATAGCCTCTCCACAAGCAGAACCAGCTCCGTGTGCAGGAAATAGTAACACCTTATCTCCAAGTGGCAAAAGTTTCTTAAATACACTATCATATAGTAATCCTGTCGTCTTTTCTAGATTTTCTTCACCATAAAAGTCCGTTCTACCAACGCCTCCCATAAATAGACAGTCTCCAGTAAATACCATATAAGCTTCTTGGCTATCCTTTTCATATACAACATAGCTTAAATGACCTAGAGTATGTCCTGGTGTATGCAAAGCCTTAATCCTTATTTCTCCAATTTGTAGTTCAAAGCCATCTTTAATCTTTTCCCCATATTCGTAATCTAAATCGTCATGATCTGATATATATGTAATTGCACCAGTTTTTTCCCCAAGTTCTCTTGAGCCAGAAACAAAATCCTCGTTTCTATGAGTTTCAAATATATACTTTATCTTCATGCCCGCTAATCTAGCTTCATGCATATAGATGCCTACATCTCTCATAGGGTCAATTACAGCTATATAATCACCATCGCCTATCATATATGAATAATGTGAAAGTCCTTTAGTTTCAATTCTCTTAAAAAACATAAACTCAACCTCCTTTTAATTATCTGTAATGCTTTTACAAAAAAATTAAAGAATAATTATAGTAATTTATAAGATTTATTTCATCATTGGTTTTAATATTAATTTAATTATAATCCTAGAAAAGAATAATATCAATTATGATTAGAAGCTGTTATATTGCTTTAATAATGAAATTATTTTTGAGCTTCAAGTACTTCATCATTTGTTTTTATTCTATCTATTTTAATATTGAAATATGCAAACACTATTACAATTATTGGTGTCAACCAACTCAAGAAAGCATAAGGAGCATACTCTACTACAGGAACTCCAAGTGTTAAAAATACAAACACACCACTAGTGTTCCATGGAATAAGAGGCGCCGTAAGTGTTCCACCAGCTTCCAATGATCTAGATAGGTTTTTGAGTTTCAATTTATGATTCCTATAAGACTCTTCAAACATTTGACCAGGTAGAATAACAGCAAGGTATTGATTAGCACTAATAAGATTTACCAAGATTGAAGTTCCTATAACTGTGGTAGTCAAATTTCCTACAGACTTAAACAATCCTGACATTTTCAAAACTATACTATGCAGCATACCTGTATAGTTCATAATCCCGCCTAATACTAGAGACACTAATGTCAATATAACAACACTATACATACTCTCCATTCCTCCTCGGGAAAACAACATATCCAGTTCTGAATTAAGAGTTTCTATTTCCATACCAGTATGAATAATTTCAGAAAATCCTCCTAAACTTCCACCTTGGAATAAAATATAAGCTGCACCCCCTAGAAACACCCCAGCTATTAAACTTGGAATTGCAGGAACTTTCTTTACAATCATAAGCATTACTGCTAATGGTGGTATAAATAACCATGGGGTAATGTTAAAATGCTGTTGAATATATTCTGTATACAAAGCTACCCCTGAAGTATCAGCATTTCCTGAAACTGTAAATCCAATGACTGTAAATAGCACCAGGGATACAACCAAGCTTGGTAAAGTTGTATATAGCATACTCTTTATATGATCAAAAAGATTAACACCAAGTACAGAAGGAGTCAAATTAGTTGAATCAGACATAGGAGACATTTTATCTCCTAAAAAAGAACCTGATACCACAGCTCCTGCTGTCATAGGTAGTGGTATTCCTAATGCTTCTCCTATACCAATTGCTGCTACACCAATTGTACCTATAGTCGACCAGGAACTACCGGTAATTAAAGCCATTGCGCTGCAAAACAATAAAATCAGTGGTAAGAACCATCTAGCCACTAGAAATTTAAGACCAATATACATTATAGCTGGAACAATTCCACTAGCTATCCAGACTCCAATTAACATTCCTATTATAAGAAGAATAATCAGTGTCGGAACGGTATGCGCAATTGCATTTTTAAATCCTTCTTTGATTGTCACCCAAGAAAAACCAAAAAAATAAGCACATAATCCAGCGGTAAGACCACCTACAAAAAGTGAAAAATGAGGTTGAGCATCTAGTACAAAAACTGAATACCCAAGAACTATAGATGTAACAATTAATGGAATAAGGGATAACCATACTGGTGGTGTAGAAAAATTTTCTTTTTTAGTTGAAATCTTTTCTTTCATAATAATAAATTCTCCTTCTTATAACCTACGATTACCGGCCACCATATCTAGTAGATATTAGTTTACATTATTTATGCTAATATCTAATAAAAAAAAACCTCGAATATACACTCAAGGTTTCTAGTTTTTTTGGACATTGTCCTATTTATAATTATAAGATATCTCCAAATATTTTTCAAGGTTAACACAGGTTATCCTTACAATTCCAATTTTTTTTTAGGCTTGTTATACTTTCTCATATATACTTATTTCCTGGGTCAACCGATTTAATACAGCTCCCCCCTTTATATTAAACTTCATACATTTCATCAATTTCCTTTTGAATCTCGTCACTTTCAAGGAATTCATCAAAAAATATTTTTCTATCAAATAACCCTGTTGGTGTAATTTCAATAACTCTGTTAGAAATTGTTTGTATAAAATTATGGTCATGTGACGTAAAGAGCAATGTGCCTTTAAATGAAGCTAACCCATCATTAACTGCTTGAATTGACTCAAGATCCAAGTGATTTGTTGGCTCATCTAATAACAAGACATTGGCTTGTGATAACATTAATTTTGAGAACATACATCTCACTTTCTCACCACCTGATAATACCTTTACCATCTTTAATGGTTCATCACCAGAGAATAACATTTTTCCAAGGAAACCTCTGATAAATTGCTCACCTTGCTCATCTTGATCTTTCGAGTATCCTCTTAACCAATCGATAAGGTTACACTCATTATCTTTAAAGTATTCTGTATTATCCTTTGGTAAATAAGCTCTAGAAGTTGTAACACCCCATTTGAAAGTTCCTGAATCTGGTTCTATTTCTTCCATTAAAATTTGTAATAATGTTGTTTTAGCCAAATCATTTTTCCCTAGAAAAATGACCTTGTCACCTTTATTAATCACAAAACTTACATTGTCTAATACTTTTACGCCATCAATTGTTTTTGTTATACCCTCAACCACTAATATATTTTTCCCAGCTTCTCTTTCTGGTGTAAATACTACAAATGGATATTTTCTTGAAGATGGCTGAATATCTTCAACATTAATCTTATCCAATGCTTTCTTTCTTGAAGTTGCTTGTTTTGCCTTTGAAGCGTTTGAACTAAATCTATCGATAAAGCTTTGTAGCTCCTTAATTTTTTCTTCTTTTTTCTTGTTTTGATCATTCATTAATCTTAATGCTAACTGACTTGATTCATACCAGAAATCATAGTTACCAACATAAAGATTCGCTTTACCAAAATCTATATCTACCATATGTGTACAAATTTTATTTAAAAAATGTCTATCATGGGATACAACAATTAAAGTATTAGAATAATTCATCAAAAAGTCTTCTAACCAAGTAATTGCTCTAAAATCCAAGTGATTGGTAGGCTCATCCAATAATAAATTATCCGGGCTACCAAATAGTGCCTGTGCTAGTAAAACCTTTACTTTTTCTCCACCTAATAGCTCTTTCATCTTTTTAGAATGTATATCTTTTGTTATACCTAATCCTGTCAATAATTTTTCAGCATTAGTCTCTGCATCCCATCCATTTAGTTCTGCAAATTCACCCTCTAACTCTGCTGCTTTAATTCCATCTTCATCATTAAAATCTACTTTTGCATATAAAGAATCTTTTTCTTCTATTATTTCATAAAGTCTTTTATGTCCCATAATTACTGTATCTAATACAGTAAATTCATCAAATTCATAATGATCTTGTTTTAATACTCCTAGTCTCTCACCTGGTTTCATCGATACACTACCTTTATTTGAATCTATTTCACCAGATAATATATTTAAAAATGTTGATTTACCAGAACCATTTGCTCCAATTACACCATAACAATTTCCCGGTGTAAATTTTAAATTTACCCCTTCAAATAACTTTTGATCACCAAAACTTAACCCTACATCTACTACATTTATCAATTTATTTCTCCGTTTCTAAACACTATTTTATTTATTAGCTCTAACTTAAAAAAAATTATTAACTCAAATTACTTGGATTTTTATAAAAAGTTGTCTAACAACACTTAATTATACACTTTTAATACCTTAACTTCAAACTTACTTTAGAATCACTACTGTATATTTTCAAAATAACAGTATTTACAGCCACAGTGGAAACAAAGCCGAAATCCACTCGGATGCTTTTCTCCTTGAATCAAAAGCAATCCTTAAAATTAAAGCAGTATCCATTTTGCACCTCTAAAGTATAATTTATTTAATAGTCCATCACTTTAAAATTTTTTTACCTTCATTATATTAAAAATCATCAGGTCCTCATTTATCTGCAAACTCAAAGTGTAATCAAGGCCCCTTTAGGTCTTGACTTAAGAACTTCTCTATTCAATTACTATCCCATACTTTTTGCAAGCTGCAATATCTTTTTCACAGTGTTTGCATTTCTAATAGTAATGTTTTTATATACAGATGAGCCCACTATCTTTGACCACCTCGTTCTTGAAAAAGTTTTGATAGGTGCTGACCAAAAAACGACCCTATCATAATAATCAACTTTTTCATATTCAGGTTTAATTGCTCCTACTTCTCTAAATACTTCTTCTACAGTAATTGGCGGTAATATAAAGATTGCATTGTGCTTTGAGTCTTTATCTTGACCCCACCATGATGGAGCATTATTAAAGGCAGATAAAAAGTCATTATAAGATATAACAAATATAGAAATATTCAGTTGAAAGTTGTTTAAAATTAGTACTTCACAGTCTTGTTTTAGCTTGTTCTCATCGATAATATTACTGAAGAATATTATATTTCCACTGTTTATGTATGTTACTACATTTTGAAATCCGTTCTGTTCAAATAGTTCTTTTAATTCAGACATTGATATTTTGTTTTTTCCTCCCACGTTTATACCACGTAGAAAAACAATATATTTTTTCATAATAAAAAATTCCTTCTATGTTTTTTCTCTCTGTGGAACCGATTATTTTCATTTTCAATGAATCCCCATATGTCTGGAGTAATCTTAAAAAAAATCATAAAGTTAATTTTAACCCTCACAAACCCAAATATATCTAGCAAATCTTTTACTTTTATTTTTGTAAACCACAGATTGGTCAACAATTACTAAGCCTTCTTCACAAATTTTTTCTTTTAAATCTATGGAAGATACAAACACTTGACGCTTAGAGATTCTTCCAGCATGATGAATTATGTCCATCATATCCACTTCATTAGCTTGACTTAAGTTCCCATAAGGCAAGTCTACAACTGCTGCATCATAGTATTCATCCATGTCTTTTATATCTTTTCGGATTACTTTTCCTTTATATCCATAATGTTTTAGATTCTCACGAGCTTTATTCGCAACCTTCTCATTAATCTCACAGCCTGTAATGTTATAACCAAAATAATGACCTTCTAAAAGCACTGTTCCCACACCACAACATGGGTCAATAATTTTTTTGGAAATATCTCCTTTAGTTGCAACATTAAGAATTGCTTTTGCTGTGTTAATTCCTAAAGAACTAGAATAGCTGTTGGGCTTTGACATATGTTTTTTCCAAAGCATTGTATTGTAAACAAGAACTCCAAAGTACCATTTACCTTCATAAAAAGAAACTCCATAAACAATTTCTGGGTAATCAAAGGA
>JAGXHY010000033.1 GCA_024635925.1 Bacillota bacterium | reverse complement strand
TAAAAAGATAGCTAAGTTTAAACTTAGCTATCTTTTTAATTTAAGAAATAATTTGTTAATTATTTACTCATTTCATATAGAGCATTTATATCAATCGTACCATCTTTTACATCAGCAATAATTTTTTCTACTTCAGCCTTAACTTTTTGAACTTCAGGCTCGTTATCATTAAATACGAATGCTACAACACCTTCTTCAATTCCGTAGATATAATTTCCTCCATCAAATTCACCTTCAGCAATCAAGCCAACAACATCGGCAATAGCCAAAGTCAATCTAGCAGTAGCTGAACCTGAAAGGGTTTGCTCGTAAGCAGCAAACAACTCAGGACTTGAACTAGCACCTATAGCAAGTTTTCCTCTTTGTTGTGCAGCTTCATATCCGCCTCTTGATGCTTGGTTAGCATAAGACATTACAATTCCAGCCCCTTGATCTATAAAAGATATAGCTATCTCTTTTAGTTTGTTAGGGTCTTCATTTGTTCCAGAGAAAGCTGATACTACTTCAATGTTAGGTGTAATATACTTAGCTCCAACTTCAAAACCTTCTACAATAGTCTTGAATGCAGGAATCTCTGCTCCAAGAACAGCAGCTATTTTGTTAACTCCAAGGTTCTCAGCCATTAGAGCTGCTGTAACACCTTGTAAGAAACCTTGCTCTACTCCGTCAGCTAATACTCCAGCAACGTTTGTACCGTTACCAAATTGAGAGTTTCTGTCTGAGCTTGTAATTAGAAATCTAGCATCTGGATACTCTGCAGCAACTTCATTAACAGCATCAGTAAACTGAGCACCATTAGCAATAATTACATTGTAGCCATCTTTTGCATAAGATCTGATAACTTGTAGATATTGAGCTGGCAAAGTGTTTTCATTATAAGCTATTTCAGCATCAAACTGCTCCTCAGTCATCACTAAAGCTTCATATGCTCCCTGATTCCAACCGCCATCGTTAATAGCACCAGTTAAAGCTAAAGCAACTCTTAAGTCTGCGTTAGCCTCATCGTCGGTGTCGCCGCAACCTACAGCTAGTACACCAAATAATAGTACCATTAAAACCAATAAAAATTTTTTCATTTTTTTCCTCCTAATTATTTTATTAACCTAGATATTAACTAGGTTAATTTAATAGGATTTTATCACAAAACTACAACAAATAGCAATAGCTTTTTAAAAATATAGTATGATTTATTAAAAAATTTTAATACTTAATACATTATTATAGTCTTGTTGCATTTATATTTCGTTATGTTTTAATGACATATAGTAAGATAAAATTTCTAAGAACATTGATAAATCGATGTTTTTTATCTCTACATGCTCTGGAACTTCTAGCATTACTGGAGCAAAATTCAATATTGCCTTTATACCGCTTTTAATCATTATATCCGCTACATTTTGTGCAACTTCTCTAGGAACAACAATTATACCAAGATCAAATCCTACTTCTTTTGCAATCTTTTCAAAATTATCAATATGTTCAACATAAAGGTCACCATACTTTTCACCAATATTTTTAACATCAAAAATACCAGCCATTATAAAACCACGTGCTAAAAAACCCGGATAAGTAACTAGAGAGCCTCCTAGATGTCCTATTCCGGCTATTGCAATTTTCCAGTTTCTATTTGTTCCTATTATTTTTGAGATATTATATTTTAATTCTTCAATATTATAGCCAATACCTCTAACTCCAAATTCACCAAAATATGCTAAATCTTTCCGAACTTGATCAGGACTTACTCCCGTTAGTGTGGATATGCCCTTTGAAGAGATTATCTTCTCTCCCTTTTCTAAGGATTCATTTAAAATCCTAGAGTATGTGGATAATCTCATGATGGTAATCTCAGGTATTTTTTTATTTTTCATTTTACCTCCTAAAATAACCCTCTAATTTCTTGCAACATATATATTGATCCTGTAATACATAAAATATCATCTTTTTTTAACAAACTTATTCCTTTTTCCATTGCTTCTTTAACATCTTCAATAATATATATTTCTTTAGAATAATCTTTGAAATATTCAGCTACTTTTCTAAAATCATCAGCTCTTGGACTATTAGGTTTTGTCACTATAACTTTATCCCCAAATGGTCCTAAATAATCAATCATCTTTTGTCTTTCTTTATCAGCTAATATTCCAACCATTAAAACAACTTTTCTATAATTATATATGTCTGTTAAAGCTAATGCTAAATTCTTAGCTCCTTCTAGATTATGTGCAGCATCTAACAAAACTCTATTACCTTTATAATTTAGCATTTCAAGACGGCCTGCCCATTTAACTCTTGATAAACTATTTGCAGCCTTAACCATATTTAAATCAAAACCCATTTTTTTTAATATATAAATCGCTTCTAGAGCTATACTCCCATTTAAAATTTGATGATGACCAACTAAAGAATAATTTACATCTAATTCATATTCTTTGTTTTGAAAAGTGAAATTAGATAAATTTTCGTCATGTTTCTTTTCTAATCCATCAAATTCAAGGCCAAAACGATATATTAGGCAACCTAATTCCTTACTCTTTTTCTCGATTATGTCAAGCACATCTTTATTTGTACTACCAGTAATGACTGGACTCCCATTTTTAATTATTCCACTTTTCACTTTTGCTATTTCAACTTCTGTATCTCCTAAATAATCTTTATGATCTATTGATACATTAGTAATTATTGATAATAAAGGTTTAATAACATTAGTAGAATCTATTTCTCCACCAAGTCCAACTTCAATTACACCAAAATCGATTTTTTCTTCGCTAAAATATTGAAAACACATTGCTGTCCAAACTTCAAAATTTGTTGGTTCTTCATAGCCATTTTTTTTCAGTTCATTAATTATTATAGATATTCTAGATAATATTTCTATCATTTTAGCTTCAGGTATCCATTGGCTATCTATTTGAATTCTTTCTCTAACATTATATATTTCAGGTGAAATAAATTTACCAACCTTATAGCCTTGTTCCTCTAACACTTTGCTAATTGTTACTGTTACAGATCCTTTTCCATTAGTGCCACCAACATGTATTGATTTAAATGTATTCTCTGGATTTCCTAGTTTTTCAAGTAGTTTTTTTATTCTTTCTAGTCCTGGTTTCCAACCAAATTTATTTAAATCTTCTAAGTATTGATTTGCTTCTTTAAAATTTTTCATTTATATGCTTTCCAATCTTGCTTTTACTGATGCAAATTTTTCTTTATATACTTCTTGTTTTTCCTTTTCTTTTACAATTACAGCATTTGGTGCTTTAGCTATAAAACTTTCATTACTTAATTTATTTTCAATTCTATCAATCTCAGATTTAAGTTCCTTAAGTTCCTTTTCAAGTCTCATTTTTTCATCTTTTATATCAATTAGTCCCTCTAATGGTAAGAAAATTTCAAATGCTTCATTAACAGTCATTGCAGATTTTTCAATTCTTTTTTCAGAGAATTTCTTTATAGATATATTTAATCCCTTAGCAAGTGATAGAAAGTATTTAGATCCATCAATAGCTAATTGTTCAAATCCAGCTTTAGGATAAATTACAATTGGAATTTTTTTACCAATAGGCACCTTCATTTCAGCCCTAATGTTTCTTATTTTTCTTATACTATCCATTACTAATTCCATACCCAATAATTCTTTATTAAATCTATCAACAAAATTTACTTCAGGCCACTTTGCATACATAATAGTATCTCCAATATGTGGAATATTTTGCCAAATTTCTTCAGTAATAAATGGCATGAATGGATGTAATAGCACTAAAGTGCCAGACAAAATATCTACTAATATTCTTTGAATATTTTGTATTTCTTCTTTAGATCCATTATATAAAGTATCCTTTATAACCTCTATATACCAATCACAAAAGCTATTTTTAATAAATTCATAGATTACATCTGCTGCTGCACCCAATTCATATTTATCTAAATTCTCTGTCACATTTTTAACAGTTTTATTGTATTCTTCAATTATCCATTTATCTGCTAGTGAATATGAAGAAATAGATTTTTCACTATCATAACCCTCTAAATGCAACATAACAAAACGAGAAGCATTCCAAACTTTATTACAGAAGTTTCTTATGGCTTCTAATCTGTCTGTATGAAAACGAATGTCATTTCCAGGTGTATTACCTGTTACCAACATATACCTTAACGTATCAGCACCAAATTCATCAATTAGTAACAATGGGTCTATTCCATTACCAAGGGATTTGCTCATTTTCCTACCTTGTTCATCTAGTATTAACCCATGAATGAATATATCATCAAATGGTACTTTTCCCATAAACTCAATACCCATAAATAACATGCGTGCAACCCAGAAAAATATAATATCTCTACCAGTAACCAAAACGGAAGTTGGATAAAAATGTTCTAGTTCTTTAGTCTTCTCAGGCCATCCAAGGGTTGAAAAAGGCCATAAAGCAGAACTAAACCAAGTGTCCAATACATCTGGATCTTGTTCAATCTTTATTGATTTGCAATTAGGACATACAGTTACATCCTTAGTATCACAAATCATTTCTCCACAATCTTTGCAATAAAATACAGGTATTCTGTGTCCCCACCACAATTGTCTAGAAACGCACCAGTCCCTAATATTTTCCATCCAACTTAAGTATATTTTTGTAAATCTTTCAGGAATAAATTCAGCCTCACCATCAAGAACTTTTTTTACTGCGGCTTTTGCTAAAGGCTCCATTTTCACAAACCACTGTTTAGATACTAAGGGCTCTATTGTAGTATCACATCTATAGCAACAACCTACAGAATGGTTATAATCTTCAACCATAACTAATAAGCCTGCTTCTTTTAAGTCATTGACTATAGTTTCTCTACAACGATATCTATCCATACCAAGATATTTTCCAACATCGCCTGTCATTTTCCCTTCTTTATCAATAACAATAAAATGTTCAAGATCATGTCTCATACTTATTTCAAAATCATTAGGGTCATGACTTGGTGTAATCTTAACAGCCCCAGTACCAAATTCTTTTTCTACATACTCATCTTCAATAATTGGAATTTTCCTACCAATTATCGGTAAAATAAGGTTTTTCCCAACATATTTACTATATCTCTCATCCCCTTTTGATACTGCAACTGCAGCATCACCTAACATAGTTTCAGGTCTTGTTGTAGCAATAGTAATATAATCATTTGTATTTTCAACTCGATATCGTATATGCCATAAATGACCTTTCTTATCTGAATGTTCAACTTCAATATCAGATATAGTTGTATGACAATTCGGACACCAATTCACCATATATTCTCCTCGATAAATTAAGCCTTTGTCATATAATTGTTTAAACACTTCTTTTACCGCAATTGAACAACCTTCATCCATAGTAAATCTTTCTCTACTCCAATCACAACTGCTTCCTAATAGTCTAAGTTGACTAGCTATTCTTTCATGATATTTTTCTTTCCACATCCATACTCTTTCTAAAAACTTCTCTCTTCCTAAATCATATTTAGTTAGACCTTCTTGTTTTTTTAAATCTTCTTCAACTTTTGCTTGTGTAGCAATTCCTGCATGATCTGTGCCTGGTATCCAAACAGTATTATATCCAGATAGCCTCTTATATCTTATTAATATATCTTGTAATGTATTATCCATTGCATGTCCAAGGTGTAGTTGTCCTGTTACATTTGGAGGGGGCATAACAATAGAAAATGGTTTTTTGCTCTTGTCTACTTCTTGATGAAAATATCCATTCTCTTCCCAATATTTATACCATTTTTTTTCAACTATTTCTGGATTGTATTTAGTTTCCATTCTTTTTCCTCCTCATATAAAAAAATCCGTCTCCCCCAAAGGGCGACGGATCGCGGTACCACCTTATTTTTTTCTTTTGCTTTAACGGGCTTATCCGATTCAAATTACTCCTTTTTCACTTGAACTGCTCCTAGGCTACCTTCACCTATCCTACATAAAAGGTTTCCACCATCCCTTTTTCTCTATAATGTTAACTAAGGTTACTCTTCCTACTCTTCACATTTACTATAAGAACTATTTTATTAAATCATAATAAAATTGTCAATCATTTAAAGTTTAAACTTATATCTAAAGATCTTCTTGAATTAGTAATAGAGCCTATAGATATTATATCAACTCCAATAGAAGCAACTTCTTTCAAATCTCTATCTCCCATATTACCTGATGCTTCAACTAAAGCTTTACCATCAATTAACTCCACAGCAATTTTCATTTCGGGAAGAGACATATTATCAAGCATTATAATATCTGCTCCAGCAGACAATGCTTGTTTTACTTCTTCAAGATTACTAGTTTCTACTTCAATTTTTAAAGTATGAGGACAATTTTTTTTTGCCAAAGCAACTGCTTTTTTTATATTTCCTGCTCCTATTATATGATTATCTTTAATCATAATCCCATCATATAGACCATGTCTATGATTAAATCCACCACCAACTCTAACAGCATATTTTTCTAACACTCTAAGTAATGGAGTAGTTTTTCTTGTGTCGACTATTTTAATTTTATAGCCATCTAACACTTCAACATATTTATTAGTTATGGTAGCAATTCCAGATAGGTGTTGTAAAAAATTCAGTGCAACTCTTTCACCCTTAAGTATACTTTTAGTCTTTCCCCAAACCATACCAATTATATCGCCCTTATTTAATTTATCACCATCTATATAATTAAATTCTATATTTATATCTTTATCTAAAATATCAAAAACTTCTTGGAAAACTTCTGTTCCACATAAAACACCTGAATCTTTAGCTATAATTAAAGCTTCACTTTCACTTTCATCTGATATACACATATTAGTGGTTAAATCACCACTTCCAATATCTTCCTTTAAGGCCTCAATTATAATATTTTGAAAAACAATTTTTTCCATTTAGTCCTCCCTATAATGAGCACCTATATTAACCTTGCGTGCAATAGCGCTCTTTAAAATTTCTGTTGATACTATACTCATATTATATACTTCAGCTTTTTCTTTTGTGTCTAAAACCACAACATCAAGTGTATTATAAATTTTTTCAATTGAGTTTAATGCTACTTTCATTTCTTTTTCACGCCTAATTGCTCCACAATACTTAGTCATTAACTCCCTTATGACACCTTTTAAGGATTCAACATCTAATTCTAAATTCAATAGATTCTCCTGACTTTCATCAAAAGAATTAATGTCAATTAATTCTTTTTTATATTTTTCAGCTTGATCATTGATAACAAAAACAGCTCTTCTAGAAAAAACTAAACATTCTAACATTGAATTAGAAGCTAACCTATTAGCACCATGGACTCCAGTATTTGCTACTTCACCACATGCGAATAAACCTTCTATATTTGTACGCCCATAAAGATCAGTTGCTATTCCACCCATCATATAATGTTGCACAGGACATACTGGAATAAACTCTTTACTAATATCTATACCTTGATTTAAGCATTCTCCATATATAGTTGGAAATCTTTTAGACAAAAAAACCTTTGATTTTGAAGTTATATCTAAATAAACAAAATTTGAATTAGTGTTCTTCATTTCATTGATAATACATCTAGCCACAATATCTCTTGGTGCTAAATCTTTCAATTCATGCTTATCTGCCATAAAGGCTTCACCATTTATATTTCTTAAAATTCCACCTTCTCCTCTAACAGCTTCAGATATGAGAAAAGATCTTCCTTTTTCACCTTCAATGTATAAACCGGTAGGGTGAAATTGAACAAATTCCATGTCTCTAATTTTTGCATTTGCTCTCATTGCTGAACCCACACCATCACCAGTCGCTATACCTGGATTAGTAGTATGTTCATAAATTTGACCACTACCTCCAGTACATAAGAGTACTTGTTTTGCTCCAATAAATTCTTTATTATCTTTATCAGTAATAATAATGCCATTAACCTGATTTTCAAAAGTAACAATATCTAATAAAAATTTATTAGGCATGAATGTAATATTTTCTTTTCTAGCAACTAATCTTGCTAAAGCTTTTATAGTTTCTCTGCCTATACCATCACCATGAGCATGAACTATTCTATTTCTTCGGTGACCACCTTCTCTAGTAATTAATAAATCTCCTTCTTCATCAAGGTCAAAAGGAACATCCCATTCTAGCAAAGTTTTTATATCTTTTGGCCCTTCTTCAACTAATACCCTTACTGCTTCCTCGTTTAAAAGTCCTACTCCTGCTAGTAAAGTATCATTATAATGATACTGAGGCAAATCACCTTCAGAGATTGCTGCTGCAATACCTCCTTGAGCTAACCAGGAATTTGAAATATCTATACTTTCTTTTGTAATCAAACAACAAGTAAGTTTATCCGATAGATTTAAAGCTGCATATAATCCAGCTACTCCTCCACCAACTATTACCAAATCGTATCTGTATCCACTATCATTAATATTTGATGAATTAATATATCTTCTCATTAATTAATATTTACCATTCTTTCCAAAGTAATTCTAGCTTTTTCCATAGTATCATTATCTAATTCAATAACTTCTTCTAAATTTTTCAATGCATTAAGCACATCTTTAATTTTAGTCTTTTTCATATTGATACAACTTAAATGTGTTGATAATAAATAAGCTTTTTTTCCCTTCATCAATTTATTTATTCTCTCTACCACACCAATTTCTGTACCTATAATAAATTCACTTTTTTTCGAATCTTGAACATATTTAAATATAGCAGAAGTACTACCTATAAAATCAGCTTTGTCTCTTACTTCTTTATTACATTCTGGATGTACCAATACTGGAGCATCCTTATACTTCTCTCTTGCTTCCTCAACTTCATCAGCACTAACAACATTATGAATTGGACAAAAACCTCTAAAATAGTAAAATGTTTTTTCAGGAACTTGTTCTGCTACATATGAACCTAAATTTCTATCTGGAATAAAAATTATTTCATCTTCTTTAAGAGACTTTGCAATTTTTACTGCAGATGAGGAGGTACAACATATATCACAATGAGTTTTTATTTCTGCGGTAGAATTTACATAACACATAACAGCAGCTTCAGGATGTTCTAGTTTTAATTTAATCACATCGTCAGGAGTAATCATATCAGCCATTAAACAACCAGCATCAGAAGCAGGTAAAAGAACCGTCTTTGCTGGATTTAATATTTTGGCACTTTCAGCCATAAATCTAACTCCACATAAAACAATTATCGGTTTTTCTGTTTTTTGCGTAATTTTAGCTAATTCAAAAGAATCTCCAACAAAATCTGCCACTTCTTGTATATCCATAGTTTGATAATAGTGTGCAAGTATTAAAGCATTCTTCTCCTCTTTCAATTTAATAATTTCTTTTTGAATTTCTGTCATGATATTTCTCCTTAAATATTCAAAGTATCCTCATTATAATATGTTTTTACATCTTTAATAAAAGATTGTGTTCCAAGACATAAAATCAATGTATTCATATCACTTTTATTTTTAGCATAATCTATTGTTTCTCTCACATTTTTTATAAATTTCACTGGATATATTTTTTTTGCTTCTATTACTTGTTTATCTGAAAATTTCAAATAATCATTTTCTGCATGAGTTAATATAATCTCACATTTATAGTCCTTTAAAACATCTATAACACCAAGATAATCCTTATCCTCAGGTATTGCAACAATTGCAATCATTTTTTTATATTCAAGAAAATCAATTATTTCCTTGACTTGATTCATAGATTCTCCTGAAATACAGCCATCTAGAATAACCATAGGATTTTTTTCAAGAATCTCCATTCGACCTGGCCATTTAATATTTGCAAGTATTTTTTTTAATTTTTCTTTATTTAGTTTTGTATTAATAATATATTCTGACAAACCAATTGCTAGTGCAGCATTCTCAGCCTGATGTCTACCAAGAAGGGATAAGGAAAGATCTTCGTAATTTCCTAGTTTTCCATTTACTGAAAACTTTGTTCCCTCATTTGTCAGACGAATATCATAAGCACTAAAATCTTGATTATATACATACATAGGTATATTAAACTTTCTTGCTTCATACCTAAGCACTAAGTCAGCATATTTACTTTGTTCTGCAGTAAAAACAGCCTCTAATGGTTTTTTTATTAAGCCTGCTTTATGATGGGCTACCTCATCAATTGAATGACCTAATGGACCAACATGTTCTAAAAATATTTTGTTTATAGCTCCAACGAAACCTTCAATTTGATTAACATCATCAAATCTTGCACCTCTACCACATTCGATTACATTATAATCAGTGTTATTTTCATAAAAATATGATATTGCCATAACAGCAGTTGCACCAACTGGTCCAATATATTTATGTTTTGGTAGTTGTTTTTCTATTTCATCATAAATAGGTCTAATTTTATTTGCGATAGCAATTAAATCTATTTCCTTAATGGCTTTTCCATTTATCCTTATACGCTCTCTATATTCTCTTAAATGAGGACTAGTAAAAAGTCCGATTTTAAATCCCTGACCTTCTAAGATCTTCGCCACCATTACTGATAATGAACCTTTTCCTTTACTTCCAGTTATCATAATGTTTTTTTGTTTTTTATCAACAGCACCTAGATAATCTAACATTTCCCTTGTTATATGAGGGTTTCTTGTGAAATCATCTGGTCCGTTAGGAATATCTTTATGTCTTTTTACATAAGAACTATAAATATAATCTTCAACTTCTTTTATATATTTAAACATATGCGCCTCTCATTACAAATTATCTAACAGCTTCTTAATTTCTTTTTTATATTCTTCTACTCCAGGCTGATTAAATGGATTTATTTTTAAAAGATAACAGGACATAGTACAAGCTTTCATGAAAAAATAGCTCAAATAAGCTAAACTAAATGGAGTAATATTTTCAATTTCAATCAATATATTTTTAATATCACCATTTTTATGAGCAATCCTTGTTCCTTCCATAGCTTTTTTATTTATAACATCTATATCTATACCTGCTAAATCATTTAATCCATCGAAATCTATATCAAGTTGTTCAAATACAATCTCATTATTTTCTTCTGCCCAAATAATTGTTTCAAAATGATCTTTTTTACCTTCTTGTATCAATTGTCCCAAAGAATGTAAATCTCTAGTATTGATGACACTCATAGGATAAATTCCTTTACCCTCTTTACCTTCACTTTCACCAAATAATTGTTTCAGCCATTCTAAATAATCACTAAAACTAGGATCATATGCTGTAAAGATTTCTATACTTTTATCTTTTTGATATGCTATTCTTCGAGCGATAGCATATTTATACGCTGGATTATCTAAACTTCTTTTATCAAATAATTTCTTTGCGGCTATAAAACCTTCAATTATTTCATAAGCGTCTATTCCTGCAGCGCTTAGTGGTAATAAACTAACAGTTGTGAATAAAGAATATCTACCTCCAATATTCTCAGGTATTGTTAATATTTGATAACCTTCATCAATAGCCATTTTTCTAAGATTACCCTTTGAAGAATCGGTTGTAACTATTATTCTATCTTTAGCTTCAATACCATATTTTTTATAAAGCAGATTCTTAACTAATCTGAAAGCTATAGCAGGCTCTAATGTTCCACCAGACTTAGAAATAATATTTACTGCAAAATCTTGATTTTCTAATTTTTTTAATATACTTTTC
Organism: Bacillota bacterium; assembly: GCA_024635925.1. Classification (GTDB taxonomy): domain Bacteria; phylum Bacillota; class TC1; order TC1; family TC1; genus WTXA01. The sequence goes on along the minus strand of JAGXHY010000033.1, from coordinate 132,173 downwards.
AAGTAATGTCCTGATATATTATTCCCTAAAAAAATAAGTTTAGTTTTAGGTTTGCTTAATCTATCTTTAAAAATTTCATAAAAGCTTTTAGTTCCTAAAAATGAACCACCTATACCAACCACAACTAAAGTTTCATATTTTTGAAATTCAATTCCAATTTGTATAGCCTTGGCTATCTCATTATTTGATTTTGTCGTATATTCCATCCAACCTAAAAATTGATCAGTTTGATCTTTAAGCGTTTCCACTTTATCATGAATTTCTAATACATTTTCTTCATACTTATTTTTATCAAAATCATAAAAGTCTTTAAAGTCTATTTTCAGCACATTATCACCTCATAATTATATCTAGACAGTCACATAATATTTAAATATTTTTCATATTATAATAATGTTTAATTGTCCCTTTTTCTTTGTAAATTATCCATTTCGCAATTGAATTTGTTCTGTCACCAATTCTTTCAAAATATTTACTTATGAATAAATAATCCACATATTGATCAACCTGATCAACGTTATTTTCGATTTTGCTTTTAATCCATTTAACCATAGTTTTATAAGCTTTATCTAGCTGATCATCATCGTCATATACTCCTAAAGCAATGTCTACATCATTGGTGGCATAGGCTTTTACTATTCTGCGTACCATATCCAAAGTGATATCGAACATTTCTTCAACACCTCCAGGCAATGTACCAGCATTATGTTTATGAAGTTTCCTTGTTAATTTTGTTATTTGAGCACTATGGTCACATATTCTTTCAAAATCACTACTTATTTTCAAAGCAGTTAATAAAAACCTTAGATCTTTAGCAATTGGTTGCTCCCTGATTATTATATTCATGCATTTTTCACTTATTTCAATTTCTTTAGCATCAATAAAATCATCATCATTATATATCTGTCTTGCTAGTTGTACATCAAGATTAGTTAATGCCACCTTAGTTTTTTCTACAACTTGTATTGTTCTAGAACCTAATTCTACAATATCTTGATTCACATCAGTTAACGCCTGGTCAAATGATACTCTACTCATTACAATACCTCCTTCTTTGGCAAATAAATTCTAAAAGTGGTTCCTTCACCTAAAGTACTATCTACACTTATATCACTATCAAAAAATTCCAAAATATGTTTGACTATGGCTAGCCCTAATCCTGTACTTTCAGGATCATAACTCCTGCTTTTATCAACTTTATAGAACCTTTCAAATATTCTAAATAAATTTTCTTTACTAATGCCAATACCTGTATCAACTACTTCTAGAATAATTCCATCTCCCAAAGTTTTACAATTTATTGAAACAGAACCATCTTTGACATTGTATTTTATTGCGTTACTTACTAAATTATAAAGCATTGCTTTAAATAATTCTAAATTACCTTTAACTATATAACTTTCTTTAACATTATTAATTAAAACAACATGTTTTTTTTCAGCTATAGGCTTAAATGCATCCATAGCAGATTCAGCTACATCTTTAATATCAATAACTTCATTTAATCTAGCAACCTTATTGCTTTCAATACTAGATAATTCTAATAAATCTCCAATTAATATTTCCAGTCTTTGACTTTCAATATCAATAATCTCTAAAAATTTTCTTGCAGTTTTAGGTTCATCAATTGCTCCGTCCTTTAATGTTTCAATAAACCCAATTATAGCAGTCAAAGGAGTTTTTAACTCATGAGATACATTTGATACGAATTCTTTTCTCATATTTTCTAGCTGATTTAATTTTGTAATATCATTAAGAATTATAAGTTTACCCTTTTGTTTTTCTAATGGATAAATAGTTAACTTATAAGTCTTGTTGTCAAAAAATAATTCATTTGTTGTCAGACTTTCGTCAGTATCTTTTACATCATTGCTTAATTCGAAGTTTTGAGTTTGCATTAATAAATTACTACCAATCACATTTCCCTGATTTAATCCAAATATTCTTATGGCACTTTTATTAATTAATTTAATATCATCGTTTTCATCAATAGCTATAAAGCCATCCTCCATCGTATCAATAGTAGAATATAGATATAACTTTTGGTCTTCCTCTTTTGTTGCATACTCTTCTAAGGACTTTGTAGATTCTTTGAAAATATTAGCAATTTTTTTTAATTCATCTGGTAAGCTCTGTATACCTACCTCAGCAATTGCTTTATTTTTATAAGTCCTTCTAATATATTTTTCCAATATCATCATTGGTTCAATATTTCGTTTGAAAAAGAAATATGATAGTATTGCAGATACTCCAATAGTTAATATTATTGCAATAATTATATAACCGATTGAATTGATAATTAATATATTTTTACTAATTAATGGTATACTAATTATAATTATTTCACCATCAGCTACAAAAGCTTTATGAAATGAGAATTCTTGTAGTTTTTCTTCATATCGAAGACTTGATCCTACATCCATCTTTAATGCTTCTCTAACTTCTTCTCTTCTTAAAAGATTTGTTTCTGCTTCAATAGTATTGTCTATACTTGTAATTAGTTTTCCTTCTTTATCAATAAATGATAGTTTTCCAATAATATCATATTTAGATATTATTTCCTCATTTTTAATACCATTATTTTTATCATAACTAATTAAAGAAACGATTGAACTTAAGTCTTTTTCAAGCCGTTGGTTATAGGTCTTAAAGGATAATAATCCTACTAAGCCCATAAAAGCAACTACCAAGATAAATACTGGTATAAAAAAACTAATAAAAAGCCTTCTTTTCATTTCAAACTCCTAACTGATAAATTTATAACCTACACCTCTAACCGTGAATATATATTTATCGCCTATAATCTTTCTCAAACTATGTATATGAACATCAACTGTCCTGGTATCACCATAATAATCATAACCCCAGATTTTCTCTAATAGTTCATTTCTTGTAAAGACCTTACCATTACCATTAGCTAATAAGTTTAATAATTCAAATTCTTTCAAAGTTAGATCAACATATTTCCCATTTAATTTTACGGTTCTTTTTGCAACATCTATTAAAATTTTATCAAATCTAACTTCATCAGTAGTTGAAGAAATATTAGTTTTTCTTCTTAGTAATGCTCTTACTCTCGCTTGTAACTCATTTACAGAAAATGGTTTATGAATATAATCATCTGCTCCTGACTCCAAACCAATTATAGTATCAAATTCTGTAGCTTTAGCAGTTAATAAAATTATTTGAATATCAGCAAATCTTTTATCTGCTCTAATCTTTTTACATAAATCCAAGCCATCGAAATCAGGCAACATTATGTCAAGGCATACTAAATCAGGTTTAGATATAAGTAAAGCATCTAAAAACTTTTGTCCATTTTCAAAACTCTTTATAATAAACCCAGCTTTTACCAAATTATATTCAATTAGTTCTCTGATATTTTTTTCATCATCTACAACATAGATTAATTCTTTAGACATTTTCACCTCTACCCAAAACGTCCTGTTATATATTCTTCTGTTTTCGGATTTTTTGGATTCATAAATATTGTATCTGTTAAATCGTATTCAATTACTTCTCCATTTAAGAAAAATGCAGTTCTATCAGATATTCTAGCACCTTGTTGCATATTATGTGTTACTATTATGATTGTATAATTTTTCTTCAGTTCATTTATTAAATCTTCAATTTTGAGCGTTGAAATAGGATCTAAAGCACTTGTAGGTTCATCCATTAATAAGACTTCCGGATCAACCGCTAAAGCTCTAGCTATACACAATCTTTGTTGTTGTCCACCAGATAAGGATAATGCGTTTGATTTTAATCGATCCTTAGCTTCATCCCATACAAATGCTTTTCTCAAAGAGTTTTCAACTATCTCATCAAGTGTTCTTTTATTTTTGACACCATGTATTCTAGGACCATAAGCAATATTATCGTAAACAGACATTTTAAATGGATTTGGTTTTTGAAATACCATTCCTATTTTTTTTCTTAAAGTTATAATATCCATACCTTCGCGATAAATATCTTCATCATCAAATATTACTTTGCCATTAATCTTACATCCAATTATTAAATCGTTCATTCTATTTATAGTTCTTAAAAAAGTAGATTTACCACATCCTGATGGACCTATAAGTGCAGTCACTTCTTTTTCTTTAATATCTAAATTAATATCTTTTAATGCCTGAAAATCTCCATAAAATAGCTCAAGATTTTCTGTTTTTATTTTTGTTATATCTTCCATTAATCATTTCTCCCTCTAAATATTACTTGCGTAAATAAGACTATAATTAATACAATAATTATTAGTAAAGTAGCTGTTCCAAAAGCTTCTTTAAAAGCATCAGGGCCAATAGCTTCTTTAACTAATAGATAAAAATTCACATATAATGTTCTACCTGATGACATTATACTATCAGGAACTTTGTCCACCGTTCCAACTATTCTGTCTACACTTAAAATCACTGCTGTTATAATCCTGCTTTAAAAGTCTTCTTAACATAATCACATTTCTTTTGTAATTTCATACACTCTAATTTTAATCTAAAATTTATGCTGTAGCAAGTAAAAAGGGAGGATATTTTCAATCTCTCCCTTTAATTATTTATTTATACTATATTAAATTATGTCTTTTGAGCATATCATCTATTACTTTTTTAGAATTTGTTTCAAGTTCTACCATTGGCAATCTTACTTCTTCAGTATCAAAACCAAATTTTGAAAGTGCATATTTAACAGGTACTGGATTTGTATCGCAGAATAAATCTTTAAATACATCAAAATATTCCAAATGCAATTCCTGTGCCTTTTTTGTATTTCCCGCTTGGAACTCTGCAATCATTTGATTTATTTCTTTACCGATTATTGCAGAAGCAACACTTACTACTCCTCTAGCCCCAATAGATAACATTGGTAGAGTTAAACCATCATCACCACTATAGATTATAAAGTCATCATCTGTCTGTTTTTTTGTCATAGTAATATTGGTTAAATTACCACAAGCAGCTTTTAAATAACTGATGTTGGGGATTTTTGAAAGTCTTACCATAGTATCAACGGATATTTCTTTTACTGTTCTACCAGGTATATTATAAACCATAATAGGCTTATCCGTTGACTCAGCAACCATTTTAAAATGTTGAAATATACCTTCTTGATTAGGCTTATTATAGTAAGGTGTGACAATTAAAAATCCATCTACCCCTATTTTATCTACCTCTTTAGTAAAATCAACAGATTCAGCTGTGTTAAAAGAACCTGTTCCCGCCATTATTGGAACATTAACAGAATCTCTAACTGTACTTATTAATTTAATTTTTTCTTCTTGTGTCATAGTCGGATTTTCACCTGTACTACCACATATCAGTAAAGAATCAGAACCATTATTAACTAAAAACTTAGCTATTTTTGCTGCTTCTTTATAATTAACATCATTACCTTTAAAAGGGGTGACCATTGCGGTCATTACTCTTCCATACATTATTTTACACCTACCATATTTTCTCTAACCAATAACTCAGCAATTTGAATTGCATTTGTTGCAGCACCTTTTCTAAGCTGGTCAGCCACTACGAAAAAGCTAAGCCCATTATCAAATGCCAAATCTTCTCTTATTCTTCCCACATATACTTCATCAGTATTTGATGTGAAAAATGGCATAGGATAAATATTATTAATTGGATCATCTTGAAGTACAATACCATCACAATCTTCAAATAACTTTAATGCCTTGTCCCTTGTTATTTTTTCCTCTGTTTCTACAGTTATTGCTTCAGAATGACTTCTTAAAATAGGAACACGAACTGCAGTTGTGCTTATCTTCATATTATAATCATTAAATATTTTCTGTGTTTCTAAAGTCATTTTCATCTCTTCTTTAGTATAGAAGTTATCTTTAAATATATCAATATGAGGAATTAAATTCATAGCAATTTGATGTTGAAACATTTTCACAGAAGCTTTTTTACCTGAAAGAACTTCTTTGGTTTGATCAACTAGTTCATCCATCGCTTCTTGCCCTGCACCGCTAACTGCTTGATATGTGGAAACAATTACTCTTTTAATCCTAGAAAAATCATTAATAGGTTTTAAAGCAACACACATTTGAATTGTAGAACAATTGGGGTTAGCTATAATACCATTATGTTTCTTCACTGCCTCAGGATTAACTTCAGGAACTACTAGCGGTACATCCTTATCCATTCTAAAAAAACTACTATTATCAATTACTATAACTCCCATATCAGCAGCAGCTGCTGCATATATTTCACTAGCTTTTCCACCAGCAAATAGAGCAATATCAACACCAATAAAGGATTCTTTTTTTGTTTCTTCTATAGTATACTCTTTTCCCTTAAAGTTTAATATTTTTCCTGCACTATTTTTAGTAGCCAATAGTTTTAGAGAACCTATTGGAAAATTTCTTTCTTCTAAAACCTGTAAAATAGTAGAACCTACTGCTCCTGTTCCTACAACAGCAATATTATATAACTTCATTTTTATTCCTCCTATAATAGTTTATTTAAGCCTTCGATGAAAGCATTTCTTTTAACAATTTCTTTGCAACCAAGAATTACTCCAGGCATAAATGATTCTCTATTCATAGAGTCATGTCTAATAGTTAATATTTGTCCTACATCACCAAAAATCACTTCTTGATGTGCAATAAATCCTGGTAATCTTACACTATGTATTTTAAAGCCATCATAGTCTGCTCCTCTAGCACCTGCTAATAATTCTTTTTCATCAGGATGACCTTGTTTTTTACTTTTTCTTATTTCTTTAATTATTCCGGCTGTGGTTAATGATGTTCCACTTGGAGCATCTAACTTATTATCATGATGATATTCAATAATTTCAACATTACCAAAATATTTAGCAGCTTTACCCGCAAATTCCATCATCAAAATTGCACCGATAGCAAAGTTTGTTGCCCACAACACTCCTACTTGTTTTTGTTCGCAAATAGACTTTAATTCATCAACTTGTTCATTTGTAAGCCCTGTAGTTCCTATTACCATAGGTATTCCCATCTCTAGTACAGTCTTACTATTACCATAGATTACTTTATGGTTTGTAAAATCCACAACAACATCAATTTCATCTTTGGATAAGGCTTGTTTTAAATCATCTTGTATTAATATATCATCTTTTGTTCCAGCAATTTCACCAATATTTTTACCAACATTCATAAAATCAACTGCAGCTTTCAAAACTACTCCTTCATTTTTAGCGATAGCTCTGACAACTTCGCTTCCCATTTTTCCGCATGCACCATTTACACAAATTCTTAAATCACTCATATTTCTATCTCCTTAAATAAATAAAAATAGTCATAAGCATTTTGCTTATGACTATAAATCCTAATTAAAATGCTCATCCTTTAGCACCCCACATTTTTGTGACAGTTATTGATTTATTAAACCAATACCCAGTTAAAAACATTTGGCATATTTTTAACTTCGGCAGATTCCCCTTTCATGTTCTTCATAGCTTCCGGCTCAAAACATTACTATTGACATCTGCGCCTCTAACTTTGATGAAGCTCAATATTAACTTTTCCATACAATTGTACCAATTTTGAATATTTAAGTCAACTTTAAAAACTATTTAACACCAGCATTTTTCTTATATCTAATATCTATATCTACATTTAAATTGTATATATTGCATAACTCTAATATCCTAGAAGCAATTCTTTCATCTAAACGAACATCAATGTCTTCAAGATTCAGATTAGTAGTAAAAATAGTTGTCAACATATTGTTTAATCTATAGTTAATTAATGAGTATAATTGGTTGATTATCCATGGGGTATAATTATGTGCTCCTAAATCATCTAAAATCAATACTTTAGCCTTTTTTGCTTTTGCAAATACATCTCTACTACCATTTTCATTAAACATATCAGCTTTTCCTTGCTCCAAGAGATCTGGAACAACAAAAAACTCTATATCAACATTATCATTTTTGAGTTGATTATATATAGCAGAGACTAAATGAGTTTTACCCGAACCAATAGGTCCAGTTATAAAGAGTCCTTTAACATATTTATTACTATAGGCTATGTCTTTAACAAAAATCTTTACATCACTTAGTAATCTATCAGCCTTATCATAATATGTATCTTTACTTTTCTCAGGATTTATTGCTCTTTTAGGATAAAAATCTAAAAGAAAATTTTCAAGAAAAATATTATTTAGTTTTTCAGGCAATCTATTATATAATTTAGTACATTTACACAAATAAGCAATTTGTTCTATAACTATATAACCAGTGTCTTTACAATCTGGACAATTATAATTATCTTTTTCTTCAATTTTTAAATTTTTTAAAAATACATTAATAGTTTCTTTCATATTCATATCCTTAATTAATTTCTATAAACATCATCATATTTGCTTTTCTTATTAGTTTTAACTTCTTTAACAGTCTTGATTTTTTTAGATGTTTTCTTGTTAACTTGTAGTTCCTGGTTTTCTTTATTAGATGCTACACCTTTTTGAGCCCAGTCTATCAAGATATGATCAATATACTTAAAACTTAATTTACCATTTGATACCGCTACTTTTAAAACTTCTAATATCATATTCTCAGGATAAGCTTTCTCTTCAGTCCATTCATCAAGTAAATCTATTTCAATTGGAGACAAAGGTCTTTTAAATTCAGCTTCAAAACTTATAAATATTTTGCTTTTACCTTCTTGTATCTTTAAATTATTATCTTCTTCAATAAAAAATGATTCAATTAGAGGTTCTAAATTATATGTCATTTTACCATTTTTCTCACTATAACTAATACAATTTTTACTTATTAAGCCAGCTAGTATTCCTAAAATTTCATTTTCATCTGTTGATAAAATTATGACTAAATCTTCATCACTAATAGTTTTTTTTTCATGATAAATTAAATACCATAGCTGTAGAAGAACATAACTTTCTGAAATTGATAAATCTAAGTCATTCATACTCGTAAATAGTACTTTTGGGAAGTTTACAAATTCACTAAGCAAAATTCTGTTTGCAATATTCATTTTCTTCTCCCATTTTTTATTTAATCAAATCTTTAACAAATTCTTCTATTCTATCTAAGGCTTCTGTTATTTCCTCAATAGAGTAAGCATAACATATTCTGACAAATCCTTCTCCACTTGGACCAAAACCTGTCCCTGGTACTACTGCTACATTTTTTGCGTCTAATAAAGCATCAGCAAATTCTTCAGACTTCAACCCTGTTTTTTTTATGCTAGGGAAGGCATAAAAAGCTCCTTCTGGTTCAAAACAATCAAGTCCAATTTCATTTAGCCTTTTTACCAAATATTTTCTTCTTCCATTATAGATTGATACCATCTCTTCCATTTCTGAAATTCCATCTCTAAGTGCTTTTTCTGCTGCTCTTTGAGCCATAATAGGAGCACAAAGCATAGTGTATTGATGAATTTTAACTGTTTGTGTTAGTAATTGTCTTGGACCACATAAAAAACCCACTCTCCAGCCAGTCATGGCAAAAGACTTTGAAAAGCCGTTAATCACATATGTTCTTTCCCACATACCTGGAAGACTTGCTATACTTGTATGTTTAACACCATAACTTAATTCACTATATAATTCATCTGCTACTACAAATATATCATATTTTTTTATTAATTCTGCTATTGGCTCTAACTCAGATCTTGTCATTATTCCACCAGTTGGATTACTTGGATATGGTAAAATCAAAACTTTAGTTTTATCTGTTATAGCTTTTTCTAGATCTTCAGCCATTAATTTAAATTTATTTTCGCTTTTTGTTTCTACATAAATAGGTATACCACCTACAAGATTTACATTGGGTTCATATGACACATAACAAGGTTCAGGTATAATAACTTCATCTCCTGGATTGACTAAAGATCTTAAAGCTAAATCCATAGCTTCACTTGTTCCTACAGTTATTAAAACCTCATCTATAGGACTATATTTAAGAGAAAATCTATCTCTCATATAATCACTAATTGCCTCTCTAAACTCTAAAGACCCCCAATTGCTTGTATAAAAAGTTTCCTTATTATTTATTGATTCAATTGCCGCTTCACAATAAGCTTTTGGTGTAGGGAAATCTGGTTCTCCTACTCCCAAAGTTATTACTTTTTCTTTCCTCTCGGAAAAATCAAAATACTTCCTTATTGCGGAAGGTTTCATATCTCTTACTACCTTTGAAATCACTTTTTTATAATCCATGTTAACTCCTTTTAAACTATTTAATTACTATATTGAAAATTTTGCCTGGAACAAATATTTCTTTTATAATAGTTTTTCCCTCAATATTTGATAATAATTCTGGATTTGCAAAAACAATAGCTTTTACAGTTTTTAAATCCGCATCTCTTTTTATCTTAATTGTGCCTCTTAGTTTACCATTTATTTGTACAGGCATATCTATTGTATCATCTATAGTTTTACCTTCTTCATATTCAGGCCATTTTGATTGATTCAACATACCTGGCAAGCCTACATCAACCCATAATTCTTCAGTTATATGTGGTGATACAGGGTTCAACAATATTAAGAAAGTCTCAAATTCTTTAATATTTATTTCACCTTTCTTGTTGAATGTATTAACTAGTTCCATCATAGTTGATATTCCAGTATTATATTTTAGTGTTTCAAAATCATGTGAAACTTTTTTTATGGTTTTATGCATTATTACTTCCATATCACTTGAATATCTATCACTATCAACTAGAATATCTTGAAGTTTATAAAATTTATCTAAAAATCTTCTACAACCTTTAACACCATTCATTGACCATGGAACACTCTTTTCAAAATCACCTATAAACATTTCATACATTCTAAGAGTGTCACTACCGTACTCTTCAACAATTTCATCAGGATTGACAACATTGCCTCTTGATTTAGACATCTTCTCTCCATTTTCACCAAGAATCATACCATGAGATGTTCTTTTTTTATATGGCTCTTTAGTTTTCACTACACCAATATCATATAAAACTTTATGCCAAAATCTTGAATAAAGCAAATGTAAAGTAGTATGTTCCATTCCACCATTATACCAATCAACTGGCATAAAATAATCTATACTTTCTTCGCTAGCAAGCGCTTTGTCATTACGGGGATCTAGATATCTTAAGAAGTACCATGATGAACCAGCCCATTGTGGCATAGTATCTGTTTCTCTAACAGCCTTGCCTCCGCATTTAGGACAGGTTGTATTTACCCAGTCTTCTATAATAGCTAAAGGTGATTCTCCATTATCTGTAGGTTCATAACTTTCTACATCTGGTAATTCTAATGGAAGCTCTTTTTCATCTAATGAAACCCAACCACAATTATCACAATTTACTAAAGGAATAGGCTCCCCCCAATATCTTTGTCTAGAAAAAACCCAATCTCTTAGCTTAAAATTCTTAGTTCTTTTGCCGATGCCTTTATTTTCTAGATAATCACTTATCTTTTCTATAGCAGCATTAACCTCTAATCCATTAATAAGCTCTGAATTAATCATTTTACCCTGCTCATTATCTGTAAAAGCTTCTTCAGCTATATTTCCACCTGAAACAACTTCAATTATTGGTAGTTCAAATTTTTTAGCAAAGTCATAGTCTCTTGAATCATGAGCAGGTACAGCCATTATGGCCCCTGTTCCATAGGTGATCAATACATAATCTGAAACAAATATAGGGATTTTTTCACCTGTTATAGGATTAATCGCTTCTAATCCTTTTATGCTTACACCAGTTTTATCTTTCACAACTTCCGTACGCTCAATATCTGTTTTATTAGAGGATTCTTCTCTATAAGTAACAAGTTCTTCATAATTAGATATTTTGTCCTTAAATTGTTCAATTAATTCATGCTCTGGAGCAATAACCATATAAGTAGCTCCATATAAAGTATCAGGTCTAGTAGTGTAAACTTTTAAAGTTTCTTCTGTTCCATCGATTTTAAAATCTACTTCTAATCCATAAGATCGTCCGATCCAATTCTTTTGTTGAGTTTTCACACGTTCAATATAATCTAAACCATCTAAATCATCAATTAATCTATCTGCGTATTCAGTGATCTTTAACATCCATTGATTTTTGACCTTCTTATGAACACCACCACCACATCTTTCACAATTTCCATTAACGACTTCTTCATTTGCAAGTCCTACCTTACAACTCGGACACCAGTTAATTGGGAATTCCTTTTTATAGGCCAAGCCCATCTTAAATAATTGTATAAAAATCCATTGAGTCCATTTATAGTAATTTTTATCAGTAGTATTAATTTCTCTAGACCAGTCAAAAGAAAATCCAAGTGACTTAAGTTGTTCTTTGAACCTTGCAATATTTTCTCTAGTAACTTGTCTTGGATGAACTTTGTTTTTTATAGCATAATTTTCAGTAGGTAAACCAAAAGCATCCCAGCCAATTGGAAATAAAACGTTATAACCTTCTAATCTCCTTTTTCTGGCCACAATATCTAAAGCAGTATATGGTCTTGGATGACCAACATGTAACCCCTTTCCGGAAGGATAAGGGAACTCAATCAATAAATAATATTTTTGTTTTAAAGACATATTATCAGCATGGAATGTACCATTGTCATCCCATATTTTCTGCCATTTAGGCTCTATTAATCCAGGATTATATTCTTTCAAGATAAAAACCTCCTTAATTATTTAATTTTATCAAAAAATCATTTTCTATACAATGAAATGTATAAAAAAAAAGAGCCAAAGGCTCATTATAAACTTAATATCTCATTTGATATGATGGCTCAAGAGTAACCAACTCATACAGGAGAATTACAAAACAAAATTGGCTGGGGTGGCTGGATTCGAACCAACGAGTGCCGGTACCAAAAACCGGTGCCTTACCACTTGGCGACACCCCAATAATTTGGTGGGGAGAGCAGGATTCGAACCTGCGAAGTCGTAGACAACAGATTTACAGTCTGCCCCCTTTAGCCTCTCGGGAATCTCCCCTTAAATGGAGCTGGTGATGGGACTTGAACCCGCAACCTGCTGATTACAAATCAGCTGCTCTGCCAATTGAGCTACACCAGCAAAATTTGGCGACCCCGATCGGACTTGAACCGACGATCTCCTGCGTGACAGGCAGGCGTGATAACCACTACACCACGGGGCCATATAAATTTTTTCGATAAAAGTGGTGACCCGTAGGGGAATTGAACCCCTGATACCGCCGTGAAAGGGCGGTGTCTTAACCGCTTGACCAACGGGCCACAAAAATCGAATAGTTCTAAAATTGGTCGGGGCGGAGGGATTTGAACCCCCGGCCCTCTGGTCCCAAACCAGATGCGCTACCAAGCTGCGCTACGCCCCGAACCTTGAACGCAAGAATAATTATATCATAACAGGACATATTGTCAATGTTATTTCTTTAAATAGTTCAAGAAATAATAAATTATTTTTTCCTTGTCAATTTCTGTATTATATGACATTCTTATAAGCTCTTCATGTCTTTTAAACCAAGTTATTTGACGCTTTGCATAGCGCCTGCTCGATTGTTTGATTAATTCTATTGCCTGTTCTAAACTAGAATCCCCTTCTAAGTAACTAACGACTTCCTTATACCCTATAGTCCTCATTGGTGGAGAATCTGTCTTTATTCCACAATCTAATAAATTCTTTACTTCATAAAGCAAACCTGACTTAATCATTTTATCAACCCTATCATTAATTCTATCATATAAAATTTTACGATCTACATCTAAGTATATACCAAAAAGATCAGATCTTAATCCTTTAGTTTTATCCTTTTGAATTGTTATTCCTATTTCATGAGTGTAATAATATACCAAGGCTCTAATAATTCTAGATGAATGATTTTGATCAATAATACTTGCACTTTTTAAGTCAACATCAACTAATTGCTGATATAAGTAAGCTACGCCTTTTTCTTCTAATATTCTACTAAATTTTTCTCTTAGTACCTTTTCTTCATCCTTAGCCTTTTCATTAAAGCTATATTGATATGCAAAAGCTCTATAATAAAGACCTGTACCTCCTACAATTATTGGCACTCTATTTAGTTTGATTATTTCATCTATTGCGACTTGAGCCTTATCTACAAATTCACCAACTGTAAATTCTTCATTACCATTTTTTATATTAATTAAATAATGAGGAATACCATCCATTTCTTCAGGTGTAACCTTACCTGAACCAATATCAAACCCCCTATATACTTGAACTGAATCACATGATATTATTGATCCTGAACAAAGTTTAGCTATTTCTATAGCTAAAGCACTTTTCCCTGATCCGGTTGGTCCTACTATAGAAAAAATCATTATTTACTCCTTAAAAATAATTTTTCTAAATCAGAATTGTTAAATTTGATAAAAGTTGGCCTTCCATGTGGACAAGTAAAAGGAAATTCACATTCCCCTAAACTTTCAAGCAAGCCCTCTAATTCATTCTTATTTAAAAAATTACCTGCTTTTACTGAACGTGAACAAGCAGCCTTTTCTAACATCAAATCTTTTATTTTTTCTAAGTCATTATTATTAAAAGAATCAATCAAACCAATAATAAATTCATTTGAAGCCTCTTCACCAATAATATTTAAAGGTAATCCTCTTATTAAAAAAGAATCATCACCAAAACTTTCTAATAAAACACCATAAGACAAAATATCCTCTATATTCTCAATAACTTTACTATAGTCGCCTTTATTTAGTGTTAATAAATATGGCTCCATTAATATTTGGGTTTTAAACCCAGTTTCTTCAAACTGCTTAACAGCTAATTCATAATTAACTCTTTCATGAGCTGCGTGCTGATCAACAATATATAACATATCATTTCCTCTAACAATAATATATGTATTTTTAATAGTACCTAGAACTTCCATTTCACTAAAAATACTATCTTTTTTTATGTTTTCATATAAACTTAGTTGCTCCTCTTTTACTAAATCGCAATCTATATTTACATTTTCTTTATTACCACTAATTGATTCATAAGTTCTAGGTATTTTCTTCTCATTTTGAACATTATTTTTATTTGATGATAATAATAGATTTTCAACTGTATCCTCAATTAACTCTTGTATTTTTTGTATTTTATCTATTTTGACTTCCATTTTTCTTGGATGTATATTAACTTCTACTAAATATTGAGGTATTTCAAGGTATAATATACCTACTGGGTATTTATTAATAGGCAATCTATTTTTATAAGCAGCTTCAAAAGCTTTTGATAATTCCTTATTAATTACATATCTAGAATTAATAAATATAATTATATAATCTTTTGTCCCTCTATATGAATTATAATTGCCAACAATACCGCTTACTCTAATCCCTTCTTTTTCAACATTAAAAGGAAACATATTCTTTCCTACATCGAATGAAAATATTTGAGCTGCAATTTCCTTTAGATTTCCATTACCACGAGTTTTAAATATTAATTTTTCATCTATTTGTAAACTAAATGCTATATCTGTTCTAGAAATAGCCATTTTCTCTACTATTTCTATAATATCTCTAGTTTCTCTTAAGGAACTTCTTAAAAATTTTTGTCGCACAGGTGTGTTATAAAAAAGATTTCCTACTCTTATACTTGTTCCTATATTTACAGATTCAGGCTTTTTAGACTTTATCTCTCCACCTACAATTTCTAAAGAAAGTCCAAGTTCACTATCAATGGTCCTTGAAGAAATCTTAATTTTGCTTACAGCACTAATACTTGCTAATGCCTCTCCTCTAAAACCCATAGTTACTAAAGAATAAAGATCATCTATAGTTTGTAGCTTACTAGTTCCATAGCGCAAAAAAGCTTTTTCTAGATTCACTTCATCTATACCAGCACCATTATCAACTACTTTTATTTCACTAAGGCCTGCATCTAAAATACTTATGTTAATTTGACTTGCTCCAGCATCAATACTGTTTTCAATAAGTTCTTTAACAACTGATGAAGGCTGTTCTATAACCTCCCCAGCTGCTATTTGATTTATTGTATTTTCATCTAAAATTATTATTTTATTTCCCATCAATACTTACCTGATCCTTTAATTTATATATTAATGCTAATGCTTCAAGTGGTGTTAATTCATTAGGATTAATCATTTCAAGAATATCTTTAATTGGATTATCCTTTTCAATAATCTCTAATGTTAATTGTTTTTCTTCA
Source organism: Bacillota bacterium (assembly GCA_024635925.1). Taxonomy (GTDB): domain Bacteria; phylum Bacillota; class TC1; order TC1; family TC1; genus WTXA01. The sequence goes on along the minus strand of JAGXHY010000033.1, from coordinate 116,075 downwards.
ATATTTTCAGGAAATTCAAATTGATTCATTTTTTCTTCTGCTCTTCTAAGTAAATCATCTGGCAATCCAGCCATTTTAGCTACATGTAAACCATAACTTTTATCTGCTCCGCCAGGAACAACTTTTCTAAGGAAAACAATCTGATCTTTATATTCCTGTACAGCCATAGATAAATTAAATACATTTTTGAAATATTTATCTAAATCAATCAATTCATGATAATGAGTAGCAAAAACAGTTCTACTATTAATCTTTGTTAATAAATATTCACTTACTGCCCAAGCTATAGACAATCCATCAATTGTACTAGTTCCTCGCCCTACCTCATCTAATATTATCAAGCTTCTATTTGTTGCATTTTTCAATATTGAAGCCACTTCGTTCATCTCTACCATAAAAGTACTTTGGCCTCTGCCTAAATCATCACTTGCTCCAACTCTAGCAAAAACTTTGTCTACTATTCCAAACTCAAAGTATTTTGCTGGTATAAAACTTCCACATTGTGCCATTATTGTTAATATAGCTAGCATTCTTATAAAAGTTGATTTCCCTGCCATATTAGGTCCAGTAATTATAGCTAGATTATTATTTTTTATATCAAAATCATTAGCTACATAACTTTCGATATCAATTAATTTCTCTACCATAGGATGTCGTCCGTCAACCAGTTTAAATTCTTGACTACTATTGATTTTTGGTTTTATATAATCATTAACTTGAGCTACATATGCAAATGAAGATAATACATCAATTTCGCCTACATAAGCTGCCATCCTTCTTAATTCATTAGTTTTATTTAAAACTTTATTCCTAATTTCTATAAATAATTCATATTCCAAGGCAATTAATTTATCTTTACTATGAATTAAATCATATTCTAATTTTTTTAGTTCTTCATTAATAAATCTTTCACCACCTGATATTGTTTGTTTTCTTATATAGTCCGGAGGTGCCAAATGAGAGTTAGTTTTTGATATTTCTAAATAATAACCAAAAACTTTGTTAAAGCCTACTTTTAATGATTTAATACCTAATCTATTTCTTTCTTTTGTTTCCAGTTCTTTAATCAAAAATTTACTTTCATTACTCAATTTCCTCAAATGATCAACTTCATTATTAAACTCACTTTTTATAATGTCACCCTCTTTTAAAGTGAATGGTGAAGTTTCATTAATTGATCTTTCTAAGAAATCTATTAAATTCGAATCATCTTTAATATTATCAATATATTTTTCAAAACATCCCTGACCTTTTTCATATAGTAAACTTACAATTTTCTCAATATTTATCAAAGAGTTTTTTAGAGCTAATAAATCTTTAGCATTTCCATTACCAAAGCTCAATCTGCCTAAGATTCTTTCTATGTCATATACTCCTTTTAATGCCTCTCTAATAGAGTGATTGAAATATACATCCTGATATTGAAGTTCTACAACTTCTTGTCTTAGCTTTATTTGATCAATATCCAATAAAGGTTTTTCAATCCATTTTTTTAATAATCTCCCACCAAAAGCTGTCTTTGTCTTATCTAAAACTGATAATAAGGTATTTTTATTATCACCAGTACGAATATTTCTAGATATTTCTAAATTTTGCCGGCTCCATGAATCAATTGTCATATAATGATTTAAAGAGTAGTACATGGCTTTCTCAATTATTTGAGAATTAGTTTTTTGAGTAAATCTTAGGTAGGAATACAAAAGATGAGCAGATGCTTTACATGCTTCAAAGCCAAATACATCATCATTAAAGTCTAATTTTAATTCCAAGTCAGCTGATACATCTTCAAAAAAAGAGTTATATATAGATTGTCTGTCTACAGAATCTTTTATTACTTTATCATTTAGCACAATCTCTTTTATTTCAAGACGCTCTACTTCATTTATTACAGACTCCATGCCCTCATATTCTGTTAAGGAAGTAGTCATAAATTCGCCTGTTGTTATATCTGCATAGGATATGCCGTAATAACCATTCACAAGAACAATTGCCCCAATAAAGTTGTTTTTCTTCTCATTTAGACTAATCTCTTCCATTATTGTACCAGGTGTTATAATCCTTATTACTTCTCTTTTAACTATACCTTTAGTTAGTTTAGGATCCTCAGTCTGTTCGCAAATTGCTACCTTTAAGCCTTTATCAATAAGTTTCTTAATATATGAGTTAGCAGCATGATGAGGAATACCACACATAGGTATTTTCTCCTCTAGACCAGCATCTCTACCTGTCAAAGCAATTTCTAAAATTGTTGAAGCTTTTTTAGCATCTTCCATAAACATTTCATAAAAATCACCTAATCTGAAAAATAGTATAGCATCTCTATACTGTTCTTTAATTTCTAAATATTGTCGCATCATAGGTGTTAATCCCATTTTAATCTCCTATTAACTCTCCATACAGTGACCAAGTATTATAATCTATTACTTTAACCTTAACAAAATCTCCTGTAAGACTAGGATCACCTGTAAAGTTTATTACTTTATTTCCACGATTTCTTGCAGTTAACCTACCTTTTTCACCTAGACCTTCAACTAAAACTTCATATACTTTACCTAGCATTGCTTTGTTTTTTTCTAGGCTTTTCTTATTTTGCAATGTTAATAAACGATGAAATCTTTCTTTTTTTATTTTTTCAGGGATTTGATTTTCCATTTTTGCTGCTCTAGTACCCTCTCTTATAGAATACATAAACATATAAGCCTGATCATAACCTACCTTATCAACAACATCCATAGTATCCTGGAAATCTTCTTCAGTTTCTCCTGGAAATCCAACTATGATATCTGTAGATATTGTAGCATCAGGCATAACCTTAAATATATAATCTGTCAAGGCTAAGTAATGTTCTTTTGTATATCCTCTATTCATTTCTTTTATAATTCTATCACTACCTGATTGTAGAGGTAAATGAATTTGATGACAAACATTTTTAGTCTTATTAATAGTATCTATTAATTCATAATCAAAATCTCTTGGATGTGAAGACATAAACCTTAGTCTATAATCTCCTAATTTATCCAATACCTTTAATAAAACGGAAAAATTTGTACCGTCATTAAAATCATGCCCATAAGAATTAACATTTTGTCCAAGTAAAGTTATCTCTTTAAATCCATTTTCTAATAACGCTTTAACCTCTTCAATAATGAATTTAATCTCTCTGCTTTTTTCTCTTCCCCTAACATAGGGGACTATACAATAAGAACAAAAGTTGTTACATCCATATATTATGTTAACATAAGCTTTTAAATTATCATTTCTTTTTATTGGTATATCTTCTTTAATTTCCATTCCATCTGTACATGATATATTTTTTACTTGCTTCTTTTCTTCTAATACCGTTGTTAACATTTTATCAAATTCATTTAAATTATGTGTACCATATATGATATCAACATCTTTAAAGCGTGTCTGAATATATTGAGCTACTTCTTCTTGTTGAGTCATACAGCCACCAACAGCAATGATCATTTCTGGTCTTTTTTTCTTTATTTTTGATAAAGCACCAATTCTACCAATTACTTTGTCTTCTGCTTTAGCTCTTATACAACATGTGTGTAATACAATTAATTGTGCATCAGAATAATTATCAGCTTTGATAAAACCTTTTTTTTCTATTAATCCTCCTAGAGTTTCTGCATCGTGTTCATTCATTGCACAACCCCAAACTTCAATAAAATACTTCAATTATAGTTACTCCTCCAAAAGATTCTCTTTATTTTTTTAACATTTGATACTATTCTTTAATTATTATTAATTCTTTTTCTAATAATTTTCACTAATTCTCCCACAACAAATACAGATAATGAAGTAGCAATTATTTTAAGCCACATAGTCAAATCTAGAGGTACTGTACCAAAGGTAGATGCACCAAACTGAGTAATAATAAATTGCAACATAAATGTTCCCGCAAATACAATTAACATAGTTTTATTATTAACCATATGTTTTAGAATACTAACATTTCCTAATTCTCTAGAGTTAAAAGCATTTATTAGTTGGAAAAGTACAAATAAGGTGAAAACCACAGTGCTTTTACTTGCTTCAGGAGCACCAAGAAAATTATATACTTCCTGCAATATAATAACTACAGATATAAATATACCTGAAATAACAATATTCGATAACATTGTACCTGTGACAATACTAGCATTCCTTGATGTTGGTTTATTTTTCATCAAGTCTCCTCTAATTGGTTCTAACCCAAGTGTTAGAGCAGGGGGACCGTCCATTATTAGATTTATCCATAATATTTCTAAGGCAGTAAATGGTGCTTTAAATCCAATTAGTATTGTTGTTACAATTACAATTACAGATGATAAATTAACTGCAAGTTGAAACTGGAGAAATCTTTGAAAGTTTTCATAAATTCCCCTGCCCCAATGAATAGCTTTTACTATTGTAGCAAATGAATCATCTAGCAAGACAATATCACTAGCTTCTTTAGAAACTTCAGTTCCAGTAATTCCCATTGCAATACCAACATCTGAACTTTTCAAGGCTGGAGCATCATTAATACCATCTCCTGTTACTGCAACTACATTGCCTCTTTTCTTTAACATATTTACAATTCTAAGTTTTATTAAAGGTGTACTTCTAGCAATAACTTTTATATTATCAATCTTATCTTCAAGTTCTTTGTCTGACATTGCTTCCACAGTAACAGCTTTTAAGACTAAGCTGTTTTTATCAATAATACCTAGTTCAGAAGCTATGGCCTTAGCTGTAATCAGATTGTCACCGGTTAACATTTTAACGCCAACTCCAGCATCTCTACAGTGATTTATAGCACCATATACCTCATTTCTAATAGGATCCTTTATTACCACAAATCCATCAAATATCATATCTGATTCAATATTTTTCTCATCATTTTCATAATTATGTGAGTTTACTAATTCTTTATGAGAAAAACCAATAAGTCTCATTGCTTGGCTTTCAAAGTAATGAACCTGTTCTTCTATATATTCGATTTTTTCTTTTATGTCTGATATACCATCTTTAGTCATCACTTTATTACAAAAACTCAAAATCTTTTCTGTACTTCCTTTTGTATAGGCCAATATCTTATCATTTTCATTTACTATAGTAGTCATTTTTTTATTTTCTGAAGAAAATGGGTAAGTATGAACTATATTAGAAGCTTTTCTAATTTCTTTATAACTTTGATCGACAACTTTATCATGCACAACTAATAGTGCTCCTTCAGTTGGACTACCTATGAAATTATTAATACCTTTTTCATCTGTTTGAAGGTGAGCTGAGGTATTTAACGAAAAGTTTTTCAGAAGTTTTTCAGATTTCATATCCTCAGGATTAAGAAAACTACTATCTTCAAAAACTTTAACTACTGTCATCTTATTTTCAGTTAAAGTTCCTGTTTTATCAGAACAAATTATATTAACTGCCCCTACAGTTTCACTTGCTATAAGATTTTTTACTAAAGCATTTTCTTTAGCCATCTTCATAATATTAATCGCTAGTGATGCAGCAACAATAGTTGGAAGTCCTTCTGGAACAGCTGCAACAATTAATACAATACTAGTAATAAACGTTTCGGAAACAGTATCAAAATTAATGTTACTACTTAAATATAACTTTAATAGTTGAATTATAAAAATAAAAGTTGCAAGTCCAATACCTAGAATACTTATAGCTTTACCAAGTTTTGCTAGTTTTTCCTGTAAAGGTGTTGTTGTTTTATCTTGTCTTTTAAGCTCATCGGCTATTTTACCAAATTCTGTATCATCACCGACTTGTGTAACTATTGCTTTACCTATACCTGCAGTTATAAACGTTCCACCATATAACATATTATATCGTTCTGCTAAAGGAGTATGCATATTTTTTATTTTTAATTTTGAGTTCTTATTTACTGAATTACTTTCACCTGTTAAAGATGACTCATCTACTTGTAAATTAGTACTTTCTAATAATCTAGCATCAACTGGTATTTTATCTCCAGTTTCTACGAGTATTATATCTCCTACAACTAAATCTTTTTGAGCTACTAAAGTAATGACTCCATTTCTATAAGTCTTTATAGCTATATTTTCTTTTATTTTATTTAAGGCCTCAAAAGCTTTTTTTGATTTACCTTCCATACCAATAGTTATAGTAGTAGAGAGTGCTATTGCAATTAATATACCAATTGATTCAACAAATTCAGCATGCTGACCATTAAATAATTTAAATATATTAACACTTATCGTTACAATTGCAGCAATAACAAGGATGAAAATCATAGGTTCGCGTAATGCTTCAATGATTCTTTTTAATAAACTTATAGGTTTTTCTTTACTAAAAGCATTCTCACCATAAATATTTCTAGATTCTATAACCTCATGATCTTTCAACCCTTTCTCAATATTACTACCTAATTCTCTAACTATTTTTTCTTGACTATCTAAATAACTGTTCATGCATACCTCCTTAATTATAAAAAAAGACCCATAGCGTAAAAACGCTAAAAGTCTTGTTACCATTAATGGTCGTAAATCCAGATACAATTGTATCGGGTATGTTGTCTTTACTGTTTTAACTACTCCCTTTTAACATCCCAATCTTAACATATAAGTTGAATTTTTTCAATTGTTTTTATATAATATATTAAGGTCTTCAATTATAATATATTCAATCAATATTCAATCAATTTAAGTAGTACATTAACTAAAATAATGATTATTTTTTCTTTTTCTATTTACAGATAGGCTTTTTTGAGATATAATACATAGTGCGTTGATAAATTTGCGGGTGTAGTTCAATGGTAGAATTCCAGCCTTCCAAGCTGGATGTGTGGGTCCGATTCCCATCACCCGCTCCATTATTTCGTGCTAGTAGCTCAGCTGGATAGAGCAACGGATTTCTAATCCGTAGGTCGGGGGTTCGAATCCCTTCTGGCACACCACTATGAATATTTAAGACTATTTTTACACAAGTAAAATAGTCTTTTTTTATTATATATCTTGTCAATCTAAAATATAACTGATATTCTAAATATATAGTAAAGGAGATATTATGAATAAACGTAAATATACATTAGGTGAAGAGATATTTAATTCTACTACTCATGGAATAGGCGTTATTATAAGTATTATAGCCCTTATTCTAATGATATTATACTCATCAACTAGGTTAGAAGTTGCTTCTTCAATCGTTTTTGGAACTACTCTAATCTCGGTATACATATCTTCTACACTTTACCATTCATTAACAAATAAAAAGGCTAAACAAATATTTCAAATATCAGATCATTGTACTATTTATCTGTTAATAGCAGGAACCTATACTCCCTATGCCCTTTTAACAATAGGAGGTAAACCTGGATGGTTAATTTTTATAATTATATGGATTAGTGCAATTTTCGGTGTTTTACTTATACTTAATTCTGTAAATTTAAATAAATTTAGAAAAATTTCTAATGGATTATATATAGTTATGGGTTGGACAATCGCCTTTTATATTCCTTTACTAGTAAATAATTTAGATCCAGTAGGTTTAACACTCTTAATAGTTGGTGGACTTCTCTATACTTTAGGACTAATTTTTTATATTATTAGAAGTATAAAATATTTCCACTCTATTTGGCATTTATTTGTATTATTTGCAAGTATTTGTCATATATTATCAGTGTTAATATATGTTCTCTAATTTCCATTATTTAAATAGATAAAATTTAGTAAAATAAAAGACATATGATAAATTATCATATGTCTTTTCATTTATAAAGAAAGTATAAGTTACTATTTTATAATTTTTGTTCCACCTTCAGCAACAACAGCATCTCGTAATGAATCAAGAGATGTTATGATCCCTTTACCACCTTTACTAACAAACTTCATAACAGCTTCAACTTTTGGTCCCATGCTACCTTTACCAAATTGACCATCATCTAGATGTTTTTGAGCAGTTTCTAAATCAATAGTTTTTAAGTCTTCTTGATTTTCTTTACCAAAATTAATAGCTACATGAGCTACATCAGTAGCAATAACTAAATAATCAGCTTCTAACTCATCAGCAAGTAAACTACTTGCTAAGTCCTTATCAATAACAGCTTCAACACCTTTTAAAACTCCATCATCTTCAATGACAGGAATTCCGCCACCACCACAAGTTATAACTATACAACCTGTTTCGATTAAGTCCTTTACTTCATTTAACTCAACTACATCAATTGGCTTTGGTGAAGCTACTACTTTTCTCCAACCTCTTCCAGAATCTTCTACCCAATTCTCGCCCTTAGCAGTCCCAGTTTGAGCTTCAGCTTCAGTATAAAATGCTCCAACAGGTTTAGTTGGATTTTTAAAAGCACTGTCATTTTTATCTACAACTACTTGAGTTAATAAAGTAACAACATTCTTTTTTATTCCTTGTTTTTTAAGTTCATTTCTAAGATTTTGTTGAATCATATAGCCAATTAAACCTTGGCTCATAGCTCCACAAACATATAAAGGCATAGCAGGAACTTGATCTCTTGCAGCTGCATTTTGCAATAAAATGTTTCCTACTTGAGGACCATTACCATGAACTACAACTACTTCATATCCTTCTTTGACTAATTTAACAATATTTTGGCTGGCATTTAAAACGTTTTCCATTTGTTCTTCAATCGTACCAGCTTGCTTAGGTTTTAAAATTGCATTTCCACCTAATGCTACAACAACTTTTTTACTCATAAATCTATCTCCTCTTTTATAAAATTCAAAAGGCACACTACTGTATGGAAGTATGCCTTTATTTATATATACATTAATTATACTTATATTTTTTTAATTTGCAACTATATATATATAAAATTAACAAGTAATGAAATTACCCTTTGGATCACCCATTAAAAATTTACCATCTCTATAAGCTATCATACCTCTTAAGATTGTCATAATTGGATAACCTTTTAGTTTTATTCCATCAAAAGTTGTATAATCAGCAGCAGTATGAACCTTATCATTACTTAATACAACTTCTAAATCAGGGTCTACAACCACAACATCACCATAACTACCTACTTTTAGAACACCTTTTTTAGGATATAAACCAAATTTTTTCGCAGGATTGGTAGATAATAATTTACTCATATTCAATAAATCCATCTTCCCCGCTGATACTGTTTGATTATAAATAATAGGTAATAAAGTTTCTGTACCTGGTATACCACCATTTGTTTCATAAAAAGTATTTGATATAAATTTTTGATGTGGACTATAGGCACAATGATCTGTTGTTACAAAATCAAAAGTTCCTTTTAAAAACTCATCTATCAATTTAAGTCTTTCATATTCATTTCTTAGTGGAGGTTGCATAACAAATAGTTGAGCATCAGTTCTTTTATAAACCTCATCATTTAACATCAAATAATGAGGACATGTTTCAGCAGAAATTTTAACACCCCTAGCTTTTGCTTTACTAATCAATTCACCGGTCAATCCAGAAGAAACATGTACGATATGAGCACTCAAATCCTCTTGCTCACACATATCTATTATTCTTTCAACTGCATAATACTCAGCTTTGCTAGGTCTACTTACACCATGAAATTCTACACCCGTTTTATTATGCTCTAATAGTTCTTTAATTTTATCAGTTACTATTTTATTATCTTCTGAATGAATAGTAACAACCATATTAACTTCTTTTGCTTTTCTCAAAACATCAAAAATCATATCATAATTCATAATAAAATCATAAGTTGTATATAATTTAATACTATTAATTCCATACGCTCTAAACTTTTTAATATCATCTAAATTGTAAGGTGTATTACCTGAAATTGTCATATGAACGCTAAAATCAGTAAAATTATGACCCTTAGCTTCTTTCACTCTATAATCAAGAGACTCTAAAAGACTTAATCCTTCAATTGGTTCAGCATAATCAATAACAGTAGTTACCCCTCCACATATTGCAGCTCTTGAGCCAGTTTCAAAATTATCTACAGTATATACTTTGCCTAGAGCCATTTTATAATGAACATGAGCATCAATAACTCCTGGTAATACTTGCTTTCCTGTAACATCAATTACTGTATCATTATTTAGAGGAACTAGTTTTTCTCCTATTTCTGTTATTAATTCATTTTCAATTTTTATATCTCCAATGATAACTTCATCTTCAAGAACTATAGTACCTCCTGTTAAAAGTAAACCCATGTTATACCTCCTAATAACCTATTTGTTTTAATGCTTTGGCTAATCCTTCTGAAGTTGGTTCTACCATAATTGGTTCCCCAGCAGCTTTAATTGCATTGACAACATCTTTTAATCCGTTTCCAGTTACAGCACAAACTACTGATTCATCTTTTTTTATCACACCATTTGTTACTAATTTTCTTAGTCCAGCCATTCCTGCAGCCCCAGCGGGTTCACCAAATACTCCTGAATATTTACCCATAAATCTCATTGCATCTAATATTTCTTCATCAGTTACAGTTTCCCAAACTCCATTAGATGCTTCAACAGCTCTAATCGCTTTAATAGCGTTTCTAGGTACACCAACAGCAATACTATCTGCAATTGTATTTTCTTCTTCAGGTTTCCAAGCTCTATTTTCTTCCCATGCATGTGCTAAAGGTGCACAACCTTCTGCTTGTATACCAGCAACTCTAGGAAGTTTATCAATAAATCCGGCTTTATATAAATCTGTATAACCTTTATATGCACCAGCTATTGTACAACCATCTCCAACTGAAAATACAATCCAATCAGGCACTTCCCAATTCATTTGTTCACAAGTTTCAATTGTCACAGTTTTTTTACCTTCAACACAATATGGATTTATAGCTGCATTTCTATTATACCAGCCATACTTTTCAATAGCTTCAGCTGATAATTTAAATGTTTCTTCATAAGAACCTTGTACACTCATAACATTAGCTCCAAATATTTTTAATTGAGCAATTTTACCTTGAGGTGCTCTACCTGGTACAAATATCACAGATTTCATACCAACGCTTGCAGCAGCACCAGCCGTGGATGATGCCGCATTACCTGTTGATGAACAACAAATAACTTCTGCTTTTTCTTCTAGTGCTTTAGCAACTGCTATTGATGATGCTCTATCTTTTAGTGAAGATGTAGGATTTATACCATCATCTTTTACATATAGAGTATCTAACCCAATTTCTTTTGCAAGTGCATCTGCTTTATATAGTGGTGACCAACCTGCTCTTAACTTGGCTCTTGGTCCATTTTCTTCAACAGCCATAAATGGTTCATATCTCCACATGCTACAATCTTTGTTATTAGCAAGTGATTCTTTTGATATTTTAGATTTAATATAATCATAATCATAGATAACATCAAGTATACCTAGTGAAGGTCCACACTTATCACAAGTATATCTACCCTTTTCCGGTTTATATTGAGCTCCGCAATTAACACATTCTAAATATTTTACGTTTTTCATTTAGTTCACTCCTTTAAATTATTGTACTTGATAATTATACCATAAGTCAGCTTACTAATTAAGACAAAAAAAAGAAAGAAGTACAATTGCACTTCTTTCTAAAAATACTTAGAAACTTATACTCTTTTCCAAGGTCGTTTTTTAAGTTTATCTGTTCCAGCTTTAATTGATAGTTCATCAGCTAATCTTTGACAATTATCTGCTACAAAATCTTCAGCAATTTTAGTTATAACACCATCTTCCATTATTATATCTCCATCGACTATAACAGTTTCAACATTTTTGTTGCCACTGCTATAAATTAAAGTTGATACAGGATTATGCATTGGAATAGCCTTTAAATCTTTTTTAGGATTGAATATAAATAAATCAGCTTTTTTACCGTTCTCTAAAGATCCTATTTCTTTATCAAGCATTAAGGCTTTAGCACCTTCGATAGTTGCCATTTCTAAAACTTTGTCTGCCGTCATAATTGTTGGGTTTTTATGGTGAACTTTTTGTAACAATGCTGTCATTTTAAGCAATTCAATCATATCATTGCTATTATTACTAGCCGCTCCATCAAGCCCCAAACCAACACTTATTCCTTCTTTGTTAAGTTTAGGAATAGGTGCTACTCCTGAAGATAGATACATATTACTTACAGGATTATGTGAAACTGTAGCTCCGTATTTCTTAATTTTACTAATATCATCGTCAGTTAAATAAACACAGTGAACCATAATTAACTTTTCATTTAGAAGTCCAAGATCAATAAGTAAATCGATTTCATCTTTCTTATGCAGATTATAAACTTCTTCCCTATCAAATGGTGTTTCTGAAACGTGTAAAGAAACTAATAGACCTAATTCATCACTTAATTTCTTTAATAGTTTTAAACTTTCACCTGAATTTGACCATACTGCAGCAGGAGCAAGCGCTATTTTTATTCTGCCATTTTCAATATTATGATATTTACCATGTAAATCTCTTATAGCTTTTTCAATATCATCAATTTTCTCTATCATAGCAGGAAAAACACCAACTTCTACACCAGCATCAACCCATCCTCTACCTAAAAAGCCTCTAACACCAAGCTTTTGCATGGCTTTGATAATACCTTCATCAGTATTTTTATATCCAGTTGCATGAGGATACATATAATCGAATGTAGTTGTAACTCCACTATGTATTCCTTCCATTAAGCCGTTTAAAGCTGCAAAATAGCAGTTTTCTTCAGTTAGAAATGGAGTACTAGGGAATGTCATAAACTCTAGCCAGTCTTTTAAGACCATATCATCCCCCAAGCCCTTTAAAAGGACTTGGAAAAGATGATTATGTGTATTAATTAAACCTGGAAAAACGATTTTACCAGTTCCATCAATTACCCTAGCTTTATCAACATACTTCTCTTCTATTTCTTTTGTAGGTCCGATGGCATAAATCTTTTCATCTTCTATATACAAAGCGTAATTATAAAAAATGTCTCTTTCTTCATTCATCGTTACTATACATGTATTTTTAATTAGGGTATTCATTTTTATCTCCTAGAACTAATTTTTACCGCTTATATTACCCATTGTTAAGGCCATTAAAGCTTTAATAGTGTGCATTCTGTTTTCAGCTTCATCAAAAAGTGCAGACTGTGGTCCATCCATAACTTCACTTGTTACTTCTATGTCTCTGTCAGCAGGCATACAATGCATGTAAATTGCACCTGGTTTACCAAGGGCCATTCTTCTGCTATCTACTAACCAACCTGGATTTTCTTCAATCATTTTAACACCAGCAACTTCGTCGTCACCAACTGTCATGATTGGACCCCAGCCTTTAGCATAAATTACATCAGCATCTTTACAAGCTTCATCCATGTTATTTACAATTTCAAATTTAGAACCACTCATTTCTGCATTTTTCTTAGCAGCTTCAAGAGCAACTGGTAGAAGATCAAATTTTGGTGGGTGGGCTAAAGTAACATCCATACCAGTTCTAGTCATTAATTCTACTAGATTATTTGCCATTGAAAGTGGACGCATGTAGTTACCAGCTGAAGTCCAAGAAATAACGAATTTTTTCCCTCTTAAGTCTCTTCCGAATTTTTCTCTTATTGTCATTAAGTCAGCAAGAGCTTGTGTTGGATGCCAAATATCACATTGCATATTGTAAACAGGAATTTTGCTATATTTAGCAAGAGATTGCATCCATTTGTTACCATCAACTAGGGTATTTCTAATTCCAATACCATGACCCATTCTTGCTAGTACTTCAATTGTATCTTTTGGTGTTTCACCATGGTCTACTTGTGTTGATTTAGGAGTTAGATAATTACCATGACCTCCTAATTGTGAAATACCACATTCGAAAGCGTTTCTTGTACGAGTTGACTCTTCAAAGAAAAGCATGAATAATGATTGAGCTCTACAAATATGATCATGATATGTACCTAGGGTATTGTCTAATTTTAATCTTTCTGCAGTCAATAATAAAGTTTCAATTTCTTCATTTGACCAGTCTGCTGTTGAAAGCAGATGTTTTCCTCTTAATTGTGATTTCATTTTTTTACCTCCTGAGTATATTATTATTTATTTGAAATGGTTAATGCTAGCAAAGCATAAAACTTAGCCGCATCAACATATTCTACCACACTTATTTTTTCTTTATCTGAATGACAAAGGTCTTCAACAGATGGACCAAAGCCAACTGTTGGTATCCCATGTTTTCCACATAATGTAGTTGCATTAGTGCTAAAAGGCCAGACCCCTACATTACATTTTTGTTTGAAACACATTTCAAATGCTTCAACACCAGCTGTAATAACTTTAGAATCTTCTTCCATTAACCATGAAGGAAAAAAGTCTTCAGCAGCAACTGGATAGCCATTCCAAGTATTAAAATATTCCATATCAATTGATGCTGTACTTCCAGGTGCTAAATCTAAGAAAGGTTGTATTTCTGCTAGAAGAGCTTCTTTGGATTCTCCACAAGAAATCCTTCTATCACAATATATAGTTACTTCTCCTGGAATAGTGTTATTTGATGGTGTATGACAAATAACATTTGTCACTTCAATTGTACCTTTACCTAGGAATGGATCATCACCTAGATCAGTTAATTTATCTATACCAGCTATAATTGGTAAAGCCTTAATTAATGCATTGTCGCCAGTATGACCAGCACATGCATGAGCTGCAACACCAGGAACAGTTATTTTCATCATAGCTCTTCCTTTATTGCCTTTCATCACTTGCATTTCACTTGCTTCAGCTACTACTAAATAATCTGGTTTAATGTCAGGATTAACTTTCATCATTTCGTCTACACAAGAACCTTCAACATCCTCTTCGGATAAAGATCCAGATACCCACATAGTAATTTTTTCTTGAAGATTTAAGTCTTTTAATAATTTTCCTGCCCATACTATTGCGGCAAGAGGTCCTTTATCATCTACGGTTCCTCTTCCCCAAATATAGCCATCAACTAGTTCTGCTGATAATGGATGATGTTCCCATTTAGTAACATCTCCTAATTCTACTGTATCAATATGAGCATCATACATAACAGTTATAGGACCACTGCCAACTCTCCCTAAAACATTTCCTACTTTGTCAATTCTAACTTCATCATATCCATATTCTTTCATTTTTTTAACTAAAAATTCTACAGCTTCTTTTTCTTCATACGTAATACTTTTAATTCTGATGAATTCTTGTAAAAATGATATCATTTCATCTTTATTATCTTCTAAATACTTGTCCATTTTCTTAATATTTTGATCGTAATTTCCCATATCATCCCTCTTCTTTAATGTGGTGCGGATTTATAACCCGCACCCATTATATTTTTTTTGTTACTTATCTAGCTTTGAATTCTTTTGACATTAATTAAATAACCTTTAAACTCTTTTTATTGTGCTGGTATTAATTTAGTTACATCAATATTACCAGAACCAAGTTTATCTTCAAGCTCGGTCATTTTGCTTTTTACATCAGCTGGAATATTTGATTCTAAATTCGGGCTATAATTAAAGCCAACAATTCCTTGTTTTACTCCCATAAGCTCATAACCTGCTTTGTAATTACCATTTTCAATTTTTTCTACAGTTTGGAAAATGGCTGTAGACATATCCGCTTTAGAAACAGCTATTAATGATTTATCATAAGTATCAAATTCTGCTGCGATTGATGCAATTGCCCATACTCCTTTTTCAGCTGCTGCTACGTAAACTCCTCTACCTGCAGCATTAGCATTAGCCATAACTATATCTGCTCCTTGGCTGATAAATGTCAAAGCTTGCTCTTTAGCTTTATTTACATCATCTCCGCTTCCAGTAATAGTTGAAAGAACTTGAATGTTAGGGTTGATGTATTTAGCACCTGCTTCAAATCCTTGGGCATTATTAACGATTGGTGGAATATTTAATCCGCCTACGTTAGCAACAATATTTGATTCTGTCATTAATGCTGCAAATGCTCCTTGTAGGAATCCAGCTTGTAAATAGTTGTTATTGATTGAACCAACGTTTGTTTCATTTGTTACATTTGTACTAGTAACTATGAAAATAACATCTGGAAACTCTTCGGCTACAGCTAATGCAGGATCTCCAAATTCAAAACCATGTCCGATTACAACATCATTACCATTCTTCGCATAACTTCTTAGAATTTTTTCATAATCAGCTGGCAATGTATTCTCATTTACAGAAATTTCAGCATCAAGTTTTTCTTCTATTTGTAGTATTCCATTATAAGCTGTTTGGCTCCAACCGCCATCAGTTTTTGAACCTGGAAGAGCTAAGGCAACTTTAAAAGTGTCTTTGTTTTCAGCAGTTTCCCCACATCCAACTAAAGCAATGGCTGCAAAAATTGTCAAGACTAATAATAATCCTTTTTTCATCATAATTATCCTCCTAATTATTAATTGGTTTGGTTGATTTAATTAATGTCATCACCTATATTAATATAGGTTTTCTATAAACTACTTGTTATATCTTTTAACAAGTGAGTAAATATACATAGTTTTTAAGTAAAATCTTGTGGCAAATTATTGTTCTAGAACTAATTTTGTCATATCAATTTCATTTGATGCTAACATTTCTTTTAATTCAGCAATTTTATCTTTAACATCACTTGGAATTTGTGAATCTAATACTGGACTAAATGTAAAGTCAACAATTCCTTGTTTAACTCCCATTAATTTAAACTCAGCAGTATATGTTCCATTGTTAATTTGTTCAATAGTTTGGAATAAAGCAGTAGCCATATCAGCAGTTGCACAAGCAATTAAGCTTTTAGAATAAGCCTCATACTCAGCAGCAATTGAACCAATAGCCCAAACACCTTTTTCCTCAGCAGCAACATAAACACCTCTACCTGCGTGGTCAGCGTCAACCATAACTATGTCAGCACCTTGATTAATAAATGCAATAGCTTGTTCTTTAGCTTTATTGGCATCATCAAAACTTCCTGTAGAAGCTGTTAATACTTTTATGTTTGGATTGATATATTTAGCTCCTGCAATAAAACCTTTAATGTCATTAACGATAGGTGGAATTTCCATTCCGCCAACACCAGCTACAACATTAGTTTTTGTCATTAAAGCAGCAAATGCTCCTTGTAAAAATCCAGCTTGTAAATAGTTGTTGTTTAATGAACCTACATTTTTCTCATTAGTTACAGTTGTACTAGTAACAATAAAGTAAGTATCTGGATATTCTACTCCTACAGCCATAGCTGCATCAGAGAATTCATAGCCGTGTCCAATAACAACATCATTGCCAGCTTTAGCATAGTCCCTTAGAACTCTTTCATAGTTACTAGCGTTAACATTTTCACTATAGGTCACTTTAGCATTTAATTTTTCTTCCATTTGCACTAAACCTTCATATGCTGTTTGGTTCCAACCACCATCAGTTTTAGAACCAGTTATTGCTAAAGCTACTTTTATATTTTCTTTTTTTTCAGCAGCATCTTCACAACCAAATGATACAAAAGCTGCAAAAATAACTATAACTAATAATAATCCTTTTTTCATCATAATCCTCCTCCTAAAAAAATTTTAATTAATATCTTTTACCTATATTTCTATAGGATTTAATATAAACTTTTTTCATTTAAGAAAAAAGAAGATAATCCTTTTTATTTACTTAGGAGCTGCCAAGCAACTCCTAAGTTTAAACTGCATTTTAAAGTCACTTAATTATATTGAGATCACATGCTATTTGTGGTTATCTACCCTTAATTAAAGTAAAGAGTAACATAAAATTTAATTAATAAGTTTGTCTACTTCGATTGTTCCATCAACTATATCTTTTTTTATTTGGTCAATCTTTTCAATAACATCAGCGGGTATTTCTGATTTTAAAGTAGGGCTAAATGTTAAATCAACTATGCCTTCAGCAATAC
Source organism: Bacillota bacterium (assembly GCA_024635925.1). GTDB lineage: Bacteria > Bacillota > TC1 > TC1 > TC1 > WTXA01. The sequence goes on along the minus strand of JAGXHY010000033.1, from coordinate 98,295 downwards.
CATTTTGTTTGTATGCTGCTTGATAAGTTCCATCTTGAACTTCTTTAGCTGCTAAAAATATTGATTTAGCCATGTCAGCAGTTCCACAAGCAATTAATCCTTTATCATATACATCATACTCAGCTGAGATTGAAGCAATAGCCCATAGACCTTTGTCTTCAGCTGCTACGAATACTCCTCTACCTGCTTGGTTAGCATCTGCCATTAAGACATCTGCACCTTGAGCTATAAAAGCTTTAGCTTGTTCTTGTGCTTTGTTGGCATCATCAAAACTTCCTGTTACAGCTGTTAATGCTTTTACATTTGGATTGATATACTTAGCACCAGCCACAAAGCCAGCTAGATCATTTACAATTGGTGGTATTTCCATTCCACCAATGCCAGCTACAACATTTGTTTTTGTCATCAAGGCTGCAAAAGCTCCTTGCAAAAATCCTGTTTCTGTATAGGCATTATTTATTGATCCTAAGTTTTTATTATTTGTTACTGTTGCGCTTGTAATAATAAAAAATGTATCAGGATACTCTTCAGCAACAACTTCTCCTGCAGAAACAAACTGGAAACCATGTCCAATAATAACATCATAGCCATCTTTGGCATAATCTCTCATTGTTTTTTCATAGTCTGTAGCTTGAACGCTTTCCGCAAAGCTTACTTCTGCTCCTAGTTCATTCTCTATTTGAACTAATCCCTCATAAGCTGATTGATTCCATCCTCCATCAGTTGTAGGTCCAGTAAGTAATAAACCCACTTTTAAATCTTTTGTAGTTTCTTCAGAAGCATTTGAGCATGCAACTAAAAAGAAACTTAATATTAAAGTAATTATAAGATATTTAATTTTTTTCATCATATTTTCCCCATTTCATTTTTTTGTCCAAATTTACACATTTTTAACTTCAATTTTTACTAATAACCGCATTAGTAACCATAAGTGTTTAGTGATCTCTCAAAGGTGACTTCTCTATCGTGAAGGTTTTCTCATAATCTTTTTTCATTTCTAACCATTTGTCTCTCCCATATTTAGCTGATAAAGCTGCTTCTGCTAGTCCAAGACCAAGTCTTTTCACACCGTCTAATCCTACTTCATCATCAATAACTCCTTGAGCTTTATTATCTCTTGACCAAACTGTACCTCCGTTATAGCATCCACCAAGTCCACCAGTAACTAACATTTCATGCATTAGGTAGAAATTTAAAATATTCATATTAACAATTTCTTGCCCACCATGTCTTGTTCCACCTGTTGAAAGTGCAGCTCCAACTTTATTCTGCAATTTCCCAGCATGAACTAAGTATATAGGTCTTAGCCTATTAAATACCGCTTGTAATTGTGCACTAACATTCATGTCATATACAGGTGACCCAATAAGAATTGCATCAGCTTCTAGAATCTTTGATTCTAATTCTTGAAGGTCATCTTTAATGATACACATAACATTGTTTCTTACACATGCATCACAGTGAACACAAAAATTAATTTTTTTGCCTCGTACACTCCAGATTTCAGTTTCAACACCTGGAATTCTTTTTGCTTCTTCCAAAGCTTGTTCTAAGGCAAATAGTGTGGCTCCTTTTCTTGGACTCCCGGATATACCTAAAATTTTCAGCATCATTAACCCTCCTTGTCAATAATATTTCAACTTCTTTATTTCAATACCATCCTAACTATTTGTTTATGATATTTAATACCTCTTCTTTGTTTATTGGTATGATAGTTGTTTGCTCTCCAATTGCATTTGCAACAGCATTTATAATTGTTTGAGCTGATGGTACAGTGGCACATTCAGAAATACTTTTTGCTCCAAAAGGTCCACCATTATCTCCATTTTCAATGAAATCAACTCTCACTCTTGGCATTTCATTAGCTTTATAAATCCGGTACTTTTTAAGGTTGTTTTCCAACAAATTACCTTTTTCATCAAAAGTCATTTTTTCACTTAAAGCATATCCAATTCCCATTTGTATACCACCTTCAAGTTGACCTTCAATACCATGTCTATTAATAACTGTTCCTGCATCATGTACTGCTACATAATCAATGACTTTAACATCTCCCGTTGATTTATCAACTTCAACTTCAGCAAAATGTGCACCATAGGAAGTTCTTCCAGCTATTGAATGATGATCTATTAATACAGATAATTCTTTCTGCAAAGTAGTTTGAGCATACATTGCTATATCTCCAAAACTACCTAATTCTGTATCATCTAACCAAACTTTTTTATCTTTTATAGATAATGCTTCCTTATTAACTTTAAATTTTAGTACAGCAGTTTCTAAAATAAGGCTTTTCATAGCTTCCGCTAATTTATATGCTCCTTCACCTTCAACAAAAACACCTCTACTTGCATAATCTCCTAAATTCCAAGGGCAAGTTTCAGTATTAACTTCTGTTGATTCTATGTCAATTACATCAGTAGTCAAAACTTCTGATATGATTATTTTTTGAGCTGTTAATGAACCATTTCCCATATCGTGACTTGCTGACCAATAATTGAATGTACCATCTTCATTTAGTCTTAATAATAGATTAATGCAATCTTGATGTGCAGGATATACTCCAGCACCATGTGCTCCTATACCAAATCCTATTCCTCTTATGTATCCATTATTTTGTTTGTTATATTCTGTGGTATCTTTTTTCTTTTGATCCCAATCAAACATCTCTTTACCTTTAATAACACATTCTTTTAATTCTGGATTACCAAAAGAAAGAATATCAACTTCATTTTTATCAACTATGTTTTTCATATTTAATTCTATAGGATCAATACCCAAGGCCATTGCAATTTTATTAACATGTATATTCATACCAAGAAAAGCTTGTGGTGAACCATAACCTCTCATTGCTCCTGCAATTGGAGTATTAGTTACTACAGGACTTCCTGTATATCTTAAAGGATATTTATAAGCTTTTAATAATTTGTGGCTCATTGCTCCAATAACATTCATTCCAGAGCCAACATATCCACCAGTATTAGTTAAAATTCTGAAATCTGTAGCTAATATTGTACCATCTTTATTTACGCCTGATTTTACTTTTATTGTAGCCCCATTTCTTGTTCTTGAAGCAATCATGCTTTCTTTTCTTGATAATACTATTTTAACTGGTCTATTAACTTTCATTGCTGCACCAACTGCGACTAACTCTGTGACTACTTCTAACTTCCCACCAAAAGAACCTCCTAAAGTAGGTTGAATTACTTTAATTTTATTAAGTGGCAAATTATACACATCTGAAATTAAAACCCTAACTGCAAAAGTGTTCTGTGTAGATGCATAAACGGTAACTTTTTTACTTTTATAATCACCAATAACGCTAAATGTTTCAATTGAAACATGATTTACCATTGGTATTTTTATTTTATCTTCAAATACAAAATCAGCTTTATTAATTAATTCTGTAACTTTATCAGCATCAGAACCAGTTGAAATTGTTCCAACTTTATTATCAAGACCTTCATGTAGTTGAACATTAGAAGAGGCTGCCGCTTCTTCATCAATAATAGGTTTAAATTCTTCATATTCTACTTCTATAAGTTTCAATGCTTTTTCAGCAATCTCTAAACTTTCAGCAATTACTATTCCTATTCTATCTCCAACAAAACGTACATCTTCAGATAAAACAGTTTCAGTTTTCAATATCCCATGGCCTTTAAACCTTAATGCACTGTTATATTTTGTGCTAGGAAAGTCCTTATAAGTTAATACATCAATAACACCCTTAATTTTAAGAGCTTCACTATAATTAATTGATTTAACTTTACCAAAAGCTATAGTAGATAAAATTAATTTACCAAAACACATATTAGCTAGTTTAATATCAGCTGTATAAGTAGTTTCACCTGTTGCTTTAGCTAATGCATCATCTATTGGAGTTCTTGAACCAATTATTCTATTCATTTATTTCAACTCCTTAACTTTTTTAGCAGCTAATTGAACCGCATCAATAATTTTGACATATCCTGTACATCTACAAAGATTCTTAGAAAGTCCTTCACGAATTTCTTCTTCTGTAGGGTCACTTTTTTGATCAAGAAGAGCTTTTGTTGAAATAACCATACCCGGTGTGCAAAAGCCACATTGAACTGCACCGGCTTCAACGAATGCCTCTTGAATAGGATGTGGTTTATCACTATTTCCTAACCCTTCAATTGTTGTAATTTCTTTATCTTCCATTTTAAGTGCAAGTAAAGTGCAAGAATTCATTGCCTTGCCATCAACTAAAACTTTACATGCTCCACAATCTGAGGTTCCACAACCTTCTTTTGTACCCATCAAGCCTAGAACTTCTCTTAATACATAAAGCAAAGTCCATTTATCTTCAACTTGAACATTATAGTTTCTGCCATTAATTGATAATTTACAATCTTTCATCAGTTCACCTTCCCTATAACCCAAGGAATTCTTGGATATCCTTTTGTAAAACAGGTATTTTATTAAAATTACTACCTATCGCTTCATTAATACTATCTATTACTGCTGGAGCTACTGCTGTTAAAGCTGCCTCACCAACACCCTTAGCTCCTAATGGCCCAACACTATCAGGTTTATTAACAATCTCTATATGTATCTCTGGCATATCATTAGCTCTAAACATCTTGTATTTTTTAAAATTAATAGTCTCCAATTTGCCAGTCTTCTTGTCATATTTTACTTCTTCGCTAATAGCAAATCCAAGTCCCATGTGTATTCCGCCTTCAATTTGACCTTCAAGCATCATAGGGTTAATTGCTCTACCAACATCATGAACTGCAATTAGTTTTTCCACTTTAACTTCACCTGTTTTTTTATCAACTTTACTTATTACAATATTAGCCATATATGATCCAGGTACTTGGGGATTAGTAAAGTGTACAGTCGCTTCTATTTCTTTAAATGGTGGTTTATGCATTCTATGTAAAACAACTTCTGCTGCTGTAGCAACTAAGTCACCTGCTTTTGTAGCGATTTTGCCATCTAAGTAAATTAAATCTTCAATATTCTTTTCATGTATTTCTGCTGTTTCATTTATTATAACTTTAATTAATTCGTCAGCAGCAGCCTTTACACTATTACCATTAACCCACGTTTCTCTTGTAGCATAAGCTCCATTACTATAATAGTTTGAATTAGTATCTGGATTTAAAACAGTAACAAGATCATCATCTATTCCAAGAACTTCAGCTACAATTTTTTTAATCATAATTGTTGAACCTTGTCCCATATCATGGACTGTAGTATTTACAATAACTGAGCCATCAGCACAATATTTAATAGATGAAGATGCAAAATCAGCAACTGGCAAACCTATACCATTCCCATGAACTCCTACTGCAACACCTAACCCATAATAGTAATTTTCATCTTCCCATTTATTTCTTTTTTCTTCTATCATTTCATATGCTCTTGTTAAACAATCTTTTACATATACTGAGGTCATCGTTTCTTTAGTTGCAATATCCTTAGATCCTTGTTCAAAAAGATTATCTAATCTAAACTGTATTTTATCCAATCCTTGATCCCTACAATAATCATTAATTGCAGTTTCTCTAGCAAAGTTAACTTGAGGTGCGCCATAACCTCTTACAGCTCCAGAGTTTTGTGTATTGGTATAAATAGCAATTGTATTTGTCTTAATATTTTCGCATTCATATAATTTATATACTTTATCCATCCATGCATAGCACAAATCAATTGTACTTCCATAATATCCACCTCTATCTAAAACAGCATCTATGCCCATACTCTTAAATTTGCCATTTTTTACACCAAATTTGACATTAAAATCAATTGCCGTCCTAGTTTTACCACATAAGAATTCTTCTTTTCTAGATAAATTAACTTTTACAGTACCTTTAACTCTTATTGCCAATAATGATGCAATATGTTCAACAACTACTTCTGATTTTGCTCCAAATGCTCCACCAATATTAGTTTTTATAACACGCACTTTATTGTATGGTAAATCAAAAATTTCTGTCATCAATGATCTAAAACCAAAAACATTTTGTGTTGGTGCATAAAGAGTTAGTATTTCTCCATCATAATTTGCAACAGCAATATGAGGTTCCATCATACCATGAGATTGTTTTTGAGTATGATATTCTTTTTCAAACAATATATCACAATCTTTATATGCGTCTTCAACATTACCTATTTCATATCCTATATTACGTGCTGCAATGTTATTGTCTTTTTGTATAGGATAACTGTCATCTTTCATCGCTTTTTTAACATCTAAAATTACTGGATATGTTTTAAATTCATATTCTATAGCTTTTACGGCTTTTTGAGCAATTTCTTCAGAAATTGCAACTACAGCAGCAATTTTATCCCCATCATATCTGAAATGACGATTAAACATCTTTTCATTTCTTACTAATTTTTCAAAAGGGGAAGTTATGTGACAATTAAAATCTTTGCTCCAATATTCTTGATCCATACAAGTCACTATATCTAAAACGCCTTCTATCTTTTTAGCTTCTTCTATATTCATTTTAGTTATATAGCCATGCGCCGAAGGTGCAAATAATATTTTCCCATGATATAAATTATTAAAAACTAAATCATCTGTATACTCAAATTTACCTTCTGCTTTTTCTAAAGCTGCTTGTACTGGTTTGCTTGTTCCAATATTCCCTTTAAAGACACTGGCAATAATATGTTTTTTTGTATTTACTTGCCCACTAGCATCATAAATAGCATCAACAATCTTCTCATATCCAGTACAACGACATAAATTATACTTTAAACCTTCTCTAATTTCTTTTTTAGTAGGTTTAGGATTTTTTTCTAAAATACTATATGCTGCCATAATCATACCAGGAGTACAGAAACCACATTGGATAGCTCCACTTCTAGTGAAGGTTTCTTGAAGTTCTCTGATTTTTTCATCTTTATAATATTCTATTGTCTTGATAGATTTTCCTTCGAGATTCTTACCTAACACAAGACAGCTTCTAACTAATTCGCCATCAATAATTACGCTACATGTGCCACAATCACCTGTTTTACACCCACATTTAGCACCTTTCAAACTTAGATGTTCTCTAAGTATTTTTAAAAGGCTCAAATTGTCCAAATCTTTAATTTCTACTTTTTTGTTATTGACTTTAAAATTTACTGTCATTGCTTTCTCCTTCTTAACTTAGCTAAAATAAGCTACGTAATTTTGCAAATCATCCGTTCTTGTAAACTTTTTAACAGCCACACTTGTTAGTGCCCTAGTCGGGCATACAGAGGAGCAAGCTCCACAATTTCTACATAAGTCTCTGTCAACTCTCATCTCAGGGAATTTTAATGTTCTTGCATCATATGAACATATCTTCACACATTTGTTACATTTTATACAAATTTCTTCTTTAAAAGTAAACTGTAATTTTGCATCTGACTCTACATCTTTTTCTTGTTCCCCAACAGTTGGTTCATTTGAAGTTTCTTTACTAAGATTGTCTATAGCTGAGCCTCTAAGTTCAGCAATATTACTATATCCTAATTCAGACATTTTTTTCTTTAAATCTACAATAAGCTTACTGATATATTCAATACCTTTAATTATTGCGATAGAGCAGATACCCACTCCAGTAGTACCTACCATTAAATATTCTAATGCATCTTCAGCTTTTGTCACTCCACCGATACCATAAGAAATAATATTTCTATCCATTTTCATGATTTCATAGTTGATTTTCATAGATATTGGTCTTATTGCACCACCTGATAACCATGCGTAACCATTTTCCGAACTAACTTTAGGTCCTTGTGTATATACATCAATCGCTAATACTGGTCCCACTGAATCAATAGCAGCAATCATTACTTTATGATTATTTGCCTTACCAATTTCTATACATTTCCTAGCACATTCAACTGGATCTTTCCAAGCTGGATAGTTGCTTGATAATTTACAGATAATTGGAATTTTTACCCTTGCAATTGTAGCTTCTAACATAGGTAACATATCTATCTCTGTATATGAAACTAACTCTATAAAATCTGCTCCAGCAGCTTCAGCAGGTGCTACAATAGCTTCAGCTTCTTCTAAAGTATGACCAACACTAGCAATTACAACACAACCTGCTTTTTTGGCCATAGGTATTTCTCTATTAAACCAAACCTCAGGATCAGAATCAGCCCATTTTTCGCAATTTACTAATGAATCTGCATTCATTGTTCCAATATGAGTAACTGGGTTTATCGCCCTATTAATTCTAATAGTTTTTGTTACTACAGCACCAACACCATTCTTATGTGCTTTAATCATTCCTTCTGCAGCATAGGTTAATGGTCCTGATGACAATATAAATGGGCTTTGTAGTTTCACCCCACCAAATTCAACTGAAACATCAACGTTTTCAAAATTTTTACTCATCACAGGCACCGTCCTTAATATATTTTTCATCTCTGACATCTTCTACTGCTTTGACAATTTGTTCATATCCAGTACATCTACATATGTTACCTGAAATCCCTTCTTTTATTTCTTCTTCCGTAGGATTAGGATTTCTTTCAAGTAAATTCACACCACTTAAAACAAAACCAGGTGTGCAAAAACCACATTGTAGAGCAGAATTATCAATAAATGATTTCTGCATTGGATGGAGTTTCCCATTTTTTGATAAATATTCAATAGTTTTAATATCGCAGCCTTCCATAGATGCTGCTAACGTAACACAGCTATTAGCTGTTTTCCCATCAATAATAACTGTACAAGCACCACATTCACCAACACCACAACCTTCTTTAGTTCCGAGTAATCCTAAATCATCTCTCAAAACATCAAGCAATCTACTATCTGGTTCTATTTCAACACTAATTTTTTCATTATTTATAGTCATATTAAGCATAAGTTTCATAATTATACCTCCATATCTTTTAACATTCTGCTAATAATATTTTTTATGACAGGTATTTTATATTCACTTGATTTCCTTGGTCCTGCAATTTCTAATACTTGATCAGATATATCTTTACTTATCTTTTCAATTATTTTTTCAGTTAACTTTTTTCCAATTAATTGTTTTTCTATGTCATAAAATCTTTTTGTTACTGGTAATGCTGCACCAACAACAATTTTTATATCTTTAATAGTGTTATCTTTATTTTTTAATATAGCCATGGCAAAATTCAACCTAGCAATGGCTAGTGCTTTTCTTCTACCAATTTTAAAGAAACTTTGTTTGTAGTCTTCCAATGATTTCACTTTAACAGAAAGTATTAACTCATCATTTTTAAGTGTAGTAATTCCAGGTTTAACTACAAATTTTTCCAATTTTTCTTCTCTGATTTCACCTTTTTTATTAATAATTACAGCACTACCATCAGCTAACATCAAAGCTGGCATTGGGTCACTAGCTGGTGATGCAGTTCCAATACTACCACCTATTGTGCCCATATTCCTTATTTGAGGAGATCCTACTGTTCTACAAGCATCACTTAAAACTTTCAGGCTTTTGTTAACATCCTTGTTCAATACAAGATCATCATGGGAAGTACAAGCCATTATTTCAAGTCCTCCATCAATTTTTTTCACACCCTTTAATTCAGGTATATGACTCAAATCTATTAGTGTCTTTTTTGAAAGATCATGTCCATTTCTCATTTCAACTAATAAATCTGTACCACCTGCAATATATACCCTATCATCAGTTATACATTCAAGGCATTCTTTAATTGTTTTTGGTCTAAAGTAATTTAACATTTTAATCCCCTCACCTAATCAATATATTTAAGTATGCTTTCAAGGCTGCAAGGCAGATGATTCACATTCTTGTTTAAAGCATGACCGACTGAACCTGCAATTGCTGCGGCTACCGCTTCGGTAGATGGTTCCCCAATAGATTTCGCACCAAAAGTTCCTTCTTTAGTTTCACTTTCAAATAGTACTAAATCCATTTCAGGAACATCCATTGAAGTTGGTAAAATATAACTATCAAAATTGTCGTTTAATATTTTCCCTTTATTTAATTCTATTTCTTCTGTAATAGCATAACCAATACCCATAACAATTCCGCCAAACATTTGACCTTTAATCATATTAGGATTTATCACTCTACCACAATCTAGTCCAGATGTTACTTTTTTAACTTTTATTTCTCCAATTTCTGTATCAATTTCAACTTCAGCAATGCATGCATTATATGTGTAAGTAGGAAAAGCCTTTCCTTGTCCTGTGTGATGGTCATATTCATTCAAAGCAGGTCTGAACCATTCGTAAACAGCCATTTGCTTACCATCCCATAACCTTTCATTACATATATCTTTAAAAGACGCTCTTTTTTCACTCCTATAATTAGCTGGAAAATCATCAATATCGTAAAAATAGTTGTCTTTACAAGCAATTCTATCAATTGAAATATTTAATTTTTCAGCAGCATGCTCTTTAAAAAGCATTGCTAACTTTTCAGCAGCTAATTTCATTGATTGAGCTCCCATAGTAGTACCTCTACTAGCAACAGTCATTCCACTATCAGCTATAGCATGAGTATCTACACTATGAAAATGAATCTTATCTATTGTTATTCCAAGTGGTTCAGCAGCTATTTGGGCATATGCAGTTTGTAATCCTTGTCCATTTTCTGCCAAGCCAGTATTTATTATGACTGAGCCATCTTCAGTAGCTTGGATAAATGCACCATTGGCATCAACACCTTCCGCTCCAAGTCCTGCTCCTCTAAAACTACTAACTAAATTTATACCTTTTTTAATTTTTGCACTATTTTTGTTAAATGCTTCATACTCTTTCTTTTTGTTATAATAATCAGTTCTTTTTAATAACTCATCCATCATTTCTTCTAATATAACTTCTTCTGTAATTAATTGATTTGTTGCCGTACGTGAATTTTGTCTTATAATATTTTTTCTTCTTAATTCAACACTATCCATATCTAATGCTCTAGCCAATTCATTCATAAGTTGTTCTTGAGCAAAAATTACTTGAGGTGAACTATAACCTCTCATTGCACCACCATGAACATTATTTGTGAAAACACCATATGTATCAGTTTTGACATTAGGTATTTCGTAAACACCTGCTGAATGGACAGACGCTCTCCAGTTCATAAATTGTGTTTGATTGTTATATGCTCCACAATTAGCAACTAAAGTTCCTTCAATTGCTAATATCTTACCTTCTTTGGTAGCACCTATTTTATATTTAAAGTTAATAGCATGTCTTTTTGAAGAGTCTATTAATGATTCTTCACGAGTATTAACCATCTTTACCGGTCTTCCTGTTGCTTTATGAAGCATTGCAGCTCTACCTATTTGAACTCCAACACCTTCTTCTTTACCGCCAAATGATCCACCAAGCGTTCTTTGAATCAGTCTTGCTTCACTCATATTACAATCACTAGCATCTGCCAAGTATCTTCTTGTAAAAAATGGGTTTTGGGCTGAGGCTTCACCTGTAATAGATCCATCTTTTGGATCATGATAAACTATACAAGCTTCAGGTTCAATATATGCTTGATCAATAAAAGGAACTGTAAATTCTCTTTCTATTATTACATCACACTTTTTAAAACCTTCTTCTACATCACCTTTTCTAATTGGGTAATAGGAGTCTCTAAAGATGTTACCTTTTTTATCTTTACTTGGTATACCATCTACTAAGCCAACACCTTTTTCTCTTATAATTGGTGCATCTTCTTTTAATGCATCTTCAATGGTATAAACACCTTCTTGAAGTTCATATTCTACTTTAATGCTTTTTATAGCTTTATCCAATGTTTTCTTTGACTCTGCAGCAACAATTGCTACTACGTCACCGCAGAATTTAACCTCATCAGTTAAGTAACAATAGTCTGCCCAACTATGTTTTTTAGCTTTTTTATCAAAACATGTAATAATTTCAACTACTCCAGGTATTTTAATAGCCTCATCAATATTAACTTTATTAATTTTCGCAGGATATTCTTTTATTCTTACATTACCACCATACAACATATTTTTCTTGTATAAATCAGCTGCATAAATTGCTTTACCAGTTACCTTTTCTAGTCCATCAACTCTCTTTATATCTTTACCAATTAAATTATATTTACTACTGGTATATTCAAATAATGACATTTTATCAATCCTTTCTATTTAGCTATTGTTTATCCCAAAGTTTTTGAGTAACAAATCTTAAATCTTTTTTTATCTTTTTAACATCTATATTTATTAATTTTCCATCTCTTTTTAAAACATTACCATTAACCAATACATTACTCACATTCTGAGGATTCCTAAACAATATAAGTTGATCATAAACATTATGTTCATTTATTGGTGTTGGTGTATCTAGTTCTATAGTTATTATGTCAGCCTTTGCACCAACTTCAATTACTCCTAAGTCATTTCTGCCTATTGATATTGCACCACTTTTAGTTGCCATTTCAAAGACTTCTTTGCCATTCATTACTTGTGGATCTTGCCTGTATGCTTTATGTATTAAGAAAGCTCCTCTCATAATCTCAAAGAAGTTATTAATATATCCATCAGATCCTAGTCCAACATTACCTTTTTTTTCAATAAAATCAGGGTAAGGGGCTATACCTCCACCAACTTCACAATTAGATAATGGCATATGTATCATATTAACTTTTTTATTTAACAAAATTTCTTTTTCAACCTCAGACATTTGGACAACTTGTGAAGCTAAAATCTTATTATCAAGAATTCCTAGTTCATCATATACTTCCACTGGTCTTTTGCCATATTTTTTTAAAGACCAAGTTGGTTCGTAAACACTTTCTGAAAGATGCATATGGAAAAAAGAACCAATTTCATCTGCCATTTTTTTAGCCTTTAAAATATATTCCTTATCACAAGTAAACAGTGTGTGTATAGACATAAAACCTTTCACTAAATCATTACCCTTATTTTCTAGTGCAAAATTATAGTTTTCTTTCAATCCATTGATAGAATTTTCTTCATCTTTTCTTTGGCTAGCCTCAAATGACAAATAAGCTCGCAAGCCAAATTTATCAATAATGTTTTTTTCAATATTTAAACAACCCATCAAAGAATTTGGTGCTTCTAGAGTGTCAACAATAGTTGTAACTCCAGAGTCTATTGATTCTACACAGGCCCATGCTGTAGTAGCTTTTATTAATTCATGATCAATTTGATCTTCAACCATTGGCCACCAAAAAATTTCTAAGAAGTCTGTGAAATCTTTAATTTTTTTTTCAGTATGTATTCCATGAGCAACTGTACCATACATATGTGTATGTGCATTGATGAATCCTGGTGTGACAATACCATTTACAGCATCAATCACTTCCACTCCTTCATATTTTTTTAGTTGGTCAATTGGCACTAATTCAGTAATAGTCCCACTTTCAATAACTAAAGCATAATTCTTTTTTAAGCCATCACTTGTCAATACATATTTACCTTTTACAACTAACATTTCAATAACTCCTTATATATAATATCCCTTTTATTTATGTACAATTAATCACCAAAAAGCACTCAATACTATTTTTTTGTATAAAAAAAGAACATAAGCCGAAAAAATTCCCTGGCTTTGTTCCATCTATAGCGGCTCTAGTTCCCAGTTCCAAAGCCAAGATTATCTGATTTTTATATTAAAAAAGAACATATACCAAGTTATATACTGGCTATGTTCCTATCTACTAGTGACTTCAGTTCCCAGCACCTAAGTCAAATACTTATCTAGTTACTCTTATTATAATTAATCTCAAGTATTTTGCAATAGCTTAATTCAAATTTTCACATAAAATAAAAACTTTTTTTATATATTAAGAATCCTGAAATCATAATGATTGGACCAGCTAACCATCCAACAACACTAATATCTAACAAAATCATTTCTAAAAATCCTAAAATTAATAAAGTTATTCCTGAAAATATAACTTTTTTCCTTTTTGGTTTAACTAACAGTCTATTAATTATAAATATTATAAAAGCAATAATATATCCGTTTATTCCTATGATTATATTAATTTTTTCTGGTAAAAAAGCATTTTCTATAAGCAACAAGTTTTCTACAAACTTTATTGCAGGTTCACTTGTTAATCCAAAAAAAGTTAATGTTTTAAAAATTGTTTCTACTTGACCAAAATATAAAGTTGTACTTAATATTAATATTAAAAATATACTTAATTTTAGTAATAGCCTTTCTTCCTTAAACATTTTTTTCTCTATCTATAATTAAACTTATTCCTAATATGCCTGGTAGTATTGCTGTTAATATATTGTTATTTATTACCAAATTGCTAATAGAAACTAACAAGAATAATGCTGCTGCCAAGTTCTTAGCTCGCTTAAAACCAATTAAAATAAATAATGCTAAAAAAGAAGTTATTCCAGCCGTAAACATCAACAATCCCCCTTGAGTTTCCAACCCAAGCACTAAAACAGAATGATACAAAGTAAGCAATGTACCTAGTATTCCTAATATATAGTATCTATTATTCCTGATCATTTCTATACTCCTTAAAAAAAAAGAGCAGCCAAATTGACTGCTCTTTCAAAATCAAAACTATTTAACCCATTTCTCTTGACTAGAGTCTTGTGTTTTAGCAAATAATTCTTTATTAACTTCTTTTCCAGACATAACTTCCTCTACTAAATCAGTGTATGCTTTATAATCTGAATATAAAGGAACTTCTTTACATAAAGCTTGAACATCTTTAGCAATACTGTCTTTAACTGCATCAAAATCTTCAGCACTTAAAGTTCTGCTAATAATTTCAGCAATTCTACCCATTTGAGCTTCATTAAATCCTCTTGTAGTTGCTGCAGGTGCTCCTAAACGGATACCACTTGTAATAAATGGGCTTTTTGTATCAAATGGAATACCATTTTTATTACATGTAATACCAATTTCATCAAGTCTTTGTTCTGCAACTTTACCAGTTAAGTTTAGGCTAGTCATATCAACCAACATTACGTGGTTTGATGTTCCACCGGAAACTACACGGATATTATGCTTTTGTAAGCCTTCTGCTAATGCATTAGCATTTTTAACTACACGTTTTTGGTACTCTACAAATGATGGTTCTAAAGCTTCTTTAAAAGCAACAGCTTTTGCAGCTATAACATGCATTAAAGGTCCACCTTGTAATCCAGGGAAAACTGCTTTATCAATTGCTTTTGCATATTCTTCTTTACAAAGAATCATACCACCACGAGGTCCTCTTAATGTCTTATGTGTAGTTGTAGTTACAAAATCTGCATAAGGAATTGGTGATGGATGAACTCCAGCAGCAACTAGTCCTGCTATATGAGCCATATCAACCATCAATAATGCTCCAACTTTATCAGCTATTTCTCTAAAACGTTTGAAATCAAAAATTCTTGAATATGCGCTAGCACCAGCTACAATCAATTTAGGTTTTGATTCAATCGCTAATCTTTCTACTTCATCATAATCAATTTGTTCAGTTTCTTTATCAACACCATAATGTACGAAGTTGAAATATAATCCTGAAATGTTTACTGGACTACCATGAGTTAAGTGTCCACCATGAGCTAAGCTCATTCCTAAAACTGTATCTCCTGGCTTTAAAACAGCTAGATATACACCTTCATTGGCACTTGCCCCAGAGTGAGGTTGCACATTTGCATGATCCGCACTAAACAATTTACAAGCTCTATCTCTTGCAATATTTTCTGCTACGTCAACATATTCACAGCCACCATAGTATCTTTTACCTGGGTAACCTTCTGCATATTTGTTTGTAAGAACTGATCCTTGTGCTTGCAATACGCAAGGACTAACAAAGTTTTCTGAAGCAATTAATTCAATCTTATCAGTTTGTCTGCTTCTTTCATCTTCTAACACCTGAGCTATATCAGGGTCATAATTTACTAATCTTCTCATAATTTATATACACCACCTTGTAATATTTGTCCATGACTCTTTAATTATATCTTTTACCATAGCTTTTTTCAATGAAAAATTGTTAAATATCTTTTGAAATAGATTACATACTTATATTTTAAGTTTTGTTTAGGAAAGATGTTAAAAATGAATGTTTTTTAATATTAAGTTAAAGTTCTTTATACTTATTTTATATTCAGCTTAGATATAATGTGTTTAATACACAATTATAATGAATAAAAAGAATATATTTTTGTATTTTCTATGTTAATGAAGGAAAATTTCAAACGAATTTTATCATGAAAAAAGAAGGTTTTACCAATAACTGGTAATAACCTTCTTTTTAGTTTAATATATTTTTTAGAGAAAACCTTTTTCTTTAAGTATTTCCATGGCTTTTTCTTTATCTTCTTCAGCTAGCATAACAATAGGTCCTGTACAGCCCATACCGCTTGTAGCATAAATATCCTCTTTCCAAAGACTTTCCACAGCATCATCAAGTTCAAGAATTTCTATTCCGCTGATATCCGCTGAAGTTGGTTTTGCAGGAGGAATCTTAACACCATCATCATCCTTAGAAGACCCTTTAGTATCTTTAGCGAGGATTTCTTCAACTGTATGCTTTAGTCCAGCTAAGTTTGCTTTGTAGTACTCATCATCAACTTTTTCAGTTAAATTACCGTATGCGCAAACTGCAGCATAACCAATAGCACCAGCAATTACGTTTGAACCACTAGCTCTTGATATTATACAAACAATTTTATCATAACCTTCACCTACACCTGGTCCATAACCATAACCAATTGATTCATAGTCTCCACCGCTACCGTAAGCACCAAATATTTTCATCATTACGTTACCTGTTAAGCTATCCATGGTCATAACGTTTGGCACTCCAATTAATAAGTCGTTACCACGCATCACTACTCCACCATCGCTCCTTGCTGACTCAACAAATTCTATATCATATCCATTTTCAGCTAGTTTTCTTAATGACTTTTCAACTTGTCTAGCACCATCGATATTTAAAATACCAACAGTCGGTCTTTTTATACCACAAGCTTTAGCTACTGCTATCCCAGATATGGTATTTTTAATCATTGAAATTGCTCTGTTCGTATGACTAGTACCTGTTGTATTTGCTATGAACATTTTTGTTCCTCTACCTGGTGTGATAACTCTACCTACCGTTGAAACTCCAATAGGAAAATTATAGTGCATAGTAACTGCAGCATCTAATTTTTCTTCTGCAAGCAATCTATTCATAACCTCATGAGCTTCTTCTTCAGAGTTAACTTTAATTAACTCAAGTTCTGTAGTTACATTATGTCCAATCACTACAACTTCAATATGACTATTTCTATAACTAGCAAGTTCAGCACCTCGAATAATTTCCATTTCTCCATGCTCACTACCTAGTGTTGTAATCCCAACTCTTGTTTTCTTCCCAAACGTTCCAGTTTCTATGGCTTGAGCCACTTCCTCAAGAGTTTCTTTTATATAGAATTTTATTTTATCTTCCAACTCAAGACCCCCCTATTATAAGCTTTTCGCTAAATTCTTTAAGGCTTCAGCTACAATGCTTCTCACTTCGTCTTTGCTTACGGTCGTAGTTTCTTCTTCAGAAACAGTATTTTCTTCCATTACAAAAGAAACACCATCGAATAAGTTTGTCAAACGACCTAAGAATAAACTACCTTTACCTATTATCATTACTTTCTTTAATTTCTTATTCATAATTTCTTGTATAGCAAATCCAATATATGGTACTCCTGATGGAATATGTCCTTGTGTTGGAGCATAACCTGTCATACCTTTTTCATTTACTATTCTTTCCATATCTTCTTTTAAGAAGTCACCTCTTTTAACACCTAAAGCTGCAATCATTTTCAAGTTTGAAAGAGTTACATCTCCAGCGCCAGAAGGAACAGTTATTTCTGGGTTTTGTAATTCAGGCGAAAATTTATCAATATCATCTAATTTGATATTTGCTTTATCTAAAGGATCCGTAACTATTGCTGTAATTACAGCTTGAGGTGCTGAACCAGCGCCTATAGTATGTCTCCCAACTACATCCGTTCTTATAATAGGACTAATACCATCATTTTCAGAAACATGTATTGCAAAAGTACCTAAACAATCTTCTAATGCTGGCATGTTTTTTTCAATATGAGACTTTGAATTCATACCAAGCTTAGCTGTACTTCCACCTGCAACTACAACTACATTCTTGTATATCCCTGATTGTACTAAAGCCGCAGCTTGTACTAAACCATGAACAGGTCCAGCACAAAAGCTTCTAGTATCACTACCAGTCGCATTAACACAACCACAAATTTCTCCAATAGCTTTAGCCATATTACCTCCACCACGTTGATTCATATCTCCACATGCTTCCTCAGAGGTTTCAATAATATAGTCTATATCTCTAGGTCTTAATTTAGTCTTTGTAAACATTTGAAGTAAATTAACTACTGCTGTAGCCTTACTCACGAGATTTTCAAACATCACATGAGCTGTTAGGACCGCATCAAAAGCATGAGCTTTTTTTACACATCCAACTAATCTACCACTATAATACATACCTTCAGCACCTTGTTCATTTACCATACTCTCTAACTCAGCAAAATCAACACCTTTGTTATCTAGTTTTGAAAGATATTTATCTATAATTTGCAATTCTTGCCTTTTTTCCAACTTAACTTTTGTTGCGGCTTGAAAACTTTCTTCCAAAACCACTAAATCAAACACATCCACAATCTTAACCAAAGCAATCAATTCTTCTTCAGTATAAATAGCACCAAAATTTCCATCAGTTGAAGCTACTTCCATAGGATGTTCATACCATGGTCTTTTGTGACACTTTAACATATCTGGTTTAATATTACCAATATATACTTGGTTTGGTGGATATTTTACAAAGTCATCAAAACTCCTCAAAGATTTTTGCAAGTTTTTAAAATGCTCTGAATTGGGATTCATATATCTTTCTGTTGTTTGATTACTTCCTTGATGAACTGTCATTTCTGGTGTATGAAATAAGCTATAACTAGCACCTTTTATAACCGGAAAACTCATATTTAATACCCTCCTTTAGAATTAGGGATAGCCAAAAGACTATCCCCATTTTTATTAAAATACTGTTTGTTCTGTAATTGGTGTTTCTAAAGCTTTTAAAGCTTTTTTCACCAATTTTCTCCTTAGTTCTTTTTCATCAGTTAAATTCATAGCTGGATTTCCAAGAGGATAAGGAATAGCAACTGTAGGAATAATTCTATTTGCTCCTACAGTTAATGAAATAGGCACAACAGTACACATGTGTACTACTGGAAAACCAGCGCGCTCAATTTCTTTTACCATCGTTGCACCGCAACGAGTACAGGTTCCTCAAGTAGAGGTTAAGATTACAGCATCAACATTTGAATCAATTAAGTCCTTAGCTATTTCTGCTGCGAATTTTTTTGAGTTATTAACTGAAGTTCCATTACCTACTGTAGAATAATAGAAATCATGTAAACTTCCAATTTCTCCATTTTTTTCCATTTCTCTTAAAATATCGACTGGAATAACTCTATCTAAATCTTGATTAGCATACACAGGATCATATCCACCATGTGCAGTCTGACCATTTTCAGGGTTCAAATCATCTATCCCTGCTATTGAGTATTTACCAAATTTTGATGCACTAGATGCTTCAATATGGTCAGGATTCCCTTTTGGAACTGGCCCACCAGATGAAACTATAGCAATTTTTGCTTTTCTAACATCAACAACTGGTTTAGCAGGTTCAACCCTATCAAATACTGGCATAGGATATTCAGTAATAATTTCTTCACCTTTTAATTTCTGTATAAGCATATCAACAGCTCTTTTAGCTCCTCTATCTTCACAGAATATATTTCTTCTAACGCCTCTAGGCATATATCCTTCTGATTCAGGTGTACCAATAGCTTGACCTTCACCAAATTTCAATGCTAAAGCAGCAATTTTTGCCAATGCGTCTTTCATTCCTGCCGCTGAATTAGCAGTTTCAATCATATAAGCATCTTTCTTATACATATCAGCACCAGGGTTTTCAATATACATACCAGTTACAACTGGAATATTTAAATTTTCAGATACAGCTTTGCAAACAGCGCCACAAGCTACACCATAACGTCCTGCATTAAATGCTGGACCAGCAACGAATACATCTGGCTTATCTTCTTTGATCATTTCAAGAATAAGACCAGTTGCTACATCAATATTTTCATTGAAGTATGAATCACCACAAATTATAGTAGAACTAATAGTAGCTTTGTCACCAAATGCGGCTTGTAAACCCATACCTGGACCTTTAACACCACTGATTTTCTCAGGAGCATAATCAGCCTTATCTTCTCCACCAATTCCACCATAAAACTGGTTTATATAGTGTACTATTTTAATTCCCAAGGTTACGACCTCCTTTATGGTCTAAGTTAATATTAAGCTCTAAATTTTTTAACAGCCTCATTTAAGGCATCAACATCTAATACCATTTCCATCATACCTGCTTGATCTTCATAAACACCAGGTTCAACAGATTCTTTTAATTCAAATGCATGATAAACTGGAAGTTCTAACTGAACTCCTGCTAATGGACCTGCATATGTAGGATCTCCTTTTGTTACTGTTTCAGCAGCTAGTTCCGCAGCTTGTGCTTCGCCCGCTCCTAATACTATAACTAAATCCTTACCATATTTATCAGCAAAACCTTTAATTCTTGCTTGATTTTCTAAGTCCATAGCTCCAGCGCTTGTTCAAACAAAGCATTCTGTTGTAGAATATACTACTTCAGTGTCAGCTATTGTATTTATCATTTCTTCAATTGCTTGTCCAGGTACGCCATCTCTGTCGCCAAGGATTACAATTTTTTTTCCTTCTAACATAGTTATTCCTCCTTATATATAATTTTTATTTTTTTACTAATAAGTTCTTGCTGACAATTTGCCATACCCAACTTCACTAGTAGCTCCTGTTATAGCTTGTATTTCTACAGTTATACTCCCATCAGAAGCTAAGCTTCCTTGGAATCCACCTGCAATAACTTCAGCAACTTCAGGATAACCAATAACATTTTTCATTACTGGTAATGTAATTGTTTCGTTTGCATTTCCAGCTGTAATAACGGCATCTCCAACAGGTGTTGAATCTGCTAACGACTGGGATGCTCCATCTTGTCCAGCATATTCATCAGTAATTAATACTGTTTTAATGCCTTTTTTTGTTATTTTATTACAGTTCATTACTAAGTCAGCATCTGGATTTCCAAATCCTTCCTCAGAAATTATAACAGCATCTGCACCTAAAAACTCAACTAATTTAGCAGTCATATTTGAAGAACGTTCTTTGTCCATCAAAGTAACATTTTCATTTGTAACAATACAACCTAAGAAATTAAATTCTTTACCATGTTTAGCATATAACTCTTCGATAACTGGATGATTCATATGCACATAAGTCGGATTTTTATCGCAAGCTGATACACAGTTTCCACTTACAACAGCTCCATCAAATACTTCTGTTGGATATAGGAATGTAGGAATAATCTTCTTAGCATCCACACCGTATACATAAGTATCGTGTAACAATCCTTGTGTTTGTAGCATATATACATAAACTACTTTAGGTAGATTGTCATATTCTTTAATTTGATCAGCTAATGGTTTAGTCTCAAATGATTTATAATCATCTGGAGTAACATTTTTCCCCGCTTCACCAACATAGATACCAGCTCTAAAGCCTGATAATCTGACAATTTCTTCATGTTCATGTTGTCCTATTCCATCAATAGGTTCAACTTTAAGAACAATATTGTAGGTTTTTGAAAAAGGTGTATACTCTGCTCCTGGACCACTCATATCTATGATGCCCTCCTGGAAGCCAACGATTCTACCTGTTGTAACAATAGCTGCTCCTTTTAGAACATGCGTAGTACCATTTCCTACTTGCTCTACCCCACACATAAATCCTGGTAAAATTCCACCATCGCCTTCTACTTTAACTCTAGGCTCAATGACATCTTTCACTGGAATAATGCGAGTTTCTTCTCCTGGTTTTGCTAAATAAACATCTACAGAGGCAATTCTTTCATCATCTCCAGCCACAGCTAAAAATTCATCCTTGTTTAAATTTAGAATACCATTTTTAACTTCAGTCTTTGAAGAAAATTGAACATCCTTGATGTAAATATTTCCAATTTTTAATTGCAAAACCCTCACCTCCTTAAACCATATTATTTATATAAACTTATTAAGTTATATATCAACTTTAACTAACTTGTATAATGTTTTCCCTAGACCTTCAATACCAGTTTTAAGCAAACTTAAATCAATAAACATGAAATCATTTTTAATTCTTTCATTGTCTTTACCATAATCTCTATTTGGCCTACTGAATTTAGCACTTGTATTTATTGCATTTTCAATAAGATGAAGAGATGAATAATCAATATTACCATTTCCTCTAGCAAGTACAATTGATTTAAATTCTGTTTCATGCGGCTTCACACTGCCTGATAATGGATGTGTTAAGATTACAAATCCTTCATGAACCAAATCTCTTACTTTAGTGAATACAGCGTCTAAGTCGCCATCAACTTCCAATGTAGGGTATTCATTTGATACTAGCTCATTGTTAGAAACAATAAAAATTTCTTTTCTCATAAAACCACCTTGTGAAATTTATTACAAGCCCAGGTAAAATAAATACTCCCTTCCTCTAGAATCCAGTCGGTTCTCTAGCCTGAAAGAAAGTATGCCATAATTACCTCATTTATAATACTACACTAAAGCTTTAAAAAAGTAAATGATTTCACAGGAATTTTCATCATAAAAACACATTAGTATTGCTACTCATTTCATAAAACAAGGGAATTAAATAAACCCCCTTGTTTTCGAACAATTTATTACTTGTTTCTATTTTTATATAATGTTCTTTTTTCCTCTCCAATAACTAGTTTTTTTATATTACTCTTATGTTTATAAATAATGAAGGCCCCTATAATAATACCACCAAGTCTTACTCCAAAATAAATATTCATGCCAGTTATAAATTCAGGAAGAATAAATAGTATTACGCCAGTTATAGCTCCTAAAATTGAAGCAAGTGAAACATATCCAAAAATAAGAAGAACTATTATGAAGACTCCAATTGCTATTGATATTGGAATTGGAGCTAAATACAAGAATACTCCGGCACCAGTAGCAACCCCTTTTCCACCTTTAAATCCAGCAAACACTGGATAAAAATGACCAATCACAGCGCATATACCAACAATTAAGCCTAATAATTGACCTCCCAAAATAGTTCCAATAAAAGCTGCTAAAATACCCTTACCTATATCAAACAATATTACCGGAAGTCCAATCTTAAAACCTAATACTCTTATTACATTAGTTCCTCCTAGATTACCACTTCCATATTGCCTAACATCTATTCCCCCAAATATTTTGCCAAATATTAATGCAAAGGGAATCGATCCAATTAAATAACCTATCATTATACTTATAATAATTCTCATGCTATATCCTTAATCTTGTATATATTTGCAAGGCATAATTGAATTTAATTCTTCAATTGTCGCTCCAGAAATGAAACTTTCAATTATTTTTTTACCAAGATCATCTAATTCTGGTGTTAAAAACTGTTTTAGTTCTTGATTGAAGAAGTTAGTCAAAATATCTGCTCCTTTTTTAAAACCTTCTTCACCAATATATCTTTGTTCTGCTACATTTAACATTCTTAAAGGTATTTCTTTACCATCTAGTTTAACACTTTTCATAGCATAGCCCAAAACAGGTGAGCCCAAATCATTTAACTCATCCATTTTAAATGGGGCTTGTCCTCTTCTTGATAAATACTCTCTTGATAAATGTTCAGCCTTAAATCCAACTTTATAAGTACCTATATATTGATTTGGTATTAAAACATATCTTGTTCCTGGAGTTTTTTGTATTTGTCTCAAAAGTATATTTGCTTGATCTACTCTTTTACCAGTAGCAAACGGCCAATAAGATCCCACGCCTTCACTTTCCATTTTATCAGAATCTGTAATACTTGGATTTGCAAATCCACGAGGCGCAACCAATCTCCAAAGCCATGCTATGGCAGGTGGTAAAACATGGAACATTCCTAAAACTCCATAACTAACATTATCTTTTGTAGTAGGAGGTGTCCTTAGTCCAAAACTTCTTAAATCTATTTCTACTACTTCACCTTTTTTTGCATTGAATTGTTCTTTTGGCACTATAACTCTTGGATTTGAACATGGTTTACCAGGTGCATCCATAATATGTTCCCAAATCAAAGCTGTAGACTTAGGTGAGGCATCAATATTGAAAAATAGCATAGGCCCCGTTGGATGTATAGTCATTCGTTCTAATTCACGTTCAGTACCATATTCTTTAATATGATCAACTCTTAAAAACCAACCAGACTCCGCATCTGTTACGGTTAATTTATCAGAATTTTGCAATTTAGGATGAGCTAAAGCCATATCATCTGTTACTGGTATAACCTCTGAGTTAGCTAATAAATCAATATGGATTTTATTACCATTTATAATACTTTCTCCAAGTAATATTCTACCATCAGCTTCTCTTTGAGTGTTTTCTAGCATTTCACTTTTACCACCACCAGAAGCGCCTTCATGCATAATATTATATCTGTTCTCATAAGGAGTTGTTACTTTTACAGTTGATGCATGCAAAGTGTTCCAATCTTCTTTTTCACCAAAATCTAATAAAACACTATAAACTCCTTTTTTAGCACTAGGACCTGGATATAAATTATAAGAAAAAATTTCGTGTGAATCTCCCGTTCTATTATGAACTACAACTTGTTTACCTTTAAAATATGTGTGTCTAAATGGTGGCGCAACATACATTATCGCCTTTGGTTCAAAACCATCTTCTACTTCATCAATTGGAATAAAGTCTTGAATATCACCTAATGCTGCAGCAAAAAAAGCTGCATTTGCAGGAACTAAAACTAATGATGGATAACCAAATTTCTTTCCACCTGACATAAACGGCATAGCAATAACTGTTTTTAATTCCTTAAACCATTTAATGGTGTCACCTCTTAAGCCATCAAAACTTTCGTTAAATCTATTTTTGAAAGTTTCTTTATCAGTAGGCCTATCATCAGCAATAACCATACAATTCGGATCTCTTCTCCTCATATATGAATCTGTGTAATTTACAGCTAGTCCATTTTTACACTTAGCAACTGTACATTCAACCACTTTGCCAATTCCTTGAATTGTATAATAAACTTCATAAAAATCTCTATTTCCGCTTTCTATACCTAATGCTAATTTAAATAAATCTTCTCTACTATTCGCCCACAATACATTAGTAGCTTTCATTATCTCTTGTACCTCTTGAGGCACTTTAATTCTCTCTGCAATGTCCTTCATCTTATATCCTCCTTCACATATTTTATTTTAACTAATATCAATTATCAATTTTATTTTTTTCTATCCCAATAGTATATTGGGTCACAAAATCCGTAAAATCTAATTGATATGTCTTGTTATCATTTGTCCTAAATAAAAGTTGGTCAAATATGTCCGTATGTAGTTCATTTCCAGAAACATTAAAAGTTACCATAACTCTATTGAGACCTTTTTGTTCAACCTTATCAACACTTGTTATATTCCACTCACCTGAGGTAACTAATGCATATAATGTTTTTAACATCAATTGCTTCTCTTCGTTAGTCCCTTCATATTCCATAAAGCTAATCATTGTAGGATTTTCTAAAAATGATTGTTCGTCTAATTGTTCTATACTTGTAAAAAAGTTTGACATTAATTCTTTACTTGGAAGTTTACCACTTTCATCTCCTGATCCTACAATATTACCTACTACTAAGACCATAAGTATAATCATCAAAATAAAAACACTTCCTAAAGCAGCTATTACTTTCACAAGTTTTTTATTATTATGATTATTTTTTTTATCTCCATTATCATTTTTTTCCCAAAAATTTAATGAAGGTAAAGGAATTGGTTTCTTTTTAACAGGTTTAGAAAATGACTCTTTTTTAAGTGGAATACTTCTGCCTTTTTTATTTTTAGGATTTAAAAAGGTATTTTCCATGGTATCATTTTTTTTAAATATTCCATTAAATGTAGTTTGATCTCCAGATTGTATTGGAGCTTTGAATAAATCTTCTAATTCTTGATAGTAATCATCTTTTTCAATACTCTCAGTTCCTACTACAGTTTTTATTGACTCATAATATTCAGTATCAAGACTTTCAAGCTTTTTCTCTCTTAGTTTAGCCTTAGCCTTTTCCTTCATTTCATCTTCAAAAGGTTCCTTTACTTTTCTTGATATAGGTTGATATTCATCAGCCAAAAAATCCTTTATCAATTTATCAAAATCATCAAAATTTTTGTTTCCTATTTTAGATTGATAACTTTGTTCAATCCCTTTATAAAAACTATCATTTTCACTTTTATCAATGGCTTCAAGGAAATTATCTGTCGCTCCACAAAAATCACAATAAATTGGTTCTATATTAAATTTTCTCCCACATTCCTTGCATTGCCACATCTGATTTTTGCTCCTTTAAAAACTAACAGTTTACTTACCTTTTACATTATATATTTTTTTCTTTGATTTTTCAAACAAATTCATTGACTTAATAAATTAATAATTATATAATCAATACAACAATAAATTTATATAATCTAATTTATACTTTATACGTTTATATTATTTTATATTATATATGTTAGGAATATACTAAAATGTTTATAGGTAGAGAAAAAGAACTAAATGAGTTGGAATCCAAATATGCTGAAGATACTCCGCAACTTGTTGTTGTGTACGGAAAAAGAAGGCTTGGAAAAACTGCACTATTAAAAGAATTTGCAAAGGATAAAACTCATTTTTTTTACGTTAGCAGAGAAACGATTGATTCTGAACAAATCAAATTATTTTCAGAAGAAATACTGGAAGGTAATCCAGTTAAGGAATTCATAACTTCTTTTGATAATTGGGAGAAAGCATTCCTATTTTTAATCAATGAAAGTAAAAGTAAAAAAATACTTTTAATAATAGATGAATTCCCATATATTGCACAAAATAACAAAGTAATATTATCTGTATTACAAAAAATTTGGGATCAAAATAATGATACTGGTAAATTAATGTTTATTTTAACTGGTTCTTCCCTATCCTATATGGAAAATGAACTTCTCGGTGAAGATAGTCCATTATATGGAAGAATGACTTCAACTATAAAATTAGACGCCTTATCATTCATGGAAACTCAAAGTTTATTAAAGGATTTTTCGTTATCAGATCAGATAGCTTATTATTCAATATTTGGTGGTATACCACGTTATTTAAAAGCTTTAGATGTTAAATACAGTTTAAAAGACAACCTTAACAAACTTGTAGTAAATAAATACTCTTCTCTTCATCAAGAGATAAATTTATTAATGAGAGAAGATTTACGTGAACCATCAACATATTTTGCTATATTAAGTGCTATTGCACTAGGTGCAGATACAATAAAAGATATTTCAAAAACAACAAGTTTAGATAAAACAAAAATTAATGTATATTTAAAAAGTTTAATGCAATTAAATATTCTTTTTAGAAAAGTACCATTATTACTGCCTAATGAAAAACCAAATATGCATAGAAGCATGTACTTATTTAAAGAACCATTTTTTAAATTTTATTTCTATTATATGGTTCCTAATCTTTCTTCATTAGAAATGCTAAATACTGATGAATTTTATGATAAAAAAATTGCTCCCACTATACAAAACTATATAGAAAAAGAATTTCAGTTTATTGGTATAGAATATTTAAATTTTTTAAATAACAAGGATAACTTAGATAAAAAATATAAGCATATAGGAAATACATGGAACGATAAACTCGAGTTGCCAATTTTCGGTTTTGTTAATGATGAACATATACTTAGCGGAAAATGTTTTTACAATAGAGTACCAACATTAGATGAAATTAATGAAATAAAGCATTTCACTGCAGTATATACTAACAATCCGAGAATTAGCACTAACTACTATTTTATTACTAATGTCGATATTACAAATGATTTAGATAACCTTCAAAAAATTGATAAAAATATATATTTTACTATATTAACTTAAAAGAAAGAAAGGAGAACCTGATGGCAGTTTATAACAAACCATTAATCAACCAAAAAGTATCTGAGAAACATAGGGGCGTTTTTCAAAATAATGAGATGCTTAATTCTTTTTATCACGCTTTAAGTATCAACGAATTGATTCAAGAGGCTGAAAGATTAAAGATTAATAAACAATATACAACTTCAGCCCAGGTTCTCCATATTGCTCAAGAAAAAATGTATAAAAATAAAGAAAAGCGGCTAGATTTATTACTGAAATACCCAATGTATTTACAATTAGCTGGGCAAGAATACACAGGTTGGATGGAATTTTTAAAAATAAAGCAATTTTTTTATAGTTTTCAAAGTGAAGGCACTATTACACTAGCTGAACTATTTTATATTGAATCTAAAATTACTAATGTAATGGCCTTATTTCAAGAAAGAAAAAAAGAATTTGGAAGTGCAATTTACTATTTTATTAGATCATATTTAGAATCTCTTAGTTCTTTAGAACAAATTATTGAAAAACAAAATTTAAAAATTGAATTGGCTGATGATATTGATGAAAAAAAAGACTTGGAGAGTATTAGGATTCAAGCTGAAAGCTATCTTAATTTAAAGAAAGCTCCGTTTCAGTATATAACCTTACTTGCTAATACATTAGTAAGAATTAATTGTATTTCAGCATTGGAAGAATTTAATAAATTAATACAAATAACATTAATAGACCTTCCAAATGTTGACTACCTAGTATTAGAAGAAAAAGTTAATGATATTTTGATTGCTTATGCAATTTAAATTCTTATAATTTATATGAACGGTAAAAAGGATGAAGATAATCTTCATCCTTTTTGCTGTTCAATTAGTTAAATTTTAATCTCCAAATAACTCGTCTAAAGTAGCATTTAGCTCTCTTGCAATGCCTTTGCAAATCTTTAAACTAGGATTATACTTGCCAGCTTCGATCAAATTAATAGTCTGTCTAGTGACACCAATTTTTCTAGCAAGACTTTCCTGAGAAAAACCCATTTTTAATCTTTTTTCTTTGATTTTCTCCTTCTTCATCTGCTCGCTCCTTTTTATAGATTTGTTGTGACTTAATTATATATTACTTATTAAATAATATCAACAGTCCAATAAACATTCCACTTAAAGTTCAGTTAATTTTCACATTCATCTTACTATTTAATTTTGATCTTTAAAACTGATTACACATATTCTATATTTATGGTATAATTGTTTGGGAATAAAATTAAAGGAGGATAAATTATGAATCAAATGATAAAAAAATTAATTGATCAAAAATTTATGACAGAATCACAAGCAGAATATCTTGAAACTGCTATATCTAACAAAGATAATATTATTATTTCAGGACATCGCGGTCATGGCATTTTACCTTTATTAGCTACCTTAGGCACTGTAGCTCAAGGAGTTGGTAAATTGAAACCTGTAAGAAATATAGAAAATGATCTTAATGATGATTCAGCTAATTATTATTTAATTGGTGACTTAAAAGAAGTCGATTATCCATCACTTTTGTTAAATATACTTTCTAAAGAAAATGTAAGTATTATTACAATCAAAGATGCAGATCATAGTTTTTCAGTAATGAAGTTGCTAAAAGATGTTTACGCATCAAATAATGAAGCCACAAAAACTTATCAATTAATTGAGTGTACTAAAGACGAAAATGATGTTAAAAAAATTGCGAAAATTGTAAAAGTTGTTCAAAATAACCAAGGTAAATTAGAAAGAACAACATTCGTATAGCAAAATAATAAGTAGAGAAATAAATAAGAAAGGTGCAAAAGGTAAAACTTGCACCTTTCTTTTTTTATTTAACATAAAAAATCCTATGCTCATTATTGAAGCGATAAATATAAGTAATAATATACCCGGAAATCCTAAAATCAAGCCTAGAGATGGTATAATTTTTATATCTCCCTCTCCTATTTTTCCTAGAGAAAATATATACGTAAATAAAAATATTATTAATCCTATTAAAGCTCCTAAAACATTAACATACAGACCAAAACTTAAAATGAATACAACAGTAAACAAAAAAAGAATAGTACACAAAATATTTGGTATTCTTAAAAAAAAGATGTCAGTTATTATTATAAGAAATGAAATAATAATAATTTCTAATATCATAATAAAGGTGAAATTAGTCTACTTATTGGTTCTTTTATTCTTATTGGGATTGACCTCCTTTTATATTTTTCCAAAGTTAGTTTTTTGCTGTATTTTAAATCATTTACAAAGATTTCTCTCATTTCTATTCCAATTTTATCTCCATATAAAAATGCATTACTTTCAAAGCTAAGCTTAAAACTTCTTTTATCGAAATTCGCACTTCCTATGCTAACTATTTTATCATCAATTACTATAGTTTTAGCATGTAAAAACCCATTTTCATATATATATGCTTTTAAACCTAAAGGTAATAGATCTCCCACATATGAGTAAGTTGCCCAATATACAAAAATATGATCCTGCTTATTAGGTATCATAATCTTTACATCAACTCCTCTTATTAAAGCAATTTTTATAGCATCACTAAGAGATTCATCAGGGATAAAATATGGTGTTTGTATATATATATAATCTTTAGCGTTATTAATCATTTCAATATATGCAAACTTTATTGCTTCAGACTGAGAATCTGGTCCACTTGATAAGATTTGTATTGGAATATCACCACCTAATTTATCTTTAGCAAACATATCTTGATTAATAATTATGTCATCATTGCCTGCATTTTTCCAATCGTATAAAAATCTTAATTGTAAATCAATAATTCCGGCCCCTTTTATTTTTATATGAGTATCTCTCCAATAGCCACTTTTAGGATCTTTTCCTAAATATTCATCTCCTAGATTAAATCCTCCTATGTAGGCGATTTCTCTATCTATAATAGTAATCTTTCTATGATTCCTATTATTTAGCTGAAGATTTTTTAGAGACATAGGATAAGAGAAAGAAAACTTTCCTCCCACTTCTTTCAATTCTTTAAAAAATTTTCCTCCTACATCAAATGAGCCAAAATGATCAAGGAGTAATCTTACCTCTACTCCTTGTTTAGCTTTTTCTATAAGTAAATCTCTTACTTTTTTACCTAGATTATCATTTTTATATATAAAATAAAGAATATGAATTTCTTCTTTTGCATTTTCAATATCTTTTAAAAGTTGATTGAATTTTGCTTCCCCATCAGTGAATATTTTTACTTCATTATTAAAATGGATTCCTGTTTCTGATAAACTATTTGTTAGTTCAAGTGAATCAATACTTTTTGAAAGTTCTTTATATTGATCTTTTTTATTTAAATCATAAATATTTTCAGTTTTTTCTTTAACTTCTTCTTTTAAATTTTCACGAGTTTTGAATAATTCATTTATTTTCTTTTTACTCATATTTCTTCCAAAAATTAAATATATTAAAAACCCGACAAATGGAAACATAATAAATACCAATAACCATGAAATTAGACTATTAGTTTTTCTTTTTTCTAAAAAAACAAATGATAAAACAAATAATATATAAAGAATGAGGGTTATGATAAATAGTAATCTAAAAAGATCCATAAAGTTCTCCTTTTATAAATTTATTTCAATTCACTTATATAAGTATATAACTTTATTAACCTACCTACAATACATATATTTTGCTATATATACACCTTTTTTATTTAAAAACAAAAAAACAAGAGACTTTTTTAAAGTCTCTTGTTAAATTATATATTTTTCTACTAATTATTCCTTTTCCATAATCAATGTAAGTTTCAATATTCTCTAGCAATAACCTTTTTTATTTGGCACAAGCTTCGCAAATACCTCTATAATTTATTTCTTCAGCATAAATTATGCTGTTATGCTCTTTTTTATTAAGTTCAGTCTCAAGGTTATATATTTTTATATCTTCTATTTTTTTACATTTTTCACATTTAAAATGTCCATGCAAATCTGTTCTTATATCATATCTAACTTCTTTTGGTTCTATATATAATCGAATAGCAAGTCCTTTTTTAGCAAATAAATCTAAAGTATTGTAAACAGTAGCTTTTGATAATGTAGGCATCTTTTTAGCTAACGTAGTATATATAGCTTCTATATTAGGATGGATTCTATTATTCATAAGGTATTCAAGTATTTCAATTCTTTGAATAGATGGTTTTATGTTGAATTCTTTTAGTCTTGTAACTAAGTTAATATTATTATCAATCATGTTATTTCCTTTCAGATTGGAATTATTATAATTCTATTTTCATTATACCTTTTTAGCTCCTTTTGTCAATATTCTAAGAAAATAGCCTCTAAGTAAATCTTAGAGGCTTAAAAGTTTAATTTAGTTTATGTACAAATAAACCACTTCTTAATTTAGGTTCAAACCAGGTTGATTTAGGAGGCATTACTTTTCCAGCATCTGCTACACCCATTAAATCATCAATTGTTACAGGATATAGAGCAAAAGCAACTTTCATATCTTCATTTACTCTTTTTTCTAGTTCTTTTAGTCCTCTAATTCCTCCTATAAAATCAATTCTTTTGTCAGTCCTTGGGTCTTCTATGCCTAGAATAGGTGCTAGCAAATTATTTTGTAATATGGCTGCATCTAAACTAAGTACAGGGTCCTTAGCAGGATAACTCCCTTCTTTAGGGGTTAAAACATACCAATCTCCTTCTAAAAACATACCATACTCTTTCTTTTTAAGAGGTTTATAAGGGCTAATTGTTGCTTCTTTAACTATGAATTTTTCTTCAATTCTTGCAAGAAAATCAACTTTAGTCAAACCATTAAGGTCTTTTATAACTCTATTATAATCCATTACATATAAATCTTCATCGGGAAAAATAACAGCAAGGAATCTGTTAAATTCTTCTTCTCCTGTATAATCAGGCTTTTCTAGTCTTCTTTTTTTGCCTGTTTCTACAGCTGAAGCAGATCTATGATGTCCATCTGCTATATATAGATATTTAATATCTGCAAAAATAGATGATATTTCTTCAACTAATTTCGGTTCATCTAAAACCCATACTATGTGAGCTATACCATCATCAGTTACTACCTCATAAGTCGCTTTGTTCTCATCAATCCATTCGTTAATAATTTCATTGATTCTCATATTTTTTTTATAAGTAAGAAAAACTGGTTCTGTATTGGCATCTGTAATATCGAAATGATTTATTCTATCTAACTCTTTTTCTTTTCTAGTAAATTCATGTTTTTTTATTATATCATTCATATAATCATCGATAGATGTACACCCAACTATGCCTGTTTGTACTCGTTCTTCCATTATTTGTCTGTAAATATAAAATACTGGTTTTTTATCTTGAACTAAAACACCTTCATCAGTCCAACTATTTAGTACTGATTTGGCCTTTTCATATACTTCTTTTGAGTAAGCATCAACTGAGTCATCTAAATTGATCTCTGATCTTACTATTTTTAAGAAAGAATATGGATTATTTCCAGCCATCTCTTTTGCTTCTTTTCTATTCATCACGTCATAAGGTAAAGAAATCATATTTTCAGCTATTTCTTGATTCTTTGGACGTAGTCCTTTAAAAGGTCTTACAACTGCCATTTAATACCTCCCTACTAAAACTCAAAGTTTTTAATTAATTCGACTACTTCAGCACCTATTCTCTTTTGAGCTTCACTTGTAGCTGCTCCAATGTGAGGTGTTACTGAAACTTTAGGATGGTTAATTAAAGCAGTATTGCTTGTTGGTTCTTTTTCATATACATCAATTCCAGCAGCAGCTATTTTTCCACTATTTAAAGCATCAAGAAGAGCAGCTTCATCAACAACACCACCACGAGCACAATTGATTAAATATGATCCATCTTTCATTATTGCAAATTGATCTTTACTAATAGTTGCTCCCTTGTTTTTATCAAAAGGAATATGTAAAGAAAGAAAATCCGCATTTTTAATAACATCATTTTCTGACATGAATTTAAAATCACTAAAACCTTCTACTTCACCTATGAAATCTGTATAAATAATAGACATTCCAAGAGCTTGAGCTTTTTTAGCTAATGATCTAGCAATTCTTCCAAAGCCAATTATCCCTAATGTTTTTCCTGCTAATTCTACTCCGCCATAATTTTTCTTTTCCCATTTGCCTTCTCTCATAGTTACATTAGAAATTCCAATGTGTCTAGCAATTGCAAACATATGACCTAATGCTAACTCAGCTACTGAATCACTACTAGCTGCAGGAGTATTAGTAACTTTCACTCCAGCTTTTTCGCCAGCAGGAATATCAATATTATCAATCCCTACACCGGCTCTAATTGCTAATTTTAATTTTCCACCAGTTATACCTTCAAAAACTTCAGAAGTTAATTTAGTAGCTGATCTAATAACGACAGCATCAGTGTCTTTTAATTTTGCAATTAACTCTGCACCATCATAATGTGTTGTATCTACTTCAAAACCAGCATCTACCATAGCCTCTTCGGCACTTTTTGCTATTCCATCATTTGCTAAAACTTTAATCATTTGTAATACCTCCTAAAATTATTTAATAGAACCAGAAATATATTTCTGGTTCTATTAATCTTAAATTAATATTAATTTAAATTATTTTAAACCTAAAATATCTTCAATTTCAAATAATAGTCCTCTAACATCAGCTAAAGTATTATCAGCCATATGTGCTATCCTGAAAGTTTTATCTTTCATTTTTCCATATCCATCTGAAACTGTATAGCCTCTCATAGCAAGTCTCTTATTCAATTCTTTAAGATCAAAACCTTCTGGTTTCAAAATTGTTGTTAATGTTTTCGAAGCATATTTTTCATCAGTAACTAATATACCAAAATGTTTCTTTGCCCAATTTCTAACATATTTAGACATCTCAGTATGTCTTGCAAAACGATTTTCAATTCCTTCAAGCATAATTCTATCTAGTTGATAGTCTAATGCAAACATGTGAGCTAATGAAGGTGTTGATGGATATTGGTGATTTTTCTTATCAATTGTATCGAAAATTTCTACCATATCAAAATATAGTCCTCTAAATGGAACTTGTTTTGCAGCATTATATGCTCTTTGTGAAAAAGAACATATTGATAAGCCAGCTGGCAAACCTAATGCTTTTTGAGTAGCAGTAATAAGACAATCAATTCCACATGCATCAACTTCAATTTTGGCTCCTGCAGCAGAACTTACAGCATCTACTAAGTAAAGAACTTTTTCTTCATCTGCTTTATCTGCATTATAAGTTTTAATTACTTCACCAATTTCTTCAACTGGGTTTTGAATGCCTACTGATGTTTCATTATGAGTAACTGTAACAACATCGTATAAACCAGTAGCCAAAGCTTTTTCAACATCAGCTGGAAGAGTTGGCTGACCAGGTTCTGAAGAGAATTTATCAGCTGGAACATTATTAGCAACAGCCATTTTATACCATCTATCACCAAAAGCACCTATTGAGAAAACCGCAGCTTTCTTTCTTGTACAAGAACGTATAGATCCTTCCATGAAACCACTTCCTGAAGAAGTTGATAACATAATTCTATTTTCAGTGTAAAAAACTTTTTGCATTTTATCATGAATGCTTTTTTGAAGTACACTAGCTTCTTTGGTTCTGTGTCCTATCTGTGGGGTAGCCATTTTAAGTAATACATCTGTAGCCACGTCAACAGGACCTGGAATGAATAAACGAGTATGCATTGACATAATTGAAATTCCTCCTTTAAAGTAACTTACTTATTTTTTATTTTAACGATCATACCAACTTCGACTGAAGCGCCAAGTGGAAGTCCGCTATTACCAATAGCAAATCTAGCATGCTTACCAGCATCACCAAATATCTCTGCTAGTACATCAGAAGCCCCATTTATAACTTTTGGTTGGCCTGTAAAGTTATTATGTGAATTTACAAATCCTTGGACTTGAATAATTCTTTCAACATTGTCTAAACTACCAGCTAAACTTTTAACTACTCCAAGAGCATTTATTGCACATGTTCGAGCTGCTTTGTAAGCCTCTTCCTCTTTAACATCAACACCAACAATACCTTTATATTGAAGGACTCCTTCATACATAGGCAATTGGCCTGATACATAAATAATCCCATCCACAAGTACTCCTGGCTCGTATGCGGCCGCAGGTTTAGCAGGGGTTGGGATAACAATTCCTAATTCACTAATTTTTTTTTCAAAAGACATAATATTCCTTATACCTCCTTAACTTAATCACATGGTGTAATTATACCATTTATAAACATCAAATTAAAGGTTAATTTACAATTATCCAAAAATAATATAACTTACTTAATTAAATAAATAAAATTAACTTGAATAAATAAAAAAAGGACAGAATTCCTCTTTAAAAGGATTCAGTCCTAATTAATAAATATATTAAGTTATTATAATATTTTAATTTTATCTATTATTCTTTTTTACCTTAATTATTTGATTTTATAAATTGGTCTTAATTATTTTATAAATATTATCTTTTTTCTCTATTTTATATTTATATTTATTCAAAATTTCTTCAAGTGTAGCAAAGTCACCTTGACCTTCTGCCTTTGATGGATCTAAAAAAACTTCTATAGTCAATAAAATAATTTTAATATCAAATAATATTGAATGTTTTTCAATATAAAAAAGGTCATGTTTTAATTTGTCTTCTGCTGTAGTACTGTAGTACCCACTAATTTGAGCTAAACCAGTCAAACCAGCTTTCACTCTATGTCGATAATCATATAACAGTAATTTTTTATTGTATTCGTTAGTGAATTCTGGCCTTTCTGGTCTTGGACCAACAAGACTCATATCCCCCTTAAGAACATTAATTAATTGTGGTAGTTCATCAATTCTAAATTTTCTAAGAATGTCACCTACTTTAGTTATTCTTGAATCATTTTTTTCAGCTAATACTGCACCCGAATTTTTTTCAGCATCAACAAACATACTTCTAAATTTTATTACTTTAAATATTTTATTGTTTCTGGTAACTCTTGCTTGAGTAAAAAAAACTGGTGATTTATGACTTTCAATTTTCAATGCAATAGTTGCAATTAAAATAAATGGTAAAGATAGTATTAATAATAATAATGAGCCTATTAAATCAATTAATCTTTTCCATAACCTATAAGTCAAATGTCTAGATGACATTTTATAAAAAATAAAACTATCATATATTTGACCATCATTGGCAGTTGCAACAACTATTTCATAATTACCTGGAATGATTTTATAACTTAAATCATTTTTCAATATATATGATACAATTTCTTCCTTTTTCTTAGGTAATATGTTTTGAGATACTAAAACTTCATCAATATTATCAAATGAAACAGTCTCAATGTTTTCTGGTGTTATATATGAAATATTATAAGTAAGTCTATATTTGATAAAGAATTTTTTCATTATATCTTTTATGTCATTTTCATATCCTATAATTAGCACATTAGCTTTTTTGTATTTAATAGATATATACCACTTAGCAAATAATCTTGTTAATGTTGTTATTAAAAATGTAACAACAAAAACTTTGAAAATCATTTTTTCACCATAATCTTGTCTCCACAAGAATACTATACCAGCACTCAATGCAGATACTGCATTTGCTATAAATGATTTAACGAACAATTTTCTATATCTTATATGTTCTAATTCTTGATACATATTATATAATCTAAAACTAAAAAAAGTTATAGTTATTACCATAATCAAGGTCATTATTTCATGATATTCTATTCTTCTAGTCAAATAATATAATGAAACTGTATAAACTACATTTAAAATTATAAAATCTAATACATATAGAATGCTCCTAACAAGACTTCTTTTATAAAATTTATTATTCATATTACCACCTTTATATCAGATCTATTAATCCTTGTTTTAAATTAATTTCAGGAGTAAATTCAATTAATTTACTCCCTTGTCCTATATTTGCCAATGAATAATCAATCTCTCCTAATCTTTTTTCTTTATATATAATTCCACTATTATTTTCGCATAACTTATTTACCATTTCCGCAAGAGTTTTCACACTAGTTCCTATACCAGTACCCAAGTTGATTTTTTTATGACCTTTGACATTTGATTTTGATGCTAAATATATTGCCTTCGCAATATCTTTAACACTAATAAAATCTCTAATCGCGTTTCCTTCTCCATATACAATCAAAGACTCGCCTTTTTTTGCTTTATCAATAAATATTGGTATCACACCTGCATACGCAGATTTAACGTCTTGACGCTTACCATATACATTAAAAAACCTCAATGATACAATATCTATATTATATAAATTGGAATAAAAATTACCATATAATTCTTGTGCAACTTTATCTATTGCATAAGGTGATAACGGATTATACTCACTATTTTCTAAAATTGCTATATTTTCAGTATCTCCATATATAGCAGATGAAGATGCTTGCACTATTTTTTTCACATTAGACTTTTTAGCAATTGCGTCAAAAAAATTAACTGTACCTAGTATATTATTATTGCTCACTGTATAAGGATTTTCAATTGACTGAACTACTGAAGGTATTGCCGCTAAATGAATAACTATATCTATATCTGCAAGCAATTCTTCAACATTTTCAACTGTTCTAATATCAGCAGTATACAATTTAATCTTGTTGATAAAATTGCTAATATTTTGCATTTTACCAGTCGAAAAATTATCTATTATTACAACTTCTTCATCTTTTTCCAACAAAAATTCAGCTAAGTGTGAACCAATAAACCCAGCGCCACCAGTTATTAAATATTTTGCCATTTTATCTCCTCTTATCTAAATAATTCATCCTAATTATTATACCAAATATTACTTTTAAATACCATTATATATTTTAAATGAATTATGAAGTTCCTATAAATAGAACTCCATAATTTACATCCTATTGATTTTATATATCCTTATTTATAATTTGTCTACTGAATGTTTTATTTCCTATTTTTATAGTATGAGCAGCTAAGCCCACTGTTGTAGAATTTTCTTCAGTATCTTTTATCACAATAGCTCCAGCTCCAATTTTACTGCCTTTAGAAATAACAATAGGTCCTAATACTTTTGCACCCGCTCCAATAATTACATTATCTTCTATTGTAGGGTGACGCTTACCAGTTTCTTTTCCTGTCCCACCAAGAGTAACTCCTTGATATATTGTTACATTATTTCCAATAATAGTTGTTTCCCCTATTACTACTCCCATACCATGATCAATAAAGAAATTATTACCAATTGAAGCTCCAGGGTGAATCTCAATCCCCCATTTTCTTCTGCCTCTTAAAGATAAATAACTTGCCAAAAAAATCAGATTATGTTTAAATAAAAAATTAGTAATCCTATGATTCCACATAATATGGACACAAGGATACAATAGTATTATTTCTAAATATGACCTTGCTGCTGGATCCATTTCTTTTATATGATCTAAATATTTTATAATTCCTTTTATAATATTCACCTTGTCCTTTACAGTACTATACTTTTATCTTACAACAGTGCATGTACATACTGATTATATAATACAAAAAGAACAACAGCAACTTATTCAGGAAAAAATATATTTGTTAATGACTTATCTTTTCTTTCTTTATTCTTTATTAAATCATCTGCTTCCTCTAAACGTCCATTTTTCTGTAGAATACAAATTAATTCATTAATATGTTTTATACTGATATTAGTCAATTTTCTTGCGTATTCTTCAGCTCTATTCCAATTTTCATTAGTTTTAGCAATAGATAGTAACATTTCATATGAATTACTAATAATAAGTTGAACTTGATTTCTAATTTTATTTTCAAGGTAGTCCCAACTCAAATCTTTAAAAACTACATCAATATTTAAAGCTATAATTTTTTTAAGATATGTTTCTGCCTGATACAGCTCTTTATTCTTAAAAAATAATTTCGCCTTTTTATATAAAGCCACATATTTTTTAAAATCATTATTTACAACATATCTAGAATTAATATATATTCTAGACTGTTCACAGATTATCATATCAGCACACCCAATTTTTTCTAAAATTTTTCTTATATTACAAATTGTAACTCTAAGGTTAGCATCAATATCAAATGATTTTTCTTTGTCCCAAAATACTCTTTTAATCTCTTCTCTACTGACCTTTCCTGGATCATTAAAAACTAGATAATTTATTATTTTCCTGAGTTTTTTTCGATTAATAAATTCTCCTGAATAATCAATTTTATTTACCTTAAAACAAAATGTACCAAAGAAATTTATATCAACATCTACCTTTTTATAAATATCAAAAAGTGAAGTATTATGATATATTGCTAATTGCTCTTTACTCAATAAACTTTCTTGAACTTTTAATAAATTATTATCATCTCTTTCTTTTTCACTTAAAGAATAACTATAATATTGAACTGCTGAGATTTCATCACCAATATTCATAGCATATGATATTGGATCATCTAAACAACCTTTCAACTCCTGTCCTTCGATTATTTTAATGCAACCTCTAAGATACTCAATAAAGACCTGAAATGGCTTTGCTTTACCAAAAACAACCCTACAATCTGCTAATAATTTTACCATAGAATCTATATCTTTTTCTTCAAAAAATATTCTCAATTGAATATTATAGAATTTAAGAATAAATATTTTATTAAATTCTATGTCAAGTTTCTTCAATCCTTCTTCAATAAACCATAAAGATTTACTATTTTTCTTTTTATTATAATAATGCCAAGCTAGTATAAAATAATAACTTCCACTGTAATCTTTTAGCAAATAATCTTTATACCACTTGATAATATAATTAAATAATTTCAGACTTTTTTGAGTTTCTCCCTTTAAATAGTATTTATATAAAACAGATACTCTACTTAAAAATGAACTAAGTTTATTATCGCTCTCTTTAAGTAATTGATTATCATCTAGTTGGAATATCAAATGATCAGGAACAAT
The DNA here is from genome assembly GCA_024635925.1 of Bacillota bacterium. Lineage (GTDB taxonomy): Bacteria > Bacillota > TC1 > TC1 > TC1 > WTXA01. Next base: position 57,404 of record JAGXHY010000033.1, on the reverse strand, counting down.
AAAGAAACCATATTTTTTATAGAATTTGTCCGTCATTTGTAAATTAAGTTTATCACCATTTAACCAATATTGTATTAATTTATAATATATACCTTCGTCACTATCTTGGTTAAATGAAAATTCTTCTGTATTTAGTTTCTTAGCCAAATACACAGTACTTTCTTGTTGTAAGATAGAAAATATTTGATTGTTTTTTAATTCTTCTAAAAAATAGTTAATTGATTTACATTTGATTTCTTTCTCAGAAATAATCATAATAAGTAATTTAAGCCCTTGATCTACAAGTTGATTATAATTAAAGAGTTTTAATTTATTATCATAATATCGGCAACTTTGACTCTTTATTGTATCTATAATTCTTTGCTCCATTGCTATCTTTTCTACTTTAGATTTAGCAAATTGATAGTATTCAAGTAAAAAATTACTTTCAATAACAAGATTGCTTACCAAAATAGATCTTTGTTTATCTTTAGTTTCTCCTGAAATGCTTTGAGAAACTTTTTTATTTATAAAATCTAAATAAAACGGATAAAATAAATAAAAGCCATTGATTTCATAAAACATAGTCTTGCTTCTTATCAACTTATTTAATTGGTAACTTGAAAGCCTGTAATGATATGCTAGATTTGCAAATAAAGAAAATGATATTTTTTTTAGATAACTACATGTAGCAATTAAATTAAATTCATTTATTGAGTTAAATTCATGTTCTTCTTCATAAACATCAATTACATGCTTTTTTAATAACTCTAAGGTATCGACTTTTCCATTAAAATTATCCACATAATAATTGACTAAGTAAGGATTTCCCTGTGTATAGTCATAAAGTTCTTCTAACTTGAAAAGTGGTATAAAATTCTTTTCCATAATCGTTGATGTTTCTTTTTTTCCTAACCAATTATTTTTATTAATGTCAATACGATTTGTTATATTACCGTTAATCCTATGCATCCTTTCACCTCTACCCCCCCAGATAATGTACTTTAATTAAGTTAGTTGTGCCTACTTGTTTTAGTGGAATTCCAGCTGTAATAATTACAATGTCGCCTTCTTTGTATCTTCCTAATTTTAATAATTCCTCCTCTCCTCTTTTTATTAACTCATCTGTTCCTTCATAATCCTCGTTCATTGATAAAGTTTCAACACCCCACACAAGTTTTAAATGTTTTTTAAAATAATCTTTACCCACAAATGCAATAATCGGAATATTAGGTCTATGTCTTGCTACCCTTCTTGCAGTTCCACCACTAGATGTTGGAACTAACAAGCATTTAGCATCGATTTTTTTACCAATATCTACAGTGCTATATGCTATTAAATCAACAATACTTTCAGATTTTTTTAATTTTTTAAAATGCATAGGTTCAAGTATATGTAAATCTTTTTCAATTTCACAAGAAATTTCATTCATGATCCTTAGACTTTCAATTGGAAATAGACCTGCAGCCGTTTCTCCTGAAAGCATAATTGCATCTGTTCCGTCTAAAATACTATTAGCAATATCACTTACTTCAGCTCTAGTAGGTCTTGGATTTCTAATCATAGAATCTAACATTTGTGTTGCTACAATAACTGGCTTACCCAAAAATCTTGCTTTTTGTATAATACTTTTTTGTATTCCCGGCAATTGCTTTATTGGTATTTCTACTCCTAAATCCCCCCTTGCAATCATTACCCCATCAGAGGCTTCCAATATACTGTCAATGTTCTTTACAGCTAATTCACATTCAATTTTAGCTATAATTTGAATCTCTTTATTATCATTACCAATAATATTTCTTGCTTCTAATATATCTTCTGCTCTACGCACAAAAGATAATGCAATAAAATTCACACCTTTCTCAACACCGAATAATATATCTTGCTTATCTTTTTCGCTAATACTTGGTAATTTCACATCTACCTTTGGTAAATTTACGCCTTTTTTACTTCCTAAAAACCCACTATTAAGAATTTTACAAATTATCTCATCATTATTAACACTTAATACCTTTAAAGCTATTAGTCCATCATCTAATAATATTTCATCTCCAGGACTTACCTCCTTAGGTAAATTTATATATGATATACTTATCATTTCCTTTGATGATTTCACATTTTTAGTCGTTAAAATAATTTGTTCATCTTTTACTAATTCAACTTTTTTTCTTGCAATTCCTGTTCTAATTTCAGGTCCTTTAGTATCAAGTAAAATTGCTATGTTATCATTATTTTTTTTATTGTAATCTTTAATCATATTTATTCTTTTATCATGTTCTTCAAATGTACCATGAGAAAAATTCAGACGTGCAACATCAAATCCTGTTTTAGCCAGATTTTGGAAAACAGTTATATCATCTACTGCTGGTCCAATAGTACAAATTATTTTTGTTCTCCTCATATTAATCTCCTTTTTTATAAATATCCTTAAGTGCTATTTCAACTTTTTCGGGCACTAACCCTTTAATTTCTCCATTAAGTTTGACTACACTCTTTATAATTGTTGAACTTAAAAAAGTATATTCACTTGAAGTTGTCAAAAACATAGTTTCAACAGAATCATTTAGGTTCTTATTCATCAATGCTAATTGAAATTCATATTCAAAATCTGATACAGCTCGCAAACCTCTAATAATAATTTTAGCACCCTTGCTTTCTGTAAAATGCATCAGTAACCCACTAAAAGCTTCAACCTCTATATTTGATATATCTTTTACTGCATCTTTCATAAATTCAACACGATGATCAATATCAAATAAAGTTTTCTTATCTGAATCAACAGCTACTCCAATAATTATTTTATCAAATAACTTGCTTGCTCTTTTTAAAATATCTAAATGTCCATTTGTTACAGGATCAAATGTTCCTGGATAAATACCTAGTCTCATTTAACAAATACCTCCCCATAAGTTTTTAAATAATCAATTATATCTTTACTATTATTTAATAAATAGTTTGAACCTAAATTATATTCTTTGTCTTCAATAAATAATTTTACATTATAATTACCTTTATGATTAATAATATACTCTTTTAAACTAATTAGTTTTTCTCTTTTATCCATTTGTTTATTTATAATTACTTCAATAGTCAATTTTTCACCTAAATTTAATTTTTCTTTTTCAATATCTTGTTTTTTAAGATAACTTTTAATCTGAACCCACTCATTTGGTGCTACAATTTTTTCTGCAATTAACTTTGTATCTCTTTCTGTTACTTGCAATCGTCCAGCAACAAGAATAACTTTTCCCTTCACCATCAAGTTATATGACTCTGCAAAAACTCTAGGGAATGCCAAAATTTCTAAGCTTCCTATTTCATCCTCAATATTAAATGTAGCCATCAAATCATTTTTCTTAGTTTTTCGTTCCTTTAAATTTTCCAAAACACCTCTAACAACAATTCTTTTATTATCAAAGTTTTCATCGATATCAACAATATCAAAAAAGCCTTCAATTTTTTCAAGTTCTTCAAATTGAGCTAATGGATGACCTGAAATATAAAAACCCAAAATCTCCTTTTCTTTTAATAAGATATCATCAATTGAAAACTCTTCATCACCTACAATTGTTGGAGTATTACTATCAATTTCAAAATTATCAAGATCAAATAAAGAAACCTGATTACTATTCAAATCTCTTTGATAATTAATTCCTTTGTCATATGCTGAATCAATAGCCTGTAATAACCCTTTCCGAGTATATTCCATTGTCAAGAAAGCTCCACTGTATACTAAACTCTCAATTACTTTTTTCCCTGTCGACTTTAAATCTACTCTTCGACAAAAATCATCAATATCTTTAAATCTTCCATTTTTTCTTTCTTCAATAATTGATGTTATGGAATTATACCCAATATTTTTAATTGCACTCAAACCAAATCTTACTGTATTCCCTTTAACACTAAAATCTTCAAAACTTTCATTTACATCTGGTGGTAAAACTTTCACACCAATTTTTTTACAATCAGATATATACAGATTTACCTTGTCAAATGACATTATTACACTAGATAACAATGATGCCATAAACTCTTCTTTATAATTAGCCTTCAAATATGCAGTTTGATAAGCCAGTATTCCATAAGCAGCACTATGAGATTTATTGAATCCATAACCAGCAAAATATTCTATCAAAGTAAATATTTCTTCTGCCAATTTTTCATTTATATCATTGACCTTACAACCATCAAGAAATTGTTGTCTGTTTTTTTCTAATATAGATACAATTTTTTTACCCATTGCTTTTCTTAAATTATCAGCTTCTCCTAAAGTGAAACCAGCAAGTTCTTTAGCTATTCTCATCACTTGTTCTTGATAGAGTATTACACCATAAGTATCTTTCAATATAGGTTCTAATAGAGGATGTAAATAAGTTGATTCAATTTTCCCATGTTTTCTGTTAACAAAATCATCTATCATCCCACTACCTATTGGCCCAGGCCTATAAAGTGCAACTAGTGCAATAATGTCATCAATACTATCTGGTTTTAAATTTCTAATAATATTTTGCATCCCTTTAGATTCTAATTGAAACAAACCACTTGTCTTACCAGTTCCTAATAATTCATATGTCTTTGGATCATCTAAAGGTATAGTCTCTATATCTAATTCTATCCCTCTATTTTCTTTAATCTTTTTAACAGCATCTCCTATTACAGTCAATGTTCTAAGTCCCAAAAGGTCCATTTTTAAAAGACCTAACTCTTCTACAGTAGTCATTGTATACTGAGTAGTTAAGTTACCTTCACTCTCTATCTTTATAGGTAAAAAATTATCGATTGCTCCAGGTGATATTACAACAGCAGCCGCATGCGTAGAAGAATGTCTTGGCATACCTTCTAATTTCTTTGCTATATCTATTAATCTCTTAATGTCATTATTACTATTATACAATGCTCTTAAATCTGCATTTTTTTCTATAGCTGATTCCAATGTTATTTTCAATTCGTTAGGAATCATTTTAGCAACTTTATCTACCTCAATTAAGGGTATGTCTAAAGCTCTGCCTACATCTCTAATAGCAGCTCTAGCTGCCATTGTCCCAAAAGTAACAATTTGAGCAACTTTGTCATGCCCATATTTTTCTACTAAATAATTTATTACTTCTCCTCTTCTTACATAGCAAAAATCAGTATCAATATCTGGAAGACTAATTCTTTCTGGATTTAAAAACCTTTCAAAAAGCAAGTCATATTTAATAGGATCAATTGTAGTAATATCTAAGGAGTATGCGACTATGCTACCAGCTGCAGAGCCTCTACCTGGTCCTACATAAATCCCATGTTCTTTTGCATATTTAATCATATCCCATACTATTAAAAAATAACCTGGGTATCCCATTTTGCTAATAACTTCTAATTCATATTCCAGCCTGTCTTCAACTTGACCTTCAATTAGTCCATATTTTACTCTAGCTCCTTCGCAACATAATTTCTTAAGGTGACTATCAAGAGTTTCCCCTTCTGGAACTACAAAAGATGGTAAATGATTTTCATCAAAATTAAATTCAACATTACATCTATCTTTTATTTTAGTCGTATTTTCTATTGCACTAGGAATTTCTTTAAATATATCACACATTTCATCAGCTGATTTAACATAGAACTCACTGTTAGGAAATTCCATACGATGTTCATCCTTAATGTTTTTTCCCATTTGTATGCACATAAGAACCTCATGACTAAAGGCATCTTCCTTATTTATATAATGAGAATCATTAGCTGCTACTAAAGGTATTTCTAGCTCTCTACTCAATTTTATAAGTTGACTGTTTAAAAATTTTTCTGCCTCTAGATTATGATCTTGTATTTCAATGAAAAAATTGCTTTTCCCAAAAATTTCTAAATATTCCTTTGCTGCAATAACAGCTCCTTCATAATTATCTCTTCTAATAAGAGTAGGGATTTCTCCAGCCATGCAGGCACTTGTGCAAATAATACCTTCCTTGAATTCCTTTAAAATCTCTTTGTCTATTCTTGGTTTATAGTAAAAGCCTTCAGTATAACCTCTAGATACTATTTTAATTAAATTTTGATAACCTTCTTTATTTTCAGCAAGCAAAATTAGATGATATCTTTCATCATCTACTTCTCTTCTATGTCTATCTTTTGATAGGTAAACCTCACAGCCTATAATGGGTTTTATCCCTTCTTTTTTACAAGCCTTATAAAAGTCTATTACCCCATACATTGCACCATGGTCAGTTATACCCACGGCATCCATACCCTTTGATTTAATTATCTTAGGTAATTCACTAATTTTTATGGCTCCATCTAATAAACTAAATTCGCTATGTAAGTGTAGGTGAACAAATGAATTGTTCAAATTTCCCCCTCCTTTTTTTACTTAAACCAATTATATCATTTTTAAGTTATATAGTCATTTTTTATAAATCTTGGATATCTATTTCTATTGATTTCCCATCAATTTCGATAATGCCATAGGTATTAGGACCTTTTCTGCTATTACTAAATGACCCAGGATTAAAAAATATTTTCTTTCCAACAGTTTCTAAAGAAGCAATATGACTGTGGCCAAAACATACTAAATCTAATTTTTCATTTAAGAATTCTTTTTTAGCATTATCTATCGCATCAGAAGAGTCTCCATCTCCATGAATAATACCAATAGTTACTTTTTCTAATAATACAACTCTTTTAGGTGGAAGTTCTCTATAAAGGAAATAATCATCATTATTTCCTAACACAGCATAAATAGGTATATTCAAGGCTAACAACTCTTCATAAAAATCAATTCCTTGAATATCCCCACAATGAATAATACCATCAAATTTATAATTACTTAGATTATCTTCTATTAACAAATCCTTGATAGCTTTAAATGAATCTTTTGAAGTATAATGTGTATCTGATATAACTAATATTTTCAACATTTATTTTAAACCTTTAAAGTTCTCTTGTCGTAAAGCTTCATATAAAACAATAGCAACTGCATTACTTAAATTTAGAGATCTAAATTTTTCACCCATTGGTATTTTACAAACATTTTGCCAATGTGGTTCCATAACTTCAATTGGTAAACCCCTAGTTTCAGGACCAAAAATTAAATAGTCATTTTCTTCATATTTCTTATCTGTATAGGATAAATCTCCTTTAGTTGAGAAAAAATACATTGTTCCTGTTTGATTTTTTTCTAAGAATTCTTGGTAATTTTGATATACTATCAAATCAAGAAATTCCCAATAGTCAAGACCTGCTCTTTTAAGGTACTTATCTTCTAAACTAAAACCTAGTGGTTTAATTAAATGCAATGTCGAACCTGTAATTGTACAAGTTCTTGCTATATTACCTGTATTACTATGTATTTCTGGTTCATATAGTACTATATTCATGATTTCCTCCTTATTTCTATACAATGTTATCCCCTATTATATTAACATTATTTTTGCTATAATTAATAGGAAATAAATAATTTTACGAGGTGATATTTATGGGTAAAACCCTTACAGAAAAAATAATTACTGACCATCTTTTGGTTGGAGATTTTAAAAAAGGACAAGAAATAGGAATCAGAATTGATCAAACACTTACTCAAGATGCTACAGGAACAATGGCTTACCTTCAGTTTGAAGCTATTGGTCTACCTAGAGTTAAAACTGAACTTTCTGTTAGTTATATCGATCATAATACTCTACAAACTGGCTTTGAAAATGCTGATGATCATGCTTTCCTTCAATCTATTGCAGCAAAATATGGTCTATACTTTTCACGTCCAGGAAATGGAATTTGTCACCAAGTTCATCTTGAGCGATTTGGACAACCAGGAAAAACACTTTTAGGTTCTGATAGTCACACTCCAACAGGTGGTGGTTTAGGTATGCTTGCAATTGGCGCAGGAGGACTTGATGTTGCTGTTGCTATGGCCGGTGGCCCTTTTTATTTAACAACTCCAGAAGTAATTGGTGTTCAACTTACAGGAAAACTAAATCCATTTGTTAGTTCTAAAGATATAATACTTAAAGTGTTAGAAATACTTGGTGTAAAAGGTGGAGTTGGCAAAGTAATTGAATATTATGGCGAAGGTATAAAAAGTTTAACTGTGCCTGAGAGAGCAACTATAACAAATATGGGTGCAGAACTTGGAGCTACTACCTCAATATTTCCTAGTGATGAAGTAACTAGGACATTTTTGAAAGCACAAAATAGAGCGGATGTTTTCAAAGAATTATTAGCTGATACTGATTGTAAATATGATCAGCATATAGAAATCAACCTTAATGATTTAGAACCTTTAACTGCAGCACCACATAGTCCAGATAATATTAAAACTATTGCTAGTCTTGAGGGTATGAAAGTTAATCAAGTTGCTATAGGTAGTTGTACTAACTCATCCTATATAGACTTAGTAAAGGTAGCTAAAATATTAAAAGGTAAAACTGTACATCCTGATGTTAGTTTGGTAATCTCACCAGGTTCTAAACAAGTTTTTAAAATGTTAGCCAACGATGGTTATTTAGTTGATTTAATTTCCTCTGGTGCAAGGATATTGGAGTCTGCTTGTGGACCTTGTATCGGAATGGGACAATCCCCAAGTACAAATGCAGTTTCTCTAAGAACGTTCAACAGAAATTTCTTTGGACGAAGTGGAACTAAAGATGCATCAATTTATCTAGTTAGTCCCGAAACTGCAGCTGCAAGTGCTTTAACTGGAGTTATAACCAATCCTACAAAGCTAGAGATGGATATAACTACTCTTATGCCTGATCACTTCTTGATAGATGATAATATGATTATTCCACCTATATTAAATGGTGATAAAATCAAGGTTATTAGAGGCCCTAACATAAAAGCTTTACCTGTAAACAGTCCTTTAGAAAACCAACTAAAAGGGGAAGTCTTAATAAAAGTTGAAGATAATATAACTACTGATCATATTATGCCAGCAGGTGCTAAAATTCTTCCATTAAGATCTAATATACCAGAAATAGCAAAATATGTATTTACTTCTGTAGATAAAGACTTTAGTCAAAGAGCCTTAGATAAAAAAGGTGGTTTTATTGTAGCTGGACATAATTATGGACAAGGTTCATCAAGAGAACACGCTGCACTCGCTCCAATGTATTTAGGTGTAAAAGCCGTTATAACAAAGTCTTTTGCGAGAATACATAAAGCTAATTTAATTAACTTTGGTTTATTGCCACTTACTTTTAAAAATGAAGTGGATTATGATAAAATTGAACAAGGTGACGTATTAATATTAAAAGATTTAATATTATCGCTAAAAACCGACAGTAAAATAAAATTAATCAATGAAACAAAAAACCAAGAATATGAATTACTATCCGAAATGTCAAATAGAGCAAAAGACATAGTACTAGCGGGTGGATTATTAAACTATACAAAAGAAATTTAATTATGAGGTAAAAGAAATGAAAATAGCTTTATGTCAAATAAAAGTAACACAAATAAAAGACACTAATTTAAAAAAAGCTGGACTTTTTATAGAAAAAGCTAAACTTTCAGGAGCAGAAATTATTGTACTTCCTGAAATGTTTAATACACCATACACAAAAGGCTTTATCACAAGCAATGCTGAGGAAGGTCATGGAAAGACATATAAATTCCTCAAAGAAAATAGCAAAGGCATAATTTTAATTGGTGGTAGTATCCCAGAAAAAGATGGGGGGAAAATATATAACACTACTTTTGCATTTGAAGATGGTAAAGAAATTGGTAAATATAGAAAAATGAATCTTTTCGATGTTGATTATGACGGTTTATGTTTTCAGGAATCAGATTTTATAGCACCAGGTGAAACTACAACTGTTATAGAAACTAGTTTAGGTAAAATTGCTCTAGCTATTTGTTTTGATTTAAGATATCCTACATTTTTTCAAAAACTAGAACAAGAAAACCCATTTTTATATATAGTGCCTGCAGCTTTTAACAACGTATCCGGACCAGCACATTATAAATTATTGGCAAGGTCAAGAGGCTTAGACACACAAAGTTTTATTGCTCTATGTTCTCCTGCATCTGATATTGATTCAGAATATTGTCCTTATGGCCATTCTTTAGTTACAGATCCATGGGGTAATGTTTTAAATGAATTAGATGATACAGAAGGTATCTTATTACAAAATATAGACATTGAATATGTAAATCAAATTAGAAGTAAATTACCAATAAAAAAGAAGTTAATCACATAATGATTAACTTCTTTTTTATATTACCTAATTATTTATTCTACTTTAATAAATAAACTACCTTTTGTAGTACAAATTGGGCAATTATCAGGTGTACCATTCTTCTCAACATAACCACATTGTGGGCAAAGATAATAAATACTATCATCTTCCTTATTGAGATTTGAAAGAACATCTGAAAATAAATCGGCATGAACTTTCTCAGCTTCCATTGCATAAGAAATAGAACGTACTCCCTTATCATGCCCTTCTTTTTTAGCTTCTTCTAAATATGGAGGATACATTTTTTCAAATTCAAATGTTTCTCCACTAACTGCTGATTTTAAATTTTCTTCAGTTGACTTTACTCCATCTACTGCATTAAGGTGTGCATGTGCATGCAAAGTTTCGGCTTCAGCTGCTGCTCTAAACATTCTAGCTGCTGATTTATATCCTTCAGCTTCTGCTTTCTTAGCAAATGCTAAATATTTTCTATTAGCTTGTGATTCTCCAGCAAATGCTGCCATTAAATTATCTTTTGTACTCATTATATACCTCCTAATATTTGTTTAATTATATTAACATTATACTATAAAGAACCAATTTTGTCAATAGATTCTATACATATTTATAATCATTATAATCTTATTTCTTATTGTTTACAATCAACAAATAAACTCCAACTCCTACAAGTGATATAGGTATTAAATACTTCATAATTAAATCAATAGGAAAAATTACATCGATCAATATCAATAAACCAACAACAACTAAACTTATACCCACTAAATTAGGATTTTTAATTTTATCTTTTAGAAAGCTATATTTTGTTACTTTATCCATTACTTCATCTTTCATGTTTGTATTACTATCTATAGCAGGCAATACTGCCCACAAAATAATATAAATTAAACCTATAAAACCACCTGAAAGAATTAAGGCCAATATAGCTATTAGTCTAACAAGCATTGTATCAATTTTTAGTTCATTGCTTATGCCTAAGCATACACCTCCAAGTACAGAACCTTCAATCTTTCTATAAAATTTCATCCGAACACCCCATTCTATTTATTACTTCTTATAAGTCCTGTTTAGTAAAAGTGGACCTGCAATAGATGTTATTAAAATTACAATTACAATACTTCCAAGTTGACCATACCCTAAAATACCAGCATCTCTGGCTATACTTGCCAATAAATAGGCAACCTCGCCTATAGGAATCATTGCAAAACCAACTCTAAATGAATTTCTATTATCTAACCCTGTCAGCTTGGCTCCAACACCAGCTCCTAAAACCTTACCTATTATAGTCATTATAGCAATAATTACACCTATTACAATAACACTTTCTAAATCTATTAAGTCAATAGCTAATCCTTTAGATATAAAATATATTGGTGCGATCATTATTTCTGTAATTGGTTCTAAAAACTTTAATATTGTCTTTTTTAATCTAGTAAGTGATAAAATTAATCCAGCAAAGTAAGATCCAATAATTGCAGAAACACCCAATGTACTTGCTAAAAAAGTTAAAATAAAAATAAATATTATTGAACCCATGATAATCTCATTAAATCGAGCATTTTTGAAATTTTTATGTCTTAATTTTGAATCAATAAAAACTATTATTAATCCAAAAGATAGAATACTCATAAACGATACTATCATCTTTACTAGCCTTATTAACGAATCTTGTTGAGTTAAAATATTTTTTGGTATTATAATAATTAATAAACTAATAACAATAACACCTATAATATCATCGACAATCGTAGAACCCTTTACAACACAAGCCATATCCGAACTATCTTGACCAATACTTATAAATTTTTTCTTAGTTATTCCGATACTAGATGCTATAATTACTGAACCGATTACAATACCAACCTTATAATCATAACCAAGCAATAAAACAGTTATAAATACTAAAATAAATGGTGTAATTACACCAAATAGAGCAGTTAATATTGAATGTCTACCATATTTTTTTAATTCTTCTGTATGTGTTTCCAAGCCTGTTAAGAATAATAGAAATACTAATCCAATTTGTGTAACATTGTTTAAAATACCAACCCTACTATCAATAGTAACACCACCTAATAAATCAATAATAAATTTAAAATTGGTTCTTGGGCTAATTAAAAACCCTAATAATATACCACCTATAATATAAATGATAAAAACAGGTTGTTTGGTTTTTCTAGCTACAATAGCAAATAATAAACCAAAAGAATAAAGTATCATTAAGTCAAATATTAATGTTATAAAAGTTGAATTTAATATTTCTGCCATATGAATAATTTCCTAACTAATATATATTTATTTTTTTATATATACTTTTTTTAATAATGTTGGAGTAATAGTTGAAGTTAATATTATAACTATTACTGCTATTGAAAGATGTTTGTTATTTAACAAGCCCATTCCTGCTGCTAGACTAGCTGCAATAAATGAAACCTCACCTCTAGGTACCATACCAAAACCAATTTTTGTTGATAATCTAGTATCAAAACCAGAAATTCTAGCACCAAGACCACATCCTGCTATTTTTCCTACTATTGCTAGAACAGCAATTAGTAGCCCAGTAAGAACAACTCCTGTAATATTCGTTAAATCCAAAGTTAAACCAATTGACATGAAAAATATTGGTCCAAAAAACAATTCAGCGATTCCAGTAAGGTTTCTTTCAATTGAAGATTTTAACTTGGTCATTGATAACACTAATCCTGCAAAGTAAGCGCCAACTATAACTGAAACACCTAGATATTGAGACATATATGCTAAAACAAAGCAAAAAGCAATGACACCCATCATCAATTGTTCACCATATTTTTTATAAAAACTATGTCCTCTTATATTATTATTCATTTTTAAGACTAAAAATCCGATAAGTCCAATAACAACGAATAGTCCAATAATTTTAATTAAAACTAAATAAAATTCAATATTTAAGCCTTCAAATTTAGGGTTCATGAAAATACCTAGTAAAGTTATTAAAACTAAACCTAAAATATCATCAATTATTGCTGAACCAGTTATAACTATACTAGTTAATTTATGTAGCATGCCCATTTCTTTTAATGTACCAACAGTAATACTTACACTTGTTGGTGCTAGTATTATTCCCATTGCTAAAGCTGCTTTAAAATCTCCATCTAGGATTAAGAATATACCCATTACAACTGAAACTGTTATAACTACTCCAAATATTGCTACTAAAGAAGATTTACTTATATTTTTTTTCAAAAGCTTAAAATTAGTTCCTAATCCAGCTAAAAATAACAATAATATAACACCTATTTGTGCCAAATCATAAATTACCCTAGTTTTACCATCAATAGTAAAACCTCCAAATAAATCAGTGAAAAATGTTATTTGTGTTCTTGCACCTAACAATAATCCAAGTATAATTCCGCCAATAATATATCCTAAAACCGCTGGTTGCTTAAATCTTTTAGCTAATATCGAAAAAAATACACTAACACCGTATATTATTACAAGTTTTAATAATACATCCAAAAAATGACTATCAAGAAATTTTTGTAAGTATATCGCTTCTTCCATTCCTAAGGCCTCCATCTATAGTTAAGCTATCATAATTTTTCTAAAACATCAATTGCATTATCAACTGAAAAATTAGCAGCTATTTGTTCCATATTCACTCCCATTATTTCTAGTATTTCAGGCTCATTAATCAACTTAGTAACTATTTTAGTTAAATCCTTAACATTACTAACCCAAATTGCTACATTTTCTTCAATTAAATAATCTCTATTATCTTTTTCCTGTCCCCCAAGCATGTAAGGAATTATCATAGGAATTCTTCTAAGTAATGCTTCTGTCACAGATGCTCCACCTGGTTTACTTATTAATAAGTTAGCTTCATCCATCATCTTTTGTATATCTGTAACAAATCCATAAACTGTTACATCTTTATCAGGTTTAATATTTATAAATTTCTCCATTTTAATTTTTAGTTCGCTATCCTTACCACAAACTACAATTATTTTAAGGTTTTCTTTTACACTCATAAGTCTTGTTAAGACACTAGACATATTTCTACTACCTAAACTACCACCCATGACTAAAATTGTAAATTTACCATTCTTAAATTTATTTATTGGCATATAGAATTCTTTTTTAATCGGAATACCAAAAGGATAAATCTTTTCGTCTGCTACACCTCTTTTTAATAGGTCTCTTTTAGTTATATCGCTTCCTACAAAATATGCATCAATATACTTATGTTTATGTACATAAACAAAATGTGCTAAAAAATCTGTTACTACTGAAACAATTTTTTGTTTGTCTAAATGACCTCTTTGTTTCATACCACCTAGTATATCAGTTACTATAGGATGCACTGCAATAATTACATCTGGATTAAAAATATTTATAAATTCTTTAATTTTTTTTTGTGACAATCTTCTTGTTAAATCGAAAGAACCTTTAGCAATTATTGGTTTATTACCAGCTCTATATATTGTTTCATATAGTTGTGGCGTTTTTGTTGCAATAAAATTATATCCTTCACAAATAAAAGTATGTAATCCTTTTGCATTAATACCTTTAAACAGATCTATAACCACAACCTCATTACCTTTATCCGTTAATCTTTCAGCCAAAGAATTACCTGCTGTTGCATGACCTCCGCCAGTAGAAAGAGAAACTACTAAATACTTCTTCATAAATTGCCTCCTCTAATAAAGATAATTAATGTAATAATTAAATTAAATGTCATATGTGACACAATACTACAAAAAATCGCCTCTGTCTTTTGATAGAGAAAGGCAAATACTAAACCTGATATGAATAATAAAAAGAATGAAATAGAACCACTTAAAAATATTGAAGAAAAAATACTTGTTATAATAGCAGCAATAATCATGTTGAAATGAAGTTCTAAGGTTGGGTACATAAACCCTCTAAAGAACATTTCATCTGCTAAAGGAATTGCTAATACAAATAGAAGGAAAAAAAGAATCATATTGAATATACCTTGTGGATATAAAGTAGTACTTAAATATTCTATTGATAAAAGGGAATATATTCCTCTATTATCATTAAAAACTCCAAAAAGAACTATTATACCAAGTATGATACCAGTTATTACACCCAAGAAAATATCTTTACTATTATTTTTGGATGTAGTTTCTAGTTTTTTTTTAATTCCAGCACCTTTATTTAACTGTAAATATAAAATACCAAATAAGCTTAAAACTGCTACTAAACCACTTATAAAAAATACTAAATCTTTACTTATATTCAATTTTGAGCCTAAAATATCAGCAAAACTAAACAATAGATAAAATATCGCAAAACCCAATATAGTATCACTTACACTCCAGTTTTTTATCATTATTTTGCAGAAATAATTCTATTTTTAATTTGTTCTTTACCAACAAAACCAATAATCGTATCTACAAGTTGACCATCTTTAAAAATCATCATTGTTGGAATACTCATAATTTCATATTTTTCTGAAGAATGTCTATTTTCATCCGTATTAATTTTTTTAATTTCTAGCTCGCCTTCCATTTCTGATGCTATAGCCTCAAGAACTGGAGCTACCATTTTACAGGGTCCACACCATGGTGCCCAAAAATCTACGAGTACTAACCCCTTTGATTTTAAAACTTTACTTTCGAATGTACTATCATTAATATGTTCTATCATTTTTTTTACCTCTCATTCATATTAGTATATTTAACACGACCATTAATTCCTTTATAAGCTGGTCTAACAATTTTATTATCTGATACTATTTGTTCTAATCTGTGTGCACACCAACCTACTATCCTTGCAACAGCAAATAAAGGTGTAAATAATTCAAATGGTATTTCTAACATTGTGTATACCAAACCAGAATAAAAATCAACATTAGCACAAATTACAAAATTTGGTCCTTTCACTTCTTTAAAAACTTCTTTTGATAACTCTTCTATTCTAGAAAATAAGTAATACGCTTCTACAACACCTTTTTCTTCTGCAAGCTCAAAAGCTTTTTCTTTAAATAGATTTGCTCTTGGATCTGATGATGTATAAACAGCATGTCCCATTCCGTAAATAAGACCACTTTTATTAAAAGCTTCTTTTTTAATAATTCTTCTTAAAATATTTTTTATTTCTTCATCAGTTGGATTATCACCTATTTCATCAGCAATAAATTCCATCATTTCTAAAACTTTTTGATTTGCACCACCATGCTTTGGCCCCTTTAAAGAACCTATTGATGCGGCAATAGCAGAATAAGTATCTGTTCCACTTGAAGATATTACATAATTAGTAAAGGATGAGTTATTACCTCCTCCATGATCAGCGTGTAGCACTAATGCTAAGTCTAGAACTTCTGCTTCTTTTCTAGTAAAAGCTCCGTTTTCTCTAATCATATATAATATATTTTCAGCTGTACTGTACTCACTTTTTGGTGAGTATAAATGGAGATTTTCTTTTTCGTAGCAATGTTTCTTGCTTTGATATGCATATGACATTAAAGTAGGTATTTTAGCAATTAAATCTAAACATTGTACCAATACATTTCCTAGTGTTACAGAATCAGGATTCTCATCAAATACATATAAAGTTAACACTGATCTTTGTAAAGCATTCATTATATTTATACTAGGATTTTTCAAAATATAGTCTTCAATAAAGCCTTTTACTAAAGTTCTTCTATCGGCCATATAGGCACAATACCAATTTAGTTCTTCCTTACTAGGTAATTTTCCAAATAGTAACAAGTATGATGTTTCTTCATAACCAAATCTACCTTCTATTTGAAAACCTCTAACAAGCTCTGCTACATTGATTCCTCTATATATTAATTTACCTTGATCTGGAACTTTTTCTCCTTCGTCAACTAAATACCCATGAACTTCAGAAATTTTAGTTAAACCAACTAGAACGCCCTTGCCATGCTCATCTCTCAACCCTCTTTTAACATTATATAGCTTATACAATTCATTATCTATGTAATTTTCTTTTGCTATATTATCAATCAATTGATCTAATCTTTTATACGACAAAGCCACACCTCCATATCCACTAATATATCTTTATCATTATATAATAATTTTATTATATAGTCAAAAAAAAGGATGCCCTTTTTCAAGGACATCCAATGTCTTGTAATTTGACTATTTTTCAGTCTCTATAATTCCATATTTACCTTCTTTTCTTTTATAGGCAACATGAATACTATTTGTTTCATCGTTTTGGAATACATAAAAATTATGTCCTAATAATTCCATTTGCATAATTGCTTCTTCTTCATTCATTGGTTTTAATATGAATCTTTTTCTTCTACTTATTTCTAGTTGATCTTCTTTCTTATCAATAACAGGCTCTACTATTTCTTCTAAGCCAAGAACTTTATTACCTTTTCTAGTTAAACGGTCTTTATGTTTTATATATTGAGTTTCTATATTTTTAAATGCCTCATCAACCGAATTATACATATCAGAACTAACAACTTCACCTCTTAACATATAACTATGATAGAACATTGTGAATTCTGCAACATGGTTCCATTTTTCAACTTTCAAACGTGCTTGAATTTCCACTTCCTCAGAATCGTCGAAAAATTTTTCTATGAAACTCTTAGCTTTTTCTTGTATATAACTTTCCATACTTTCAGTAATTTCTACATGTTTCCCTCTAATAACAACTTTCATATAATTCACTCCTTTTTAATTATTTATCCACAGTTTCCACAGCAATGAACTTACTTTCATGTTGATATTGTGGATAACTCCTTCATTTCAACATGTTAAATTAATAAATCTATGAAAACCAAATTTCTAAATTTTCTTTTTTTTCTTGTCTCCCAAAGATAAGAAAAGTTAATTCATCATAACCATTTGCAGTTAAAACTCTTATAGTTTCTCTTACTGTTGCTCCAGTTGTCATAACATCATCAACAATAAGAACACTCTTTTTCTCACCTGGATTATTAATATACATTGAATTATTTACCAACTTATTTCTATCTATAATTTTACTTTGATAAAGTTTGATATTATCTTTCCTCTTCAATAGATCACTAGTTTCTTTATTAAGTAACTTTCCTATTTCATCAGCTAAAATTTTACTTTGATTAAAACCTCTTTGTTTTTCTCTTAGAATACCCATTGGAACATAACTTAACAATTCAGGTAATTTACTATTTTTTTTAAAAAAAGCCTCTATCATTAAATATGCCATACTTTTTGCTAGTCCTGTATCCTTACCAAATTTTAAATTCCATAAGATATTTTTATAGTTTTGGTAATATGGTGTAGTAAAATGCAAATCAAAGTTTTTATAACTAAATTTCCCCCTTAATTTTTGGTAAAAGTCTAATTCTCTTTTGCAATTACTACAAATATAAGAATTAGTATGTAGTTTGCAAATAAAACAAATATTCTTCTTTTGAAATAAACTATTTAGCATAACTTATACCCCTATTATCTCATATCTTAAAAGATTTCTAAAGACTTTTAACGTTTTTTCTAAATATTTGTCCTTCTACTATCTTCTTAAAATCACTATAGTCTAAGTTAAGCGCTCTTACTTTTAAAGCCCAATAATCATTTGATGGAAATACACTAATTCGATTGTATTTTGGTCCATTTAATTTCATATCTCTTAGATAACCTCTTATGTTTTGACTCGCATATTTTCTTTCATCAATATATTTTCTTAAGGAAGGTTCTTTATCTATCATATAACCAAATAACTCTGCAAAAAGTTCTCTTCTAATTATCCTACCTTTAGTTGATATTGCAAATTCTAGCAATACTTCAAGAGATTTTACTGAACCATTCTTTGCTAGAGCTACCACTTCTCCTCTAACTAAATATGGATTTGGAGAATAAAGTAATCTTTTTAAACCTAAAGGTGAGTCTCTTTTAAGTTTTGTTGAAATATCTAACATACGTAAAACATCTTCTTCTAACACATCATTGAAGTTATTAAATTTTAATATATGTTCCATAGAAAATTCACTTGCTATTTTCATCAATAAATAATAGCTTCTATGTTTAACAAAATAGTCTTTTTCCTCAGTAAATATAAATAATTGATTTACTAAAGAATATTCATCTACTTCACTATTTACTAATTCTTCAATATCATAAATACTTACAGCCAATTCTCAACTCTTTTCTTAAACCAAGTTTCAATATTAACAATCTTTTTATTTGCTTCATCCAAATCCTGGCCAATAACATTAATATAAAGTTTTAATTTAGGTTCAGTCCCAGATGGTCTAACACAAACCCAACTCCCATCAACAAATTTATAATATAATAAGTCAGCATGTTCTCCATCTATTGCTATATTTAAATAATCAGAAAAACTATCAAACGATAAATCTTCACCAAAATCACCTGGTCCATTCTCTCTTAAATCTTGCATTATTCCTTTTATCTTAGTAACCCCTTCAATTCCTGGGATAACATAAGAAATCTGTTTTTCTTGATAATAACCATGCGTTTTATATAAACTCTCTAACTTATCAACTAAAGTCTTGCCTTCTTCCTTCAAAGTTCCAGCCATTTCAGCAATTAAGTAAGCAGCACTTATCCCATCCTTATCTCTTATGAAATCTTCGGCTAAGTAACCTATACTTTCTTCATAAACAAAATGTACTTCTCCACCATCTTGTAGTATTTCTTCCATTTTTTTCCCTAAGTTTTTGAAGCCTGTAAAAGTACGAATTGTTTTCACACCATAATAGTCAGCAATTTTTTCTCCAAAATCAGAAGTAACAATAGATGTTATGATATATTCTTTATTTTTTATAGATTTTTCACTATTTAAAATATAATCAATTAACAAGGCACCAACTTGATTACCCGTTATATAAACATATTCATTGTTATTTAGCGCCATAACTCCCAGTCTATCAGCATCTGGATCAGTTGCTAATAAAATGTCACCACCAACTTTATGGCCTTCTTCAATTATTCTTTGTAATGCCTCTAATTCTTCAGGATTTGGTTTTTTTGCAGTAGGGAAATCACCATTTGGCTGACTTTGTTCCTCTACTAAGAAATATTGAGCACCTACTTCATCAAAAATTCTCTTTACTGGTTTTAAACCTACCCCAAATAATGGAGTATACACAATTTTTAAATTTTTATTGAATTTATTTATACTTAGTTCTTTTACTTTTTCTACATAAATATCTTCTAATTCATCCTTAATTAACTCTAATTTTTCTATATTATTATCTAATTTAACATCTGCAAAGCTAGCAATTTTTTTTATATTTTTAGTCATCTCATTAGTTTCATAAGTTGATAATTGACATCCAAGTTGATTATATACTTTATATCCATTATATTCTGGTGGATTATGACTTGCTGTTAAAACTAATCCTCCCACGTTTTTTAATTGTCTAATGGCAAATGATAATTCTGGAGTTGATCTAATCTTGTCATACATAAATACTTTAATTCCATTTCCAGAAAATATTTTGGCAGCTTCATAAGCAAACTCTTTAGACATATGTCTTGTATCATAAGCTATGGCTACTCCCATTTCTTTAGCAGATGGAATTTTTTCAATCAAATAATCACAATAACCTTGAGTTACAGAATGAATTAGATATTTGTTTATCCTACCTGTTCCTAAACCTCTTATACCTCTTATTCCAGCTGTCCCAAATTCTAAATCCTGGTAAAAATTTTCCTTTATTTCTGTTGGAGTCATTTCTTCCAATATTTTTTTATCTTCTAAAGTTATACCTTTATCATTCAACCATCTTTGATGTTTTAAAGTCCATGTTTCCATAATTTTCCTCCTTATCTAATTAATATAAATATTAAAATAAGTATGCCTGTAAATATTAATAAACCAACAGTCTTAAATATATTCTTTGCTATTTGGTTTCCAGTACCTCCCACTGTATGAGATTCTAACATATCGTCATCTTTTTCTATAAAATCTTCTTTGTTTAGAATTGCTTGAATAGGTTCATTTTTTCTATCTGCTTTTTTCTTTTTTTTATGACCATAAAAAGAGTCTTCCATATTTTTTTCAGTAGGTTTTTCTCCATTATTTGCTTTTTTGAAAAGCTCTTCTTCTTTTTTTTCTTTGTCATTAACTAATTCTATAGTATTAATTTTTCTTGTATTTTCATAATCAATCAGACTATTTTCAATTGGAATGTTAAGATTTCTTAAATCTTTATTTACTAAAAGATCTTTATACACAAGTACTAATACTTTAAACTCTTCAAGCTTATTTTCATCAATTAAGGCAATTATGCTCTTTTCATTGGCTAGCGTTTGAATATTTAAAACTTCTTCCTCTTCTATTTTGTACTGAAATTGATGAAAATCCAAAAATGACAGAAATTCTTTAACGTTTACATCTCTGTCAAGTTTAAGTCTTAATAAATCACCCATTAAAAACCTCCACTTATTTATTCTACTTATTTCTCAATATTTCTTTGGCTATATGAGAACATGCAATATTTTCTTTAATATCATGCACTCTTATAATATTTGCTCCATTCATTACCCCTATCGCTGTAGTAGCTAATGTTCCTGGTAATCCTTCACTTGGTTTTACATCTAGTGTTTTCCATATAATTCTTTTTCTTGAAGCACCTAATAAAATTGGTTTTCCATATTTTTCTAACTTTTTTAAATTACTAATAAGTTTAAAACTTTGTTCCGAAGTGATGCCAAAGCCAATACCTGGATCAAAAATAATTTTTTCTTCTTTAATACCTAATTTATGGGCATTTCTTAATGAAATATTTAAAAATATATCTAAATCTTTTAAAATATCACCTGATGTTTCCATAATCCTATGATTTATCATAACACATATTGGTACATCATAATAAGCCACCACTTCACCTAATTTTTTATCACCTTGTAATCCCATGATATCATTTATCATACAGGCTCCAGCTTCAATTGCTTTTTCAGCTACTTCACCTTTATAGGTATCGACTGAAATTGGAATATCAATTTTTTTTGATATAATTTTAATTGGTTCTATAATACGTTTTAACTCTTCTTCTTCTTCAACAAAAGTAGCTCCTGGTCTTGTTGATTCCCCACCAATATCAATTATATCAACCCCATCTTCTACCATCACTAGCGCTTTTTCTAAAGCTTTCTGTGCATTAAAATATTCTCCCCCATCAGAGAAAGAATCAGGTGTTATATTTAGAATACCCATTATATAGACTTTTTTGTCAAAATCAAAAGTTTTTTTACCAATAATCATTATTTGCTCCTTTAACCTTTATTAATTATAGCAAATTATATCAGTTTTTTCACCTGTCAAAAATGATCTGAAATTAAAAGGATTAAACAATTTATTGTTTAATCCTTCAAGCTTTTAATAAAAGAACCAACATATTCAGGTGATTCTATTCCGTATTGTGCAATAATATTTACGATTGCACTACCTACAATGTACCCGTTCCAGTTTCCTTTAAGTCCATTTATTTGTTTTTTGTTTGATAGTCCAAAACCTAGTGCGAGTGGTATATCCGTTAAACTTTTCAAGCGATAAAAATAATCAGCTAAATCTGTTGTAATATTTTTCCTTTCACCTGTTACACCAAGTGAAGAAACACAATAAATAAATCCTTCACTTTTTTTTACTATATTTATTAATCTATCGTTTTTAGTTGTTGGAGCAACTAAGTTAATTATATATATTCCATTGCACCTAGCATATAATTTTATTTCTTCTACTTCTTCAATTGGTAAATCAGGTATAATTAATCCATCTATGCCTGCTTCAACACATTTTCTAATAAATTTCTCTACACCATATTTATAAATTAAATTAACATATAACATTAATAAAATTGGGATATCATAAATAATTCTTAATTTTTCTACCATCTTAAAAACATCATCGGTTGTTGTTCCACTATTTAAAGCTCTATAGTTGGCTTTTTCTATAGATGGTCCCTCTGCTAAAGGGTCTGAAAATGGTATACCAATTTCTAAAATATCTATTCCTTCAGCAATCATCTTCTCAATAATTTTATATGAAGTCTTTATATTAGGATCTCCAGCTGTGATAAAGGTGATAAGTGCTTTTTCGTTTAATTTATTTAATTCTTGAAACTTTAAATCTATTCTATTGCTCATTTATTTTTACCCCTTTGTATTTGGCGACTTGATTAACATCTTTATCTCCTCTACCTGATAAATTAACAACTATAATTTGATCTTTATCCATTTGTTTTGCTAAATTCATAGCATAATAAATAGCATGGGCACTTTCAATAGCCGGAATAATTCCTTCCATTTGAGACAGATATTCAAATGCTTCTACAGCCTCTTTATCTGTTACTGGAATATATTGTGCTCTACCGATTTCAGAAAGATATGCATGTTCAGGTCCTATTCCTGGATAATCTAGTCCTGCAGACATTGAATATACCGGCATTATTTTTCCATATTTATCTTGGAGGAATTTTGATTTCATGCCATGGAAAATCCCTGTACTACCCTTGCTTATTGTAGCAGCATGGAAATCTGTATCTACTCCACTTCCTGCAGCTTCTATACCAAATAGTTTAACGTTTACATCCTTTATGAAATTATGAAAAATACCAATAGCATTACTTCCTCCACCTACGCATGCAACTATAGCCTCTGGCATTTTTCCCTCAATTAATAATATTTGTTCCTTAACCTCTTCACCAATTATTTTTTGAAATTCTCTTACCATAACTGGATATGGATGTGGACCAACTATAGAACCCATTAGATAATATGTATCGTCTACTTCTCTTGTCCATTGTCTAAAAGCTTCACTTACTGCATCTTTTAAGGTTCCTGTTCCTGAATCCACACTTGTAACCTTTGCTCCTAGTAATTCCATTCTAAAAACATTTAATGCTTGTCTTTGTATATCTTCTTTACCCATAAAAACTTGGCATTCCATCTTGAAAAGTGCTGCAACCGTAGCTGTAGCCACTCCATGTTGTCCTGCTCCAGTTTCACAAATAATCCTCTTTTTACCCATTTTTTTAGCTAAAAGCATTTGACCTAAAACATTATTAATCTTATGAGATCCTGTATAATTTAAATCTTCTCTTTTTAGATATATTTTAGCTCCACCAAGGTCCTTAGTCATTTCACTAGCAAAATATAATTTAGAAGGTCTATTTGCGACATTTTCATAAAGTTTTTCCAACTCTTTTTTAAAAAGAGGGTCATCAATATATTTATTGAAAGCATTCTCGATTTCAATCAATGCTTCCATCAAAGTTTCCGGAACATATTGACCACCAAATTCTCCAAATTTTTTATTCATCATTTTTTTACCATCCTACTAATTTCTTTCATTAACTCTATACTCTTATAGCCATCAATCTCTATACCACTACAAAGATCTAATCCTTCAGGTTTAAGAATGCTAAATACCTTTTCAATGTTATCAATCCTTAAGCCACCGGCTAAAAAGTATGGTTTATTAAAATCTTTTTCATATTTACGAATCAATTCCCAGTTAGCTAATTCTCCACTTCCACCACCTGTAATACTATCAATTATAATTACATCTGCTAGAATATTATTAAAAATAATTAATGATTTTTCATCGCTAGGTATGGCTTTCCATATTTCTTTCCCAGTTCTTTCTTTTAATACTCTCAAATATTCATTTGATTCAGAACCATGTATTTGAATTATGTCCAAATTTAATACTTTTGTAGTTTCTATAACAAATTCTAAGCTTTGATCCATAAAAACTCCAACTAGTTTAATTTCTCCAAAATCTAGATTTTTTATTATCTCTAATCCTTTATTTATGTCTATTTGTCTTTTGCTTTTTGCAAATATAAGACCTAGATAATCAATATTATAAGTGATTGCTTTTTGAATATCTTCTCTTTTCTTAAAACCACAAAATTTCAATTTCATAATCCTAGTCCCTCTATAGTTTCACCAATATTTGAAGATTTCATAAGCGTTTCTCCAATTAAAACCCCATTAACTCCCAAGTTTTTTAAAAACATTATATCCTCTGGTGTTTTTATTCCACTTTCTGAAATAACAAATTTATTCTTAGGTATTAGTTTCATTAATTTTTCTGTTGTTATTAAATCTACTTTAAAAGTTTTTAAGTTTCTGTTATTTATACCTATAATTTTCGCGCCAACTTCAAGAGCCAAATTAAGTTCCTCTTCTGTATGAATTTCAACAATTACATCAAGCCCTAATTCTTGGGCTATCTTCAAATATTGACTTAATAAGTTTCTATCAAGAATGGCTACAATTAAAAGTATAATAGATGCTCCTAAATATTTGCTGTGATAGATTTGATAAGAATCTATCACAAAATCTTTTCTTAATATTGGAATATTAACATTCTTATATATTTCTTTTAAATATAAATTATTTCCTAAAAAATACTTTTCTTCTGTCAAAACTGAAATCGCACTTGCTCTTGCCTTTTCATAGTTTTGCGCTATTTCAACAGGTTGGAAGTTTTCAACTATCAAACCCTTTGAAGGTGAAGCTTTTTTAACTTCAGCAATTAATGTGAATTTCTCAAAAGCCAATATCTTACTAAAAAGAAAGTCTCTACTTTTGTTTCTATCCTTTTTAACAGCTCTTTTAATATCTATTAAACTGATTTCAGATTTTTCTTTAGCTAATTGAATTTTTCTTTTTTCAACAATTTCATCTAATATCATCAAGTCCTCCATTACTTACCTTGATTAATTCTTGTAATTTCTTCAAGGCTTTACCAGAGTCGATAGAGTCTTCCGCTATTTTAATTCCTTCATCAATTGTCTTAGCAATACCTTTAATATATAAAGCACAAGCACTATTAAATACAACAATATCTCTTTTCGGTCCTTTTTGGCCCCCTAAAATATTTAAGGTTATCCTACTATTTTCTAAGCTATCACCACCCACTAGCATTGAAAGCTCAGCTTTTGGTATTCCATAATCTTCACCTTTAATTAAGTATTTCTTAATTTTACCATCTTTAATTTCAACAACTAAAGTTTCTGCTGTTGTAGAAACCTCATCAAGCCCATCAAGTCCATGCACAACCATTCCACCTTTAATTCCAAGATTTAATAGCACTTTCCCTAAAGGCTCTACAAGTGTTTCATCATAAACACCCATTAAAATATATTCTGTAGCTGCAGGATTAGCAAGGGGCCCTAATATATTAAAGACACTTCTTAAGCCTACTTCTCTTCTAGGTGTTGCTGCAAATCTCATAGATTTATGAAAGGTAGGAGCAAACATGAAGCCAATCCCAACTTCATCAATAATCTTCTTAATTCGTTCAGGACTTACATCAATTTTAACACCTAATTTTTCTAATACATCAGCACTACCACTTTTACTACTAACACTTCTATTACCATGTTTTGCGACCACTGCCCCAGCTCCGGCTACTATGAAAGCTGAAGTTGTAGAAACATTGAAGGTTTGATGAAGATCCCCTCCAGTGCCAACAATATCTATTGCTGACTCTATTCCTTCAACTAATGTTGCATTTTTCCTCATAGTTTTAGCAAAACCAGTTATTTCTTCTATCGTTTCTCCCTTTATACTTAGAGCCGTGATAAAAGAGGCTATTTGAGAATCAGTAGAATAATTATTCATTATGATATCCATTGATTCACTAGCTTCTTCTTCAGTTAGATTAATTCCTCCTGCTACTTTTTTAATATAAGCCTTGAGTTGGTTTTTTTCATTTTGCGGGATATTAATTTCAAAGCTCTTTAAAGTACTTAATCTTAATCCTATAACTTCAGTTATAAAATTTTTAATAATTAATTTTCCATATTTAGTTAGTATTGATTCTGGATGATATTGAACCCCATAAAGTGGAAAGTTCTTGTCTTCCATTGACATAATCTCTCCATCGTCTGTTTGTCCAGTAATTACTAAATTATTAGGTAATTTTTCATTAAATACAGCTAGAGAATGATATCTAGCAACATTAATTTTATCTGGAAAACCTTTATATAGTTTACTTTTATTATTTATTGTTATCATATTCGATTTACCATGAACAATCTCTTTGGCATAGGTTACAACTCCACCAAATACTTCTCCTATGGCTTGATGTCCTAAACAAACCCCTAATATAGGTATATCTTTATAAAAAGTTCTAATAACATCTAGGCTAACACCACTATCACCTGGTCTACCAGGTCCTGGAGAAATTACAATTCCATCAGGTTTTAGTTCACTTATCTCATCTACCGTGATTTCATCATTTCTTCTAACTACTACATCATTACAAAGTTCACCAATATATTGATATAGGTTATAGGTAAAAGAGTCATAGTTATCTATTATTAAAATCATAGTTTACTCGCCTCCTCGATGGCATTAATTAAAGCTCTAGCCTTAGTTTCACATTCTAAATATTCTTTTTCTGGAATACTATCTTGAACTATTCCAGCCCCAGCTTGTATATAAGCTTTATTATCTTTTATTAATACAGTCCTAATCGCTATACATGTATCTATTACTCCATCAAAGGAAATATAGCCTATAGTGCCCCCATAAAGACAACGTTTATTTTTCTCTAATTCATCAATTATCTCCATTGCTTTTACCTTTGGTGCCCCTGAGAGGGTGCCTGCTGGTAGTACGGCCTTTAAGGCATCAATCATGCTCATGTCATCTCTCAATTCTCCTTCAACCTGACTGGTTATATGAAATAATTGAGAATATTTTTCTGTTATCATAAATTGAGGAACTTGAACAGAACCAAACTTTGATACTTTACCTATATCATTTCTACCTAGATCTACTAACATAGTATGTTCGGCTTTTTCTTTTTCATCATTAATTAGTTTATTTTCCATTAATTTATCTTCATATATGTCCTTACCTCTTTTTATTGTTCCAGCTATTGGTTTTGTAATTATCTTGCTGTCTTCAACATTAACAAGCATTTCAGGTGATGCTCCTGCTATTGAAAACTCTTCAGTTTGAATAAAATACATATATGGAGATGGATTAGTAGATCTTAGCATTCTATATATATTGAAGGCCTCAGGTGGATTTTCCACTTCAAATCTATTTGATAACACTACTTGGAATATATCTCCTTCTACTATTCTTTTTTTAGCTTTAATAACATTATCTATATATTCTTCTTTTGTAATATTACTCTTTACTAGAGGTTTAACAACATTTTTCTCTCCTCTATTTAGATATGAAAACCGTGTAATTTCATCCAAGATTTTTTCAGCTTTTTTAGTTCCTTCATAATAGTTCTTTTCATAATCACCAGATGTATTAATATTTATTGTCACACTAAGTTCATGTGTTAAATGGTCAAAAGCTATAATCTCAGTACATTTAAACAGTAATATATCAGGTATTTGTAAATCATCATCTGGTATATTTGTTAATTTATTTTCTACATATCTAACTGTATCATAACTGAAATAACCAATATATCCTCCTGATAACTTTGGACAACCATCAATTTTAGGACTATTATTTATTAACAATAAGTTATCTATATAATCTAATGGATTAATGCCAGTTATTTCTTTTGTTTCTTTATCAAATCTATGGGTAATCTTTGAATCTTTAACCTCTAGTGTTTCTATTGGATCAAAGGCTATGAATGAATACCTTCCCCACTTATCACCATTTTCAACACTTTCTAAAAAAAGAGCATTCTTATGTGCATCTTTCAAAGAAAGAAATACATTAACTAAGGTGCTGGAATCATATAGCATTTTAGTTGTTATTGGTAAATAGTTATAGTGTTCTAAATATTTTTTCCCATCTTCTAAAGAAGGATAATATTTCTTTTCATTCATCTTAAACATCCTTTCAAATACAAAAAGAGTCAATCATCCAAGGGACGATTGACTCGTGGTACCACCCAATTTTAAATTATTTTCATAATTCCTTTACAAGGTACTATCATACCTCTACCCTATAACGTGGACTAACGGCTAGATATACTTATGTTTCCATTTTCCACCAGCTTCTCACAAATCCATTCTTCATTATTACTAACACCGAATTTACACCATCATCAGCTCTCTATTGTCGTTTAATAACAAATACTTACCTTTGTTCAACGAATTTAAATTAACTCTAATATTAAATTGTATTTTCTATACGCTTGTATTTTAACATATCTATTTATAAAATACCATATATAATAATTATTTTTTTTATTTATTAATTATTAATTCAAACTCTGGTGGTTTTGCTAAATGTTTTTTTACAGTACAGGTATCTAATACTTTTCCCAAGGCTTTTAAATACTTTTCTGGAAAATCATCTGGTACATCAACTTCAAT
Source organism: Bacillota bacterium (assembly GCA_024635925.1). Lineage (GTDB taxonomy): Bacteria > Bacillota > TC1 > TC1 > TC1 > WTXA01. Next base: position 28,001 of record JAGXHY010000033.1, on the reverse strand, counting down.
TCTGACTTTATTCACTCTATTCTCTACTTCATCATAATCAGGAAACATTCTTAGCTTTAGGCTATCAGTGCTTATATTCCTTTTCCTTAAAAATCCAAGAGTAACACTTCCACTACAAGCAATGATGGAAGCAAGAAATAGATCAAAAGGAGACATACCCGCATCTTCTCCACCATCTTCTATTTTTTGATCAGTCAGTAATTTATGATTACCATAGTCAATCTCAATTTTTTTCCCTCCAGGGAAGGATAAACTAAACTCATCCATCTTAATTCCTCCTTTAAATAAAAATACTATTAATTCAATTATATAAGCATTTAGTTATTTAAACAATAAATAAGCCATAAATAGATAAGTTAACTGATTATATTCCACTATAGCTCCAAGCATATCTCCAGTTATTCCATAAAGATTCTTATGCCATCTTTTAATTAAGACATAAGTAAATAATGCTAAAATTAAATATATTAAAAAGCCTTTCCAAGAAAAGAATATAACAAAAATTATTAATGTTAATAATAGTACTATCCAACTGTTTTTCCAAGTTCTTTCTTGAATAAATATTTTCCCAAGACCTTCATAATTATCTGGATAATTTCCTATAACACTTCCAAGTAACATACCTAGTCTACCAGCTACAGGAAAAAACAATAATACTTTCCAATTTAAATTATTAATTAACAATAAATAATCAAAAAATAAGACAAATAATACAGTTAAAAACCCTCCTGTACCAAGTCTACTATCTTTCATAATATTATAAAAAGCTAACCCTTTTTTCCCAGAAAATATACCATCACCCAAATCTCCTAAACCATCAATGTGTAGTCCTCCAGTTAGATATATATAGCTAACCAATACTATAGTACTAACTATATATGAAGGAAAGTATCCTTTTGAAATTAAATTAACCACTACTAGAAATGTTCCAATTAATAACCCTATAAATGGAGCATAAACAAGTCCTGCCCCCATCTTTTTTTCACTAAATTTTAATGATTTTGGTATTGGTAATTTAGTTAAAAAGCCAATTGCAATTAATAAATTCTCAATCTGTGACCGAATCCATTTCATATTATTCTCCTTAATTTAGCCCTTGATTTTCATGTCTATTCCAGAAATGCAAAAATGTACTTCATCAGCTTCAGTTGCTATCAATTTATTAACTTGACCTAGTATATCCCTAAATATTCTATTACTAAATGATTCAGGTACTAGACCAAGGCCAATTTCATTGGTTACTAAGAAGCATACTCCAATCCTAGATCTTAACTTATTAATTAAACATCTAATCTCAGCTAAAACTATTTCTTCAATTTGCCCTGCAAACTCTATATTTTTAGCAGTTAATTGATCAAAGTTATCCCAATCTTTCAATTCATCAAAGATGATATTTGTTACCATAATTGTGATGCAATCTAATAATATAGTCTCAGCACTTATTATTGATGAAAAATCAAAGTCCTTATATCCCTCTATTAAACCCCAATCTTTTGGACGTGTTACTTGATGTTTTTTTATTCGTTCTTTCATCTCTTCATCAATAGGTAAAGATGTAGCAATATATGTAACTTTTTTATTAGTTTTTTGAGCCATTTTTTCAGCTAACGTGCTTTTACCACTTCTAGCCCCACCTGTTATAAGTATTATTTTATTTATTTAAACCAAATCCCCTCTTATATCGACTAGTATACTCTTATCTATATCATTATTTTCAAGTTGTCCCATATGATTTATCATAGCCATTGAACTATCAATCATCTTAAACATTAAGGTACATCCTGTTCCTTCACCAAGTCTCATCTTCATATTAAGTGGCGCTTCCATTTCTAATATTTCTTCTATTAGCTTAAAGCCAGGTTCCACAGACTTATGACTTAAAAACATATAGTCTTTAACCGTAGGGTTTAATTTATAGGCCATAAGGGCACTTATTCCTGAAATAAAACCATCTATAACAACAGGTATTTGTAAATAAGCACAACCTAAATATACCCCAATCATTGCACCAATATCAAAACCACCATATCTGACTAAAAGTTTGATAGGGTCTTGTGTATAGTCTTCATATCTGTTTAAAGCTTGTAAAATAATTTTTTTCTTATGTTCTAACATTTTTTCGCTTAAACCAGCTCCAAATCCTACAGTATTATTTAAAGGTGCTTTTGTTAAGGCAGTTAACAAAAGACTACTGGTTGTACTATTACCAATGCCCATTTCTCCTGTACCAACAATTTGATACCCACTCTTAACAGCTTCGAAAGCCATGTCTATTCCCTTTTGTATTGATAATTCTGCCTCTTCAAGAGTCATGGAATCTTCAATAGCTAAATTTCTTGTTCCCTTTCGAATTTTTTGGTTATATAATCCTTCAAGGTTTAAATTAGCAGCAACACCCACATCTATAACTCTAATATCAGCGCCAGCAGACTTTGCTAAAACACTAATGCCACCGACACCTTTAAGGAAATTTGCTACTTGTATAGCTGTTACTTCCTTAGGAGCACTAGTTATACCTTCTACTACGACACCATTATCACTAGCAAATATCAATATGACTTTTTTATCATATGAATTATTAATTTTACCACTAATACTAGCCATTTTAATAGCTGTCTCTTCTAAAACTCCTAGACTACCTAAAGGTTTAAGTAAAGAGTCAATATATTTACTGGCTTGATTTTTTGTAGAGCTATCACAGCCCTTTATATTTTTGATTAATTCTTTGTAATCCATTTTAGCTCCTATATATTCACATGTATTATAAATGGTTTTTTGGTTACTGGATTATCTATTATTTCAACTTTAATTCCATATGTATCTTCTAAAATATTTTGTTTAATTATTTCTTTGGGTAATCCACTAGATACCAACTTACCCTCTTTCATAATAATAATTTCATCACTATAATTTACTGCAAGATTAATATCATGAAGAACACAAAGAGCAGTTAAGCCTTCCTTATCAACTAATTCTCTAACAATATTCATTATCTCTATTTGATTATGTAGATCAAGTTGGGATACTGGTTCATCAAGTAACATTATACCTGCTTCTTGAGCTAAAGCTCTTGCTACAATAATTCTTTGTTTTTCACCACCACTCATTTTAGTAACACTTCTATTTTTCAAATGATATGTATTGGTTTTTATCATAGAATTTTTAACGATTTCCATATCCTTGGAGCCTTCTTTTTCAAGTCTTTTTAAATGAGGTATTCTTCCCATTAAAACAATTTCTTCTCCTAAAAGATCAAAATCTATACTTGTTTCTTGTGGGACCATTGATATTTTTTTAGCTAAATCTTTTATTTTAAAATCTTTTAAATCAATTCCTTCAATAAAAATACTATCCTTAGTATTATGAAGGTTTTTAGTAATAGCCTTTAATAGTGTTGATTTGCCTGCTCCATTTGGCCCTATAATACTATAGAACTTTCCCTTTTCCAATTTGAAGCTCATATTATCTATTGCTACTATTCCATTGTAATCAATTGTTAAATTTTGTATTTTCATAATATTAGACATAATTTTCATCTCTTTTCTTTCTAATCAGAAGAAAAATAAAGAAAGGAGCTCCGAAAAAGGCTGTTATTGCTCCAATTGGCAACTCTGAAGGTTTGACAACAACCCTAGAGATAGTATCACAGATAAGCAAAAATACACTTCCGTATAAAAAAGACAATGGTAATAATTTTTTAAAATCTGCACCTACAACAAGTCTTAATAGATGAGGAATCATCAAGCCTACAAAACCTATAATTCCACTACTTGCAACTAGTACTCCAATCATAAACGTACTGACTAAAATTATAGTGTTTCTTGAAGTGTTAACATCAACACCAAAACTCTTTGCTTGAGTTTCTCCAGTCATTATTCCATTTAAATCTCTTGCAAATAATCTTAATATAATCATACCAATAGTTACTATCGGTATGATTATATTAAGTTTTTCCCAACTAGAAGTTGAGAAACTACCAAATGTCCACATGATAATTTGTTTCATTTTATCATACCTTAAAAACATAAATAAATAAATTATGGAAGATGCAAAAAAATTAAGAGCAACACCACTAAGCAATAGAGTATTACTATCAAGACTACCTCTAGCTCTGGCAATTATAAAAATTGATGCCATTGTTAATAATGCTCCTCCAAAGGCAAATATTGATATACCAGTAAACCCAATTATAGGTATGCTAACTCCTAGAATTATTGCTATAGTAGCACCTAGTGCTGCACCTGAAGATATACCTAGAACAAAAGGATCAGCCATGGGATTTCTAAATAATCCTTGGAAAACTGCTCCTACTATTGCAAGTCCACCACCAGTTACTAAAGCAGTCACTATTCTTGGTAATCTTATAACCCATATTATTTTTTCTTGACTGGTATCCCCTTGTAAAAATAGTGCTTTTAATGACTCAATAATTGACATATCTGCACCACCAAGTGATATTCCAATTGCTATTGATATACTTAAAAGCAAGAATCCAATTATAGTTAATTTTCGCCCTTTTCTTTTGCCTTCTTCCATTTAATCTCCTTATTTATAGCTCTGGATGAATAATTTTAACTAATTCTTCTAATCCTTCAGCTAATCTTGGTCCTGTTCTTTCTATTAAATTGCTTTCAATAGAAAATACCTTGCCATTTTTAACAGAATCTAAGTCTTTATACCCAACAGTGTTAATAAGTTCATTTTCATCTAACACTTTAGAATAAATTAATATATCAGGATTTCTCTCAACAATTTTTTCTAGAGAAAAACTCCATTGTTTACCATCACTAGCAATGTTTTCTCCTCCAGCCATTTCGATCATTTGATGAATAAAAGTATCCCCGGTAGCAGTAAATTCTCCACCTGCTCCAAAACCTACAGTTAAATAAACACTAGGTTTTGTTTTTGCTTTTGCAACTTTATTTTTAATAGTTTCAACTTTATCTTGCATTCCTAAAACAACTTTATTTGCTGTATCAGAATGGTTTATGATGTTACCTATACTTTTAATATCTTTATAAGTTCCCTCAAAGCTATCATCAGTATAAATAGTCACTACCTTAACACCTGCGTTATCAAGTTGTTCTCTTATACTTTCATCAAGGAAAGCAGAGCCGATTACTAAATCAGGTGAAAGTTCTAATATTTTTTCTAAATTAACTGTTATTAAATCACCAATTACCTCTATTTTTTCTACACTAGCAGGATAATCACAATAGGATGTTCTCCCCACTAGTTTATCCTCCCCACCAACTGCCACAACAATTTCTGTTGTAACTGGAGATAAAGAAACTATTTTATCCGGTTCTTTTTCAATCACTACACTTGCACCTGAGCTATCTACTATAGTCATAGGATAGCTTATGTTATTGCTAGTAGCAGGCTTTTCATTACAACCTGTCAAGGCTAATAGAGATAATATTAATATTATTAATATTAAGGTTGCTTTTGTTGCTTTTTTAAATATTTTATTCATTTTTATTATTTTCCTCCTAAATTAAAAAATCCTCTTTTCCTATTAAAGAAAAAGAGGGTCTACAGCCTTAAATGATACACTTTTGCCATAGGGATATACCTCCTTCCGAAATATAAAACCGTGTTTTTTAATAATCGGTCTCCTGGCTTACACCTAAAACTCAGTCATCGGTCTTCCCATCTTGCGACAGTGACATAATTTAAACTGATCAGTGATTACAGTAGCGGAGGCTGCAACAGATTTTAACTGTTTTCCCGTGCATTACTAAAAAATATATTAATACTTACATTGGTAATAATAACATATACAAAAAAAAAGTGCCATAGGCACTTTTTTTAATTAATCGTCGTAACTTGTTCTTCTTTGTTGTTTCTTTTGTCTTCTGCACTCTGGACATCTTTTAGGTTCATTTGTAAAACCTTTTTCAGCGTAGAATTCTTGCTCGCCTTCAGTGAAAACAAATTCAGCTCCGCAATCTGAACAAACTAATGTTTTATCGCTCATCTTTACCTCCATTATATTTGGGACTTGTTTTTTAAATTCATGATTCTCTAATAAATGGAGATACTGATTTAAAATTACATTCCTTATAAATAAATTATATCATATAATTAGATAATTTAAAACAATTTAAATAAATTATACTAAACTACCTTTAAAAATCTCTCTTTCATTGAAATATTTATTGTTTAATTATACAATCATATATGTATTCTATAAAATTAAAAATAAATGAATAGGAGTTGTTTAAATGGCCAAAGTAAAATTTTTCTATGGTAAAACCGTTCCATTAGAAATGCACAAAGTAAGAGTAGTACAAAAACTAAATCTGCCTACTGTAGAAGAGAGACTTCAACATATTAAGAAAGCCGGGAATAACACTTTCTTATTATTAAACAAAGACGTATACCTAGATATGTTAACAGATAGTGGAGTAAATGCTATGAGTGACAAACAAGTAGCATCAATGCTTGAAGCAGATGATAGTTATGCAGGTTCATCCACATATACTAAATTAGAAAATAAAGTTAAAGAACTTTTTAATATGGAATATTTTCTACCTGCTCACCAAGGGAGAGCTTGTGAAAGTATTCTCTCAAAAGTATTTGTTAAAGAAGGACAAATTGTTCCTATGAATTATCACTTCACTACAACTAAAGCTCATATACAACTTAATGGTGGCAGTGTTGAAGAAATAATAACAAGTGATGGACTTAATATAACAAGTGATTTACCATTTAAAGGTAATATGGATATAGGCTTATTAGAAGATCTTATCGAAAAAAACGGTGCTGATAAAATAGCTTTTGTTAGACTTGAAGCTGGCACAAATTTAATCGGTGGCCAACCTATTTCCTTAAAGAATATGAAAGATGTAAGAAAAGTTTGTGATAAACATGGCATAATGTTAGTAATGGATTCGTCTTTACTAGCTGATAACTTGTATTTTATTAAAACAAGAGAAGCTGAATATAAAGATAAAAGTATACGAGAAATTAACAAAGAAATTTCAAGTATTTGTGATATAATTTACTTTTCTGCCAGGAAATTAGGTCATGCTAGAGGTGGTGGAATAATCACAAATAGTAGAGAAACTTATATGAAAATGAGAGAACTTATTACTCTTTATGAAGGATTTCTTACTTATGGAGGAATGAGTGTTAGAGAAATTGAAGCTATGACTATTGGTCTTGAAGAAACAATGGATGAGGATATGATTAGTCAAGGTCCTTTATTTACCCAATATATGGTAGAAAAATTAGTTGAAGCTAATGTGCCAGTTGTAACTCCTGCAGGTGGATTAGGTTGTCACATTGACGCTATGGCTTTCCTTGATCATGTTCCCCAAGGTGAATATCCAGCTGGTGCTTTAGCTTCTGCTATGTATATTGCCAGTGGTATTAGAGGAATGGAAAGAGGAACAGTTTCTGAAGATAGAAACTCTGATGGTAGTGATCACTATGCAAATATGGAACTACTAAGACTTGCTCTTCCAAGAAGAGTATTTACAATGTCCCAGATTGATTATGCTGTTGATCGTCTTCGTTGGTTATATGAAAACAGGAAATTAATTGGTGGTTTGGAATTTGTCGAAGAACCAAAACTACTACGTTTCTTTTTTGGTAAACTGGCTGCAAAAGGTGATTGGCAAAATAAACTTGTAGCAAAATTTAAAGAAGATTTTGGCGATAGCTTATAGAAAATAGAAAAAGGTGCACTTCTAAGAAGTGCACCTTTTAATTGAAATCAACTATAAACTCTTCTACTAAAAATATTCCTTTTAGAAAATCATTACCCAAGGTCTGATTAAAAGTATCTGCTACCATAAATCTTCTTCCAAATTCTGATTTGATAAAAGAATCCATTTCAGTTGATATATCAACATAACTTTTAATCTTAATTGTTTTTAATTCTCCATGACTTATCCTATTATTAATTTTATTACCTTCAAAATAGTAATATTTATATTCATGTATGAAAATCGGCTTGCCATTTTCATTTCCTTTATTCATAAAAGTGCTTACAAATTTAATGCTAGCTTTATTTTCATCTATACTATTATATTCATATAAACTTTCAGGAATATTAAGTGGATCAAAATATCTTAGGTAAAAATCTTCAACCACACTTCCATTTGATAACTCTAAGTTCATAGATCCTGATTTTGTAATAGTATTAGAATATATTCTTCCATTCGGTAATGTATCATCACCAAAGTCAGCCGGGTCGAAAGCTCTACCTGCTACTTGTAGTACTCCATTTTTTAATGTTCCGCTTTCCTCTGTTGAAAAAAACTCAGCATACATATAACCAATTCCATAACGACTTTCTAAACTTAAATCACTTTCATTTTCATAATTATCTAAAATTCCAGTTTTAAAATCATTTATATTAAATTGATCAATAATTTCTTCAGTAGCAATATTATTTTTATCAGTACATCCAACAACTATCACCAATCCTATTAATATTAATAATATAGGGATTACTTTGTTTTTCAAAATAAAAACCTCCTCAATCTATTAATTTTCTATTTGTTCAACATTGAATCAAGAATTATATCATCTAATATTCCAGAGGCTTCTTGAGACAGTCTATTAAAGTTGTTAATTGTTTTAACATAATCACCAGTAACAATACCATCTAAAGGACCAACTCCTTGTCCTGCAAGACTTAGCAAAGCAGAATCAACTGCTGTACTCGCTACTTGTGCGACCTTAAGGGCACAACCTGGTTTTGCGCCATCACAAATCATACCCGTTATATTTCCAATCATGTTATTAATTGCCATTTCTATATTTTCTCTTTTACCATCCATTATATATACTATGCCACAACTTGCGCCAATACCTGCAACGACAGCACCACACAGTCCAGATAAGACTCCAAATTTCATTTTAATATATATTGTAACTAAATGACTTAAACCTACTCCTCTTATTATTGTTTCATTATCAAGTCCTAATTTTTCTCCAACAGCAACTATTGGTAGAGTTGCAACAATTCCTTGATTTCCACTACCAGAATTACTCATGACAGGCATTTTTGCTCCACCCATTCTTGCATCTGTACCTGCAGCAGTTATATAACTTGCAACTTTTTGTATATCTTCATGATAATAACCTTTATGAATATTATTAATTATATTTCTTCCTACCTCTAATCCATACACATTATTTAATCCTTCATTAGATATCCTTTTATTTAAATCAATAGTATCTTCTATAATTTTTAAATCATTTATACTTACAGTGTCTATAAATTCCAAAATATCAACAATATTTAAATTATCCACATCATTCGAATTATCGTCTACCTTGAGATTATCAATTTGTTTTTTATGAATAATTTTTCCATTAACATCAATTAGTGTAATATTTGTATGCTTATCTTCAATAATCACTTTTATTTTTTCTCTATCTGTTGTTAAAATAACTTCTATATATAATTTTTTATCAGTATTTGCTAAGTCTACTTTAACTTTATCAGCTTTAATAATTTCTTTAGCTTTTTTTATCATATTTTCATCTACATCATTTAAAACTTCAAGCTTTTTATCATAATTTTCATATGATAAAACTCCAAGAGTTAAGGCTAAATCTATTCCAGCTTCATTTACTGAAGGTAACATAACACCCATGGCATTTTTAATAATATTAATACTAGCTTTCAATTCAATCTTTTCAATTTTATCAAAATCTCTTTTATTAGAATTCTTCATAGCATATGCTCCAGCTAGTGCTATAGCTATCGGTTCTGTGCATCCCATTGCTGGTTTTAATCTATACTTTAATAAACCTAGAATGTTTTCCTTCATATATATTCCTCCATATTATATATTAATTATAATACTTTTTATCACTACTTTACAAACTGGCATAGAAAAAGGCACGATCTTTTAAAATCGTGCCTTTTTAAAAAATTTATTTATTCCTTTTAACAATTACAGTTACTAAAGTAGCTCCAGTTCCAATCAATAAAAGTGATAATAGAAAAGCTGATGTCATTAAGCCTGTTTGTGGTAAAACTCCTCTGACAGTTATTGTAGTTTCAGCAACAAATTGTCCATCTAAGGTAGTTGCTCTTATAGCTGTTGTTCCTCCAATTAAAGGTATTACTAATCCTGTATCTGATACCTTTGCCACCTTTTCATTTGTTGAAGTCCAAATTATATCCTTTATTGTCGCATTAGTGGGAGTTATTTCCCCTATTAGTTGATAGCTAATACCTACATTATTAAATGATAAGTTATTTGTATTTAAAGTAATTCCAGTTACAGAAATATTTGTTGGAGCTGGTATTGTAATTTTAGATAAATTATAAGGTATTGCAAAAGCATCTAATTCTGCACTGACATAATTTAACAATGTTGCTGTTCCAGTATTCACATCTATTTCATACAATCCACCAGTATTGGTATATAAAGTCCCATATAGTTTTCCAGTTTCTCTGTTAAAACCAATATCTTGTGCATAAATTATGTCCATCTCCAAATTACCAATAATTGTTCCTGCTCCTGTTAACTTATTTATGGAGTAGAGATTATTATCATTAATATCAATTCCATATAAATTACCATCTGCATCACAAGCTATACCTATGATAGAATTATTATTTATTGGACCAATCAAGGTACTATTACCTGTAGTCAAATCAATAGAATATAGATCTGTAAGTGAATTCCCATAAGCAATTCCATTACTTACATCATAGGTGAATCCTTGTAACTCTGAATTGGTTTTTCCAACTAAAGTATATAGTCCAGTAGCTGTATCTATGGTATAAAGATTTGACGAACCATCTTCTGGATAACTTACCATATAAAGAGTTGGCCCAACAAAATCTCCACCACTCATGAAAAATTTAGATTCCGCTAATAAAAGATTTATATCACCATCAGGTATCTCTAATTTTATTGCTCCTTCTGGTATACTAGTTGTGCTTCTATAAGCATTCCAAGCATAGGCTATAAACGGATCAGCAGCTTTTACTGAACCTATAGCTAAACTTGACCCAACAAGAAAAACTAGAAGTATAAGTAAAGGTGTTAATAATAATTTAATTTTACTCATAATATACCTCACTTTTATTTTTTTAATATATAATAAAATTCTTTTAAAAATATTTTCTTAATTGTTAATTAATATATACATTTATTTAATTATATTATATTATATTCAAGACAAAAAACCAACACATACTTATTTATTAATTTATTAAACTTTGTTAAACCAAACTTTAATAAGTTCCTTAACAGCTATTCTTATATCTTCCTCAGGAATACTTGCATAGCCGAGTAATACTGTAGGTATTTTTCCTACAGAAGACTTATCATAATAATAATTAGATATTCCATAAACAGCTACCCCAATGTCATTAGCTACTTTAACCAATTTATCTTCACTCATACCATTCCTAATCCTTAACAAAAGATGTAAACCAGCATCAGCACCTATAATTTCAATTTCATTTTTCAGAACAGCTAGTTCCCCAATTAATATTTCTCTTTTTCGCTTATAAATATTTCTCATTCTATTAATATGTCTATCGAAATGACCTTCTTCAATAAATCTTTGTAATACCTTCTGTTCAATTGTTGGAACTGGACAAACTATAAAAGAAAGTCTTTCTCTATATTTTTTTAATAATAAATCTGGTAAAACCATATAACTTACTCTAATAGATGGTGAAAGAGACTTAGAAAGTGAACCTATATAAATCACCTTGCCATTTGTATCCAAACCACATAAAGCAGGAATAGGCTTGCCACTATATTTAAATTCACTATCATAATCATCCTCTATAATATATCGATTAATTTTCTTATAGGCCCAATTCAAAATTTTAATCCTTCTATTAATCGGCATTATTCCACCTAATGGAAATTGATGTGCAGGGGTAATACACAAAATATCTGCTCTACTTTTTTCAATATCTTCAATTTTCATACCCTTCATATCAATATTTATAGATTTAAACTTTGTATTATTACATTTAAAAAGCAGGTTTAATTTTTCATAACCAGGATTTTCAATACCATATACATATTCCTGTCCAAGTAATTGAATTAGTATTTGATAAAGACTTTCAGTACCTGAACTTATAACTATTTGTTCAGCAGTACAATCAACTCCTCTTGATTGACGTAAGTATTTTGCCAAGCTTAATCGTAACAAACTGCTTCCTTGAGAAGAACTTGTTATTAAAATATTCTTATCATATTCGTTAATAGTTTCCTTAGTCAACTTACGCCAAATACTAAAAGGAAAAGAATCATGATCTACTCCATGATAAGAAAAATCATATAATATTTTTTTAGCATTTACATCAATATTCTTTAAATTTTCTACTTGTTTTAAATCTAAACTCAAAATATTATCTAACCCATTAACAAAAAATCCTTTTTTTGCAATAGGAGTAATATATCCTTCCTCAATAAGTTGATCATAAGCTGCTTGAATTGTATTTTGGCTAATATTTAAATGCCTAGCTAGTTTTCGTTTTGAAGGTAATTTAGTATTACAAACAATATTACTTGCTCGTATTTCAGTTTTAATATATTTATACAGTTGTCGATATAAGGGTGTTTTTCCCTTAACATCCATAGAAAAAGTTAACATTTCCAAAATATTACCTCCAAATCTGATACCATCATAATTGTATAATTTGATACTTTTATTGTGTTCAGTTAACTTTTATACTAAAGAAGTAATAACTAAAAGTCAATAAATTTATAGGAGTGAAAAAAAATGAATGAAAGATATGAACTAAACAAAAATCTTGCACAGATGTTAAAAGGTGGCGTAATTATGGATGTAACCACACCAGAACAAGCTAAAATTGCCCAAGAAGCAGGAGCCTGTGCAGTTATGGCACTAGAACGTATACCTGCTGATATTAGAACTGCTGGTGGTGTTTCTAGAATGAGCGATCCTAAAATGATTAAGAGCATTCAAGAAGAGGTAACTATACCAGTTATGGCAAAAGTTCGTATAGGACATTTTACTGAAGCCCAAATTCTTGAAGCTATTGAAATTGACTATATTGACGAAAGTGAAGTATTGTCTCCAGCAGATGACACATTCCACATTGATAAAACTCAGTTTCAAGTACCCTTCGTATGCGGAGCAAAAGATTTAGGAGAAGCCTTAAGAAGAATTTCTGAAGGTGCTTCAATGATTAGAACTAAAGGTGAACCAGGAACTGGTGATGTTGTTCAAGCAGTACGTCATATGAGAATGATTAATCAACAAATAAGAAAATTACAAAATTTAAGAAAAGATGAACTTTTTCAAGCTGCTAAAGAACTTCAAGTTCCTTATGATTTAGTAAAGTACGTACACCAAAATGGTAAATTACCTGTTGTAAACTTTGCAGCTGGTGGTATCGCCACTCCTGCTGATGCAGCACTAATGATGCAACTAGGAGCTGAAGGAGTATTTGTAGGGTCTGGTATATTTAAATCAGGTGACCCAAAGAGAAGGGCACAAGCAATTGTAAAAGCAGTAAGCAATTTTAATGATGCCAAGTTATTAGCTGAATTATCAGAAGACTTAGGTGAAGCTATGGTTGGAATAAATGAACAAGAAATAGAAGTACTAATGGCCTTAAGAGGTGAATAATGAGTAAGAAAATAGGTGTATTGGCTATTCAAGGCGCTTTTGCAGAGCATGCTTCTATGCTAAGAGCTCTTAATGTAGAAGTAATTGAGATCAGACAAAAAGCCCACTTGGAAAATATTGAACTAGATGGAATAATTCTTCCAGGTGGAGAAAGTACTGTTATGGGAAAACTTTTAAGAGAATTGGATATGTTCGATTCTCTTAAGAAATTAATTAATGTTGGTTTGCCAGTTTTTGGTACTTGTGCAGGACTGATACTTCTTGCTAAAGATATTAATGACTCACACTTGGCAACCATGGATATTTCTATTAAAAGAAATGCTTATGGACGTCAGTTAGGTAGTTTTCAAGTAATTCATGACTTCAAACACATTGGAGAAATCCCAATGGTATTCATTAGAGCACCCTACATCATTAATATTGGTAATGAAGGTGAAATTCTTGCAATAGTTGATGATAATATAGTTGCAGCAAGACAAAATAATATGCTGGTAACCTCATTTCATCCTGAACTAACAAATGATTTAAGTGTTCATAAATATTTTCTCGATATGATTTAAATAAAAAACACTAGGACTTATTTAAAGCCTAGTGTTTTTCTATTTTAACCTAATATTTGTAGTTGTGCATAGCCCTCTTCACTTACCTCTATTTCCCCACATTCAAAAGCCACAGGAAATTTAAATAAAGGACCATCTGATACAAAAGTATGATATTCACCATACTCGCCACAAATATCAATGTCAAATTTACTAAATTCTATTAATAACTCACTACTTAAAATTCTGCCTAAATATGATTCCTTAAGTTTTTGTAAATCTACTACAGTTATATTAGCTATAAATCCTAAATTCAAAAACTCATTAATAATTTTTTTCGAATCTTCTCCAAACAAAGGAAACTTTGATTCAATTCCAGCTTTCACACACCTATCATTGCACCAACTATAGTGCTCCTCAACAAAAATATCACCAAAAACACAAAATTTTGCTCCTAATGCCTTCCCTTCTGTTAAGGCTTCTTCAAAATTACTGCCATAATCTGCTCCATCTGTTTCAACTATCCAAATTGGGATTCCCAATGACTTTGATGCTTTTTCTATAACTTGTCTATTTAGACCATGAAACCAGTTTTTTTCTTTTGAACTATCAAATGTCGTTATTAGAGCTATGGGTTCAAAACCCTCTTCAATCATTCTATGCAAGGCAAGTATGCTATCTTTACCTCCACTATATGATGCAATAAATTTTTCTTTCATAAAACTCTCCATTCAATTATTTTTTTACTTATCAAATTTTTTTTTAATATCAATTATTCTTTGATTACTAGAACCTCTGAAAATTAAATTAAATCTCCTTTAAAAGATTAACCATTTCAATTGCTGTAACTCCAGCTTCAAAACCTTTATTACCTGCTTTTGTACCTGCTCTTTCAATAGCTTGTTCAATATTGTCAGTTGTTAACACACCAAATATTATTGGAGTTTCAGTTTCTAAGCCAACCTGAGCAATACCCTTCGATACTTCATTTGCAACTATATCAAAATGAGGTGTAGAACCTCTAATAACTGCACCTAAACATATAACACTGTCATAACGACCTGTCTTAGCCATTTTTTTTGCTATAAGAGGTATTTCAAAAGCTCCAGGCACCCATGCTATATCAATTTCAGAATTATCAACTCCGTGTCTTTCTAATGCATCTATAGCTCCTCCTAGTAATTTGCTTCCAATAAATTCGTTAAACCTACTAATTACAATCCCATACTTCCCTTTAACTGATATTAAATTCCCATTATAAGTCTTCATTCTTTCTCCTCCTAATTAATTTAATCTAATATATGACCCATTTTGACCTTTTTAGTATCTAAATAATACTTATTTTTTTCATTATGATTCATTTGAATTGGTACTCTTTCTACAATTTCTAATCCATAACCGTTAAGTCCCGTAATTTTTTTAGGATTGTTAGTCATAAGTCTTACCTTTCTTATACCTAAGTCGTAAAGTATTTGTGCCCCAATACCATATTCACGTAAATCCTCTGGAAATCCTAACTTAATATTTGCTTCTACCGTATCATAACCTTGGTCTTGTAATTCATAAGCTTTAATTTTATTTATTAAACCTATACCTCTACCCTCTTGCCTCATATAAAGCAAAACCCCTTTACCTTCTTGAGCAATTTTTTTCATAGCATCATCATATTGCTGTCCACAATCACATCTTAAAGAACCAAAAGCATCACCTGTTAAACACTCTGAATGTACTCTCACTAAAACATTATCATCTTCACCGATTTCACCCATTACAAGAGCTACATGATGTTCTCCATTCACTTTATCTATATATCCAGCTATTTTAAAATCGCCATATCTTGTCGGCATATTTGCTTCAGCGACTTTTTCTATCAATGTCTCATTTTTTCTTCTATAAGCAATTAAATCTTCAATTGTTATGATTTTCAATTTATGCTTTTTTGCATATTCCATTAATTCTGGTACTCTAGCCATAGTTCCATCATCATTCATAATCTCGCATATTACTCCAGCTGGATAGAGTCCGGCAATCTTAGCTATATCAACTGCAGCTTCAGTATGACCAGCTCTTTTCAATACCCCACCATCTTTTGCACCTAAAGGAAATATATGCCCTGGTCTTGTAAAATCTTCTCCTTTTTTATCTTGACTTAATAAATCTAAAACTGTTTGAGCTCTTTCTTTAGCTGAAATTCCTGTTGTACAATTTATAGAATCTACAGAAACCGTAAATGCAGTTTCTTTAGGATCAGTATTCAAGCTTATCATAGGGTGAATATTTAGTTTTTCCAATCTTTCTTTCATCATAGGAACACATATTAATCCTCTTCCATGCTTAGCCATAAAATTTATACTTTCTTGTGACACTTTTTCAGCGGCCATAAGAAGATCTCCTTCATTTTCTCTATCTTCGTCATCAACGACTATAATCATCTTTCCATGTTTCACATCTGCAATTGCTTCATTAATAGTATTAAATTTCACTTTAAATCACCTTTCTTACTCAAATCCATTCTTATTTAAAAATGCCATATTTATAGGACCATTGTCTTTTTCTTTAAACTCCATTAGTCTTTCAATGTATTTCCCCATAGAATCACATTCAATATTAACAATCTCTCCAACTTTCTCATCAGTTAAAGTGGTTTCTTTTTTTGTCAGAGGTATGATTGACACTATAAAACTATCCCTACCTACCTCTCCTACCGTAAGACTTGCTCCATCGATGGCTATAGAACCTTTTTTTATTATATATTTCATAAGTGTTCTATCAGCTTTGATTTTAACTTTAGTAGCATTCTCAACTTCCTTAAAAGAAACAATTGTTCCAATACCGTCAACATGACCAGAAACTATATGTCCTCCAAGTCTATCTCCCACCATCAAAGCTCTTTCTAGATTAACTTTACTTCCTATTTCCATAAATAATATATTTGTTACTTTAGCTGTTTCAGGCATGAAATCAAGTTCAAAGGTAGAGTTATCAAAACTTGTCACAGTCAGACAAATACCATTTACGCTAATACTATCCCCAATATTTATATCTTTAAGAATCCTACTGCAACTAATCTTTAGTCTGCCTGATTTTCTACCTATAAAGACTTCCTTGATTATGCCTATTTCTTCAATTAAACCTGTAAACATTTAACACCTCTTTTCTTTACATATCCTTCAATCAGTATATCTTCCCCTAAAACTCTTCTTTTAATATTTACTAATTCAATTGCGTCTCTCATTAAATCAATCCCAGTTCCACCTACAGGTGTTGGTGCTTTTATTCCCCCAATAATTTTAGGAGCTATGTAAGCATATACTTTATCTACTAAATTGTCTTCTAATGCACTATAATTTAATTTTCCACCACCTTCGATTAATATACTATCAATTCCTCTTAGTCCAAGTAGCTTCATCAATTTCACAAGGTCTACCTTACCTTTTTTTTGATCTACCACAAGTATATCTGTACCTGTAGCTTCAATTGCAGCTATTCTCTCAGGTTTTGCTCTTTTAGTAACTACAACTAATGTTCTTGCTAAAGAGTCTATCTTAATTACTTTTGCATCTGTTGATATTCTACATTCGCTATCAATGATAATTCTAATTGGATCTTTCCCTACCCCTTTATTTATTCTAGAGTTAAGACTTGGATCATCAGCAATAATTGTCCCTATTCCTACCATTATTGCTCCAACCCTGTTTCTTAACTTATGCACTTGTTGTCTAGACTTATCATTTGTTATCCATCTTGAATCACCTTTGTTTGAGGCAATTTTCCCATCAATAGTCATTGCATACTTGAGAAAAACATATGGTATTTTTTCAGTTATATATTTAATAAAAATTTCGTTTAGCTGTTTAGCTTCTTTTTCCAAAACACCAACTACCACTTCTATATTATTTTTTTTAAGAATTTCAATTCCTTTGCCAGCCACTTTAGGATTAGGATCAAGTGTAGCAATAACAACTCTACTAATTTTTTCAGCTACAATTCTATTTGCACAGGGTGGTGTTTTCCCATAATGTGAACAAGGTTCTAGATTCACATAAATAGTTGCTCCTTTAACAGATACTTTAGAAGAATTTATAGCTTCTACTTCTGCATGATTACTACCATAATTTTGGTGATAGCCTTCACCTATAACTTTACCTCCTTTAACTATAACTGCACCAACTAATGGATTGGGACTAGTAAAGCCAACACCTTTTTTTGCTAAATGAATTGCTCTTTTCATATACTTTTTATCATTATCCATGCTAATTCCTCCAATAAAAAAGCTCTGAAGATTAACTTCAGAGCAAAATTTTCCATATCTATATATTTACTAATATACTTTTCAGCCAATAACATGCCTTTAAAGAATATAAGATATATATAACTTAACTTCTCCCATCCAGACTTTACTGTCGGTTTTGGAATTGCACCAAATCAACCCTTTTGAGGCTCGTGGACTATTACCACCGGTAGGGAATTTCACCCTGCCCTGAAGTTCTTATTCAATTGAATTTATACTAACATATTGTATTTATTTAGTCAATTTATTTCTAATTTTATATAAGAAGTGGTTATTTATTTTATTACTACTGGCAATATTTCAGCTGCTACATACCAAAAAGAGTAATATAATATTCCACCCATTATAGCTCCCAATGCAATAGCTAGTAATATTGATTTCCACATATTAACCAACTCCTCTAAGCTTCTTTCAACTTTACTTGTATATTAATATTAACATTATTATAAGCTACTGTAAACTGCTTATTACTATAATTAATTTCAAGTTATTCGTTCTTATTAATGAGTATGGAAGTTGCAAGGTTAAAAGAGTAGCGTTTGACCTTCTTAATATTTTGCACTTTTTGAATTTCACTTTCTGGAACATAACGTGCTTTAAAAAGAAGCATAAATGGCCACAACCAAAGGTTGATAAACCATTTTGGTTTAGTCATGAACACTAGGTAAAAAGTGCCATCTTGTTTCAAAAGTTTTTGAGCTTTATTTATGACTTCCGATGGCGAGTTAATATGAGACATAACCCAAGTGCTGATGATTATGTCATATTTTTCATCAAGGTTATCAAGCTTTGAAATATCTTGTTGTTTAAATGTTACTCTATTATTGGACTTGAATTTATTTATCGCCTGATTTAGCATGTCAGTAGTAAAATCCAACCCTAAATAATTTTTAAACAAAAGGTTTAAACGTTGAATACTCTCCATATTTTTACCAGTACCGCACCCCAACTCTAAAATGGATTTTTCTTCGCTAACATATTCTTTTAAAAATGTTTGAATATTTTTTTCTGCTTCAGGCGCACCCAATCGATTCCAAATTTCCTTAAAACAATCATACCATCTAGCTTGGAAAAAGGAATACACTTTTCTTACGTCTCGGTTAAGCATGTCAATCACCTCCATAATTGGTATATATCCTAATTACAATAAAACTATTTTCGAACACTTAATAACAATGCCAATTCATCAATTTTTTCTTTTATCTCAGGTCTTTGATCCAAGTCTTTTACAATATCGGCATCATCCATGAGTACTTGTCCTACCTTTTTTGTATTTGTAACTTTTAAAGCTTCAGATAACTCTAGTCCCCCACCAGTAAATTGTGTTTTAAATGAAGGTCCTCCACCACTCATTAAGTAAGCACCTAATTTTGCATAATTTTCTGGTTTATCTCCTCGCTTTATACCTGCCCAATACATTTGAAATCTATCTATCATCACTTTCATCGGTCCAGGAACACCAAAAAAATAAATTGGAGATGCAAATATTATAATATCTGCTTCATCTATTTTTTTATATATTTCAGTCATTCCATCTTTTATAATACAAGCTCTATGCTTATAACAATACCTACTATCTATACAAGGTGATACTGATAAATCATAACAATTTATAATCTCTTTTTCTCCTTCAAGATTATCTAGTAAATAATTTAACATTGACATTGTATTCCGATGTTTTCTTGCACCACCAAAAAATGCTAATATTTTCATTTTTCATTCCTCCTTTTTTAAAAAAAATTCTATATTAGATTTACTTTGAATAATATTTATTTACTCAAAAATTAATATTTTCTTATTTTATTCAAAATATTTTCATCTATAATTCTTTGTATATTAAAAATCATAACAATATCAATTACTAATATAATATGAAATATAAAAAGCATTAGGGCAAGTAAAACTTTTTCTAAAATATTTAATCCATCCTCTACAAAACTAATATAACCTAATATAGAAAAAACTATTATGGAAAATAAAACTAATGATAAAAAAATGACTTTCACATTATTTATTACAAACCTTTTTCTTAATCTCAAAGTATCCTCATCTGAGTCTTTTTTATGATTTAAACAGCTATACCCAGACATTTTATTGATTTTCAAAAATTTATATTTTAATTCATTTTCCTCATTTTTAGATAGTTTATTTTCCTTAAGTTTATCAATCATTTCATTACTTATATTATCATAAATATATTTCAAAATATTCTCCTACCTTTTCTAACGTTTTTTCATGCTATTTAATCCCATTTTTATTATTGATAAAATATAAAATTACCAATTCCCATGATTTTTTTGCATTTAGATAACTATTATAGTGCTCTTCTACTTTAGAATCATATATCTTAAGTTCTTTCAAAATATTATGAAATCTATTATCATTAAAATATTCACATATTTTAGGAATAGTTTGTGATAATACCTCTTTCATCTCCTTGATAATCTTATCATATTCATGATTATTAGTTATATACATCAATAAAGGCTTATATCTAATCCATCCGATACAAGCACAATAAAACCTATCAACATCCTTTTTATTATCTGCTTTTATAGAAATCAATTTAGTAGGTAAAACTCCATTAAGAAGGTGATTGTAGTTATCAAAACAATCATGGAAAGCATAAATAGGCAATTTATGTACTTTTCTATCAGTTAGATAGGTAGCTAAAAATGAATCTTCCCCCCTAGCCCCTGGAGGATTATAAAATGGGTAAGTACGTTCTGGCTTTGTCAAATTAATACATAAATTTGAACCAGAAATAAATTTTGATTTATTTTTTTCTTTTACTTCTTCTATTTGAGATTTGTTAAAAATCTTCTCTTCTGCATATGTGACTCCACCATCATCCATTATTGCCTTAATATTATCCCAAGTGACAATATCATTACTTATCGCTTTAATAAACAATCTGAAATCTTTTTCACTTAAAATCTCATTGAATTTTAAACTAGGTATTGGGGAAACATAACCACAATGATAACCATGTGTTATATCACATTTAGGTATATTTGATAAATGACTAGAAAGTACATGTTGTCCACTCCAAAACAGTTTATTTTTTTTGTTTTTTATTACTGAAATAGGAAATTCATCATCATCAAGAAATAATAAAGAATCGTGCCCCTCTTCTATAGCTTTTAATAAGATTATATTTCTCAATGACCCATAACCTTTGCCTAATATATTTTCACTTTCTTTTGAGTTTAATACTGATTTCTCAATCAATTCTTTTTTTAAAGCTAGAACTTCATCTTCACCTATAAAATAAAAATTATCTACAAGATTCCTTAAGTCTTTTGAGGTTCTTGTAAAATTATTAGACTTGGTATTTTTATACTTCACATCATATGCTACTATAACATTTATTTCCAGATTATCTCGACTGAACAATCCGCTTTCTTGCCAATTTTTAATATAGCATCTTAAAATTTTTTTAAAAGACTTCCTACCTGTAGCAAAACCAATAGCTACTTTTATTTTTGTATTATTCATTTTGCCTCCTTTTATTATAGCGATAGATTAATTTAAATCTTAATATATTTAACTATAATTATACTATATTAAATAAAATATTACTTCAATTATAAGCTTATTGATGCTATATAAGGTTAAATCTAGTAAATTACTAGGAATTAGTTTCTTTAATTGGTTTTATCTGATAAAATAATAATATAATAAAAAAGGAGGTAATACTAATGGCAGAAATTCTAGTTAATGTAACAGGGGAAACCTGTCCTATTCCTTTGGTTGAAGTGAGAAAGGCAGTTAAAAAGGCCCAATCAGGAGATACTATTGTAATTACCGGAACAAACCAGGCTTCAAAAAAAGAAATACCTATGGCTGCTAAGGCTTTAACACTTAAAGTACTTAGCATCGAAGAATCAGAAGGTATTTGGACAATAAAAATACTTAAATAAGGAGGTTTTTTTATGACTGATAAAACTACAATTATAGTTCAAAGTGGAGATATGGATAAATTATATAGCGCTTTAATTGTGTCAAATGGTTCCTTGTCTATGGGTATGGATGTTTCACTTTACTTTACCTTTTGGGGACTATTACGACTAAAAAAAGGTGCATTAGAAAAAGGACCTCTTTCAAAGATGAATTTTTTTGGATTGGGCAGACTTCTAATGACAATGAGAATGAAAAAAAATAAAGTAGCAAGTCTAGAAAGATTAATGGCAGATTTTAAGGAACTTGGAGGCAGAATAATCGCCTGTGAAATGACTATGGATATTATGGGACTTAAACGATCTGATCTTAGAGAAGAGTTAATTGATGAATATGGTGCAGTTGGAACATACGTCCAAGAAGCAAGAAATTCTAATATTACTTTGCTAATATAGAAATGGAGAGTTAATTATGGAAAAAAATATATATTTAGATAATGCTGCAGCTACAAGACTTGATGAGAAAGTATTAGAAGCTATGACTCCTTCTTACTTTGACAACTATTCTATAGCAACTTCAGAATTTGGCTATTCAATGGGAATTGATGCAAAAGACGCCCTTGCTGAAGCTAGAAAAACTTTGGCTAATAGACTTGGAGCAGAACCTGAAGAATTTATTTTCACTTCAGGTAGTACTGAATCTAGTAATCTAGCTTTAAAGGGAATCGCTTTAGCATTAGGTCAAAAAAAAGGCAAACACATAATAATAAGTAAAGTTGAAGATTTTCCAGTACTTTATAGTGCAAGAGCACTAGAAAAGGAAGGTTTCAAGATTGACTATATTGATGTTGATGAATTTGGTTTTGTAAATATCGATAAATTAGAAAAATTAATCACTAAAGAAACTATTCTAGTTTCTATTCAACACGCTAATCAGGAAATTGGCACATTACAAGATATTGAAAAAATTGGAAATCTCTGTTGGAAAAAACATACTGTTTTCCATACTGATGCTACTCATAGTTTTACTAGAGTGCCTATTGATGTCAAAGATATACCTGCCGATTTAATAACTGTTTCTGCTCATACTATCCACGGTCCTAAAGGAATTGGTGGTCTATATATTCGTAAAGGAACACCAATAGCCAAAATAATGGATGGTGGTTTCCAAGAGTTTAACTTAAGAGGTGGTATGGATAATATAACTGGGGCAATTGGTTTTGCAAAAGCTGTAGACCTAGTAACAGAAGAAGAAAATATCAGAATTAAAAAAATGAGTAAACGTATTATAGAATTAATTTTTGAAAAAGTTCCAGAGGTAACCTTAAACGGTGATTTAGAATCAAGAATACCACAAAATGCAAATATTAGTTTTCATTATGTTGAAGGTGAGTCAATAACTCTTCACCTTGATATGTATGGTATTTCAGTAAGTACAGGTTCTGCCTGTTTTAGTAAATCACTTGAAGCTAGCCATGTTATTGCTGCCATTGGTGGTGACCATGAAAGAGCTCACGGTTCTATAAGATTTAGCTTTGGTAGATATAATACTATGGAAGAAGTAGAATATGTAGTCGAAACTCTTGCTAGTGTAATAAAGAACCTAAGGATAATCAGTCCTTTAGGTAAAGAAAAGGAGGAATAGAAATGTCTTTTCCATATAATGATGTAGTATTAGAACATTTTAAAAACCCAAGAAATATTGGTAGTATTAAAGATCCTGATGGTAAAGCCACTGAAGGTAGCCCAGCTTGCGGAGATATGGTTTCTTTATATCTAAATGTTGATCCAAAAACCTTGATAATATCAGACATTAAGTTTGAGTCATATGGTTGTGCATCCAATATTGCTACTGGTTCAATAATTACAGAATTAGCAAAAGGTCAGACAATTGATGAAGCAAAAAAAATAACTTGGAAACAAGCTTCCGAAGCACTTGGTGGCTTACCTTCTATTAAGGTCCATTGTTCTGTCTTAGCTATTGAAACTTTAAGAGCAGCTATTCAAAACTATGAAGAAAAAAATGGTTTAGTTACTGAAAAGGTAGATACTACTGTAGAAGTAATTACTAAGAGATTAAAAAAGGTTATGAATCCAATAAAAGGTTTGGATATGATTAGAACTAACCTAGTTAAAGATATTAGTGTTAAAGATGGTATTGTCGATATTTTAATAGACTTACCTGAAAATCATCAATTCGCTAATGCAATTAAATCAGATGCTATCGAAAAGATTGAAACTCTTTGGGATGTTAAGGAAGTTAATGTAACATTTACAGAATAATTAATATAACTTAAATAATAAAAATAAGTATTAAAAAATCGGCATTAAACTAATGCCGATTTTTTATATTCCACTCTAAATTATTTTTCTTTTATTAAAGGGAGCACTAATAAATCTTAATGCTATTTTTGTATTTGTTAACCAAGCAATTCTTATACCATTTTTAGAATTATTAAGAATTCTTGGAACCAAAAATTCTGCAACCCTTTCAGGTTTATCACCTAAGATATTAAATATTTTTTTAAAACTATTATTATCTAAATGTTCAGAAGTTTCTCCCTCTGGGTCTTTAGTTATAAAATCTGTTAACATCATTCCTGGAGATAAACGTCCTACAATAATACCACTTTCTTTCAATTCTTTGGCCAATCCAATCATGAAATATGTTAAAGCACATTTTGTCGTTCCATATAGAATTGTTTTAATTTGCCACATGTTATTAGATCCAAGTCCCTCCATACTATAAATTGCACCTTTTTTTTGTTTCAACATATTTTCAGCAGCTATTTGTGATCCATAAATCATACCTAATATATTTGTATTAATTACATTTTCGGTATAGCACATCTCAGTTTCCCAAATATTCTTATATGGCACATTTACACCTGCATTATTTATCCAAATATCCACAGTTGACCATTTTTTTTGTGATACATCCCATAATCTCTGTAGGTTTTCTTTCTCTTTAACATCACATTGTACGTAAATATATTTATCCTTATACTTGTTAAGTATTTGTAATAATTCATCATTCATAAAATTTTTTCTTCCTGAAATAGTTACTTTACAACCTGCTTCAAGAAATTTTTTAGCCATTTCCAGTCCAATACCTTTAGTGCTTCCTGTAATTACTATATTCTTATTCATTATTCTTTCTCCTTTTAGTTCATAATTTAAATGCTTATTATTGGCATAACAATAATTACTGGTTTTTCATAAGGATGAATATTTTTTATAATGTCTATCACTAAATTAAGCAAATTCCTAGAACAGCAAAATTCTACTTTAATTTCATCTTCTTGAAAAACTTTTCCTACCTCTCCACTATAAGGATTAGAACCTTTTAACGGTCTCCAGTAACTTACTACTTTCGAAGTAGTTATACAATTATCATATATTTTATCAATTGTAAGGGCTCCAATTTCATTTAGTTTTTCTCTCAACAACAAAAACGATTCTTCCGGAATATACGTTTCTATTTTATAATTACCATAATTCATTTTAACTCCTCTTTAATTTTCTCTATATAAAAGATATTACTCTTATTAAGTAATCTTTTCAATACTATAAAATCTGCTAAACTAAACTTATAAGTATTATACTAAAATAAGTATTAAAAAATCGGCATTAAAGTAAATGCCGATTTTTTATATAACTTTATATACTTTTAATAATCTTTATTTTTAAGATCTTCTATTAAAGCCTTCATTTCTTTTATTTCTTTTATCTGAACCTTAATTATATCGTCTGCTAATTCTCTTACTCTAGGATCTGTTATTTTTGCATTCTCACTTGTTAAAATTGCAATAGAATGATGAGGAATCATACCTTCCATATAGTCTACATCATCTATAGTAGTTTGATTTCTCATTAAAAAAAATGAAGTTGCAAATACTAGTAAACTTACCGCTATTATAGCAGTATTTATCCTTTTATCTTTTAACATACTCATCATAAATAAAAGCATTATAATTGCCATAACACATGTTGAAAGTATAGTCATATATAGTCTCATTTCACTAAAGAATACATGATCTAATTGATATGTGTTAAGATACATAACTACATACATAAAAATAGCAGAAGTAAGTATCATCCCAGAATATTTTATATAACTATTTTTCATCTCTAAACACCTCTTTCTTTTATATTATAAACTAACTACATAATAACATATGATTTACTAAATTTACAGTTTTAATAAAAAATTATTTTACCCATTTGTTTCAGAATAAATTTTATGTTAAAATCATATTGACAGTTATGAAAATGTTTTCAAAAATATGATATGAGGTGTAAAAATGGTAGACATTCTAATTAAAAATGCACAAATTGTTACAGTTGATGAGGGTAAAATTTTAAAAAATAGTGCTCTTGCAATCGAAGGTAATAAAATTGTTGATATAGGTGATAGTGAAAAACTCTCATCAAGATATCCTAAAGCAAAAAAAATAATAGATGCCACAGATAAAGTGGTCTTTCCTGGTTTAATAAATACCCATAACCACCTATTCCAAACATTATTTAAAGGCTTAGGTGATGATATGGTAATTGCAGATTGGCTTAATAAAGTAGCAATGCCATTATCCTGTAATCTTACAGAGGAACTTACTTATACAGGAGCAATGCTTGGCTTAATGGAAAGTATCCATAGTGGTATAACTACAACATTAGACTATATGCATGCTCACCCTGTTGCCAATTTATCAGATGCAGTTATTAAAGCCATGAATGAATTAAATGTTAGAGGTATATTAGCTAGAGGCTTTCTTAGTGGTGGAGAACAATTTGGTGTAAAAAAAATGTTAATGGAAACACCCGAGCAAGTCGAAAAAGATTTTAGATATCTAGTAGAGAAATACCAAAAACCAAGTGAAGACAAAATCAAAATATGGTTTGCTCCATCTTCATTATGGGGAAATACTAAAGAAATGCTATTAAAAACTTGGGAATTAGCTAAAGAATTTGATACTGGGTATACTGTTCATATTTCAGAAACAGAAACACCTAGAAGATTTACTAAAGAAATCCATGGTTATGTAGATACTGAACTACTTGAAGTTCTAGGAATAGTTGGACCTCAAGTTTTAGCAGTCCATTGTGTTGCTATAAATGACAAGGATATTGGAATGTTTAAAAAATACGATATGAAAGTTTCCCACAACCCAGTTTGTAATATGTATCTTGCCTCTGGAGTTGCACCAGTCCCTAAAATGATCGAAGAAGGTATTACAGTTGGCTTAGGCTTAGATGGTGCTGCAAGCAATAACTCTCAAGATATGATTGAAACAATGAAGACAACAGCCTTACTCCATAAAGTTAGTTCCTTAGACCCTAAAATAATATCAGCTCAAAAAGTTTTGGAAATGGCTACTATTGATGCTGCAAAATGTTTAAATATGGAAGATGAAATAGGTTCAATAAAAATAGGTAAGAAAGCAGATCTATTTATTTTTAATCCAAGTCTAGCTGCTAAGTCTACTCCTATGCACAATCCTATTTCAACTTTAGTTTATTCTTCCTCAGAAAGAAATGTTGAAACAGTTATAATTGATGGTAATATCGTTTTAGAAAATGGACTAATCAACAATGTAGATGAAGAAAAATTTTATAAAATAGCACAGAAAATAGCTACAGATTTAGCAAAGAAAGTATATGTAAAATAATACT
>JAGXHY010000032.1 GCA_024635925.1 Bacillota bacterium | reverse complement strand
TAAATACACCACATGGTTTAATAAAAATTAAATTACGTGGTGTATTTATTTTTATGAGTAATTCTGTTCATGTAATCTGGGAAAGCAAATAACATGACTACAGATATGACTCGAGTAACTTAACATATGACCACCTTGTGATATATCATTAAAACATAAAACATTAAAGATAAAACAAGGAGGAATAAAAAATGATTGATACAACTTTTGAAATTACAAGAGAAATTTTACTAATGTTACTACCAATTATAGTTTTGCATTTGGGACTAGCAATCTTTTGCATCGTAAAGATTTACAAGGAGGGAGTACAAAATCTCAATAAAGTTACATGGACACTAATCTGTCTCTTTGTAAATCTTATCGGTCCTATAATATTCTTGATCGTTGGTAGAAGGAAGGAGAATTAAATGATACAAGTAACCGAACTACATAAAAAATTTAAGACATTTCATGCCCTTAAAGGTATCACAATGCATGTAAAAAAAGGAGAAATATACGGTTTTATCGGAAAAAATGGTTCAGGTAAATCAACTACAATGAACATACTCGCTGGTCTGTCTCATCCTTCTAGTGGCAAATGCATTGTTGGGGAAAAAGATGTTAGCAAAATAGATCACCCAAGCGAACTTAATATAGGATATCTGCCAGAAGATCCTAAGTTTTACCCATGGATGTCTGCCTTTGAGATCTTAGATTACCTAGTAAGCGCTAAGAGTAACAGAACAAATAAAGGTCGTATTAACGAAATGTTAAGTTGGGTAGGACTTGAAGATGCTGCCCAAAGACATGTTGGTGGTTTTTCACGAGGTATGAAACAAAGGTTGGGTATTGCTACCGCACTGATCCATAACCCCGAAATCGTGATACTTGATGAACCTTCATCTGCTCTCGATCCTGAAGGTCGAAGCGATGTACTCCGTCTAATAACTGATCTTAAGCAAATGGGAAAAACAGTAGTATTCTCTACACACATATTAAGTGATGTGCAAAAAGTCTGCGATAAAGTGGGAATCATCGCTACAGGGAGGATGATTACAGAAAAACCTCTTAGTGAGCTTATTAAAGAAAATATAGTACCCATCTATGATATTAAGCTTAAACTACCAGCAGATACAGAACTAACTGAAAAGATTAAGGAACTCGAGGGTATTACAAGAGTAGAAAATATTAATGATATGCTATCTGCTACAGTAACTGATACTGATAAGGATGGAGTAAGACTGATGCAGTACTTCACTGACCAGAAACTTGCAATAAGAAGCTTCGAGCTTAGAAAAAATAATTTAGAAGATATATTTATACAGGAGGTAAATGGAAAATGATACAAGATATAAAAAAAGAGATACTTTATGGACTTCGCTCTTATCGTTTTCTGATTCTGTTTGTCGGCTTTTTGTTTTTCGCAATGCTTGATCCAGTCATGACCAAGTTTATTATGCCAGAGATCATGAAAAGCCAGGTTCCAGGCATTACACAAGAAGCATTAGGACAGATGCTTGGGACATCACAACTAGCAGTCATGAGTGCGTATATGAATGATATATTCCAAATCGGTTCACTCATTATTGCTTTCACCTTATGCAGACTTATAGCTCAAGAAATTAGGGAAAACACCTTAGTTCTACCTATCTGCTCAGGTAAGCAATTTGCTGGGATAGTTTTAGCAAAAATAATAGTCTTTGGTACTGCACTACTTCTATTTTCCTTGATAGGTGCGCTAATCAATTATTTATATTCAGGAATACTATTCTCCTATGACCTTTCTATCATTTCTGTGGTGCGATCTGGATTATTACAGGGAGTGTATATGGTATTTCTCACAACATTGATCGTGATGTGGGGAGTGATAATCAAAAAACCAATTGCTACCGGATTCTTAACACTTGCAAGTGCCTTTGGTTTGTATTTTATTGGAGGAGCGCTTCAAATTGATTCCTATCTGCCCTCAGGACTAATCAAAGAGGCCTCACTGTTTGCTGTGATTCCTGCTTCAACTCTGTTACAAACACTTAGTATCACAGTTGGAATTATACTCGTATTGATTGCAGTTACACTGATTCGTCTAAAAAAAATGGAATGGAATGAGAGGTAGGACATATGAAAAAAAATACTTGGCTTTTATTGATGGCACTTATAATTGGATTATTTGGAGTTTTTAGTACAAAAGTATTTGGTTATGATAGCATAGAGGTTGAAGACGGAACTCTTTATGGGAAAACAGAATATGCAGGAAAAGATACTTTAGTCATCCTTGTATCAGGTTCAGGACCTACGGATATGGATGGAAATACTTCACTTACTTTAGGACGAAATGACAGTCTAGTTCAGCTTGCAAAAGCTTTAAAGAAAAAAGGGAGTTCGACCTTAAGATACGATAAACGTACAGCAGGTAAAAGTGCACAGTCGATTACAACTGAAGAAATGGATTTTGATCTTTTTGTGGATGACTGTGAAGAGATTATACGTTACGGGAAAGAACAAGGTTATAAAAAGATTTTTATAGCAGGACATAGTCAAGGATCCCTTGTTGCAATGCTTGCAGCAGCAAAGGAAAAGGTTGATGGAGTTATTTCATTGTCAGGACCAGGTTTTCCAATCGATGTTACACTCGAACGTCAGATTACACCACAGTTGGGTGCTGATAGCCGTGAAATTACAATTATAAAAGGATTGCGCAAAGGTGTTATTGACAATACAGTCAAGGAAGATGATCCTTTATTTAGCCCTAAAAATCAGCGTTTTCTATTGACTTGGATGGAGTATGACCCAGTAGACGCAATTCGTGAACTCGATTGTCCTATACTTATTATTCAAGGTTCTAAGGATTTGCAGGTTGATCAAAGTGAGTTCGACAAACTGACTGCAGCAAGTCCCAAATCTAAAGCAATTTTGATTGAAGGAATGAACCATGTACTAAAGCCGGTCAAAGACCAGGAAGAAAATATTAACACTTACACCAATCCATCATACAGGGTAGATGGGCAACTTATTGAAGAGATAGCTGTGTTCGTTAAGGATAATTAAAATAATATAAATTTGTATAGAACTAATGAAGAGAAGAAGGGAACAGTGATATGAAAGTAATAAAAAAATTCAACTACTTACTTGAAAAGAAATGGTTAAAGATAGTATTATCACTTTTGTTCTCTTTTTTAGTACTATCAAGTCTAATGAAAGTATATCCAATCAAAAGGTTTGAAAAAGATGCTAATCTAGAACAGTTTACAGATCATCTTAATGAGAGATTCCCCACTATCATGAAGGATTATGATATTCCTGGGGTTAGTATTGCATTAATCAATGATGGTAGTGTTGTTTGGAAAAATGCATATGGTTATGCTGATCTTGAAACCTATAGAGAAATGAAGGTAGATACCTATTGTCGTGTTCAGTCTATTTCAAAACCAATTACATCATGGGGTGTGATGAAGCTTGTTGAGGAAGGAAAAGTTGGGCTAGATGTGCCGATTAAGTCTTATATAAAAAGTTGGCCTTTTTTTGATTCGAAATATTCTTTGGATGAATTAACTCTAAGACAACTTCTTTCGCATACTTCTGGACTTCCTTTAGGGGATGTAATGAGGATTTATTCTCCAAATGAAGAAATCCCTAGTTTAAGAGAAAACTTATCGAAAGAAGGGATTCCATTTCAAAGCTCAGGTGCATTCTACTATTCTAATGTTGGCTTTAATGTTTTGGAAATGTTAATTGAAGATGTAACAGGCTTAGACTACGCAGAATATATGGAAAAAGAAGTTTTAACTCCACTTGGTATGAATAATTCAAGTTTTAATTGGAATAAAGAGATGAATGTACCTACGGGTTACAACTTATCAGGTCATGAAATACCAGTATATGTGTACCCAGAAAAAGCTTCTGGAGGACTATTTGCCACAGCTGAAGATATTGCTAATTTTTCTATAGCTGGGATGCCGGATTATGTTGCTAAGGAGATGGTTCTAGATAAACAAAGTATAAGAAGTATGTATCAGTCAAATGTAAATATTACAGGATTATATAATTTCGTCTTTGATTCTTATGGACTGGGTTATTTTATTGAAAATTTATCTGATGGTAAAAAGGCAGTTGCACATGGAGGTCAGGGCACAGGTATTATGAGCCACCTTCACATTATTCCAGAAACAGGAGATGGTATTGTTATATTGACCAATAGCCAAAGAAGTTGGCCCCTTATTGCTTATATTTTAAGAGATTGGACAGAATGGACCAAACTTCCTTCCTTAGGAATGAGTCAAATTATCTTAGGTCAATTAATTCTCTGGGGTTTGATTGGTTTCATTGTGTTTATTGTATTTTGGCAGTTACTATTATTGGTACAGGGAATTATCCAGAAAAAAAGAATGTTTGCACCATTTTCTAGAAAGTCTCGTTTACTGCGTTTGGGTCAAAGTATTATATTTTTTATACTTTCAGCAGTTATATTCTGGTGTATTAGTCAGCCTTATCTAGATATATCATCTGTCTTTCCAATTGCTTCAGTTTGGTTGGGTATTTCCATAATGTCCTTTGCTATTATATTGCTGTTATTTGCATTATTTCCTAGACGATAATAGTCAAAATTTAATTTGCATACTATTATTTTTTTGATAATATACATGTATAGGTTATAATGAAGCTATTAAAGTAGTGTATAATGTAGAATAAAAGTGTTAGGAGATGAAAAATATGGCTAGTGTTGAAGTAAATCTGAAAGCACCAGATTTTGTAATTAATGATTATAAGGGTAATGAGTTTAAACTTTCTGATTTTTTATCCAAGAAAAATGTCTTAATAGTATTTAATAGAGGCTTCATTTGACCTTTTTGCAGAAAGCATATGATGCAGTTGCATCAAGATTATAATGAGTTTGTAAAAAAAGACACAGAAATAGTAGTTGTGGGACCTGAAGATAAGAAAAAATTTAAAACTTATTGGGAAGATAATAATGTAGAATTTTATGGTATCCCTGATAAAAAACATTCTGTTATTAAACTATATGGTCAAAAAGTTAATCTTTTTAAACTAGGAAGAATGCCAGCACAGATGTTAATAGATAAAGAGGGAGTTCTTAGATATGTTCATTATGGACATGACATGACAGATATTCCTGAAAATATTGAAATATTGCAATTAATTGATACTATGGAAATAAAGAAAACTGAACAAGATTTTGATTAAATAACCAATTGATTAATAAAAAAATCCAATAATGAAAAAATAATTTACTTTGACTTCAGTAAAGCATTTGCTGAAGTCAATCTATACTCAATCTAAAAGGAATGATTTAAATGAAATTAGAAAAAATTTTAAATATGAAAGTTGAAAATGAAGTAAATGACACCCTTTTGTTAGAGAAAGGTAAAAGAGGTATCATTAAAATCATTTTTGGAAGAACTGGTATTGTATTTCTTCTGCTTTTGGTACAAGTAATGATATTATTTAATATTTTTAATTTCGTAGAAACACTGATTCCATATACTGTTGGAAGTCTGGCTATATTTACACTAATAATGATAGTTTACATCGTTAATTCAGAACATAATACTAGTGTTAAACTGACTTGGGTCATTTTAATTATTTTATTACCTGGATTTGGTGGTTTCCTCTATATCTTTATACAAAATGATATTGGACACCGTGCCCTTAAACGAAAACTGAAAATAGTAATACAAGAATCAAGAAAAGAATTTACAAAACAAAACTCTTTAATGGATAAATTAAAAGTAGAGAATAAAGGTCTATACAATTTGGCTATATATACCCAAAATGCAGGAGCTTTTCCAGTATATGAACAGACTTTAACAAAATATTTTTCTCTTGGGGAAAAAGTCTTTGAGGAAATGCTAGTACAGTTGGAAAAGGCAGAAAAATTTATTTTTATGGAGTATTTTATTATAGATGAAGGATATATGTGGGGACAAATTTTAAAGATTTTAGCTGATAAAGTAAAGGAAGGTGTAGAAGTTAGAGTTATGTATGATGGTACAGCTGAATTTACACTATTACCTCATAACTATCCAGATAAATTAAAGAAAATAGGAATTGCATGTAAGGTGTTTGCACCAATTCGTCCTTTTCTTTCAACATATTATAATTTTAGAGATCACAGGAAGATATTGGTTATTGATGGACGTGTTGCTTTTACTGGTGGAATAAATTTAGCTGATGAGTATATTAATAAAAAGGAAGTTTATGGACATTGGAAAGATACGGAAATAATGATTCAAGGGTGTGCGGTTGATAGTTTTACTCTGATGTTTTTACAAACTTGGAACATTAATGAAAAAAAGAGAACTTACATGAAAAATTTGTATAAAACAGAAAGAATAAAAGAAAACATAAAGGGTTATGTATTGCCTTTTGGTGATAGTCCCTTAGATAATGATAAAGTTGGTCAAATGGTTTATATGGATATATTGAATAGAGCAGAGAATTATGTGCATATTATGACACCTTATTTAATTTTAGATGGTGAAATGGTAACAGCTGTACAATTTGCTGCAAGAAGAGGTATTGATGTAAAAATTATATTACCTCATATTCCTGATAAGAAACTTATTTTTGCACAAACTCGAAGTCATTACAAAGAATTGATAAAGGCAGGTGTTAAAATATATGAGTATACACCAGGGTTTTTGCATGCAAAAGTATTTGTAAGTGATGATTTAAAAGCTGTTGTTGGAACGATTAATCTGGATTATCGAAGTCTGTATCATCACTTTGAATGTGGTGTTTATATGGAAGAAATATCAACAGTTCTAGATATTGAAAGAGATTTTAATGAAACTATAAATAAATCACACAAAGTCACTTTAGCTGATATTAAGAGATTTAATATTATCATGACTTTGTTAGGGAAAATATTGAAGTTAATTGCTCCATTTATGTAATATTCAAAAGGGTTTAGTTCTATTCAATATAGAACTAAACCCTTAACAATAGAACTTTATTACTTTAAAAATAATTTATTTTACTTTGATATTTTGAACAAAATCAGCATTTATTAGTTCCTTGCCTCTTTTAGTTTCAACTTCAATCCAGTTTTCATTTACCTCTAGAATCGTCCCTACTACATTTGATCCATATGAACCTGTAGAAATTTTACAATTAAGTCCTATATATTTTTTAATAATTTCATTTGTCATAGTAATTACACCCTTTCTCTTTTTAATTTTAATTAAAACTATTTTTTGCATTAATAGTTGTTGTGGAATTATAATAATAAATATTATAAAAAATGGTAAATAAATGGCTATCCATGTTGACACATCCAATAGTCTCACCTCTTCCTTTGCAAACCCTTAATGATGCTTATTGTAACAAAAATCTGTCTATATGTATATAGAGCTTTTTTGATAAATCATGTATTTATGTTTTTTATTTTTGTGACAATAATAAGGATGGATAGGTTATAATTAAATAAAGCTGATTTTGTTGAAGAACAAGTTTTAAATATAAAGGAGTGTTACTAGGGTGTATAAATTAAAAACTAAAGAAAATGATAATAGTGTGATAGAATTTATTAATCAAGTAAGCAATGAGAAAAGACGACAAGATGCTTTTAAATTATTAGATATATTTACTGAAACTACTGGCTATAAGGCTAAAATGTGGGGATCAAGTATCATTGGTTTTGGCTCATATCACTATAAGTACGAATCAGGTCACGAAGGAGATGCTGCTTATGTAGGTTTTTCTCCAAGAAAAGCCAAAATAAGCTTGTACTTTGCGGTAGGAGATACAAACAGACAAAAAATATTAAATAGATTAGGTAAGTACACTACTGGAAAGGCTTGTGTATATATCAATAAACTAGAGGATATTAATATTGAAGTTTTAAAAGAATTAATTTTAGAATCTATTAATTTTTTAAAGTTAAAATATCCTGAAGATTAGAGATATTAATTTATAGATATACAGAGATTTATAGCAATAAGACAAAATAAAAATAAGGTCTGTTATAATTAGGATAAACTATATTGAGACAAATGCATGATTCAAAAATTTAAAATATATTGGAGGATGATAATTATGGAAAATATACTAAATGGAATCACAGATAACCCCTGGATTACTAAATTACTTTTTATCATTATTGGATTCTTTATTATCATTATTTTAGTTCAAATAAGTAAGAGAAGTTTAAGCAAAAGAATAAAGGCAGACAGTTGGTATAAAACCAAGAAAATAATAAATGCTGTTGGTTATATATTGGTTATACTTTTAATACTTGGGGTTTACAACGATCGTTTGAGCGGTATAGCAGTTGCACTTGGAGTAGCTAGTGTGGGAATTGCTTTTGCCTTACAAGAAGTAATAGCTAGCATTGCTGGATGGATTGCCATCATGGTAGGTGATTTTTACAGACCTGGTGACAGAGTGAAATTAGGGGGTATCAAAGGGGATGTAATAGATCAAGGGATTTTAAGAACAACAGTAATGGAAATAGGAGATTGGATTGATGCTGATTTATATAATGGCAGAATCGTAAGGATTGCCAATAGCTTTGTTTTTAAAGAACCTGTGTTTAACTATTCTGCTGATTTTCCTTTTTTATGGAATGAAATTAAAATTCCAATAAAGTATGGAAGTGATTATGATATGGCAAGAGATATTTTAAAAGATGTTGCTAATAAAATATCCGAGGCGTGTGTTAGTGAATCACGAACTTTTTGGGACAATATGGTGCGTAAATATGCTATAGAAAATGCTAGTTTAGAGACTATGGTAACGATGAAGCTTACAGATAATTGGGTAGAATATACAGTACGTTATATTGTTAATTTTAGGGAAAGACGAGCAGTACAAGATGCCTTGTTTTCTGGTATATTAAGAAAAATAAATAATAGTAATGGTAAGGTTCAATTAGCTTCTGCTACTATTAATATTACTGAAATACCAACACTTAATATTGTAAATAAATAATTGAATCGAAAGGGTCTAAATTAAAACAGTGATATTTTAAAGAATTCAAAGATACAGTAGTATTCCTTGAAGGAGTTGAGAAAAAAGTATTAGAAGTTTATAATAGATATAAGAATTAATATTATTAAGGAGGTAATGAATATGCCTGATTTTGGAAATCCTTTTTCTGGACTTGCTAAAGATCATAAAATTACTGACCAAGAACTAATTAGATCAATAAGGTTTATGATAGCTGCAGAATATGAAGCTGTACAGCTTTATATGCAATTAGCAGAATCTACTGATAATAAACTTGCTATTGAAGTACTAAAAGATATTGCTGATGAAGAAAGAGTTCATGCTGGTGAGTTTTTGAGACTTCTTAAGGAAATTGAGCCTGATGAAGAGAAATTTTATGCTGAAGGTGCTGAAGAAGTAGAAGAAGAAATTGAAAAACTTAAGAAATAGTATAATGATTAAGTAATTATTAGAACAAAAATAGGGCATTCTACGTTTGAAATTCGTAGGGTGCCTTATACTTTGATAGTAGCCCTATATTTTATGACAAGAATGGGGACAGGCAAAGCTGTTACTAATGATTTTTATAATCTCACAGGTATAAAACCAAGAACTTTAATTCATGTTATAATATGAGTGTATGTTTGAAAGAAAATACAAAAACAATAGGAGGAAATTATGAAAAATTTAAAAGGAACAAAAACATTAGAAAACTTATTGAAAGCCTTCGCAGGTGAATCACAAGCAAGGAATAGATATACATTCTATGCTTCAGTAGCTGACAAAGAAGGTTTCAAGCAAATAAAAAATATATTTTTAGAAACAGCTGATAATGAAAAAGAACATGCTAAAAGATTTTACAAATTAATATTAGAAGGTATGAATAATGATTTGCCAGCAATGATCGAAATAAATGCGGCTTACCCAGTTGATCAAGGAAGCACTCTAGTAAATCTAGTAGCAGCAGCTAATGGAGAAAATGAAGAGTGGGGGAAATTATACCCTGACTTTGAAAAGACTGCGGAAGAAGAAGGATTTCCTATAATTGCTGAAGCTTTTAGAAAAATTTCTGAAGTTGAAAAACATCATGAAGCCCGCTATAGAAAATTAGCTTTAAACATAGAGCAGGATAAAGTTTTTAAAAAAGACCAGCTTACTAGCTGGAAGTGTGGTAATTGTGGATATATTCATGTAGGAATAAGTGCTCCAGAAGAGTGCCCATCTTGCATTCATCCACAAGCACATTTCGAAGTCTTTAAAGCTAATTATTAAAAATGAATGAAATGAACAATAATAATAAAGTACAAATACCACATTTAGCAATAATTTCTTTATTTTCAGGTGTAAGTAGTCTTTTAGTTTTATTACTATCTTTTATTATAGGAATTTTTGTAGAATCAATAGGGATTGTTAGTTTTTTTGGATTTGTTTTTGTACTAGGATTAGTAGGAATTATTTGTGGTATCTTAGGAAGAACAAAGATAAAAAAAGAAAAACTTAAAGGGATTGGAATAAGTAATATAGGGATTATACTTGGTGGAATAGCTATCTTACTAACCATTTTCTTAAGATTTGCAGTTTTTCTATTTTTCATACCTTGGATAGGTGCATAGACTAATTAGTAGAAACTGAATTGAATATTAAATAAAAAGTGACTAAATCACAGTATATACCTAGAGAATAGATATACTTAAAGACAGAATGATTTAATTAAGTAATTTATATAGGAGGTAAGATGTTTGGATTTGGAAAACAAATAGCAAGTATTTCAGTAAAGGAAATTGATGCCCTAATTGGTAAAGCAAACATAATAGATATAAGAGAAAAACATGAATGCTCAAGAGGGATGCTAAAATCAACAAAGAACATACCTATGAATACACTAATGAACAAAACAGAAAAATACCTAAACAAAGATGAGACTTATTATCTGATTTGTTATTCAGGATCCCGTAGTAAAAGAACTTCTAAATATCTCGACAAATTAGGCTATAAAGTGATTAATGTCAAAGGTGGAATGATGAGTTATTCTGGAAATAAACTCAAATAAAATAATGTTAAATAGCTTAGAGTAATTACTCTAAGCTATTTTTATGAATGTAAAATCTTTTATATCAAGTAGTCTTTAAGATATAAAACAAACTATGCTATAATAATAAAAGTAAGGAGGCAGATATGGAATCAATTGTAAATCTTATAAACGATAATTCAAATCAAATTATAAAATTTATTTTAATAGCTTTAGCAGGGTATATTGGTATAAGGATAGTTATGTTTATATTTAATAAGTCAAAAGCTATGGAAAAAATCGATCCTACAGTAGGAGGATTTCTAAAAGGACTTATAAAATTTTTATTATATACATCATACATTATCATAGTTTTAAGTCTTTTAGGTGTTCCTATGACGACCTTCATTGCTATGATAAGTGCGGTAGGACTAGCTATAGCTTTAGCACTTCAAGGTAATCTAGCTAATTTTGCTGGAGCTATAATGATATTATTCTCCAAACCATTTATAGTAGGAGATTATATTGAATGTGAAAAAAATGCTGGAACTGTAAGTACAATCCAATTATTATTCACACAACTTATGACCGTAGATAATAGAAAAATCATCGTGCCAAATTCCAAACTAGTAACATCTAGCATTATTAATTATACCTCTGAAAATCTTAGACGTTTAGACTTAGTTTTTAGCGCAGGTTATCAAAATGATGTTGATTTTGTAAAAGAGGTATTAAATGAAATTGTAGATAAACATGATAAGATCTTATTAGTACCTGAACCTTTGATAAGATTAGGACAACATGGTGATAACTCTTTAGATTATGATGTTAAAGTTTGGGTTAACACTGTTGACTACTGGGATACTTTATATGATCTAGAAGAAGCAGTAAGAAAAAAATTCCAAGAAAATAATATTGAAATACCTTTCCCTCAAAGAGAGATATTCATAAAATATCCAGAAGAAAAGGATAACACACCAACACAATAAAGGAGCAAAAAATGGATGGTACAAAAAGAAATGATATCAAAGTTGGACAAAAAGTTGCAGTAGTCCAAAAACAAGACCAAAGAAGTGGTAAATTGACAGAAGGAATAGTGCAAAGGATTTTAACAAACTCTCCTAACCATCATCATGGAATAAAAGTAATGTTAGATAGTGGTATAGTTGGTAGGGTTAAAGAAATAAAATAGAATAGCTAATTTAAAATTAATAGTTTAATTTAGATAGTAAGATAAAATAAGAGCCTCTCAACAAAAAGTTGAGAGGCTTTTATTTTTATAATATTAAGTTATTGACAATAGTGTGTTGCGCACAGTATAATCTAAATAGGAGGTGTTGAAGTGGATAAGAAACAAACAGAAGAAATTTACGATGGACTTATACAAGAACTAAGACGAGGTAATATAATACTTAGTGTACTAAGTCAACTAAAAACACCCCAATATGGCTATTCCCTAGTGGTTTCTTTGGAAGAAAAAGGTATACCAGTAGAACCAGGTACACTTTATCCATTACTTAGAAGATTAGAAAAACAAAATATTTTAGAAAGTAACTGGGATACGAACACTTCAAAACCAAGAAAATACTATAGACTAAGTGAAAACGGAAAAAACATTTATGATAAATTATGTAATGAGTGGTTTAAAATAAATAATAATATGGAAAAAATCCTAAAAAGTCAGGAGTGAATAAGTTGGAACTAGTAAAGAGATATGTATATGCTGTAACAAAAACCTTTAATGGCAAACAACGAGCTGAGATAGAAAAAGAACTTACAGCAAATATAGAAGAAATGATTGAACAAAATAAAAGTACAGATTCAATTGAGGAAAAAGAAAAGAAAGTATTGATGGAATTAGGTAATCCAGAGAAACTTGCTGATAATTATAGAGGAATGAAACGTTATATTATAGGGCCTAAATATTATGAACTATATAAATTTGTACTGAAAATAGTTATTGGAGCAGTAATAGGAGGTATATCAATAGCTTTATTAGTAGGGAGTATGTTTTCCTCAAACCAAACAATTGTAGACCAAACATCTAACTATTTGTCAGCTTTATTTTCAGGATCTTTACAAGCCTTTGCTTGGACAACTTTAGTCTTTATGATAATTGAAAGAAAAAATGTTACTATAGAAGAGGACCCCTCAGGAAGAAATGAATGGAATCTAACAAAATTACCTCAACTTCCAAACAAGAAAACAGAAATACCCTTATCTGATCCAATCGCAAGTATCATTGTTACAACAATTTTATTTACAATATTTTTTGGACTACTTTATTCTACACCGGAGATATTTGCTATATATTTAAATGTGGGTAAAGACTTAGTTACTATACCAATATTCAACATTGAAGTGTTACAAGGATACAGGGTTTTCATTATTGGAATATTCTTAATAAGCATCTTAACAGAAGTCCTTAAAATATATTATAGGAAATGGACACTGAAACGATCAATTATACACTCTGTTTTAGTAGTTTTGACCACGATATTGACCTTGATAATTATTACAGATATTAACCTTTGGAATCCGAATTTTGCATCAGAATTATTAAAAAATACAAAAATAGATTTAAGCATTTTAAATAATATCAGAAATTGGATTATAGCTTTTCTAGTAGGGATAAACCTTTTTGAAATAGTTATTGTACTTTCTAAAGGAATATTTCAATTTAATAAAGAAAAAAAATAGAGTATACATAAATATAATTATATTTGTTATAAAAATGTTATAATTTATATAGTATGATTTTAAGTAAATAGCAAAAAAGAGAATAGGAGGAAACATGAGTTTATTAAATAATTCATTTATAAATATTTATTCTATCATTATTCTGATGGTCATTTATTTTATGTCTAAAAAATGGAATGATAGAGAATTATTTGGAAACAAATTGTTCCTCTTAATGGTAAAATTAACTATGATACTATTAGTTGTAGATTCTTTAAGTAGATTTGATGGGGATATTAATTTTTTATATGTTTTGTTTAATTATACAGGAAATTTCCTGATTTTTTTGTTGAACCCTATTCTTGTATCATTATGGATTCTTTATGCTAATTTCACTATATATGGAGATAAGAAAAAAACTAAAGAATTAATTCCACCCTTAGTGATTGTTAATCTTATAAATGGTTTAATGGTCGTATTAAGTCAGTTTTTTGGATGGTATTATTATATTGATTCAAATAATATTTATCAAAGAGGTCCACTTTTTTTATTTTCTGTAGCAATTACAGTTATCCTACTTATGATATCCTTTATACTAATAGCAATTAATCGTAAAAAAATTGAAAATAGACTTTATTTTCCACTTCTATATTTTTCTATACCACCATTTATAGGTATAATATTACAAACATTTTTTTATGGAATATCTTTTGTGTTGAGCAGTTTAGTTATATCCTTACTAATTGTGTATATAAACATACAAAATTATAGTATGTCAACGGATTTCTTAACTGGACTATATAATAGAAAACAGATTGAAAACTATTTAAATAAAAAAATTAAAGCTAGCTTAAATCATAAAAGAAACTTTTCAGGAATCATGCTGGATTTGAATAATTTTAAAGCCATTAACGATGATTATGGACACAATATAGGAGATGAGGTATTAGAAACAGCAGGTCGAATTCTTAAAGAAAGTGTTAGATCGTCTGATATTGTTGCTCGCATTGGGGGAGACGAGTTTTTTATTATTTTAAATATTGATAATATCGATGTTTTAAAAGAAAAAGTTGATAGGATAAAAATGAGGATAGATGAATTTAATAAAACTAGCAGAAAGCCATATAGGATTGAATTTAGTATTGGTTATGCAGTTTACAATAGCAAATTAAAAATGACTACAGAGGTATTTCAAAAACATTTAGATATACTTATGTATAAAAATAAAAAAGAATTCAGAACAGAATAGAAAGGTATTGATAAAATGGCTATATTTTTAATCGATTATGAAAATGTAGGAGTACCAGGTTTAGATGGGCTCACTAAATTAGTGGAAAAAGATATTATTTATATATTTTATAGTGAGAATGCTGACAGATTGACCTTTGGTTTACATAAAAGACTATCTGAAAGTAAGGCTCAAATTATTTATATGAAAATAACAATCGGTTCAAAAAATGCATTAGATTTTCAATTAGCTACATATTTAGGCTATTTAGTTAGTCAAAAAGCTACAGAAACATTTTATATTGTTTCTAAAGATAAAGGCTTTGATTGCCTAGCTAAGTTTTGGCAAAAAAAGAATGCCAAAGTGGAAAATGTAATAAGTTTAACTGGCAAAAATATTGAAGAAGAAATCATGGATTTAGAAAGATATTTAAAAGATGTTATTGATGCTGAACATTTAGTGCTTGTATCAGGGTTTTTACAAAAATACAAAACTAAACAAGGTGTTAATAATGCCTTAGTTAAAGAATTTGGTACAAAAAAAGCTGGTGAAGTATATAAACTAATCAAACCGTTTATGGTAGAGAAAAAAGGGGTTTAATTTTATCTAATAATAAATAATAGTTTAGTATGTATGGAGGAGTAGGATGGTAGATCAAAACACATACGATGTAATAATAGTTGGTGGAGGAATTGCTGGTTTAACTAGTTCAGCTTATTTAGCTAAGAACGATTATAGAACAATATTATTTGAAAAAGCAGATAAAATTGGTGGCCTTGTTAATTCTTTTAAATATAAAGGATTTACTTTTGATGGTGGAATTAGGGCATTTGAAAATTCTGGAATTTTATTACCGATGTTAAAACAATTAGGAATTAAGATAGAATTAGTACCTAATATAGTTACAATTGGTATTGAACAAGATTTTATAAAACTTAAAAATAGAGATAGTCTTTTAGAGTACCAAGACTTATTAGGTAAAAAGTTTCCTGATAACATTTTAGATATTGAAAATATTATAAATGAAATAAAGAAAATTATAGGATATATGGATGTACTCTATGGGATTGATAATCCTTTGTTTGTAGATTATATGCAGGATGTAAAATATATTTTTAAAACACTTTTACCCTGGCTTATTAAATACCAAATTAAAATTGGCAAAGTAAAAAAATTAAATGAGCCAATTAATGAATATTTAAAAAGATTTACAAATAATCAGTCCTTAATAGATATTATTACTCAACATTTTTTTAAAAACACACCAACATTTTTTGCTTTAAGTTATTTTGGACTATACCTTGACTATAGTTATCCAAAAGGCGGTACTGGTGTTTTAATAGATAAAATAGCAGAATATATAGTAGGTAAAGGTGGGGACTTGGAAACCAAAACAGAAGTGGTTAAAGTTGATGTTGAAAATAAGCTGGTGTTAACAAATGATGGTAGAACTTTTAAATATAAAAAGCTGATTTGGTGTGGGGATATGAAAAGATTATACTCCTCAATAGATAAGAAAATAATAAAAGATGATAAAATATCAGAACAAATTAATTTACAAAGTAAATTAGTAGATAAAAATAAGGGCGGGGATTCTATACTAACTGTGTATATGTCAGTTGATTTAGACAAGGTATATTTTAGAGATATTTGTGGAGTTCATTCTTTTTACACTCCTAGTATTAAAGGTCAATCTAAGATAGAAGCTACTAGTTGGGAAGAAATTCTATCAGATAGTAGACTTAATGAGATAGAGAAGAGAGACGGTATTAAAAAATGGGTGAATCAGTACCTTGCTCTTACTACCTATGAAATTTCATGCCCTTCTTTAAGAGATCCTTCTTTAGCTCCTATTGGCCAAACAGGAATTATTATAAGTACACTATTAGATTATAGGTTAGTTAAATATACTGCTGATAATTGTTGGTATGAGGAGTTTAAGAAATTTTGTGAAGAGAAGATCTTAGAGGTATTAAGTTCTTCTATTTTCCCTAAATTGAATGAGAATATAATTGATATACAGTGTTCTACACCTTTAACCTTAGAGAGAATCACAAATAATTTGGAAGGTGCAATTACAGGTTGGGCTTTTGGGAGTGATACTT
>JAGXHY010000031.1 GCA_024635925.1 Bacillota bacterium | reverse complement strand
CGTCTTCTTCAGTGTTCCAACCTGCAA
Organism: Bacillota bacterium; assembly: GCA_024635925.1. GTDB lineage: Bacteria > Bacillota > TC1 > TC1 > TC1 > WTXA01. The sequence continues at coordinate 77,003 of JAGXHY010000031.1, read as the reverse complement.
ATATATACTCTGCCTTTGTTGGAGCTACTGGTAAGTTCACTGTTGCATCTTTAGCCACATCAACTATTGGAGCTACTGTACTTCCACCTCTACTATTAAATGTTACCGTGTAGGATGGAGTAACATAAAACAAGCCCTCTAGATAAGGTAAACCATCGTTTAAGCTACTAACTATATTCCATGCTCTTGAATTACCTCTGTTGTCATTCAACAACAAAGCAAAAGAATCATTGGTCATTTCCTCCAAAGACTTTGCTGTGGAATCATCATCTGTACGGTCTATCCCTACCTTTGAATTCTCATCACGGTTTATTAAATTTACTATTTGGTCTGCATCGCTGTTCCAATAAGCATTTGTAATTACGGTTCCTGCAGTAGGATTAAGATAACTAACCAATCCTCCTGCATATTGATTAATAGGCATCGTTTGTGTTGTTTCAATATTTCCAGAAGCAAAACAATTTATTATGCTAGTAATACCATCATAATAACTAAATCCCACCAATCCTCCGACAGGGCCTGATCCGACTACATTTCCTACAGCAAAAGAGTTTTTGATATTCCCTTTTCTGCCATATCCAATTAGACCTCCACCTGCAAAACTACCTGTCACATTTCCTAAAGCGAAACAACTTTCTACGTCAAAATAGCTATGCCCAATCAGACCGCCAGCATCGGTGTTATTGGAACCTATTACATCACCTAAAGCATAGCTGTCGGTTATTTTGCCGTTATTTCCCGCAAAGCCTATAAGGCCACCTGCATATTTTGCCCCTTCTCCTGATATGTCATTAGTACTATAGCAGTTGGTGATATAGCTATCTTTAATGTTTCCAATTAAACCTCCGGCACTGATATATGAACCTCTAGCTATGATGCTGACATTGGAGGTACAGTTCTCAATAGTTGTGAAGATGAAATTGGGTGACATACCAGCAGAGGAGATCACCCCTGCAATTCCTCCGATTCCACTATAACTAGAAGTACTACTAGCATTGATTACACCTGAAGCAGAGACTCCTGATATTATGCTGCCAAAACCCATTCCGATGAGCCCCCCTGCTGTTATACGATCAGCTCCCAAGTCAGCATAGACTGATATATTCGTTAAATTAACATCTTTTATAGTTGCCCTATTAACATATCCGAAAAGGCCGATTTCTCCAATTGTTGAAGGAGATGTCGCTGTACCAATGGTCATATTGGATATTGTTTTTCCATTACCATCAAAAGTGTAACTGAAGTATTTTTGTGTTGGAGTAAAAGTACCGATAGGTACCCAAAAATGACCTGACAAATCTATATCAGCGCCTAATTTATATATGTATCCACTATATGGAGAACCAATAGTATTTATAACATTTGCAAGCCAAGCAAGTTGTCCTGCAGTATAAATCGTATAGGTTCTTGTTGATGCTTCATATGGAGGAGGTGCTGATATATTTCCCTCATCAGTCCAGTAACCTATCGGTTCAGCTGCTTGCACAGTTACTGTATTTAATGGAAGCACTAGCATTAATAATATTGCGAAGGCAATTATTAATAATTTTTTTCCTATTTTCACAAGTTCACTCTCCTTTAAAATAAAATAATCAGCATAGCGTTAAAGCTAATAATGACTTTAGTCATGTTTTATGATAAAATTATACAGTACATTATCTAACAATTCAATAAAATAAGGAAATTTTAAGAAAAAAAGAGAAAGGATGTAGTAAAATGGGAAAAGGTGAAAGCACAAAGCAGATATTATTTGAGACTGCAGCGGAGCTCTTCTTACAAAAAGATTTCAATAAAGTTACCGTAGACAATATTGTTGAGAAAGCAGGGTTAGCAAAAGGCACTTTCTATATTTATTTTGAATCAAAGGATGCTCTGATTGCTGAATTTTTAAACTATTATGTTAATAACGTTGACACAGATTATAAAGCACATCTCGATTCACTCCCACCCAAAACAACAGCTACTGATATGCTCCTATCCCTGGTAGGAAAAACTACTGATGTTCTCATCAATACAATAGGCTATCACAAAATGAGCTTTGTCTATAAAGTGCAGCTCACAAGAACTATCAACATGGATGCAGTAAAGGGCTATAATAGAAAACTTTATCAAATAGTTGCTGATGTTCTCAGTCGTGGTATAGCACTAGGTGAATTTAACACAAAAGTTCCTATTGATACTTTATCAAAACATTTTGTCATGGCCTTACGAGGACTCAGTTATGAATGGTGCATCCGATATCCCGAATTTGACTTAAAAGAACAAGCTCATACACACTTTCAGATTTTATTAAATGGGATACTTGAGAAGAAGTAATAGCTTTCATATTAAATTAACAAGAAGCTATGTGCAAGAATATTCAGAACATTGCTGTTCTGATCTTTAAGATAGCTTTTATAATTCATAAATCTCAATTTCTTTTTCTATAAGTGTTATTTTTCCAATTTGTGTGTCCATCTTTTAACAATTCTTATCTTTACTTTCTTTGTTCAAATTCTATTTATACAAATTTTTAAACTAGTTTAATTTTACACCTGTTTTTTATTACATATTCAATAAGTATGTAATAAAATATTTTTATGTTTATTTGCAGTAATTTTATATTATTTCATTTTTTATCCCACCACCAAGTAGTTCTAGTTTTATCAAGTCTTATTTGAAATTTTCCACAAAAAATTACCTCGTTTTTATAGTTGTAATTGTGGATAAAGTTTGTTATTATTTTTTATACACCCTATGTAAAGGGTTGCTAATCACTTCTAAATTTTACTTGTGGATAACTATCTGTATAACTTGTACATTTATCCACAGACCTAAATAAATCACAAGGAGTTTTGCTATGCCATTTGAATCGATCAATCATAATTTTACCAGACTATTAAAAGAAAAAATAAGCAATAAAAGTACTTATGAAGCATGGTTTAGAGAAACTAATATCATTAAAGTTGAATATGATAAGGCCTATATTTCTGTTCCTAATAGTTTTGCAAAAAAGTTTTTATCAAAAAGCTATTATCATTTAATCAATGAAGTGGTAAATTTAGCTTGTGAAAAAAATTTAGATCTTGAATTTGTAGAAAACTCATCAGAAGCTTATGTTAAAATCGTAAATAAAACAAAAACTCAAAATTTATCAACTAATAATTTAAATCCTAAATATATCTTTGATGATTTTGTAGTTGGTGAGAACAATCGTTTTGCACATGCAGCTAGTCTTGCTGTGTCAGAAAATCCTGCTAAACTTTATAATCCATTATATATATATGGGGGAGTTGGTTTAGGAAAGACACATCTTATGCATGCAATAGGTCATCATTACTCATCTTTAAATCCAAAAGCTAATGTACTTTATGTTTCTTCTGAAACATTTACTAATGACCTAATTAATTCATTAAAAGATGGAAAAATAGAAAGTTTTAGAAAAAAATATAGAAATATAGATTTACTATTAATAGACGATATTCAATTTTTAGAAAATAAGGAAAAAACACAAGATGAATTTTTCCATACATTTAATACTTTAAAAGATTCAAATAAACAAATAGTAATATCTAGTGACGAACCACCTTCAAAATTAAAAATAGAAGATAGACTTACATCAAGATTTAGCTGGGGTCTTTCCACTGATATTGGGCAACCTGACTTTGAAACCAGGGTTGCAATTTTAAGAAAAAAAGCAAGTATGGATGGAATAAAGCTTAGTGATGAAATATATTCAATGATTGCTAGTAAAATAACTTCTAATATAAGAGAACTAGAAGGTTCATTATTAAGAGTAGATGCTTATGTAACTCTTCATAATATTGACAAAAGAAAAATTGATGAAACATTTATAGATGAAACTTTAAAAGATATAACTAATAAACAAATTAAAATGAAATTAAACGATCAAAGTATTAAAAAGGCCGTTGCAACATTTTATGGAATTTCAGTAGATGAGATGATATCAAGAAGAAGATCAAGAAATATATCATTTCCTAGACAAATAGCTATGTATTTAATCAGAGAACTAACTGATTTTTCTTTACCAAAAATAGGAGTTTCTTTTGGTGGTAAGGATCATACAACAGTAATGCATGCATGTGATAAAATAGCTATATGCATAGAAACAAATCCAGAAATTAAACAAGTAGTAAATCAAATTAAAGAATCTCTCGAAACAGGAAAGTTTTAATTGTGTAAACTGTTAATAAGATGTACAAGTTACTAACATTTAATACACATGCTATAAATCAACTTGTATATAGTTTTTTTTGACTTATCAACAATATTAACAGTACTGATGACGACTATGACTATAATTTAAAAAAAAGAAAAGAGGAAAAAAAATGAAATTCACTGTTAACCAAAAAGAATTATTAAACAATTTACTAATAGTGAACAAAGCTGTATCAAATAAAAATATTCAACCATTGCTAAGTGGAATATATTTAGAAACTAAAGATGATAATAAATTAATCATTAGAGGTACTGATATGGAATTAGGAATTGAAAGTGAAATTGGAGCTCTAGTTGAAGAGTCGGGAAAAATTGTTTTACCTTCAAAATATTTTGTTGAAATAGTAAGAAAATTACCTATGGTTGACTTAGAATTATCAACTGAAGAAAATAATCAAATAAAAATAGTTTATGGATCTTCAGAAATAAAATTAAATTTTTATGAAGGAAGCGAGTATCCATCAATACATGATTTTGTTGGAGATTGTATATTAAAAATAAAAGGTGATGATTTAGTAAATGCTATTTCATTATCACAAGTAGTTGTTTCAACTGATATGACAAGACCAATATTCACAGGTATATTAATTGAAATTAAAAATGAAAAATTAAATTTTGTATCTTCTGATACTCACAGACTATGCTATACATATATTGAAAATTTTGAAAAAAATGTTGAAGCTTGGGAATCTATTGTTCCAGCAAAATCTTTGAAAGAAGTTGCATATATAATAAAAGAAGATGAAGAAATAGAAGTACATATTACTTCAAATAGAATTTTATTTAAATCAGGAAATATTAAAGTTACTTCTAGACTTATTGAAGGAAAGTTTGTAAATTATGAACAAGTTATACCAAAGGAATTTGGAACAAAAATAAATATAATTAAAAAAAGTTTATTAGATTCTCTTGAAAGAGCTTTTGTTTTAACTAGAGATGAAATTAAATCAAAATTAAATACTGTTAAATTTAATATAAAAGAAAAGTTTTTGATTATTTCTTCTAGAGCATCTGAAGTTGGTGATATTTATGAGGAAATACCTATTTACCTTCAAGGTAATGAAATAGAATTGGGATTTAATGGAAAATATTTGATTGAGATATTAAGAAACATTGATGGAGAAGAAATTTCTATAAACCTAAATGATCCTCAAAGTCCAGGAATCATAAAAGGAACACAAGGAAATGAAAAATTCATTTATTTAATATTACCAGTAAGGTTACAATAATTGAGGTAAAAATGATCTTAAAGAACATATCTTTAAAAAATTTTACAAACTATGAAGATGCATATTGTGAATTTGATGAAAATATAAATATTTTTGTTGGTGACAACGCACAGGGAAAAAGTAATTTACTTGAATCTATATATTATATATCTACAATATCTTCATCAAGAAAAAATAAAGATAAAGAATTAATAAAATGGAGCAGAGATTATTTTAGTATTTCTGCTCATTTTTTAAATAAATTTGGAGAAAACAAAGTAGCTGTAAAAGTTATTGGAAATAAAAAGGAAGTTTATTTAAATAATTATAAAATAGAAAAAAGAAAAGAATATATTGGATACTTAATAACAGTTATATTTAACCCTGAAGATTTATATATAATTAAAGGAGAACCAGCTCAAAGAAGGCAATATATTGATAATGAACTTTCAAAAACGGATATTGAATATTTTGTTAATAGTATAAAATATAAAAAAGTATTAGAACAAAGAAATATTTTATTAAAAGAATTTACTAGAAAAAGAGTTAGTGATGAATTAATGAATATTTGGGAAGAACAATTAATAAAATATGGAACAATTATTATTAGAAAAAGAATAGATTTGATAGAAGATTTAAAGAATATTTCTAGAAATATACATTATAGAATTACCGAAAATTCAGAAGATTTAAAAATAGAATATCAAACAGATATTGATATTGAAAATATTGAAGAAAGTTATAGAAAATTATTAAAAGATAATAGAAAAAAAGATATAGAGAGAGGTTACACTTCAATAGGACCACATCGAGATGATCTAGAAATTTCAATTAATGGTATATCAGCTAAAAAATTTGCATCACAAGGTCAACAAAGGACAATATCATTAAGTCTTAAAATATCAGAAATAGAATTTATTAAAAATAAAACAGGAGAATATCCAATATTATTATTAGATGATGTACTTTCAGAACTTGATAAAAAAAGAAAACATAAACTTTTAGAGGAAATTGAAAATAAGGTTCAAACCATCATTACAACAACAGATTTAAATGATATTGAAAGTTTTTTTGTAGATAAAGGTAAAATAATTATTATTCAAGATGGAAAGGTTATATAATGGCATATATTTGTGAAAGTTGTGGAGAATTAACTGAAGATAAAAAAACATGTAACTGTCAAATAATATTAAAAAAAGATGAATTAAGAAATAGAAATAAAAAATATTTTTTAAAAAAGAAACAAGATGAAAATATTTTAAATCAAATACTTAAGGCAAGAAATATAGATTTAGACTATAAAGACTTTATAGAGGTAGATTTCAATAAAATATATGAAGATAGATACTTAAATCAGGATATTGCTGTAAAAATTATTATGAAAGCTATAAAAAACAAGACTAAAATAGCCATATACGGAGATTATGATGCAGATGGAATAACTGGGACAGCAATAGGATTAAATATATTAAGAGCTTTAGGAGCAGAGACTACTTATTATATAAATGATAGGTTTACTGAAGGTTTTGGAATAAATAGTAATGGAGTGATAGCTCTACATAAAGAAAAGGTAGGATTAATAATTACCGTTGATAATGGAATTTCAGGTATAGAAGGTGTTAAAAAAGCAAAAGAACTAGGAATAGAGGTTATAATAACAGACCATCATGAACCTAATAGTACTCAATTACCAGATTGTATTATTGTCGATCCTAAACAACCAGGATGCCTTTCAATAAACAAAGAAATTACTGGCGTTGGTGTATTGTTCAAAATACTTTTAGATATTTGTAAAATTTTTGATAAAGAATTTATTGCAAAAAAAGAAATGGATTTAGTAGCACTTGGAACTGTTGCTGATATGGCACCATTACTTGGAGAAAACAGATTAATTGTAAAAACAGGATTAATGATATGGAATCATTTAAAAGGTAAGTATGGTATAAAAAGATTAATAGAAAAAACTGATATAAAAAGAGAAGTTACAGTATATGAATTAGGATTTATATTTGCACCCATATTAAATGCTGAAAGTAGGTTAAAAGGTAAACCTGTTAAAGGTATAACAATATTAACTTCAAATAATATAAGTGAAATAGATAAAGCAGTTGATGAGTTAATAGAAATAAATAATAAAAGAAAAGAGATGCTTGAAGAACAAATAAAAATTGGTGAAAGTTTAATTGATCCAGATAAATATTTTTTCTTTTTAGTTGATAATAAAATTACTGAAGGAATAGCAGGTTTAATAGCTAGTAGAATAATGGATAGTTATAAAAGACCAACTATAGTGTTAGGTAAAACCTATGAAGGTTATTATAAAGGTTCAGGTAGATCTATAAAAGATTTTAATTTAAAAAAAGCTTTAGATAAAAATAGTAAGTTGTTAAAAAATTATGGTGGACATAAATTAGCCTGTGGTTTAACCATCGAACATGATAATTTAGATTTAGTAAAAAACTTATTAGAAACTGAAGGAAAAATTCAATTAAAAGGTAAAGAATCAGTTGATAATGTTTATATAGATTCAAAACTTAAAACTAAGGAATTAAGTATAGAATTGGTACAATCTATTAATAAATTAGAACCCTTTGGTAATGGTTTTAAAACCCCTTTATTTTTAATAGAAAATATTGATATAGAAAATATAATAAATATGAAAGAAATACATAGTAAGTTTAAGATGGATGGCATTGATTTTATAGCTTTTAATAAATTATTAGAAAAAGGGCATAGAAAGTCAGTAGTAGGTGTTCCACAAATAAATAACTATAATGGTAAAAAAAGTATTCAATTTATAATTAAAGAAATTTTAGAGGAAGGGACTTCAATTTGCGAGTTAGAAATATAAAAGGGATTGAAAATGAAATTAAAAAAATAGCTGGTGATAAATTAATTTTAAAGCCAGAAGACTATAGAGGTAGATGGTATAAAATTTTTGGTAACAATAATCCTATTTTTATTGAAATTGGTTGTGGTAGAGGACAATTTATTACAGAACTATCAAGAATGAATAAAGATATAAATTATATTGCTATAGAAAAAATAAAAGAAGTACTATACAAAACAGCTCTCAAATTAGACAATGATAATAACTTAAGATTATTATTAACAGATGGAAAATTACTTACGGAAATATTTGATGAAAATGAAATAGATGGTATATATTTAAATTTTTCAGATCCTTGGCCTAAAAAAAGGCATCATAAAAGAAGATTAACTTCTAATGAATTTCTTAATCAATATGAAAGGGTTCTGAAAAAAAATGGAAGAATAAATTTTAAAACTGATAATCTCATTTTATTTGAATATAGTTTAAATACTCTCGCAAAAAAATGGAATTTAGAAAATATATCTTTAAACTATATACATTCAAAAGAGATTATTGATATAGAAACTGAATATGAAACTAAATTTAGAAAAAAAGGAAAATTAATTTATAGACTTGAAGCAGTTAATATAAAAGAAGGTGAGCAAAAATGAGCAATAAAATTTTAGTAGTTGAAGATGATAAAGATATACAAGAACTAATTTACGAAATTTTAAAATCAGAAGGTTATAAGGTTATTACTGCTAATAATGGTCTTGAAGGGTATCAAATATATAAAGAAGAAAAAATTGATCTATTAATACTAGACATTATGATGCCAAAGATGGATGGATATCAATTAGCAAAATTAATACGAAAAAAAGACGATAAGCTACCAATAATTATGCTTACTGCTTTAGAAGAAGAATATGATGAAATAAAAGGTTTTGAAATTGGTGCTGATGACTATATAACTAAACCATTTTCATTTAATGTTTTAATAAGAAGAGTAAATGCAATATTAAAAAGAACTAAAATAGAAAGAAAAGAAATAGAATATAAAAATATTAAACTTGATATAGAATCCTATACTGTAATAATTGATGGAAAAGAAATAGAATTAACAAATAAAGAATTTGATATACTTCATTATCTAATGACAAATAGGAACAAAGTAGTTTTAAGACAAACTCTAATTAATAACATTTGGGGATGGAATTTTAAAGGTGATTCTAGAGTTTTAGACACTCATATTAAAAACTTGAGAAGAAAATTAAAAATAGATTATATAAAAACCTTAAAAGGAGTTGGCTATAAATTTGAAGATTAATATTCAATTTTTACATAGATTAAATAAAATACAAAGGGATATAAATCTCAAAAATTTTCTTTTGACTAGTTTCGTATTATTCTTTAGTTTAAGCATGATATTCATTAGTATATTTATATTTATCCCTAATATTTATGTTTCATATAAACAAAATAACTTTATAAATAATTCAAAAGAAATAGTTGAACAAATTTCAAAAAAGGATATAACTTATCAAGGTGCCATCGAAGTTTTAAGGGATTTCTCTTTAGATAAAGAAATATCAATTATAATGTTTTACCGATCATCACCAGTTTATATTGCCTCAGCTAATTTAAAATTTACGAGTACAAATAGCTTTTTAGATGGAAATGATGATATAAAAGAAACAATTGATAATAGTCAAGATTATTATGAAAGTAAATTAATACTAAAAGGTTTTGTTTATAATGTCTATTTTAGAACAGCTAATCCACAAGTATCAGAAATAAGATCAAATTTAATTTCTTTTTTACCTTATGTTTTAATAATAATAAGTTTAACTTCTCTTATAGTTTCATTTATGTATTTTAGATTAGTTACTAATCCTTTAATTGAATTAAACAAGGTCGCAAAAAAAATGGCTAATTTAGATTTTCAAACCAAAGCTAATATTAAAAGAAAAGATGAACTTGGGGAATTAGGATCTAGTTTAAATACATTATCTACAAACTTAAAAAAATCTATGGAAGGTTTTAAAAATGATATTGAAAAAGAAAAATTAAGAGATGAGCAACGAATTAGCTTTATAGCTACAATGTCTCATGAATTAAAATCACCAATTACAGCAATCAAAGGACAACTAGAAGGAATGATAAATAAGATTGGTGTTTACCAAAATAGAGATAAATACCTCAAACGGTCATTAGTAATAGCAGAAGAACTCGATATATTGGTAAAAGAGATATTAGTCGTTTCAAAACTAGATAATGTTGATTTCATATTTAATAAAAGAATATTTAATCTGAGTCCAGTATTAGATGAAATAATAAAAGGATTAGATTACATTCAAATCGAAAAAAAAATAAAAACTGTTAAAAAAATCGATAAAAACTTAATAATAGAAGGTGATATAAGCTTATTAAAAAAAGCTTTTACGAATATTATTGAAAATGGAATGAAGTATTGTCCAGAAAATGGTATATTTATAGTAGAAGCCATTAAGCTTAAAGATAGAATTTTAATAGAAATATTTAATGATGGTGAGTCTATCCTTGAAGAAGATTTAAGTGATAATAAAATCTTCAATGCTTTCTATAGAACAGAGAAGTCGAGAAATAGAGAAACTGGTGGTAGTGGACTAGGATTACATATAGTAAAAAGAATACTTGAAATACATAAAATTCCTTTTAAGATAGAAAATAAGGATAATGGTATAGTATTTACTGTAGAAATAACCATACCTGAAAAAACTTGAAATAGATAAACAACCATGCTACAATATTAAGTATCTGACTATAATTGAAAAAAAATTATAAATATAAATGAAAGAGGTGAGAATTCATGAAAAAAGGAATTCACCCAGAGTACAAACAAACAACTATTTCCTGTGCTTGTGGTACAGTAATTGAAACTGGTTCTACAAAAGAAAATCTAAAAATTGAAGTTTGTTCATCTTGTCATCCATTCTATACAGGAGCGAAGAGCAGAATGAGTGAAAAAGGTGGTAGGGTAGAAAGATTTAAGAAAAAATACGAGAAATAGAAATATATTCGTAGATGAAAAGGGAAGCACCTCTAGGGCTTCCTTTTACTTTTTTTAAATGTAAAGGAGAGAACATAATGCTGAATAAGCTTGAAGAAATAAAAATAAAATATGAAGAAATCGGCAAGGAATTAAGTACTCCAGAAATTACAAAAGATCAAAAGCAGTTTCAAAAACTGATGAAAAAACATAGCTCAATGGAAGAAGTAGTTAATAAATACATAAAATATAAAGAATTAGCAAAGTCCATCTCCGAGTTAAAAGAAATATTAAATGAAGAAAATGATAAGGAAATGGCGGATTTAGCCTCTGAAGAACTTGAAAAAGCAGAACAAGATTTATTAAAAACTGAAGAAGATTTAAAATTCCTTTTAATTCCTAAGGATCCAAATGATGACAAGAGTGTTATTGTAGAGATTAGGGGAGGCGCAGGAGGAGATGAAGCAGCTCTTTTTGCTGGAGATCTTTTTAGAATGTATAGTAGATTTGGAGAAACTAAAGGGTGGAAAATAGATATTTTAGACTCTCATGAAAGTGATTTAGGTGGTTATAAAGAAATAATTTTCTCTATTGAAGGTAATGGAGCTTATTCAAAACTCAAATATGAAAGTGGTGTACATCGTGTACAAAGGATTCCTTCAACTGAGTCAGGTGGTAGAATTCATACATCAACGGTTACAGTAGCAGTTTTACCTGAAGCTGAAGAAGTTGATATTGATCTAGATCCAAATGATGTTAGAGTCGATTTGTTTTGTTCTAGTGGACCAGGAGGACAATCTGTTAACACCACAAAATCAGCAGTTAGACTTACACATGAACCAACAGGTATTGTAGTTTCATGTCAAGATGAAAAAAGCCAGATAAAGAACAAGGATAAGGCAATGAAAGTCCTTAGAGCAAGAATTTATGATAAAGCCTTAGAAGAAGAAAATGCTAAGTTGGCAAGTGAAAGAAAAAGCCAAGTTGGAACAGGTGATCGTAGTGAAAGGATAAGAACCTATAATTATCCTCAAAATAGAATTACTGATCATAGAATTGGTTTAACTCTTCATAAACTTGAAGCTATGTTAGAAGGTGATCTTGATGAAATGGTAAATGCAATCATCACAACAAAACAAGCTGAAAAGCTAAATAGCGATAACTAATGAATATTGAAGATCTATTAAAAAAGGCTCAATTAAAACTTAAAAATTCAAATTATGGAAGACTAGAAGCAGAAGTTATATTAGCCAAAATAATAAAAAAAAATAGAGTATATTTACACATAAATAATAAAGACAATTTAGATGATCAAGTTATTAATAAATTTATAAAAAATATAGACGAGTTACTAGATAATAAACCACTCCAATATATAACAAGTAATCAAGAATGGATGGGCTTGGACTTCAAGGTTAATGAAACAGTTTTAATACCAAGGGAAGATACAAGGATTTTACTTGAACAAATACTCTTACTTAAAAAAAAATTTATAGAACCTACTATGGTAGAAATTGGAACAGGAAGTGGTATTTTACCAGTCCTTATAAAGAAGAACTGGAATGAAGCAAATCTATTTGTTACAGAAATATCTTTAGAAGCATTAAATGTAGCTAGAGAAAATTTTAAAAAACATAGTATTGAAGTACAGTCATATAATTGTGATTTTCTTGATATAATAAAGAAAAAATGTATAAAAGCAGACATAATTTTTTCCAATCCTCCATATATTAGTGAAGCAGAGTATCTAGAGCTTGATAAAAGTGTTCAAAACGAGCCATATTCAGCTTTAGTTGGTGGAAAAGACGGACTAGACTATTATAGAAGACTAGCCGAAGAATATATTGATATTGTAGGGGATTATGCTTATATTCTAATTGAATTAGGATGGGAACAATATGAGGCTGTTAGGAAAATATTTGAATTAAAAGGACTAAAATTTATGGGAATTTTTAAGGATGATGGAAACAGGAATAGAGTATTAGTGATGGAGCATATTAAAAATGGTGACTAAATATTATGATTTACGTGAAAATATAAATGAAGATAATCTTGATGAAATAATTAAAGCTTATAAAGATGGAGAAGTAATTGCTTTTCCAACCGAGACTGTCTATGGTCTAGGAGCTAATATTTATGATGATGAAGCAATAGGCAAAATATATCAAGCCAAAAATCGCCCTAAAGATAATCCTCTTATTGCCCATATTGGTAATATTAGTCAGTTAGAAAGCTTAGTAAAAGAAATACCAATCAAAGCAAAACTACTGATTGACTCCTTTTGGCCAGGTCCACTAACAATTATTTTTAAAAAAAATAAAGATATATCTCAAATTGCAACTGCAGGTCTTGATACGATAGGTATAAGAATGCCTGATCATCCTGTTATTGAAACAATATTAATTAAAGGTAATCTGGTTTTAGTAGCTCCAAGTGCCAATATTTCAGGAAGTCCTAGTCCAACAACTATGAAGCATGTTTTGGCAGATCTAGATAGTTTAATTTATGGTATTATAGATGGTGGTAACTGTGAAGAAGGAATAGAATCTACTATTATTGATTTAACTTGTGAAGTTCCTACTATTTTACGTCCTGGAACAATAACAAAAGAAGATATTGAAGTAGAAATAGGTGAAATTGAACTTGATGAAAGTCTTTTAGGGTCATCAACATTAATAGCTAAAGCTCCAGGTATGAAGTATAGACATTATGCCCCAAAGGCTAAAGTATATATAATCGAAAATAGAATAAAAACAGATTTGATTAAAATAGAAATAAAGAAAGAAAAGATAGACGTAAATAAGAGTGCCATAATCAGCTTTGAAGAAAATCGTAAACATTATGAAGAACTAGGTATATTACATAAATTTTCATTAGGGAGTATGATGGACCTAAAGTACGGTATTAGAAATCTGTATCGGATATTAAGAGATTGTGATATATTAGGAATAGAAAATATTTTTATTGAAGATTACAAAGAGATTGGATTGGGCTTTTCGTACATGAATCGTTTGAAAAAAGCAGCTAATCAGAATTTTTTAAAGGAGAAATAAATTGAAAATACTTTTTGTTTGTACTGGGAATACTTGTAGAAGCCCTATGGCAGCGTGTATAGCTAAAGACATGTTTTCTAAGAAAAACATAAGAAATCATTTTGTTTTATCAGCAGGTATTCAAAATATTACTGGTGAAGGCGCAAGTGAAAATAGTATAGTTGTTATGAAAGAATTAGAATTAGATATTAGTGAGCATAGAAGCACTTTGGTTAGAAGAGAATTAATAGAAGAAGCTGATAAAATATTGACAATGACCGTTGCTCAAAGAGACTTATTGACAATAGCCTATTTTGATATAGATAATATTGATAAAAAGGTTCAAACATTAAGTTATTTTTCTAAAGGTGAGGAAAAAAATATAGAAGATCCTTTTATGGGTGACTTAGAAATTTACAGAAGCATTAGAGATGAAATAAAAAGCTTAATAGAAAATATTAACTGGGAGGTAAAATAATGAAAATTGTAATTGGCTCTGATCATGGAGGTTTTGAACTTAAAGAAACAATAAGTGAATATTTATTAAAAAAAGGATTAGAAGTTCAAGATATTGGTGTCTTTGTTCCTGATTCAGTGGACTATCCAGACTATGCTAAAAAAGTTGGGGAAGTTATTGCCTCAGGTGATGCTGATTTAGGAATAGTAATATGTGGAACTGGAATTGGCATGTCAATTTCTGCAAACAAAATTGAAGGTATAAGATGTGCTTTATGTAATGATGTATATTCTGCTAAGATGGCAAAGGGTCATAATGATGCAAACGTTATAGCCTTAGGTGCAAGAGTTATTGGTAAGGGTGTTGCATTAATGATTATAGACACTTTCTTAAATTCAAATTTTGAAGGTGGAAGACATAATACAAGACTTGGAAAAATTAAAGATCTTGAAGCGAGGTAATTAAATGATTAAAGAACTAATCGGAATAGTTACTACATTTTTTGTTATGTTCCCCTTTTTATTACTAAATAGAGTAATAATTAAAAGTAATAATAAAAAAAAGATTGTTTTTCTATTATTACTTGTTAATATAATTCAAGGAGTCTTTCTGTACCTTTTAGCATATGGTTTATTTATAATTGGTCAAAGAACTCTAATGGGTATGTTAATAGTATTTATGATTTATCTTTTCTTATTTTTTATATTGGTTTTCATGAATTTAAGAAGAAGAAGAATAAATAAAAAAAACAAAGAAGAAGAAGAATACAAAATAGAAGAAGATAATGACAAAGAAGAAGAAGAAGAAGAAGAAGAAGACAAAGTAGAAGAAGATGAACCATTTGATATTTTCTATGATGAAGAATTAGTTGAAACACAAAATGAAAAATGTAATATTAAAAAAGAAAAAGAAATAATTTCAAATGATGAACTTTCAGAAGAAAATCAATTAACTATGACAGTTGATGAGTCAGATTCTAGTAAAAAAGAAAAAAATGAAGTTTTGAAAACTTTAGAGGATATATTCAAGGAGACATAATGGCTAAGGAAATACTATATAAATTAATAAACACAAGAAGTTATACTGGTGAAGAAGCTAATATTGTAATGACAATAAAGTACATCATGGAAGAACTTGGTTTTGATGAAATTAATATTGATATAGCTGGAAACATTATAGGTGCCATTCATGGGAAACAAGAAGGTTTAAAAATACTTTTTGATGGTCATATAGATACAGTAGAAGCTGAAAATTTTTTAGAATGGGATAATCAAAACCCCTTTAATGCCTATGAAAAAGATTCTAAAATTTACGGAAGAGGTGCTTCAGATATGAAGGGAGCCTTTGCCGCTATGCTTAAAGGTTTAAGTCAAATAGACAGAAATAAACTTAAAGGCAGTGTATACTTATCAGGAACCGTTAATGAGGAAGTAGCTGAAGGATATACTATTAGAGAAGTAACTAATAATATAAAACCTGACTTAGTTGTAATTGGTGAAGCTACAGAATTAAAAATAAATATTAGTCAAAGAGGCAGAGGAGAATTAGCTCTAACAACATTAGGTAAAAGCGCTCACTCTTCTAATCCAGATATCGGTATAAATGCTGGATTAATGATGAATAAAGCTATCAATGCTATAATAGAAAATTATAAACCTAAAGAAGATGTTCTTGGCAAAGGAATTTTAGTATTAACAGATATTATATCGACTCCTTATCCAGGAGAATCTGTTATACCTAGAAGTTGTAAAGTAACTTTTGATAAAAGGATTGTTTTGGATGAAACTAAAGAAAGCATTATTGAATCAATAAGAGATATTCTTGGTCCTTTAAATATCGAATTCACTTTAACCTATGCCCAAAATGATTATACAACCTATACTGGTTATAGAATTGAAGGAGATAAATTTTATCCTCCTTGGAAGTTAAAAGAAGATAGTCAATTATTAAATAAAATATCAGAATCTTTTGAAAAAGAAGGATTAAAGTATGAGTTAGGCTATTATTCCTTTTGTACAAATGGTAGTAGTACTTGTGGTATTGATGATATAGAGACTATTGGCTTTGGGCCAGGTAGAGAAATCGAAGCACATATAACTAATGAATTTATAGAAGTAGAACAATTGGAAAAAGCTGTTAATGGTTATTTGACCTTAGCTTATATTTTTAGTTAAAGAGGAGATTAAAATGAAATTATGGGGTGGAAGATTTAGTAAGGACTCTGATCCATTGATGGAAGATTTTCATTCATCAATATCTTTTGATAAAAGGTTATACAAAGAAGATATAGAAGGAAGTATCGCCCACGCTACAATGTTAGGCAGTATTGGAGTACTTGATGATATAGAAAAAGAGAAAATTGTTCTTGGTTTAAAGAATATTCTAGAAGAAATAGATAAAGGTGAAATTGAGTTTTCTACAAAAGCTGAAGATATTCATATGAATATAGAAACTATACTTATAGATAAAATTGGTACAGTAGCAAAAAAACTTCATACTGGTAGAAGTAGGAATGATCAAGTTGCAACAGATTTAAGACTTTATGGCAAAAAGGAAATAACATTAATTAAAGAATTACTTAAGGAACTTATAAAGACTTTGGCATCAATGGCAGAAAGAAATACAGAAACAATAATGCCAGGATATACACATATGCAAAAAGCTCAACCAATAACCTTTGCTCATCATTTGATGGCATATGTAGAAATGCTAAAAAGAGATTATAGCAGACTTGAAGATGCTTATAAACGAATGGATGTAATGCCTTTAGGGTCTGGTGCCCTTGCTGGAACAACTTTTCCTTTAGACAGAGAATTGACAAAAAAAATATTAAACTTTTCTGATATTAGCAGAAATAGTCTTGATGGAGTAAGTGATAGAGATTATGTTGTAGAAATAGAAAGTGCCTGCTCCTTAATTATGATGCATTTAAGTAGACTATCAGAAGAAATAATTATCTGGAGTACAGATGAATTTAAGTTTATTACACTTGATGATGCATATTCTACAGGTTCTTCAATTATGCCACAAAAGAAAAATCCAGATGTGGCTGAAT
Organism: Bacillota bacterium; assembly: GCA_024635925.1. Classification (GTDB taxonomy): domain Bacteria; phylum Bacillota; class TC1; order TC1; family TC1; genus WTXA01. The sequence continues at coordinate 59,193 of JAGXHY010000031.1, read as the reverse complement.
TAATTAGAGGAAAAAGTGGTAGAGTTTTTGGACATTTAGTAGGAAGTTTAACAATGCTAAAAGGGTTACCTTTGGCCTATAATAAAGATATGCAAGAAGATAAAGAAGCTTTGTTTGATACAGTAGATACTGTTAAGAAAAGCTTGATTATAATAAATCCTATGCTTTCAACAATGAAAGTTAATAAAGATAAAATGCTTTATCAGGCTGCAAGAGGTTTTACAAATGCAACAGATGCAGCAGATTATTTAGCAAAAAAGGGATTACCTTTTAGAGAAGCACATAGTGTAATTGGCAAAATGGTAGCTTATTGTCTTGATGAAAGTAAATCACTTGATGAAATGAGTATAGAAGAATATAAAAGTTTTTCTAGTTATTTTGAAGATGATATATATAAAGCTATAGACTTGATTACATGTATTAATGATAGAAGTGTTACAGGTGGACCTGCTACTTTTGAAGTGGAAAAACATATTATGAATATTAATAAGTGGTTAGAGGAGATAAATGATGGAAGAGATAGTAATTAATGGTGGAAATCGCTTACAGGGCAAGGTTCTTATAAAGGGATCTAAAAATTCAATTTTACCAATTTTAGCAGCATCAATACTAGCTACTGAAGGTAAATCTGTTATATATGATGTTCCTAATTTAAAAGACGTTGAAAATTTAATAGAAATTATAAAATATCTTGGAGTAAAAATTGAAAGAGAAGATAATAAGATTACTATTGATGCAACTTGCATGAATAGATATAAAGCAACTATAGACTGTGTAAGTGAATTAAGAGCATCTCTATTTTTACTTGGTCCAATAATAGCTAGATTTGGATTTTCAGAAATTGCCCTACCAGGAGGATGTGCAATTGGGAGTAGACCAATTGATCTTCATTTAAAAGGACTTAAAGCACTTGGTGTAGAATTTGATAAAAGTCATGGTGTGATTAAAGGTAAAACTGATGGACTAAAAGGAGCCAAAATCTATCTTGATTTTCCAAGTGTTGGAGCAACTGAAAACTTAATGATGGCTGCTTCTATTTCTGAGGGACAGACTATATTAGAAAATGTTGCTGAAGAACCTGAAATAGTCGATCTTGCCAACTATCTAAATAATATGGGTGCAAGAATTACTGGTGCTGGAACAAATATGATTAAAATAATAGGAGTTTCAAAATTAAAAGGAACTGTTCATACAGTAATTCCTGACCGTATTGAAGCAGGAACATATATGATTGCAGTTGGAGCAGCTGGTGGAAACGTACTAATTGAAAATGTTATTGCTGACCACTTAAAACCAGTTTTAGCTAAATTAAGAGAAGCGGGAATTTTGGTAGAAGAGGAATTTGAAGGAGTAAGAGTTATATCAGAAGGTAGTAGAGCTTGTAAAGGTATAACGATAAAAACTATGCCATATCCTGGATTTCCTACTGATATGCAAGCTCAAATGTTAGGAATGCTATTATGTGCAAATGATAGATCTTATGTGACAGAAACAATTTTTGAAAGAAGATTTCAGCATGTTGAGGAATTTAAGAAAATGGGTGCTGATATAATAATGGCTGGAAATACAGTAGCTCTAACAGGAACAAATGAAATATATGGAACAAATGTAAGTGCTACAGATCTAAGAGCTGGAGCTGCACTAATAATTGCAGCACTTTATGCTGAAGGAGAAACTCGTGTTAGTAATATCCATTTTATTGATAGAGGCTATGATGGACTAGTTGAAAACCTAAGAAGTCTTGGTGCTGATATTAAGCGTGTTCAAAAACAAGTTGACTATAAAGATGTAATCTGTTAAATTATTAAAGTAAGAAAAAGAGTAGAGGTAAATATATGGGTCGTGTAGACAAATTACATAATAGCAAAAATGGAAAGAAAAGAACCGAAGATAAATTAGCAATGGAAGCTGTATTAGGAAAAAATACCAGGCCAACAAAGATGGCTAAGGGTAAAAAAAGAAAAAAGAAAAGCTCCTTAAACAGGTTTTTTAAAATTATAGCAGTTTTATTAGTACTAATTGCTGGGGCTTTTTTGGCTTTTCAATATATGACTTCCGGTTCCAATTCTAATAATTTTTTATTTAATCCCAAAATAGAACAATTTAATAATGGGGAAGTAACAATTTTAATGTTAGGAACTGATGGCAGAGGTGAAGTTGATGGGGAAAGATCAGATACAATAATAGTATGTAGATTTAATTTTAAAGATGGGTCTGCTAGGATGATATCAATTCCAAGAGATACGAGAGTAGCAATACCAGAATATGGTGAAAATAAAATAAATGCAGCCTATGCCTATGGTGGAGCAGAACTTACTAAAAAGACTGTAGAAGATTTTTATGATATTAAAATAGATAAAACTATGGAAGTAGATTTTGATACTTTTACAGAGGCAGTTGATAAATTAGGTGGAGTAGAAATAATATGGAATGATGAACCATTTTTCTATAATGGACTTAATATCCAACCAGGAATTAATAAATTAGATGCTAATGATACATTAAACTTTGTTAGATTTAGAGGGACTCCATCAGCAGATTTAGGAAGAATTGGCAGACAACAAATTTTCTTAAAAGCTTTAGCACATGATATTAAAAATAACGCAAATTTAATTCAACAAGTTGATATTATAAATAGTATCTATAAAGGTATTGAAACTGATTTATCTCTAAGTGAATTAATGTATATGTTCAATAGCTATAAAGAAATTGATAATTTTAAAATTACAACTTGGATGTCTGTTGGATATCTTGATAAAATAGATGGAGCATCAGTTGTAATTCCTGAAGATAATGTAGATGAACTAGCAAGAGGATTTTTAGATGGTGACTTAGTTGCTAGTAATGATGAAGAAGGAGTAATCTTTCCTGAATTAATTACTGTTAAGGAAAAAGCGATTGAAAACCAAGAAAAAGCTAAAGAAGCTGCAGATGTAAATTCAAAATAAATAAAATATTTTTAAAAAGGTAAGGTAACACTTACCTTTTAGTTTGTACATTGATATAATTAAAGACAGTAAAATATTGGAGGAATAATGAAATATATAGTTGTTTTAATTGATGGTGCAGCCGATGATAAGATTGAAGAACTTGGTAATAAGACTCCTTTAATGTCAGCCTATATGCCAACAATTAGAGATCTAGAAAAAAAAGCACTTATAGGATTAGTTCAAACCGTGCCTGAGGGTATGAATCCTGGGAGTGATATTGCTAATTTAAGTGTTATGGGATATGATCCTAAAACATATCATACTGGCAGGTCACCTTTAGAAGCTCTTTCGGTCGGGGTCAACATGAAACAAGATGATATAGCAATTAGAATGAATTTGGTTACTTTAAGTGATGAAGAGAATTTCTATGATAAAAAAATGTTGGACTATAGCGGGGGAGAAATTACAACTGAAGAGAGTAAAGAACTAGTTGATGCCTTAATTAAAGCTTTTAAAGAAGAAAAGAACTATTCTATATATCATGGAGTTAGTTATCGACATGTATTTATTTGGCATGAGGGAAGTCTAGATATAAAATTAGTTCCTCCACATAATATAACTGGAGAGAAAATATTAGAATATTTACCTGAAGGAGTTAATAGTGATTTCTTTATAGATTTTATAAAGAAGGGTTATTCAATTTTAAAAAATCATCCTATAAATATCAAAAGAATTAATGAGGGAAAAAATCCTGCTAATAGTCCTTGGCTTTGGGGAGAAGGTACAAAACCACTACTTGATAAATTTGAAGAAATTAATAAGCTTAAGGGTGGAGTTATAAGTGCAGTTGACCTAATAAGAGGAATTGGTAAAGGGGCGGGTATGAAGGTTTTTAATGTGCCTGGTGCAACTGGTACGATCCATACAAATTTCAAAGGTAAGGGTGAAGCTGCTATTAAAGCTTTGAATGATGGGCTGGACTATGTATATATCCACTTAGAAGCAACAGATGAATGCGGTCACCAAGGAGATATTGAGGGAAAGGTAAAATCTTTAGAGCTTATTGATGAACATATTATTAAGAAATTAGTTAATGGCATAAAAGATGATTATAGAATATTAGTTGTTCCTGATCATAGAACACCTTTAAAAACTCGGAAACATGATTCATTACCAGTTCCATATCTAATTTATGATTCAACCAAGGATTTAGCAATGGGCTTAAGTTATAACGAAGATGGGGCTATAAAAGGTAAATATATTGAATCTGGAGTTAAATTGCATAATATGCTTATTGAAAAAAAGGGATAACAATGCTATATTTAACAAGATATAAAAATTCATTTCAAAGAGGCAGATAATGATTCCTATAAAAATTATCCTCAAAACAGACGAGGAAAACCATTTCTATAAAGGCTTCCTTAAAGATGACAACAAAGAAAGACAAATTCAATATCTAGATGAAAATCTAGATACTGTTAATATTAATATAGGGGATATGGAAATTGATATTAAAAGAACAAATAGCATTATGAAATTTAATAAAAAAGCAGATTGTGATTTTATTTTTGAAACAGAATTTGGTAACTTGTTATTTAGAATTGTGACCAATTCAATTATAATTGGTGATAATTATTTTAAGATAGAGTATTGTCTCTATGATGAATTTGATAAATTAGCCAATAAAAATAAATTAATATTTGAATATATAAAGGAGTGAAATTTTGGGTATAATAATTAATCTTGAAACTAATATTAAAGAAAACTGGAGAAAAGGGATTATTTTAGGTCAAGAAAAATCTCTGTTAACTTCCACTTTTGTACCTGAATTTACTTTAGAAGTTCCTAAAGATAAAAAAAACGGAAATTATGCAATTAATGTTGCCATGCTTTTAAGTAAAGTTGAGAAAAAAAATCCAAGGGAACTAGCAGTTATTTTAGTTGATTTATATAAGAGTGTTGATACTTCTGATAATATTGAAAAGATTGAAATTGCTGGTCCTGGTTTTATTAACATGTATCTTTCAGATAAGTATCTGAGTGAAATTATTAAAGAAGCTTTAAATGAAAAAAATACATATGGTCATAATGATATGCTTAGTGCAGAAAAGATAAATTTAGAATTCGTAAGCGCTAACCCAACGGGCTTACTTCATATGGGAAATGCTAGAGGAGCAGCTATTGGTGATACACTTGCAAATATTTTAAAAGCACTAGGAGCTGATGTTACAAAAGAATTTTATATAAATGATGCTGGTAATCAAATTGAAAATTTTGGAAAGTCATTAGATGTTAGATTTAGAGAAGCATTAGGTGAAACAGGAATAGCTTTTCCTGAAAATGGTTATCACGGTTCAGATATAATGGAAACTGTTAAAGGTTATATAGAAAAAAATGGTGATAGCTTATTACATGTAGCAGAAGAAGTTAGGTTAAAAGAACTAATAAAATATAGCTTAAGTGAAAAACTAGATCATATTAAAACATATTTGGGTAAATTTGGTCTTGAGTATGATGTTTGGTATAGAGAAAGCACTATTCATAATAGTGGTGCAATACAAGAAACTATGAAAACGTTAGAGGAAAAAGACTTATTATATGAAAATGAAGGTGCAGTCTGGCTAAGAACTACTGATTTAGGTGAAGAAAAAGATGAAGTAATGATTAGAAATAATGGACATCCAACTTACTTTGCTGCAGATATTGCATACCATAAAAATAAATATGATAGAGGTTTTAATAAATTAATTAATATCTGGGGTGCAGATCATCATGGACATGTAGCTAGAATGAAAAAAGCTATGGAAGCAATCGGATATTCTGCAGAAGGCCTTGAAGTTATTCTTATGCAACTAGTTCGCCTTTATAAAAATGGAGAAGTTCTGCGTATGTCTAAGAGAACAGGAACTTATGTAACCTTAGAAGAATTACTAGAAGAAGTTGGGAAGGATGCAGCAAGATATTTCTTTGTTATGAGAAACCCTGATAGCCATCTTGATTTTGATATGGATTTGGCTAAAAGTGAGTCTTCAGACAATCCAGTTTTCTATATACAATATGCTTATGCAAGAATATCAAGTATTCTAAGACAACTGGATAAGGATGTTAAAGAGTATCTAGACGATGAAGACCTTGTTTTAAGCTTAGATATTGAAAAAGACTTAGCTCTTAAAATTGGTGAGTTTGAAAAAGTACTTATTGATGCAGGTGTGAGAAGAGAACCTTATAGGGTTGCAAGCTATGCTTTAGAACTAGCAACTTTATTTCATCAGTTTTATAGTATTTGCAGAGTTTTAAATGAAGAAGAAAATATTAAGAAAAATAGATTAAAGATAATTATAGCTACAAAATATACCTTGGAAAACGTACTTGGTATTTTAGGTGTAAGCGCACCTGAGAGAATGTAAGGGAGGAATGAAATGACTAAATACATTTTTATAACTGGTGGGGTAGTCTCGTCGCTTGGTAAAGGCATTGCCGCAGCATCACTTGGAAAGTTATTGACTGCTAGAGGTTTAAATGTTGCGATACAAAAATTTGATCCCTACATTAATATAGACCCTGGAACAATGAGCCCTTATCAACATGGTGAGGTTTTTGTAACAGATGATGGTGCAGAAACTGATTTGGATGTTGGTCATTACGAGAGATTTACAAGTGTTCATCTTTCTAAGAATTCTAATGTAACTACTGGAAAAATATATTGGAGTGTTTTAACAAAAGAAAGACAAGGGAAATATCTGGGAAATACTGTGCAAGTAATCCCTCATATAACTAATGAAATAAAAGAACGACTTCAAAAAGTTGCTAAGGAAAGTAAAGAAAAGATTGATATTGTAATTACAGAAATCGGTGGGACTGTTGGTGATATAGAATCATTACCATTTTTGGAAGCTATTCGTCAATTTAAAACTACTGTTGGCCGAGATAATATTATGTATATCCACTTAAGCTATATTCCTTACCTTAATGCTGCAAAAGAGGCGAAAACTAAACCGACTCAACATAGTGTTAAAGAATTAAGAGGCCTTGGTATTCAGCCAGATATGATTTTATGTCGTACAACTTATAGGATGTCAAAAGAAATGACAGACAAAATTGCTTTATTCTGCGATATAGAAAAAGCTGCAGTTATTCAAGTTCTTGATGCAAAAAATATTTATGAGGTTCCTTTAAACTTAAGAAAAGAAGGTTTGGATGACTATGTAGTCAAGAGACTTGGTCTTCCTGACAAGGAACCAGACATGAAGGAATGGATAGAGCTAGTTGATAGAATACATGGTTTAAAAGAAAAAGTTACAATAGCCTTAGTAGGTAAGTATGTTAAATTACAGGATGCTTATTTAAGCGTTATGGAATCTTTAAATCATGCAGGATTTGAACATAACTACAAGGTAGATATTAAATGGATTAATGCAGAACAACTTGATGATAAAGATCCTGCAGAAATATTAAAAGGTGTTGATGGTATTATTGTACCTGGAGGATTTGGCGAAAGAGGTCTTTTAGGTAAAGTAAAGGCAATTGAATATGCTAGAGTAAATAAGATTCCAATGTTTGGAATATGTCTAGGAATGCATATGACAGTGGTTGAATTTGCAAAAAATGTATGTGGCATAGTTGATGCTGATAGTTCGGAAGTAAATGTTGAATGTAAGGATCCTGTTATTGATTTCTTACCAGAACAAAAAAAGATTGAAGATAAGGGCGGGACTATGAGACTTGGTCTTTATCCATGTAAATTAATTCCTGGAACTTTGGCTGCTAAAGCATATGGTGGAGCTAATATTGTTATGGAAAGACATCGTCATAGATATGAATTTAATAATGATTATAGAGAAAAACTAGAGGAAAATGGTTTAATAATTTCTGGTGTGTCTCCTGATAATAAATTGGTAGAAATAGTAGAACTCAATAATGATTCTTGGTTTCTAGCATGTCAGTTCCATCCTGAGTTTAAATCTAGGCCGGGAAACCCTCATCCTTTATTTAAAGACTTCTTGGGAGCTTCAATTGATTACCTGAAAAAGAAAGCGGGTAAATAATGTTTAAGCAAGCTGAATTAGAAGAAAAAAAACTGATAGAACTATATGAAATTGCTAAGTCTTTACAGATATCTTCCTATTATAGTTTTCGTAAGAAGGAATTAATATTTGAGATATTAAAGTTACAAGCGAAAAGAGAGGTCGATACACTAACTGATGAGAATCGACCTAAAGCTGAGGGTGTTTTAGAGATACTTCCAGATGGCTTTGGTTTTTTAAGAGCTTTTAAGTATACTCAAGGTTTAGATGATATATATGTATCTCCTTCTCAAATTAGAAGGTTTAGCTTATTGACTGGAGATAAGATCTATGGTGTTCTTAGACCTCCAAAGGATAATGAAAGATATTATGCCCTTTTAAGAGTGGAAGCAGTTAATGGCTTTGATCCAGAACTTTCTGCTAAGAGAATTCATTTTGACTCTCTTACTCCAATTTATCCAAATGAGAGAATTAAATTGGAAAGTGAAGAAGCTTCTATGAGAATAATTGATTTAGTTTCTCCTATTGGTAAAGGTCAAAGAGGACTAATAGTGGCACCTCCTAAAGTGGGGAAAACTACATTGATAAAAATGATTGCTAATTCAATAACTAAAAATCATCCTGAAATAGAGTTGATGATACTTTTAATAGATGAACGACCAGAGGAGGTTACAGATATTGAAAGATCAGTCAAAGCTGAAGTTATTGCTTCAACTTTTGATGAACCTTCAGAAAATCATGTTAAGGTAACAGATATGGTTATAGAAAAGGCTAAAAGACAAGTTGAAATGAAAAAGGATGTTGTGATTCTTCTTGATAGTATAACAAGACTAGCAAGAGCACAGAATCTTGTGACCCAGCCAAGTGGAAGAACTTTGTCAGGTGGTGTGGATCCTGCTTCTTTATTTAAACCTAAACGTGTTTTTGGTGCTGCTAGAAATATTGAAGAAGGTGGTAGTCTGACTATTTTGGCGACTGCACTTGTAGAAACTGGTAGTAGAATGGATGAAGTAATTTTTGAAGAATTTAAAGGAACTGGTAACATGGAGCTAATTTTAGATAGAAGATTGGCTGATAATAGGATTTTTCCTGCTTTAGATGTTGTCCGTTCTGGAACAAGAAAAGAAGAATTACTTTTAAGCGAATCTGAAAGAGATTTTATCTGGAATTTTAGAAAAGAGATTAATAATATGTCTAATATGGAAGCGACCCAAATGTTATTGGAAGCCGTTTCTAAAACTAAAAATAATGAAGAGTTAATTAAAGCTTTTAAATTAATAACAAATAAATAGAGTATTATGAGGATACTGTTAATTCCTTTAAGAAACTATCATCTAATTTGGATAGGGTGTTGATTCCTTTCCTTATCATTTCTAAGTCATTGTTGTTAGTACCTTCAATAAGGAGGTTGTAACCAACTATTGTGTCATTTAAATAATTATTTAGTTTATCATCAAATTTTACCATTGTTGATGGCGGTTGTAGTTTAGTTCCAGCTTTTGCTGTTTCAACTATTTTTTCATAGGTAAGTACTAATTGTTCAGGGTTTTCGTTGAGATCAATATTATCAATTTCTAAAGAATAGTTTTTGATTTGATTAATAGTTGCTTGAACTCTTGCTTTATATTGTTCTTCATCGCTATCCATAAATATTATGGAAAATAATATTAATAAAATTATTGATATGAAAACTATTATTTTTTTACTTTTATGTATATGCATTATAACCTCCAAGATAGAAATATTATTGCATATTTGTAATTATCTTGCAAATTTTTAAGGAGTATTTTATGGCTGTTAAAAAATTTTATGGTGTTAAATTTAATAATGGTAGTAGTGAGGTTTTTACTGATTGGTCTGTTTGTAAAGAACGGATTAAAGGTGAAAAAGGAGTTAGCTATAAAGGCTTTACAACTAGAGCTGAAGCACTAGCCTTTGTGGGTAATTATAGTAAAAAATTGATTGATGAAAATATTTGGAAAACTGATATTGCTATTTATGTTGATGGTAGTTATCGCGATGATGTATATAGCTATGGTTTTGTAGTTGTTGATATTGTTAATGATATTGCTTTATATGAACAAAAAGGTAGAGGAAATGATGAAGAGGCAGCTAAATTAAGAAATGTGAGTGGAGAAATGAAGGGTGCTATGGAAGCTATGGCTTATTGTTTGAATAATAATATAAAAGAAGCAACTATTTGTTATGATTATACAGGAATTGAGATGTGGGCTCTTGGTTTATGGAAAAGAAACAATGTGTATACTAAAAGTTATTATGATTTTTTTCAGTGCAGGAAGGATAAGTTATCTATCTATTTTAAGAAGATTAAAGGACATACTGGTGATATATGGAATGAAAGAGCTGATATATTGGCTAAGGAAGGCCTTGAAGAGTTTTAATAAATCTTGCTTTAAAAAAGGAGATATTATATAATTAGGAAATGGTAATTGGTTTTATAGAAATTTTTATACCTGGAGGTAATAAATGATAATTAAAGATAAAGACAAAAAAAAGGAAATGATTTTTGAAGAGACTATTCTAACTAAAGAAGGTTATGAAAAACTAAAAAATGAGTTAGAGTACTTGAAAAATGATAGTAGACAAGAGATTGCAGAGAGAATCAAGGTTGCTATTAGTTTTGGTGATTTAAGTGAGAATTCTGAATATGAGGATGCTAAAAGAGAGCAGTCATATTTGGAGGGCAAAATTGCTGAATTGGAGAAAAAGCTACTTCATGTAAAGATTATTGAAGAGGAACATGATACTAATAAGGTTAAGATTGGTTCTAGAGTGAAGATTCAAAATATTGAAACATCTGAGGATATCATCTTTACTATAGTTGGTTCTATGGAATTTGATCCAGATAATTTGAAGATTTCAAATGTTTCACCTGTTGGTAGAGCTATTCTTGATAAAAAGGTTGGTACTACAGTAAAGGTTAAATTACCTTTTGGTACTACACAATATAAGATTGTTGAAATACTGCAATAGTTTAGGGAGATTAAATGGAAACTGAATTAACTGAATTATTACAAATTAGAAGAGATAAGATCGATGCTTTAAGAGATAAGGGCATCGAGCCTTTTAGTGGTCGTTTTGAAAGGACTGATTTTTCATCTGATATTAAGGATGATTTTGAAAATTATGAGAGTAAGTCTGTTATTATAGCTGGTAGGATAATGGCTAAAAGAGAACATGGTAAGACAGCTTTTATTAATGTTGCTGATATGTATGGATCTATCCAGGTTTATGTTAGACAAGATAGACTTGGTGAGGAGGCTTTTGCTAGTTTCACAGGACTATTTGATATTGGTGATATAGTGGGTATTGAAGGGGAAGTTTTCAAGACTCAAAAGGGTGAGATTTCTATTAAGAGTTCTAAGATTACTATGTTGACTAAGGGTCTATTGCCACTTCCTGAAAAGTATCATGGTTTGAAAGATGTTGAATTAAGATACAGGCAGAGATATGTTGATTTGATTATGAACCCTGAGGTTAAAGATACTTTTATTGCTAGGAGTAAGATTATTAAAGAGATTCGGAATTTTCTTGATAGTAAGGATTTTCTTGAGGTGGAGACGCCTGTACTACATCCATTAGCTGGGGGAGCTTCTGCTAGGCCTTTTATTACTCATCATAATACTTTGGATATGAGTCTATATATGCGTATTGCATTAGAGTTACATTTAAAACGTTTGTTGGTTGGTGGTATTGAGAAGGTTTATGAGATTGGTAGGGTGTTTAGAAATGAGGGTATGTCTGTAAGGCATAATCCGGAGTTTACTCTACTTGAGCTTTATCAAGCTTATGGTGATTTGTCTGATATGATGAATATAGCTGAGAATATGATTGCTGAAGTTGCAACTAAGGTTTTGGGAACTACTTTGGTAACTTATCAAGAAACTGAGATTGATTTTAAACCGCCTTGGAATAGAATTTCTATGGTGGAGGCTGTTAAAAAATATTCTGGTATTGATTTTTCAACATTTAAAGAAGACGCTGAAGCAAGGGAAGCTTGCAAGGGTAAAATTACTATTGATGATAATATTTGTAAGGGTGATTTGTTGAATGAGATGTTTGAGGCTTATGTTGAAGAGCATTTAATTCAGCCAACTTTCGTTTATGATTATCCAATTGAGATTTCTCCTCTTGCAAAGAAAAAGTCTGATGATCCTGACTTTACTTATCGATATGAGGCTTTTGTTTTTGGTAGGGAATTGATTAATGCTTTTAGTGAGTTAAATGATCCTATTGATCAAAAGGAGAGGTTTTTGAAGCAAGTAGAAAAGAAGGAATCTGGTGATGATGAAGCTCAGCCTTATGATGAGGATTTCATTACTGCGTTAGAATATGGTATGCCTCCTGCGGGTGGTCTTGGTATTGGTATTGATAGATTAGTTATGTTTTTAACTGATTCCCCTTCTATTCGTGATGTTATTATTTATCCTACAATGAGGGACAAAAAGTAGGATAAAAGTTTAAATGGATATTAAAAATGATCTCGATATTTTATCGAGATCATTTTTTTATTTTGCAGTTTTATAATAATTAAATCAATTCGCTAACTTACAATTATTGTTTATTTGTTAATAAATTTTTAACTCATTCAATATTTTTGAATCAATCTTTTGTTCAGTTCCAGCCCAGGCGCTAAAGCTAACGTTATAGTTTTTAGCCTTAGAATAACCAGCTGCTCTAAGAACAATTGTTGTAAATCCAGAACGAATACCACCGGTGCAATATATAAGAACTTCTTCATCAGTATCATATCCAAGAGCCTCAACTCTAGCTCTAATCTGAGCTGGAGCAAGAAGAGTACCATCCTCTTTATAGAAATCCTTAAACCAGATATGTTTTGAATTAGGAATACGACCATTGGTCTTTTCACCATAATTCTTAGTACCAGCATACTCTCCATCTTCCCTAGTATCCAAAATATTAACCTTATCTAAATTATCTGTAACATAATCTGTTTCAGCAATTAAGCTATAATCAGGATTAGCTGTAGGACCAGTTACTGGTGTAATTTTAGTTTTTTCTGTAGTAACAACTCCTCCTGCTTCCTTCCAGTCTTTAATACCTCCATTCAAGATATAGGTATTTGTTAATCCAAATACACGAAACGTCCAAAGTTGACGACCTTCTTCACCCCAACCAGCTTGTACGTCGGTGTAAATAACAACAGGTTTTGTTCCATCTATTCCTAAATCACCAAAAATCTTGGATAATTCATTAAAAGGTTTGATATGTGCCCAATTTCCACTGTCTTGTTCAACCTTTATATTGGACCACTCTTGCCAAGTAGCACGAACTGCATTTGGTAAGTGCTCTTTATCATATTCTTCTTGAGAACGTGCATCCAAAACAATTACATCCTCATAGTTGTCCTTTAACTTATCAACAGAATATACATAACTATCAAAAAGTTTTTGATCTCCATCTTTCATCTCGTAATCTGTAGGTGCTGGAAGTATTTGAGAATTATTATCTGCTGTTCTTATTGTCCTAACACCCTTATCTCTGTCAATTACAGATTGTGTCTTTCTTAGTCCGTTAATACTAATTATTGCCACTAAAAGTATCATCAGTCCAAATAATATAAATTTTATTAAATTCTTTTTATTCATTTTTGTTTTTTCCTTTATATTTTATTTATTTCTTGCTAATTTTTTAAAAAACCCAGTACTTATGACATCGAATCGAAAATTCTAGTTCTAAGGTTTCAACGATTCCTGCACATTCTTTCTTAAACATAAAACCCTCCCTTTGTAATTAACTGTTATCATATCGTATTGCTATGAAAAGCGATAAATGAATATTACCATTATATTTTATCGCTGTCAATACTTAATTACATATATTTCATATATGAATAGAAGGAATAAAATATAATGGTATGGTAAATGTTGAAATTACCTTGCTAAATAAATAATTATTTGTAAAAAAATTGAGATAAAAGAAGATGATAGAGAAAGAACCAAGACATATTGCCTTCTTTCTCTATTTTTTAACCCCGATTTGTAGTAGAATATTAGTATGTACTAATATGTTTTAAAGGAGATAAAATGAGCTATTTGGCCCTATATAGAAAACATAGACCTGTTAATTTCGCAGCCTTAGTAGGACAAGACCATGTAGTAAGAACGCTAAAAAATGCACTTACGAAAAATATGGTAACCCATGCTTACCTATTTTCAGGAGTAAGAGGTACAGGTAAAACAAGCACAGCCAAACTACTAGCAAAAGCCCTAAACTGCTTGGATCTAGTTAATGGAGAACCTTGTAATAAATGCATTAATTGCCTAAAAATAAATGAAGGAAACTTCATGGATATAATAGAAATAGATGCAGCCTCTAATAGAGGAATCGATGAAATAAGAGATTTAAGAGAAAAAATAAAATTTATGCCAGTAGAAGGAAAGATGAAAGTCTACATCATAGATGAAGTACACATGCTAACCGGAGAAGCTTTCAATGCCCTCCTAAAAACATTAGAAGAACCACCAGGACACATAGTCTTTATATTAGCAACAACAGAACCACACAAGATACCATTAACAATACTATCAAGATGCCAAAAATTTGACTTTCATAAAATATCCAATGAAGTAATAATTGAGAGACTAAAATATATAGCTGAAGACTGCCAAGGGAAAATATCAGAAGAAGCCCTAACCCTCATTGCCAAAATATCTGGGGGAGGATTAAGAGATGCAATAAGTCTACTAGATCAGTGCCTAACCTCTTATGAAGAAGAAGTAAGTGTAGAAGACGTAAGTAAAATAGCGGGTATAGTAGAAGATAAAAAAATTGTTGAATTATTCCAACAATTAGCTGACAAGAACGTCTCAAAAATCATGAGCCTTTATGAAGAATTAAAAAATGGCGGAAAAAGTATTGGCCAACTTCTAAACGATATAATAGAAGGATTAAGAAATATCCTAGTTATTAAATCAGTACCAAAACCAGAACAATTTATAGCCACAGGATCTGAAATGATACTTGACCTAAAAAAAGTAGGAGATAGATTTACAAAAAATGAAATATTAAACTGGATATATAAACTAAGTGAAGTAGAAAGTAAAATGAAATATAGTACACACCCTGATATACTCCTAGAAGTAGAACTACTAAAAGGTAGTACTGGAGCACCAGTAGGTGAAGAAATAGAAGAAAATAGAGCAGAAGTTAAAGTGAAGGAAGTAGAAAAAAGTACAGTTGGAAAAACAAAAAAGATCGATAAAGAACTACCATTAGATAAAAAAGAAACAAAAGAAACAAAAGAAACCTTGGAAACAGAAGAAAAAAAAGATGTTAAACTAGATGGAGAAAAACTTTGGCATAGGTTTATTATAGTCATAGGAGAAAGGAACAAAAGTGTTGAAGCCTACTATAAAGGCTCAGTTGGTCATGTGTTAATAGATAATATAATGACCATATACTTTGACAAAGAAAAATCAAGCTTTCATAAATCAAGAGCCGAACTACCAGAAAATCTTGAACTAGCAGAGGGGATATTAAAATATTTAGCAGGTAGAAAAATTAAATTAGTAATAGAATTTTCAGAAGAATTAGAAAAAAAACAAGAAAATAATCCTGAAGATAAAATAACAGAAATATTTGGAGAAAATATAAAATACATTAATGAATAGGAGGCTTTAAATGAAAATCGGTGCAATAATCCTGGCTGCAGGAAAGGGAACAAGAATGAAATCCAAGTACCCAAAGGTTTTGCATAAAATTTTAAATAAGCCAATATTAGGCTATGTGACAGATGCAGTAAAAGAATTAACAGAAATAAAACCAATAATAGTAATTGGCCATGGTGGAGAATACATAAAGGAATTTTTTGAAGATACCTATGTATATAGAACACAAGAACAACAACTAGGAACAGGAGATGCAGTCAAAGCTGGTATGGATGCCTTAAAGGATGAAGAGGCAGTAATGATACTATGCGGTGATGCTCCAATGATAACAACAGAAATATTGGAAAAAATGACAGACCAATACATAAATAGCGGTGCTAAAGCCTTAGTTCTATCAGCAGTGCTAGAAGAAGGTAAAGGTTATGGTAGAATTATCAGAAATAGTAATAGTGATTTTGAAAAAATAACTGAAGAAAAAGATACAAGTGAAGAAGAAAAACTAATAAAAGAAGTAAATTCAGGTACATATATTTTTGATAAAAAATTACTAGAAGAAGCGCTTTTTGGCTTAACAAATCAAAATTCTCAAGGAGAATATTACCTAACAGATGTTTTAGAAATCTTAAAAAAGCAAGGACATGTAGTAGGTGTTTATAAATCAGCTGACGACAAAGTAATTCTAGGTATAAACAACAGAGTACAACTTGAAGAGGCTACAAAAATTATAAAAAGAAGAATAAATGAGAAACACATGATGGCAGGAGTAACTTTAGAAGACTCAGCCTCAATTTATATAAGTAGTGAAGTAATAATTGGAGAAGATGTAGTAATCGGACCTAATGTTAGTATAACTGGTAAAACAATAATCGGAGAAGATGTAGCCATTGGACCAAATAGCATAATTAAAGATAGCATAATTGGATCAGGGACTACTATCTTATCCTCAATTATTTTAAATAGTAAATTAGGATCTAATTGTAATATCGGTCCTTTTGCATACTTGCGACCTGACAATATATTAAGTGATAAGGTAAAGGTCGGAGACTTTGTAGAATTGAAAAAAACACAAGTAGGGTATGGCTCTAAAATACCTCATCATAGCTACATCGGTGATTCTATTGTGGGAGAAAAAGTTAATATTGGAGCAGGGACAATAACCTGTAATTATGATGGAGAACATAAATATCAAACAATAATAGAAGATGGTGCCTTTATTGGTAGTAATACGAATTTAGTTGCACCAGTTAATGTTGGCAAGGAAGCATACATTGGGGCAGGTTCAACCATTACAAAAGATGTTCCAAATAGAGCGCTGGCTATAGCTAGAGGAAAACAAGTAATTAAAGAGAACTGGAATAGTAAGAAATAGGAGGCATATTATGGAAAGAGACGGTAGTTTAAAAATATTTACAGGTAATGCAAATCCTGAATTAGCCAAGGAAATAGCTGAACAACTTGGAGTACCAGTTATAGATTCAGTAGTTTCCCAATTTAGCGATGGGGAAACACAACTACAAATAAATGAAAGTGTCAGAGGAGCTGATGTTTTCATAGTTCAACCAACATCCCAGCCAGTTAATGAATCTTTAATGGAATTATTAATAATTATCGATGCAGTTAGAAGAGCTTCTGCTAGAAGAATTACAGCTGTAATTCCATATTATGGATATGCTAGACAAGAACGTAAGTCAAAAGCTAGAGATCCTATTACAGCTAAACTAGTAGCTAATCTAATAGTTGCTGCAGGAGCAAGAAGGGTAGTTTCTATGGATCTTCATGCTAATGCTATTCAAGGTTTTTTTGATATACCTTTTGATCATTTACCAGGTGCACCTATTTTAGCTGAATATTATAGAAAACTTAAACTAGAGAATATATGTGTAGTTTCACCAGATCTTGGTGGAGTTACAAGAGCAAGAAATCTTGCCAATAGAATTGGAGCAGAGTTTGCTATAATTGAAAAAAGAAGACCAAAAGCAAATGTTTCTGAGGTTCTTAATGTACTTGGGGATGTTGTTGGTAAAGACTGTATACTTGTTGATGATATGATTGATACAGCAGGTACAATAACTAAAGGTGCTGAACTTTTAAAGAAATTTGGTGCTAAAACAGTAAGAGCATGTTGTACACATGCAGTACTTTCTGGACCAGCAATTGAAAGAATTCAAAACTCATCACTTGATGAAGTAGTTATAACAAATACTATAAGTCTGCCAGAAGATAAGAAAATAGATAAGATTAAAATTTTATCTGTTGCACCTTTTTTAGCTAAAGCTATAATGAATATTCATGCTGATGAAAGTGTAAGTAGACTTATTAAATAAAAACAGAGAAAAAAGCAGCTTAATTATCCCCATCTTTTCAAGATGAGGATTTTTGAGTTATTAAAAAGGGAGTAGAAATGAAACTTATTGTAGGTTTAGGCAATATAGGTAAAGAATATGAGGCAACAAGACACAATATTGGCTTTATGTTTTTAGAATATTTAAAAGACAATTGGGATTTTGAATTTAAAGAAGAAAAATCTTTTAAAGGCTATGTGGCTAGTAAAGTAGTTAATGGGGTTAAAGCTTACTTTCTTAAACCAACAACCTATATGAACTTAAGTGGAGATGCAGTACAAGCCTTAGCTAGCTATTATAAAATAGAGGTAGAAGATATTTTAGTAATATATGATGATATGGACCTTCCTGTAGGTGAGAGTAGGTATAAGAAAAAAGGTACCTCTGGTGGTCAAAAAGGTATGGGAGATATTATATTGAAGTTAGGAACTGATAAAATAGCTAGATTAAAAATAGGCATAGGTAAAGGACAAGGTTACTTAAAAGGTAAAGATTATGTTTTAAGTAAATTTGATAGTGAAGAGTCTGTCACTATAAAAGAAAAAATAAAAGAACAAGAAGAAGGAATACGCCTTTTTTTAAAATATGATATAGAAAAAACTATGAATAAAATGAATAGTAAAAAAAAGGAACAGAATGAACAAGAAGAAGAAGATAATAAAGGAACTAATTGAAAAAGGGAGTATTTTTAAGGATATTAAAAAAGGTCTGTTAAGTGGTGAAAAAAGCCTTGGCGTAACAGGACTTGCTGTTGGTGATGAAGTTTTTTTCTATCAAGGATTACAAAAGATTTTAGATAAACCACTTTTTATAGTCAAAGAACAACAGGAGGCTGAAAGTCTCTTTTTTCTGATGAGAGAATGGCTAGGAGACAAAATTCAATTACTACCTAAAAGAAATATGTTACCCTATAGGACTATATTAAAAGGTAGAGAATTAAAAAACAAAAGAATAAAAATATTAAAGGATCTTCTTGAGGGTAATGTTGATATTTTAATCTTAAGTGAAGAGACATTAATTGAAAAATATATTCCTGTTGAGGAATTTAAAAAAAATATTCTTACTCTTAAAAAGGATATGTCTATAGATAGAAGTATATTAATTGAAGGTTTAGTTAAACTAGGATTTCAAAAAGAGCCTATTTTAGAGCTTAAAGGACAGTTTTGTGTAAGAGGTGATATTGTTGATATTTTTCCTGTTACCCAAGATAATCCAGTTAGATTAGATTTCTTTGATGATCAATTAGAAAAAATAAAGGAATTTGATATTGAGAGTCAAAGAACTATTGAGGAAATAGAAAAGATTCAATTATATCCTACCTCTGATATATTAGAACCTGATGATTTAGAAGGTATTGCTGATAAATTGTGGGTTAATGCTTCCGATAATATTAGAGATGAATTAGAAATTATGAAAGCTGGAATATTTCAGGAAGAAAATGAAAGATTTTTCCCTGCCTTTTATAAGGAGTTAGATAATATTCTTGATTATTGCTATAACCCACCTCAAGTAATTATAAACAATCTTAGTGAGCTTAAAATAATTAATGATATTTATTATGCCTCCTTATTAGATGACTATATAGTGGGAGAAAAGGATGGTTTAATACATCCAATTCAAAAGGAAGGCTTTATTAACAAGGACTTACTAGAAATATTTGAGAACAGACAACTTATACATACTGCTTTGTTTGATAGCTTTGAGTCAAGTCATGAAAGTAACTATCATTACGATAGAAAACAAATTATATCTTTTCATAGTGATTTAGATGCTTTTATGTCTGAGGTAAGTAAATTATTATCAGAGAATATTAATATATATCTTTTTTCTAGTAGTAAAGATAAATCAGATAGTTTGGAGAGCTTTTTTGATGAAAGGAGTGTATCTGATAGTAGGATTACTTTTATTGAAGGTTATTTGGAGGAGAGTTTTGTTCTTTATGAGCAAAGAATTGCATTAATTGGTGAAAAGACTATCTTTGGCCAGAGTAAAAAATCTGCAGATAAAAAACGCAGGAAAAAATTAAATCCTTTTATTGATATAAAGGCTGGAGATTATGTTGTTCATGATGAGTACGGAATAGCTTATTATCAAGGGATTGAACAAAAAGAGATTTTAGGCGTAGTCAAGGATTATTTGATATTACAATTTCATGGAACAGGAAGATTGTTTTTACCTGTGGAAAAAATGGATGTTATTGAAAAATATATTGGAGCAGAGGGACATAAGCCTAGATTATCAAATTTAAGTAATAATGAGTGGAGAAAAACTAAAGAGAAGGTTAGGATTTCGGTAAGTGATATTGCTAAGAATTTGCTTCAACTATATAGCCAAAGGAAACAGGCTGAGGGTTTCGCTTATTCTAAGGATAATAGCTGGCATAGTGAATTTGCTGATAGATTTCCCTATATAGAAACTTTAGATCAAGAAAAAGCTATAGAAGATGTTAGAAAAGATATGGAAAAGACTATGCCAATGGATAGAGTTATTATTGGTGATGTAGGCTATGGTAAGACAGAGGTTGCTTTAAGAGCAACATTTAAAGCAGTGATGGATGGCAAACAAGTGGCTATTTTATCACCTACTACAGTACTTTCTCAACAGCATTATAGAACTTTTTTGGAGCGGTTTGAAGGGTTACCTTTTAATATTGGAATAATGAATAGATTTGTTCATAAAAATCAGCAAAAAAAGATTTTAGAAAAACTTGCTGAAGGTAAGATTGATATTTTAATTGGAACTCATAGAATTTTGTCTAATGATGTTGTCTATAAGGATTTAGGATTATTAGTTATTGATGAAGAGCAAAAGTTTGGCGTTGTTCATAAGGAAAAGATTAAAAACTTAAAGAATAATATAGATTGTTTGGTATTATCTGCTACACCTATTCCTAGGACTTTACATATGGCCTTGGCTGGAGCAAGGGATATGAGTGTAATTGAAACTGCACCTAAAGAAAGGTATCCTGTGCAAACTTATGTTTTAGAGCATGATGATAATATTGTGAGAAATAGTATTCTTAAGGAGTTAAAAAGAGGTGGGCAGATATTTTATGTCTACAATCGTGTACAGAGTATTGAAGAAAAGAGACGAAAGCTTGAGTCTTTAGTACCTGAGGCTACTATTGGGATTGCTCACGGTCAGATGGGTGAGAAACTTCTAGAATCTGTGATGATGGGTTTTTTAGAAGGTGACATTGATATACTGTTGTGTACTACTTTAATTGAAAATGGTCTTAATATTAAAAATGCAAATACTTTAATTGTTGATAATGCTGATAATTTAGGCTTGGCTCAAATATATCAGCTTAAAGGCAGGGTCGGTAGGAGTAATAGAGTGGCTTATGCTTATTTCATGTTTAATAAGCATAAAATTTTAAGTGAAAATGCACAAAGGAGATTAAAGGCTGTTAGGGAGTTGACTGAGTTAGGTTCTGGTTTTAAGATTGCAATGTTGGACTTGGAAATCAGAGGTGCTGGTAATTTGCTTGGTAAGGAACAACATGGTCATATGGTTTCAGTTGGTTTTGATTTGTATTGTAAGATACTAGAGGATGAGGTTAATAGGTTGGCAAATTCTACTGTAGAAGAGGATGCTCAAGTAGAGCTTGATTTAAATATTGATGGTCACTTGCCTAGTAACTATATTGGTGATGATATTGTTAAGGTGGAGATTTATAAGAAGATTGCAGATGTTACTAAAAGAGAGGATATACTTAGCTTAATTGATGAAGTAACTGATAGATTTGGTCCTATTCCAGCTGTGGCTGAAAATCTTTTTCTAATGGCTAATATTAGGATATTGGCTCATGAGGCTTCTGTAACTAAGATTAAAAAAGATGGTTTAAATTTCAAGGTCTATATTAAACCAACAGCCTATAGTCTAGAAGAGCTTCAAAATATTAGGTTAAAGTTTAAAGGTAAGGTTATGTTTAATGAGGATTCAATTGTTTTTGTTGGTGAAGGTAAACTTTATCTATTAGAACATTTTTTGAAAGAATTAAAGTAATTTTCACTTGAAGTTCATAATATAATCAGACTACCGATATTTAATTGTAGTAATATAGTGTTTATGATATTATTTAGTTTGAAAAGAAATTTGGGAGGTAGTAAATTGAAGTTATTTAAAATTTTGTCAGTCTTGTTTGTTAGTATTTTGCTAGGTGGTATAGTATTAACGGGCTGTGAGGATAAGGGAGATGTAATTGCTGTTGTAAACGAGGAAAAGATTTATAAGTCTGATTTTAATAATATGATAAATGGTCTTTATGGTGCTAATAATGAGGCAACTGAGGCTCAAAAGAAAAGTATATATGAAAGTTTGATTAATACAAAATTAATTGAACAAGAAGTCAAGGCACGTAACCTTAGTGTTTCTGATAAGGATATAGATGAATATTTAAAGGAAGTTATGGCTGCAAATGGTCTTGAAAATAAGGAAGATTTTTATAAGCAATTGGAAGAGACTTATGGATATGATAAGGCTTTTGTTGATAGTTTAATTAAAAGTTCTCTAGAAGAGCAGAAGTTGTATGAGGATGTTATAGATAAAAATGTTAAAGAAGATGAGGCTGTAATTAAAAATGCATATGATGAAAATCCTAGTAAGTATAAGATGGTAGAAGTTAGTCATATTCTAGTTGCTATTGATGATACTGTAACTAAAGAAGTAGCTTTGACTAAAGCAAAGTCTTTAATTGTTAGATTAAATACTGGTGAGGATTTTGCTGCTTTGGCAAAGGCTAATAGTGCTGATACAGGTAGTTCAGTAAATGGTGGACTATTACCTGGTTTTTTTGGAGCTGATAATACTACTTATGTAGAAGAGTTTGTTGATGCTTCAGTGAAGCTAAATAAGGGTGAATATACTAGAGAGCCTGTATTGTCTCAGTTTGGTTATCATATAATAAAGGCTAATGATGTTAAGGCAAGTTTTGATGAGGTCAAGGATTATGTAACTGAAATTATTTATGGTCCTATTAAAGAAAAAGCTTTTACAGATCTTGTTGATAAATTAGCAAAAGATGCTAAAATTGAGAGGATAATGGAGTTTGATTTAACTAAAGATCAAGAAGAAACAGAAAAACAATAAAAATAAATATGCTTTAATAACTTGCAATGCTATTATTTTTTATGTAGAATATAGCATATAAGGTTAAAAAAACATAAATTCAAGGAGGTTTGTAATGAATAAAGGTGAATTAGTTAGTAGCGTTGCAGAAGGTGCAGGCTTATCTAAAAAGGATGCTGAAAAAGCAGTTGCAGCAGTATTTGATTCAATTACTACAGCATTAACATCAGGGGATAAAGTTCAATTAGTTGGTTTTGGAACTTTTGAAGTAAGAGACAGAGCTGCTAGAACAGGTCATAACCCAAAAACAAATGAGTCAATTCAAATTCCAGCTTCTAAAGTACCAGCATTTAAAGCAGGTAAAGCTTTAAAGGATTCAGTAAAGAAATAGTATGAAAAGACCGGAATTTACCGGTCTTTTTTTATGTAAAAATATGAGAATAGATAAGTATTTAAAGATCACTAGGCTTGTCAAGAGGAGAAGCGTTGGCAAAGAGCTTTGTGATAATAAGAAAATCATTGTTAATGATAGGTTTGTTAAGGGAAGTTATGAGGTTAAGGTCGATGATGTTATTCAAATATTTTTTGGTAGCAGAAAAACGACTGTAAAGGTAACTGATATTAGAGATGTTGTAAGAAAAGAGGATGTTGGTTCACTTTATGATTTAATTAGTGTTGAGAGAATAGGTGAGGATTAGTGAAGGTTGATTTTCATATTCATGTTACTCCTGATGATTTAATTAGGGATTATAAGGGGATTTATGAGAAGGAGCCCTATTGGGCTTTGTTGAGTGAGAGTCCTAATAATAGGTTTGCTAATGGAGAGGCTGTTATAGCTGATTTAGATAATAGTGGTTTTGATGTTGGTGTTGTTACTGGTTTTTCTTTTAGGGATCTTGGTTTGTGTAAGTATGTTAATGACTATACCATTGAGTTAGTAAAAAAATATCCTGACAGAATCGTTGGTATGATGGCTATTTCTCCTAAAGAGAGGGGCTATGAGGCGGAGTTTGCTAGGTGTATAGATGCTGGCTTAGTTGGTGTTGGTGAGATGTTTCTTAGTGGTCAGGGTTTGAATCCGTTTGAGAGGGATGATTTGGCTGGTTTGATGGGTCTATCTAAGGAAGCTGATATTCCTATGGTTATTCATAGTAATGAGCCTGTGGGGCATAATTATGTGGGTAAGGTAGAGATTACTCCTAAGGAGATTTATAATATTGCTTTAAATTTCCCGAAGAATAAGTTGGTTTTTGCTCATTTTGGTGGTGGTTTGCCTTTTTATGAGTTGATGAGGGAGCTTAGTTCTAGTTTGTCTAATGTATTTTATGATACTGCAGCTGGCATTTATTTGTATAAGCCAGAGGTTTTTAGAGTTCTTAGAGAGATTGGAATTTTGGATAAGATTTTGTTTGGTAGTGACTTTCCTTTGTTGTCTATTGTAAGGTATAAGTCATATTTTGAGAAAAGTGGGCTAAATAGTGAAGAATTAGGGCTAGTTCTTGGGGATAATGCTTGTAAGTTATTGAATTTATAATTTTTTTTACATATAATATGTGTATAGTACCTGGGGGGTAATGTATTGGATATTAATATAAAAAAAAGGAGAATCGTTTCAGAACCTAAGGTTAGAAAGGTAAAGTCTAGTAAAATTAGGTCTAGATTTTCTTTGTTTAATTTTTTGGTTATGTTTTCAATGTTTGTTATAGTTGGATTTTTTATTTTTAATATAATAAAGAGTGTTGTTGATAGTGTTGATTTATATAAACAAAATCTGGCTCTTGAGGCAAGTATTAATGAATTATATTATGAAAAGGAAATGTTGCTTGTGCAGCAGGAGAGTTTATTGAGTGATTCTGAGATTGAGCTTATGGCTAAGGAAAAGTTGGGGTTGATTAAGCCTGGTGAGGTTGTTTATGTTTTGGAGAATATTAATTGATTATGGGAGGACAGATGGATTTTATTAAGGATCAAATTGTTGAGGGGGTAATTACTGGTATTACTTCTTTTGGTGCGTTTGTGAAAATTAATAATGAGGTTACTGGTTTGGTGCATATTTCTGAGGTTTCTTCTGATTTTGTGAAGGATATTAAGGATATATATAAGATTGGTGATGTTGTTAAAGTTAAGGTCATGAAGATTGAAGATAATGGTAAGTTGGTATTATCTATTAAGAGGGCTGAGGATAATGCAGCTGCTCCTACTAGGACTGCTCCTTTTGTTCCATTTAAGAAGAAGGCACCTGAGGCAGTTAAGCCTGAGAACTTTGAGGATAAGCTTGCTAAGTTTTTAAAAGATAGTGAAGAGATTCAGCTTGATGCTAAAAGAAGTTTGGATTTATCAAGGAAAAAGAAGAAGAAGAATTAAAGCCCTTGACAAAAGGGTTTTATATTTTGTATAATACCTAGGTAGCATTTGGCGACGTAGCTCAGATGGTTAGAGCGCACGGCTCATACCCGTGAGGTCGCTGGTTCGATCCCAGCCGTCGCTACCAATAGTTTATTACCCTTAGTGTCAGTAGACATTGAGGGTTTTTTATTTATCCTTGACACACTTTTGACACACTTTCTATTTTTTCAATAATTTCATTTTGTTTATCAGGATATAAATGCGAGATTATTGCAAAACACAGTAATATGGTTTTAGATATTAGAGAGTTTGACAATAGAGACTATGCCTTTATAATGCAATTCAAATCTAATAATGGTCTAAACCAACAATGGTCATTCATAAAATTAGGATAAAGTTATTATAAGGTGCTTGGAATATAGGTAAAGGTAACTTTTATTGGATTAATCCAAGGGATTTGTAAAGCCCAATATAGTTAATTGGATTAATGTTTTTAAAATTTAATTGAAACTTTACCTTCTAAGTGTTAATATAAATTATAAATGAATACAAGGAGGTATATTATGAAGTGTATAGTTATCAGTTATTCTGCTTTTTGTAACACAAATGAGTTGGATAATGATATGGATTTCATTAAAAAATTGTTTAATAATTATATTGATAAGGGATTTATTGTTAATCAAATCAAACACCAAAATATTAAAATTAATGATAATGGATCTAAAGTAATTTCATCTAATAGACCCCAATTAATAAATAATGAAGAAAATGAAATAATTAATATTATGCCAGAAAGGATAGATTATTTTAAAATATTAAGCAATGATGATAGTTTGAAAATAAAAGAGGGTTTAAAAATAGAAAAAACTTATAATCGTATAAATATCTTGGGAGAAATTCTTGATTTGATTGGTAAAAAGGCATCAAGGTTAGCTTTAAATATTGATTATGATGGTAATGATAAGGCTATTGAATTAAAGATAAATAATAATTATTATAATAATGATAAGTTTAATGAATTCACTTCTACGATAGTTAATTCTGAAACATATGAAAAAGAAAAATACAATATTTCTACTCAAATAAGCTGTTTAAAAACCTTGCAAGAGATACAAGTGGCTAATCAAAAGATTAAAATAAAAGGATATCATATACATAATGATATTAATACGAATCAATTAAATAGTAACGTTAGGTTTGACAAGGATAATATTTATAAGATTTTTATGTTTATGATAGATAAAAATAATGAATTATTAAGAGGATATGATAGTGTTGATGAATAAAGATGTTTTGACGTCAGAAAATGAAAAAATTATTTTAGATAAGAATAGTTCAAGTTTTAAATATCAAGATGATAAAGAATCAAAAAACATAAATTTTAATAAGGATATCGAAATCAATCAAGGTAGTTTTTCAACAAGCGAAAATATTTATAATAATGAAAGTTTAAGTAATATTGATTTAGGATTTAATATAATTGATGAATATAATAAAATATTAAATAGGACAAAAGAAAAAATTTTTCATATGATGATCAATGATGTGTTTGAAATAGGATACTATTCTAAAACATCTATATTAGTTTCAGAAATGTTGGCTAATAACAATGGTTCAGTTTTTGAAGCTCTAAGGTATATTGTGATCGAGAATTATAGAGATATAAGAATATTAAATGGTGTGTTAAGTATTTTGTCTGATTTGGATTATACATTATGTTTAAAAGAGGGTGTAGGTATATTATTAATGTTAGGTGCATATAATAATGAATCTATCAAGGAAGCTATGGTAAGAATAGTTGAAAATTGGAACAATAAAGATACACTACAATATTTAGAAATGATAAGTTTTAAAGAAAAGTGGTTAGAAGAATATAAAATTAATGTCATGAATTATATAAAGGAATATGGTAATGAAGGTATATCTAAGGTCAGTTAGTAAATCTAAATGGATGGATAGATTGAATAAGTATAAGAATGATAAAGTAATTGGTGCCCATCCCGTTGTTAAAGATTTGCCAGCAGACACAAATGATACATTGTCATTTTGGGAAGTTGATGAATCTGACAATAAAAGCATTGAAGATATAGTCCTAACTCTTGTAAATTTAAGAGATAAAAAGGGGGCTTTAGATATAATTCTTCTTCCTCAAGATAAGGTGTTAGAAAAAGAGATTGAAATGAAAAAAGTGATGCCTAAAAATCATATGTGTGATTGTGGTGATAAACATTATGATTTTATAAATTTAAGTATTGATAATATTCATGATTTATCAAAAATAATATTCGAGATCTTATCAAAAGATGAAAATGCAATAAAGAGATATTCGGTCCCAGATATAACAATGCTATTTGCAAAAAGAGTTGAAAATAAAGAAATAGTAATTGAAGATATTATTGAGGATTTTAGAAATAATATCGTGAATTTTATCAAATTGAAATAAATAGTTATTGATATTATAATGATAGGAAACCGTTATGGCTTCCTGTCTTTTTTGTTTTCTTCAAGTAATAGTTTAACTGTTGTTAGAAATTCATCATCTGATAAAGAATCGTTCATTCAAAAGATTTTGAATGATTATTTAAGAATGGCCAAATTTAAATTAGTTCGACTTTTGTAAAGTCACAATAATTAACTTATAGCATACAAAATAAAAAATTTGACTATATAAAAGTCTTGCTTATTCAGAGCTTCGGCCCCTATTTTTTTGCTTAATTCTTAACAAACCTTACAATAACCTTAAGTTATTAATATGTTACATTAATTCGTAAATTAGTATTGTATTTATTATATAATGATGATACTATGTAAATAAAAATATACATAATTTAAGTTAAGAAAGGATGTTGGTTATGGGAAAAAAATTTATGTTGGTAGGTATAGTTGCCTTATTGTTTTCTTTATCTGGAAGTTTTGTTTTAGCACAAAATTCAATTTCTAGTAATACTAATTATAAGGATTTTGAGAGTTTTGTTAAAAAGGATATTGGTGTAGATATCCATGTTTATGAAAAAGCGGATATTCCACAGCAAAACAAGAAACAAGTTGCTAGTTCATTTTTGAAAGATAAGCTGGCAAAATATGATATTTCAGGAGGTAACATTTCATCTATAAGTAATGATGCAATTCCTGAAAATATTCAAGTGATAAGTTTTAATAATGAAAATGATGCTGCAAAATATATTGTTGAATATATTGAAAATGACCAAACAGTAGGCTTATCAAATTCTGCTGCTATGACTGCAATGGTTTTAACATCATATACAAGAAATTATAAAGTATTGGTAGAAAGACCAACACCATTAAATAGAATAGATATAAATACTAGAGGAACATATTCTACTTCATCAAGTGGTTACAGCTATTTTACAACAGTTCAATCACCTTGGTTTACTTTTAGTGGAGTTACTGTTGGTATGGAAGTGGTTACTAATAGTACATGGAAAACACTGGTAAATGGTGGCTTAAGTGCTCAAATTGGTGGCAGTTATACTAAAAAACAATATATATTAATTAACGGATTTATACAACTGTATTCTACAACTAAGAATACTACTAAGACAATAACTCCGACAGGTAGTTAGAAAGAGGGTATATTATGTTTGGTTTAGATTTTATTTTTCAAATTATTAATATTATTTTATTGATAACCATAATTGCTGTTGTAGTTTATATTTTAAGGATAGTGACTAAATATTTAAAGAAGTAAGCATTAATTGTAAGTGCCAGTAAAATTAATGTAAGTTAATTTAGTTTGAAAGGTATCTGATAGATGATGTTTTTATGGTAAGATTGGACTGGTTGAGGTTTCAATATTGGGATGACTGTTGTTGAAATAACACGATGATTCTTACTTTTTTTGACACACTTTATTGTTTTTTAGTGGTTTTTGGGGGTTTTGCCAAACCTTTAAATGTCCAAGCAGAGCCAATCGGAACTTTATAAAACATATACCAATAGCTCCCAGATTTAGTAAACCTGTAGTATCAGTTGATATTGCAGGTTTTTTATTTATAGATATATATTTTTACTTTATTTAATACTATTTAAATAACTATAGGCCTTTTGTTCCTTATAGATACTTCTGTTACCATTAAATACATAAGCTATAGAGCAAACAATAACAAATAATAGAGTATTATTAGAACCAAAAACCTCAACACCAATAAGAATTGGAGCTATTAGAGTATTAGTAGCACTACCAAAAACAGCCGCATAACCAAGAGCAGCAGTTAACATAGGAGGTAGACCTAATAGAGAAGCTACAACAACGCCTAAAGTTGAACCTATAGCAAATAGTGGAGTAACCTCACCACCCTGGTAACCAGCAGATAAAGTTAAAATAGTTAAAGTAAACTTTAAAAACCAATCATAAAAATTAATATTACCATTATTAAAACTAAAACCAATTAAATTAGTACCAAGACCGGCATATCTGCCCATACCAAAAACTAATAAAAGAAGAGCAACACCACAACCCATTATAAAAATTTTAGTTAGGGGATTAATCATAATTTTAGCAAAAAACCTCTTAGAATAATCAAGAATATGAGCGAAACCACCACCAACTAGACCAAAAAGAATACCAATAATGACCAACTTTATAACTGTAGCAGAATTAATATCTAAACCTTCTTTAATAACAAAAGAAAACTTCTCAAGCCCTAGGGTATGAGAAGTAAAACTAGCAACAAAAGAACCAACCAAGGCAGGAAGTAGAGCCGCATATACTAAAGACCCAGCTACCATAACTTCCATAGCAAAAAAAGTAGCAGCCAAAGGAGTTTGGAACAATCCAGCAAAACCAGCAGCCATTCCAGCAATCATCAAAACTCTAGAATTATCTGATAATTTTAATTTTCTACCTATATTATGAGATATAGTCCCACCTAATAGTACAGCTACTCCCTCACGTCCAGCACTACCACCAAAAAGATGAGTTAGCCAAGTAGTAAACATAACCAAAGGAATTAGCATTTTAGGTATTCTCTCATTATTACCATGACAAGTATCAAAAATCAAAGACATACCTTTTAGACTAGTACTACTAAACTTTTTATATAAAAGAACTATTATTACACCAGCTAAAGGTAGAAAGGGAATGAAAAAAAATATATTGTTATCTCTAATTTCAGATACTTTTAATAAAACCATACCAAAAATAGTAACAATAACACCAACAATAATGCCAATAATAGCAGAAATTAGAGTGTGATATAATATTTCTCTGTAATTTTCAATAACTTTACGAACCATAATTAACTCCTAAAATAGTATAATTAATATAAAAAACTGATGTATCCTGCAATAAATTAACCTGCAGAAGTCATCAGCATAAATGCGGTTTAGGTTTTAGCCTAGGGAGTACTTCATTCCCATTGTCAACAATATATCAAATATTATTCTATAATTCAAGGTGGACGTTTATATTCACTACAGTTATGATATAATATGATGAAGTTATTAGAATTTAAGGAGATTAAAATGGATAATAAAGAAAGATTTTTACAAACATATAGGGAACTTATTAAAAGAGAAGGTAGTGATAAGTTATTAGAATACTTAGAAAAATCAGATTTTTTTACTGCACCAGCTAGTACTAGATTTCATGGTTCTTATCCTGGAGGTTTAGTAGAACATAGTTTGAATGTATATGATTGCCTAAAAGACTATATAGAAAGACCAAGAGTCCAGGAAGTATATGAATTAAAAGCAGATCCTGAATCAATTGCTATTGTGGCTTTACTTCATGATGTTTGTAAAGTTAATTGCTATAAGCCAGGAACAAGAAACGTCAAAGGCCCTGATGGGGTATGGAAACAAGTACCATCATATGATTATAACGATAATTTGCCCTATGGGCATGGTGAAAAATCAGTTTATATAATAAACGGTTTTATTAGGCTCACAAGAGATGAAGCCTTTGCCATAAGATACCATATGGGATTTTCAGGTAATGAAGATAAAAGAATGATAGGAGATAGTATGGAAAAGTTCCCATTAGCTCTTGCTCTAGTAACAGCTGATATGGAAGCTACCTTCTTTTTGGAGAAAAATAATAAATAGTAATTAAATAAAATTGCTAATAAAAAGATGTTAAGTATATATAAAAAATTAATGAGAAAGGGTGTTAGTTGATGAATATTTGGCATGATATTGCAGAAGAAAGAATAAAAAGCTCTAATTTCACGGCAGTTATAGAAATACCTAAAGGTAGTAAAACAAAATATGAAATGGATAAAGATACAGGTATGCTTCTTTTAGATAGAGTACTTTATACATCAACACACTATCCAGCCAACTATGGTTTTATTCCTAGAACATATGGCTTTGATAATGATCCATTAGATGTATTAGTATTATGTTCAGAAGCAATTGTTCCAATGACTTTAGTTAGATGTTATCCAATTGGAGTAATTTTGATGGAAGATGAAGGCTATAAGGATGAAAAAGTTATAGCAATACCATTTGGAGATCCGATGTTCAACGATTATAAAGATATTAATGATTTACCAAAACATATTTTTGATGAGATGAGTCACTTCTTTAAAGTATATAAGGCACTTGAAGGTAAAGATACAGCACTTATAGGTGTTAAAGGTAATGCGGATGCTATAAAACTAATAGATGAGTGTATAGAGCACTATAAAGAGCATTTTAATAAATAAAAAATATCTATTAGTGTTATAGGTCTTATAGTCGGTTTAATAGACAAAAACAAAAAAACTTTAAATTACCAATTGCTATTTTCTTATTTGCCATTAAAGGCAGCCTAACTTGTGGTTATTTACATACTGTATCTAGACCATCTTGGAAAGGTGAAATAAATAATCAGATAGAAGAATTATTGAAGGTATTACCTGAAAATATAAATATTTTTGAAGTAGATGAGACTGATATAGAAAAGAGCATGAAGAAATGTCTCGAATTATTGAAATAAAGACAGATATACTTAGCAAAAAACAGACATTTTAAGTATGTCTGTTTTTTTATGTAAATTTAGTATTGCAAGTAATACTATATATGGTAGAATTATATAAAATGTACATTTTTCAGAAAACCTTATATTAAATAAACTTTACCATAATTTTGAGTTTCATCATTGAAAAACTTTGTTAACAGCAAATGATTCATAGATGAATATAAATAACAGAAGACTAAATAAATTTAAGAAGGGTGAAAAAAAGATGGAACAAGGTTTAACAAAAAAATACGGTCTGATAACGGCAATTGCAATGGTTGTTGGTATCGTAATTGGTAGTGGTGTTTTCTTCAAAGCTGAGAAAATATTAGTGGCTACTGGAGGAAATTTATCACTTGGTATTTTAGGATGGATTATCGGTGGTGTAATAATGGTAGCTTGTGCATATACTTTTGCAATTATGGCAACTAGATATGTATATGTAAATGGAGTAGTTGACTACGCTGAAGCAACTTTAGGAAGGACATATGCCTATTATGTTGGTTGGTTTATGGCACTTATTTATTATCCTACGCTAACTTCAGTATTAGCTTGGGTATCAGCTAGATTTACTGGTGTATTACTTGGATGGGATATTGTTGGCCCAGAAGTAATGGTACTTGCAGGTTTCTATCTAGTAGGAAGTTATGCATTGAATGCTCTTTCTCCAGTATTAGCTGGGAAATTTCAAGTATCAACCACAGTTATAAAGTTAATACCTTTAATTTTAATGGCCGTAGTTGGAACAATAGTTGGCTTAACAAATGGAATGACAGTAACAAACTTTACAACAGTAGTTACAGATGTAAATCCATGGACTGCTATTTTTACAGCTGTTGTAGCTACAGCTTTCGCTTATGAAGGTTGGATTATTGCAACAAGTATTAATGCAGAATTAAGAGATGCTAAGAAAAATCTACCAAAAGCTTTAGTAATAGGATCATTTATTATTATAGCTGTATATATTCTATATTATGTTGGTCTTGCAGGAGCAGTTACCAATGAAGTAATGATGGCTGGTGGACAAGAAGCGGCTAAGATCGCCTTTGCAACTATCTTTTCTAGTGTTGGAGGCACCTTATTATTTGTCTTCATCATTATTTCATGCCTAGGAACCTTAAATGGACTAATGCTAGGTTGTGTAAGAGGATTGTATTCAATTGCAGTTAGAGATGAAGGACCAAAAGTAAGAGTAATGACAGAAATTGACACATATACTAATATACCAAATAACTCAGCAATTTTTGGCTTACTACTTAGCGCTGTTTGGTTAGTATACTTCTATGGAGCAAATCTTACAGCACCATGGTTTGGAACATTAGGTATTTTGAATTTTAATTTTGACTCTTCAGAAATACCAATTGTAACCATTTATGCAATTTACATACCAATATTTTTAGGAATGATGGTAAAAGAAAAAGAACTTTCAAATTGGAAGCGTTTTATTGTACCATCAATTGCAATTATTGGATCTATCTTCATGGTAGTAGCAGCATTTTTCTCACATGGTGTAGAAAAAGTTTTCGGCTACCTAGTTATTTTTGGAACAATTATGATAATTGGTGTATTTTTAAAAGGTAATAAAGGAAAATCAGTTATTAAATAACAATTTAACTATTTAATATTAAGTGCACTTCCAATTAATTTTGGAGGTGTACTTTTTTAATATTAATTATTTATGCTAACCTTTATGTTATAATTAACGTGTATGTTTATGAAAGAGTGAGTTAAATGGAAAATATATTTTTAGAAAATATAAAAGAAAAAACAGATATTCAACCTGGAAACAAAATACTTGTAGCCGTTTCTGGAGGGATGGATTCTGTTATTTTGCTATACCTACTTCATAAATACAATAAAGAACTTGATATAGAATTAGAAGTGGCACATATTAATCATATGTTAAGAGATAAGGACAGTGACAAAGACCAAGAATTTGTCAAAGGACTTGCCAAAGGCTGGTCAATACCTTTTCATACAATTAAAATTGATGTTAAAACAATATCTAAAAAAAATAAATGGTCTATTGAAGAAGGTGCTAGGAAATTAAGATATGAGTATTTGAATAATATTAAAAAAATAAATGGCTTTAATAAAATAGCATTAGCCCATCATCATAAAGACCAAGCAGAAACTATTCTTATGCATATAATAAGAGGGACTGGAGCAGAAGGGCTAAGAGGTATGTTTTTTGATAAGGATGATATTGTTAGACCTTTATTAAATATCACAAGAGAAGACATTGAAAGAAAAATAGAAGAAATACAAATTGAATATAGAACGGATAAAAGTAATTTAGAGACTAAACATACCAGAAACAAGATCAGATTGAAACTTTTACCGAAATTAAAGGAATATAATCCGCAAATAGAGAATAATTTAGTAAAAATGGGTGAAATAATTGGTGAAGATGATAACTTTATTCAGTCTGAAGTAGATAAATATTTCAATAATTTTGTATGTTTAAAAAATCAATATATGATACTTGATAAGAAAATATTAGAATTACATCTTGCTATTAGAAGAAGATTAATAATTAGAGCTTATAAAGAACTAAGCCAGACATACTTAGAATACAAGTATGTCCTAGAAATTGACAACTATCTTAAAAAGAAATCTAAGAAAAAATTGGGACTACCAAATAATATTACTTTATATATAAAAAATAATGAAATCATCTTAGATAATAGAGGTAACTTTACTAAAGGCCAAGATTTTGAGATCCTAATAGATAAACCAGGAAAATATAAAATAGCTGATAAAGTTTTAAAATTAGAGATTATAACAGAAAAGCTAGATAAAGATATATATACTAACAGAGGGTCTTGTGAAGGTTATCTTGATTTTGATAAGTTACATTGGCCACTTTTAGTAAGAAATAGAAAAGCTGGTGATAGTTTCTTTATTATGGGAGATAATTTTGATAGAAAGTTGAAAAAATTATTTATTGAAAAGAAAATTGATAGAGAAATTAGGGATAAAATACCTTTAATATTTAGTAATAATGGAGATTTATTGTTCATTCCTGAAATAGGAGTAAGTGAATTGGCCAAAATAAATGAGAATACTTTAACTATCTTAAATATTTCATACAGATAAAATTGTATTGAAATTGTAGATATGGTAAAATTATATATGCAGTTTTATGCGATGAAAAGGAGATAAGGATTTGAAAGAGAATATTAAGAGACTAATTATAGGTTTTATGATTGCTGGATTAATTATGTTTTCCTTTGTTTTTTACGATGGGGATAATAAAGAAGAAATTAGAAGTAGTTTTCTAGAATTTAGTCAGATGGCGGATAGAGGCGAAATTGATTCTGCTGAGGTAGCTGTAATCGATAATAGTAAAGTTGTTGTTACTTGGGAGTCAAATAAGGATTCTTCAAAAAAGTATATATTTGAAGATAATGTTAATCTTATCAATGATTCTATTAATCAAGTTGCAAAAAATAACAACATATCTTTGACTACTACTTCTAATAGTAGTGTTAATGCATTTGATATAATAAACATAGTATTAATTGGAGGAGTTTTTGTATTCTTTCTATTTATGATATTTAATAAAAACAGTGGTGGTGCTGGTGGAGCTATGCAATTTGGCAAGAGTAAAGCAAAACTTTCTAATGCTGAGGCTGTAAATAAGACTACATTTAAAGATGTAGCAGGTATTGATGAAGTAAAAGAAGAACTACAAGAGATTATAGAATTCTTGAAAAAACCAGAAAGATTTACAAAATTTGGTGCAAAAATTCCTAGAGGAGTTTTATTGTCAGGTTCACCAGGTACTGGTAAGACTTTAGTTGCTAGAGCAGTTGCAGGTGAAGCTAATGTACCATTTTATTCAATAAGTGGTTCAGAATTTGTAGAACTTTATGTAGGTGTTGGTGCTTCTAGAGTAAGAGATTTATTTGATAGAGCTAAGAAAACCTCACCATGTATTGTATTTATAGATGAAATCGATGCTGTAGGTCGTCAAAGAGGCGCAGGTGTTGGTGGGGGAAATGATGAAAGAGAACAAACATTAAATCAACTTCTAGTAGAGATGGATGGTTTTGAAGCTAATGAAGCTGTAATAGTTATGGCAGCAACTAACAGACCCGATGTACTTGATGGAGCTCTCTTAAGACCAGGTAGATTTGATAGGCAAATTTTTATTTCTCCACCTGATGTTAAAGGAAGAGAAGAAATATTGAAAATTCACAGTCATAATAAACCATTAGCAGATGATGTGGATTTAAGTATTATAGCAAAGAGAACACCAGGATTTAATGGTGCTGATTTAGCCAATTTAATTAATGAAGCTGCTTTGTTAGCAGTTAGAAAAAATGAAGCAAAAGTATCAATGCAAAGCGTTGAGCAAGCTATAGAAAGAGAAATTGCAGGACCTGAAAAGAAAAGTAAAGTGATGAATGACAAGGAAAGAAAACTTGTTGCTTTTCATGAAACTGGTCATGCAGTAACTAGTTACTATTTAGAAAGCACAGATCCAGTACACAAGATATCAATTATTCCTAGAGGATTAGCGGGTGGTTATACCATTTCTCTACCAGATGAGGATAAGAATTATATAACGAAAAAGGATATGCTTGATAGTGTATGCGTGCTATTAGGTGGTAGAATATCAGAAGAGTTAGAACTTAAGGATATAAGCACAGGTGCTTCAAATGATTTAGAAAGAGCATCTTCTATAATTAGACATATGATTACTGTTTATGGTATGACTGAAGAATTAGGAGCTTTGACTTATGGACATAAGTCAGGTGAGGTTTTTCTTGGTAGAGATTTTGTTAAAGAGAAAAACTATTCTGAAGAAATAGCAGCTAAAATTGATAATACATCTAAAAGATATATGGATATGTGTTATGAGAAAACTAAGAGCATATTAATGGCTCATAGAGATAAATTAACCAAGGTAGCCGAAAAATTAATGGAGCAGGAAGTATTGAGCAGAGAGGAATTTGAGGCTTTGATGGAATAAACTTTTAAGAAAGGGAGATAGCATGGAAAAAACATTTGTAATGTTGAAATCTGATGGATTAAAAAGAGGTTTACTAGGTGAAGTGCTTAGTCGTATTGAAAAAAAGGGTTATAAAGTATTGGCTCTTAAAATTCAAAATTTGACTAAAGATCAATTAGATAAACACTATTATGAGCATTTAGAAAGACCATATTTTCCGTCTTTAGTTGAATATTTAACATCTGGACCTGTTGTTCACATGGTTATTGGAGGAGATAACGTGATTTCAGGGATTCGTAAGTTAAATGGAGCTACAGACCCAGAGAAGGCAGAAATGGGTAGTATAAGAGGGGATTTAGCCGTTAATATGACTAAAAACTTAATACACGCGTCTGATTCTTTAGAAAATGCTGAAAGAGAAATTGGTCTCTATTTCAGTGATGATGAAATCGTTCATAATTAATATAATATAAAGGAGAGTACAAAATGAGTTTTAAAAGTGACATTGAAATCGCTCAAGAAGCGGAACAAAATCCTATAATTAATGTAGCTAAGAAATTAGGCCTTAGCGATGAAGATTTAGAGTTTTATGGTAAATATAAGGCTAAAATCTCTATGGAAACAGTTAAAAGATTAAGAAAAGAAAAAGAGGGTAATCTAATTCTTGTAACTGCTATTAGCCCAACACCAGCTGGTGAAGGTAAAACAACTACTTCTGTTGGTTTAGCTGATGGTCTATCTAAAATTGGGAAAAAAGCTATGGTTTGTTTAAGAGAACCATCTCTTGGACCAAGCTTTGGTGTTAAAGGTGGAGCTGCAGGTGGAGGATATGCACAAGTAGTTCCTATGGATGAGATAAACCTACACTTTACTGGTGACTTACATGCTATCACTTATGCACACAACTTATTGTCTGCAATGATTGATAATAGTATACAACAAGGTAACCTATTAAACATCGATCCAAGAACAATTGTTTTCCGTCGTGTTATTGACTTAAATGACAGAGCTCTAAGAAATATTGTTATTGGTTTAGGTGGAAAACCTAATGGAGTTCCTCGTGAAAATGGTTTTGATATTACTGTTGCTTCAGAAGTTATGGCTATTTTATGCCTAGCTGATGATTTAATGGACATGAAAGAGCGTTTTTCTAGAATAGTTATTGGTTATACTTATGATAAAAAACCTGTAACAGCAGCTGATTTAAAAGCTCAAGGTGCTATGGCTCTTCTAATGAAGGATGCTATTAAACCAAACCTTGTTCAAACATTAGAAAATACTCCTGCTTTTATACATGGAGGACCTTTTGCTAATATTGCTCACGGTTGTAATAGTGTTAATGCTACTAAAACTGCTATGAAATTAGCTGATTACACAGTAACTGAGGCTGGCTTTGGTGCTGACTTAGGAGCTGAGAAGTTCTTCGATTTAAAATGTAGATTTGCTGGTTTAAAACCTGCTGTAACGGTTTTAGTTGCTACAGTTCGTGCTCTTAAAATGCATGGTGGTGTAGCTAAGGCTGATTTAGGTGCAGAGAATCTTGATGCAGTTTCAAAAGGTTTTGCTAACTTAGAAAAGCATATTGAAAATGTTGGAAAATTTGGTGTTCCAGTTGTGGTAGCCATTAATGCATTCCCAACTGACACTAAAGCTGAACTAGATTTAGTAGAGTCTAATTGTAATAAATTAGGTGTTGAAGTTTCATTATCAGAAGTTTGGGCTAAAGGCGGAGAAGGTGGAAGAGACTTGGCAGAGAAAGTTGTTAAAACTATCGAAACTAAAAAATCTAACTTCAAAGTACTATATGATACTAAACTACCTATTAAGGAAAAAATTACTAAGATCGCACAAGAAATTTATGGCGCTGATGCAGTTAACTTTACATCTGCTGTAGAAAAAACTATTAAACAATTAAATGATCTTGGATATGGAGAACTTCCAATCTGTATGGCTAAAACTCAATATTCGTTTACAGATGATCCAACTAAATTAGGACGTCCTACTGGATTTGATATTACTATTTCAGAAATTAGATTATCAGCTGGTGCTGGTTTCCTAGTTTGTTTAACAGGTAATATTATGACTATGCCTGGTCTTCCTAAAGTTCCTTCAGCTTGTAATATGGACATCGACGATGACGGTGTTATCACAGGCTTGTTCTAGGACATTATTTATAGATAATTATAGATAAAAAAATAGCGATACTTTTAAGTATCGCTATTTTTATTTATTATTTATGTATATATTTATTCTTTTTTATTTTTCATGATTTACAATTAACATTATATCCTCTTTATTACCTCTAAATTTATTAAAGTCTACTGGACCCTTAATACCTAGAGAACTGCCATTATCTGTATATTGCCAAAATGTCCAGTCAATGCTTGGTGGTTGGGGATTATATACTGCAAACCAAATCAAATAATCTGTAAAATGATCTCTAATATAAAGTTCATAAGTTTGCTTATTTACATAAAAGATTGGTTTAATACCATAATGGTCTTCTATGGTTTTTGCATATTTCTTTAATTCTATAATTAATTTCGCTTGATTTTCCCCTACTTCTTCAATATCAATTACTGGTGGTAAGGTATTTATTTCCTTTGGAACAACACTTATGAAGTGTTCTGCTTGTTTTTGCCCATCGCTAACAATGTTGAAATAGTGATAAGCGCCTACTAAAAAACCAGCATCTTGAGAAGCTTTCCAGTTTTTAGCAAAACTCTTATCTGTAAAAGTTGTTCCTTCAGTTGCTTTAATAAAGGCAAAGTTAACGATTCTTTGATCAATATCTGTCCAAATTATTTTACCCTGGTGATTTGATACATCTATACCTTCTAAAGTTTCCTTGTTTTCTGGTACTGATGTTATTATCCAATTATTAATTTTTGGTCTGCTTGCTAGAAATATTGTAGTACCAATAATAAAAGTAATAATAATTATAAAGAGTAAATTTTTTTTAAGTCTTTTCTTATATTGGCTATGTATTTCACTTCTATTAAATTTAGCTACCATTAAAACCTCCTGTTAGATAGTATTGCTACTTACTCTCGTAAGCAGTTGATTTTGTTCTAGTAATACTATCGATTGCTTGTATACCTCGTGCTGTCATACATGTATGCTCTGCTTCTATTATAACCTCTACTGACCTTGCTTTACCATACCTTATTATAGCATCAGCTATTTGTTGACCTAAACGCTCTTGTAGCTGAAATCTTCTAGCATAAACTTCTACTAATCTTGGTATTTTACTTAATCCTAACACAAAGTCACCAGGAACATATTTTATTGCAATCTTCCCAAAAAAAGGCATCATATGATGTTCACACATACTATAAAAAGAAATATTATTAATTTCTATTTCTTCTGGATTTTTTGATGAGTTGGGAAATAACTTAATCATGTCTTGTGGTTGTATAAGATAACCTTTAAGTAGTTCATCACCCCACATTTTTGCTACTCTAGCTGGCGTATCAGACATTGATTCATCAAAGACATTACCTCCAGAACTATCTTCCAAGTTTTCGAGGATATCTTTAAATAGGATTTCGATTTTTTCTTTGTTTTTCATTTTTTCATAACTCCACATATATTCAGAATATTAATTCCTAAGTAAAATATTAACATAAAAAAGCATGTATTTCTATTAATTTTCTATATTTCTCAAAATATATTGACACTTTGACTGAAATTATATATAATGAGTGTTGAGTTTTATGAATGTTTTTTTAGCAAGAGCCCAGCTTTTAAGATGGTCATAGAGAGTTAAATTTTTAGAAAAATTAATAAAAAGTAAAGAGGAGGATTCCTATGAAAACATATATGGCTACACCTAGTACTATTGAAAGAAAATGGTATGTTGTAGATGCAGAAGGACAAACTCTTGGACGCCTAGCTACAGAAGTTGCTACTGTCCTAAGAGGAAAACATAAACCGACATATACACCACACTTAGATTCAGGAGACTTTGTAATAGTAGTAAATGCAGACAAGGTTAAATTAACTGGTAAAAAAGAATCACAAAAAATGTATTATAGATATACTGGTTATGTTGGAAATATGAAAAAAATCCCATACAAGACTATGATGGAAAAACATCCTGACAGAATTATTCAAATTGCTGTTAAAGGCATGATCCCTCATAATGTTTTGGGAAGACAAATATTAGACAAACTTCATGTTTATGCTGGTAGTGAACATCCACACCAAGCACAAAAACCAGAAGTTTTAGAAATTAAAGGATAAGGAGGAATACGATGGCTGATATACAATTTTATGGAACTGGTAGAAGAAAGAATGCTATTGCTAGAGTTTACCTCAAACCTGGTAAAGGTGAGATTACAGTAAATAATAGAGAAGTTAAAGAATACTTAAGTCAAGATATTTTAGTTATGATAGTTAAGCAACCTTTGGTTGTGACAGAAAATTTAACTAAATATGATGTTATTGCTAAAGTAACTGGTGGTGGAGTATCTGGACAAGCCGGAGCAATTCGTCATGGTATTTCAAGAGCTTTACTTGAAGCAGATGGAACATTAAGACCTGCTTTAAAAAGAGAAGGTTTCTTAACAAGAGATCCAAGAATGAAAGAAAGAAGAAAATATGGTTTGAAAAAAGCCAGAAAAGCTTCACAGTTTTCAAAAAGATAATTATATATGCATATATAATGGAAATGACTCAGTTATTAAAACTGAGTCATTTTTTTATTCATTATCATATAGTAGGCCAGTTGACTCTTCACATCAACTATTTCTCCCTTTTCTATTTTTTCTAGATATTCTTCAGGAGTTAGCCATAAAGTTTCAAAAACATCTTCTTCATCAATGGCTTTATTTACACCTATACTGTCATATTTGCAGTAATATAGTTTATAATTACTCTTACTAATACCTATATTTGGGCAGAAATCAATTAATAATTTTAAATTTTCAACCTTAACATTGAGATCAGCTTCTTCTTCCAACTCCTCAACCATAATTTCTTCAGGAGTAAGACCATCTTTATCAAGACAACCTGCAGGTATTTCAAGAGAATCTTTATCTAGTGGAACTCTAAACTGTCTAACTAAAAGGAATTTTCCATTCTTATCTTCCACTAAAACTCCTACAGCATCCTTAACTTCTAGAATTTCAAAATTCCTACCTTTATATTCCTTCTTATATAATTTTAACCAACCCTTATATAGATAGTTCATTACATATCCTCCCATATAACTTTTCCATCATTTATCAACTCATTTATATTATTGATTATAATGTTTGCCTTACTAGATAGTATATCTCTTGTTCCCGTGCCTGATAAGACACCTATAACAAGACCTGCCCTACTATTGAACCCGAAGTTCATGTCAGTCATAGTATCACCTACAACAGCAACTTCTTCAGGTTTAAGAGCATATAGCTTGCAAAAGGCCTCCATATAATCTATTGCAGGTTTTGGATTAATGATTCCATCATCAGCTCCAATATAGTCAAATAAAATATCAAGACTAGTTTTTTTGAGAAATAGTTTTGCATTTTCTACAGAATCTGCAGTAGAAAGACCAATAAAGTAATTAGATTTTTTTAAAAATTTAATTGTATCTATTCCACCTAAAACTGGATAAAAGGGTAATGTTGCTGCTACTTTATTAAATAATTCAGTAGACCATTTAATATATTCTTTAATATCGATCATTTTATAAATATCATTATTTATTTCTTTAATTATAGAGAGCATATCCATTGCAACATCTTTATTTGTACCAGCAGATAAAGAACCATCTGGGTTTATACTGTCAGAAAAAAGTCCAATAGCTTCAGCGAGTGCTTTCTTATTTTCTATTTTATATTTTTTAGCTACCTCATCAACAACTATATTTGCAATAGGTCTCCAGGTTTTATTAAATTCAAGTAAGGTACCATCCTTATCAAAAAGAATACCCTTTATTTTCATAATTAAGCCTTCCCGTTACAGCCTAGGACTTCAACTATTTTATGTTCAACTATATCTTTAATAGCATCTCTAGCTGGTGAGAGATATTTTCTTGGATCAAAATTCTTTGGATCAATATCTAGTGCTTCTCTAATTTTAGCAGTCATTGCTAAACGAAGGTCTGAATCAATATTTATCTTACAAACAGCCATAGTAGCTGCTTTTCTTAACATATCTTCTGGAACACCTTTAGCTCCTGCAATATCTCCCCCATGCTCATTTATTATTTGAACAAATTCTGGTATTACAGATGAAGCACCATGAAGTACAATTGGGAAACCTGGAAGTCTTTTACTTACTTCTTCAAGGATATCAAATCTTAGCTTAGCTTCACCTTTAAATTTAAAAGCACCATGACTAGTTCCAATGGCAATAGCAAGTGAATCAACACCAG
This sequence comes from Bacillota bacterium, assembly GCA_024635925.1. Taxonomy (GTDB): domain Bacteria; phylum Bacillota; class TC1; order TC1; family TC1; genus WTXA01. The sequence continues at coordinate 15,541 of JAGXHY010000031.1, read as the reverse complement.
TTCGTTTAACAAATTCTTCTACTTCTTCAGGTTTTGTATAACTAGCATCTTCTGAATTTACATTTATATCATCTTCAACACCGGCTAGTCTACCTAATTCACCTTCTACTGTTACATTTCTAGGTTTAGCATATTCAACCACTTGTTTGGTCAAAGCTATGTTCTCTTCAAAGGTAAGATGTGATCCATCAATCATAACAGAAGTAAAACCTCCATCTATGCAATCTTTACATAGTTCAAAAGAATCTCCGTGATCTAAGTGTAAGGCAATTGGTAGGTCTGTTTCAATTATTGCTGCTTCCACTAATTTTAACAAATAGGTTTGATTAGCATATTTTCTAGCACCTGCTGAAACTTGTAGTATAAGTGGTGCTTGTTGTTTTTTAGCAGCTTCTGTTATTCCTTGTATAATTTCCATGTTATTAACATTAAAAGCACCTATTGCATAGCCTTCTTCATAGGCTTTTTTGAACATTTCTTTTGTATTTACTAATGGCATTTCAAAACACATCCAATCTATTTATTTAATATATACATTTTATCAAATAAAGTAATAAAAGACCACCTAGACAGTTGTCTAAGTGGTCAGAACTTAAAATAAAGTTATCTATTTTTTCTTTTTATTTTTTATCTTTTAATATACCTCTAATTATTATTATATACCTCCTTATTTTATTTTATCTACAAATTCATATACCACCTCCTTGTTATGACACAAGTATAGTCTGGATATATGTATATAAGGTGAATTTTAAGAGAAAATTAGTTGAAATTTCATATCGATAGATATAGATATTTGAATATTCTATGATATAATAATATAGGTGGAAACACTAAATATATTATATGGATGTGCTTAAATGTTAGATATTAAAAATAAAGAGTCTTTAGAAAAATATTCTTCTGCAATAAGTCTGTCAGATATGGAAATATTTATATTTCCAGAATTGATGTTCTCCTTAGTTTTAGCCAATATTATGTCTCCCATTATTTGGAAATGGAAAGATGATCCTTGGTTCAAAAATATTAATAGGATGAATTTAAATAAGAAATTACAAAGAATTAAACAATTTATTATGAATCAATATGATTTCAACCTTGACCTTGATACTTGGGGTTTAACAACTAAAGAAAAAGAGTTAAAAAGATTTGAAGAATTTATTGATCTTGATACCTTAAAGCAGAGTAATGCTCTTTTTGGTTATGAAGGTGATAAGTACTATTTTGATATAGATATTAGAAAACATTTTGGCTTAGATAAGTATACAACTGATTCAATTCCTTATTGGAAAACCGAGACAATTGATGCTATGAATGCTTTTCACTTAAAGGAAGGTTATCATAAAGGAGCTGGTGAGTGTGTTTCCTTATCAACTTTGTACTATGCTGCTTTATTTATTATTGGTGGGTTACCAATGGAGGATATCTATATGGTAGCTACTCCACTTCATTCACAAAACTTTGTTGATGTAGGTACAGGATTGATAACTAATAATAGAAGGTTAGTTACAAAAAACATGTGGTTTAATGGAACAGAAATATCTATGAAAGCCAGAAGAGCGATTGAAAATGAACAGATAACTTTCATTTCTAATAACTTGGGCTATGTGCATAGAATCTATAAGGAAGCAACAATGCCAAAGGATGTTTATCTTGGATTTAAAGAAAAGATAACTAACTATTTAGAAACTGATGTTGACTATCCTACAATTGCAAGTTTTTTGAGAGATTCTGGATCAAAACAGGTGTGTTTTCAGTTTGAACATGATTTTCTTGGTAAAAAACAATATATAGAAGCAGAAAAGGTTTTCCCATATGAACATGGAAGCCCATATTTGATTGGTACATCAACACAAAATAAATTATTGGAAGAAATTGATTCAATGGAATTTTACCAAGAACCTATTGAGGGCAGAATTAATTTGAAAGATATAGAAACAGCTTTCAAAAAAAGTGGTCTGAAGGTTAGAGAATTACAATCAAAGCCTGAAGTCCTTGATAGTATTGTGAAAAAAACATGTAATAAGGAAAAAGATTTAATAGATGATTTAATAGATTTTTGTAAGGTGGATCCACAAATACCTGAAATTAAAGATAAGACTTTTGTGCCAACAAAGCCAATTATTTTAAGTAATAATATGACAAGAGAAGCTATTATTGAACATCTTGAAACTAGAAGAGAAGATAGCGAAGTTGTTGATTTAGCCTTTTTAGCCTATAGAGAAATAAAAGGAAAACCTTATTTAAAGGCTTTTATGAAGGCTTCGTTAGAAAGAAATCCAGTAACTATAGTTGGTACTGAAAATATGAGCATAGATGAAGCTTTTAATTACTTAGATAATTTAGGAAAAGTTTCAGTATACAGCGATAATCGATTGGCCCAACCTGATGAAGTATGGAACTTCAGTACTGGTGATGGTTTAGAAAAGGGAATAGCTCTTCTAGATATTGCTAGAAGTAGAGATTTAGAAAGTTGGTTGGAAACTGTACCTGGAAGTGTTAAAATTGTAGTTGATAATGTTAATTATGAATTTATGGCTAATAAATATGTAGATATTTGTAAGGAAGATTCAAATATATAAGAGGTGAAATATGAAAATCATTCCTATCGAAGATGCAGTTGGTAAGAAAATATCTCATGAGTTAACTGGCATTATACCAGGAAAAAGTGAGAATACAACATTCCTAAGAGGTTATGAAGTTAAAATTGAAGATGTTGAAACCTTAAAAAATATGGGTAAGTACCATATTAAAGTTTTAGATGAAAACAGTAATTTGATTCATGAAAATGATGGAGCTTTAATGCTTGGGACCAAGTTTATTGGTTCTGGTGTAACTTTAAGTCAACCTAAAGAAGGTAAAGTACATGCTTATGCTATAGAAAAAGGTATTTTAATTTCTAGTCCAAGTAAGTTGAAGTCTATTAATTTAATAGATGGTATAAAAATTTCTACAAAAAGGAAGTATACTGTTGTTGAAGCTGGTGAAAAAGTGGCTACATTTGGGATTACACCTTTAGAAATAGAGGGTGATTTATTGGATAGTGGATTATCTTTATTTGAGAAAGATTTTATTTCTGTTGCTCCATTTAATAGTTTGAGAATTGGTATTATTACGACTGGTAGTGAGGTTTATGAAGGTCGAATTAAGGATGCTTTTATGCCATATCTTAGGGGTAAATTAGAGCCTTTTGGTTTTAATGTGATTGAGCAAACAATTGTTCCTGATAAACAAGAAATTATAAAAGAGGCCATTGATGATTTTATTGAGAGGGATTTTGAGTTATTGTTTTTAACTGGTGGGTTATCAGTTGATGCTGATGATTTTACTTTAAAAACAGTTGAAGAACATGATAAGGTAGAGATGATAATTTATGGTTCTCCTGTATTACCAGGTGCTATGTTTATGGCTGCTTATTATGATGGTAGGGTTCCTTTGATTGGTTTACCTGCTGGTTTATTAAGAGGGGGCAACTCTATATTAGATTTCGTGCTTCCTTTACTGTTGGGTAAAATTAAAATAACTAAGGACTTTATCGCTAGTTTAGGTGATGGAGGATTGCTTTAATTAAGGTGTTTTAGTATTTTTCTTAAAGCGGATTTATTAATATTATTAATAAAAATTTTAGGAACTAAAGGGTTTATTCTCTTTAGTTCTTTTTTTTGTACAAAATTTAAGCCTTTGTAAATTGTTGGTAATTCAAAATTATAACAAGATTTTAATATTTTTTCATCTGTATAAATAAGGGACCGTACTGGCTGATCTGCAAAATAGTTGGAATATTTAAAAACTTTAAATAAATATTTTTTGTTAGTGGAGAGAAGTTTTAATAGTTCCTTTAAATCTTTAGTATGGTTAAGGTATAAGATTCTTACTTCTTCACGGGTATCATAAAAATTAGTCACTGGTTTTATTTCTTTTTGTAAGTGACTTAGAAGAAATTTAGAAAAATTAAATTTTAGTTCATTGTTTTGATAAAAAAAGATATGTGTATTACCTGTATCTTTAAGACTTATATTATTTGTAATGATTAAAAGATTTTCTGGTATATGAAATTTGTAGTTATCAATATTATTTAATTCATAAATTATTAAATCTTTAACATCCCATCCTATGAAGTTCTCTAAATCCCAGCCTAAAAGGACAATTCCTTTCCTTAATTTTTCTTTTAATGTTTCACTGCCAATAAAATAAACTTTTTTATTCATGTTGCACCTCCAATTACTATTATAATCATCAAATGTAAGATAGAAGTTAAAAGTGTGAAATTCTTTAATTTAAAGATAAAAATTATTTAGAGGTGGTAATTATGTTAGGAAAAACTATTGATGTTGGAATTTTGGCTGATGGGGATTTAATTATTAAAGCTATAGGGGAAGAGCTAATTAGAGAGAATCATAAGGATATTAATTTTTATTTTTTAAAGGATTTAGTTTCTAATGAAGCAGATTTTATTATTTTAAATCATAACAACAGAGAAAAAATGGCAAATGATAATTTTATTTACTTATGTGAAAGTGTTAATGAAAGTGGGATTTTTTTATTTCAAGGAAAAGCTAAGATAAAAAAGGAAATATTAAATATTATTGGCAAAGAAAACTTAAAGGATGAGTTTGAAGTTGTTTCTGGGATATCGCCATTTAACTTAGTTGGAGCAACTTTATTTAATCAATTTATTGCTAGAGAATTGGCAGTTGAAGGTTTTAAAGTATGTCTGATTTCTCTAAATATTACTTTTCCTTTTAAGTATTTTGGTTGGAACATGGAAAACAAAGGCTTATTAAAAGCTATTTACTATTATCAAAATAATGATGATTTTAATCCTGGTATTATAAGTCAGCATGAAAGTGATAATTATAGCTTCATTGAAATGGATATTAAGGTTAATGAGTCGAATAGTATCTCAAAAGATTTTATACAAAAATTGTTAAGTTTCCTAAAAGGACAAAACTATAAGTATATAGTTCTTGATTATGGCATATTCCATTGGCAATTCCCTAATTGTTCTGATAATATATTTTATTTACAAAATAAAAATAATAGTTTATTAGAAGAGATGGATAAGAATTATCTGGAAAACTTGAACAAGGTAAATTCTAAAGTGAATTTAGAATTTATCAGGATTGAATCTCTAGAAAATATATTTACAATAAAGAACGAGAAAATCAGATTTAATAAAGAAATGGAGGATTTAGATAATTGGAAAAAGAGCTTAAAGAAAATATTATTGAAGAACTAAAGAATAAAGGCTTATTAAATGAAAATGAAATAAAGGATTTGATCATTGATAAAGTAATTGATAAAACTAGAGATTTAGAAATGGATATAAGTTTTAAGAATGAGTTGATTCAGAATTTATTCAATAGTATTTGCCGCTATGATATTCTTCAAATTATGTTAGAAAATAAAGAGATTGACGAAATAATGGTTAATGGCCCAAGTTCAATATTTTACGAGAAAGAGGGAAAAATATATAAAGAAGAGGGTAATTTTGAAAATGTTGAACAATTGGAAAATATTATACAAACAATAGTAGGAAGAATGAACAGAGTAGTTAATCAATCAAAACCAATTGTTGATGTTCGACTTGAAGATGGATCAAGAGTAAATGTTGTTCTAAAACCTGTGGCCATTGATGGCCCTGTTTTAACTATAAGGAAATTTAATAAAGCTTTTTTAGCAATGGAAGATTTACTTGTAAAAAATTCTATTAATCAAGAAGTTATTAATTTTTTAGAAAGGTTGGTGATATGTAAATATAATATTTTTATTAGTGGGGGTACAAGTTCTGGTAAAACAACTTTTTTAAATTTATTATCAGGTTTTATTCCTGAAAATGAGAGGATTGTTACAATAGAGGACTCAGCAGAATTATGTATAAGAAATATTTCTAATCTAATTAGACTAGAAGCTAGACAAATAAATCTGGATTCTGTAGACTCACTTATTGATATTAGGACTTTGATTAGAACTGCTTTAAGAATGAGACCTGATAGGATAATTGTAGGAGAAGTAAGAGGTTATGAAGCTTATGATATGTTAACAGCGATGAACACTGGTCATGAGGGTTCTATGTCCACTGGTCATGCTAATAGTGCTAAAGATATGCTATTAAGATTACTAACTATGGTTTTAGTGGGTAATGATATAAAAGAGGAAGTTGGTATTAATTTAATTAAAACTGGTATAGATATAATTGTCCACTTGCAAAGACAAAAAGATGGAAGGAAAGTAATTGGTGTTTATGAACTTGATAAGGAAAAAGAAGGTATGGTTTTAAATACATTATTTGAGAGAAATAGTGTAAATGAATTAATAAAAAAAAATGACATAAAAAACCAGGAGAAATTTAATGTTTATGAAAAAATTTAATTTTAAAAAAATTGATTCTAAATTACTTCAATTTGTATTAATAGCTTTTATAATAACTTTAATATATTTTATGTTATTAACTGGAAATATATTTTTCTCTACTTTAGTAAGTTGTTTGTCAATATTTTTATTTCCATATTTCAAAGTATTAATTAGTAAAAGAAAAAAAGCTAGGATGATATTTGAATTTCAAGATTTTATTTATTTGTTAAGTGGAAGTTTACAATCAGGAAATTCTTATGATAATGCTTTAGTTGAAACAAAATTTAATTTATTTAGTATATATGGCGAGGATACCTTGCTAGCAAAAGAATTAGAAAAAATTATATATTGGAATAAAATTGGGATTGGTTATGAAAAGGGATTTTTAATGTTAGAGGAGGAATATCAAATTGGTTTTTTTAAGGAGTTTGCTATTGTCTTAGGGATAACTAGAAATAAGGGAGGGGATTTTAAAGAAGTATTAGAAGAGACTAATAATACTTTATCTGAAAGGTTAGAAATTGAACGAGAAATTGGTACCTTGTTGGCAAAACAAAGAATTGAGGTTTTAATGCTTAGGGTCATACCCTTTGTAATGTTATTGATACTACGTTTTATATATCCAGAAATGATAAAATTTTTAATCACAAATGTTTTGGGATGGGTAACTTTTATAGGTGTAGTTTTTCTTTTTGCTCTTTCTTTCTATATTAGTAATAAATTAATGGAGGTAGTATGGGATTAATATTTTTTATTTACCTTAGTATTGGGGTTATTTTTCTCTTAAAGGATACGCCTATTCCTTTTATTATGAAATGTAAATACCGTTTACCTATGAGTATTAAAGAGAAGGAAACATTAAAATACTACCATGGTATAGAGGATTTATCAAAAAATATAGAGAATTATAAAGAGGAAGTTTTCAAAAACCTTATCTTGTTTTCGCCTTTGATAGTTATTGGGCTTATTGCAGATGTTGGTTTAGTGTTTTTAGCTTTTGCCATACTTTTTGTTGCTTATAGATATAGGTATTTACAAATTAAGAATATTGTGGAGAAAAGGAGAATTGAATTTTTTAAGGAGTATCCAGGTTTTTTAAATAGTCTTAAACTTTATTTACAATCTGGTCTAACTTTAGAAAATGCTTTGGGAACATATTTTACAGGAGGTGGTAAAGGTTACTATCTAACTTTGATTAAGTCTGGTTTAGATAAGATTGGGATAGGTATAAATAGGAAAACAGCTTTTCTAGAAATTATATTAAGTACAAGAGAGCGTGAATTAATTAAACTAGTTAATTTTTTTATTCAATTTTATCAAGTTGGTGTAGAAGGAAATGATTATTTAATACAATTAGGAGATGAAGCATGGAAATTGAAAAAGGAAACTGTTAAGCGTTTAGCAGAGGAAGGTTCGGCTAAGATGGTTATACCTATGATGTTAATATTTATAGGTATAAGTTTGTTGGTTTTAATACCTAGTGTTTTTTCTATTATTAATGGAAATTTGTTTTAGGAGGTTTAGATGATTAGAACTTTAATTATTAAATTTAGTAATTTTTTGAAAAGAGATAGGGGCATAGAGACTATTGAGGTGGTTATAATATTAGTAATACTTGTTGCTTTAGGATTTGCTTTTAGGAATGTTATTACTGGTTGGTATAATCATTTGATTGGAGGGATTGACAGTCAAATTATGAATGGATCTGGTGAAGTTCCAAATGGTTATTGAAGATGAAAGAGGTAGTGCTACTATTGAAGGTGCAATAATATTTCCATTAATTTTAATAATTATATTAGGTAGCTTTTTAATTGTGTTTCAGGTATTTAATAGGTTTTCTGTAATTAATAGTCTTAGTCATACTCTGAGGATAAGTGGTTATAGTTGGTATGATGATAAAAAACTTTATGGTGATATATTAAGTGATTTTAATGGTACAAAAGCTGTAAATAAAAAGTTGGGGAAAACTAACATTCTTTATAAAGGACTCTTGAAGCCTGCGTATTCTGAAAATAATGGTTCTTTTTCTTTAAGTAATCAAATCCTTTATAGATCAGTGGTTGGTAAAGTTGGAAAGGTTGAGGTGAATTATCCAATATATAGGGGAGCAATATTTATTAGAGGTAGTCAATATGCAAAAGAGTTATTAGAGGATGCCTTTAGTCACTTCGAAGAAAGAGCATCAAATAATCAAGAGGTTTATGTAGTTGATGACAATATTGATGAGTATGAGTATGATCGTGTTTATCATTTATATAGTGATTGTAGTTATTTGAAGAATGGCTATAAGAGTAAGACTACAGTGGGTGAAGGGAGGTCAAAAGGGTTTAGAGTTTGTAGAATATGTCTAGCTAGAAAAACAGGTATGGACTAATGGTTTAATTAAAGGTAAAATGTATAAAGAGGTGAGTATGATGTTCCAAGAAGGTATGGTTGTAAGTATGAAAAAGCCTCATCCTTGTGGTGGCTATACTTGGAAAATTTTAAGAGTGGGTGCAGATTTTAGAATGGAATGTACTACTTGTAAGAGAAGTGTGATGATTTCTAGAGAGAATTTCACTAAACGTGTAAAAAAAATAGTTTCAGAAGAAGATTAGGAGGAAAAAAATGTATAATAAGGTAACTTTAGTAGGTAGATTAGTAAGAGATCCAGAACTTAGGTATACTCCTTCAGGTAAGGCAGTTGCTAATTTTACATTGGCAGTAGACAGAGGTTTTAAAGATAAAGAAACAGGTGAGAGTACTGCGGATTTTATTAGAATTACTACATGGGATAAGCAAGCTGAAAATGTAGGCAATATCCTAAAAAAAGGTAGACTTGTTCTAGTTGATGGTAGTATTAGAACTGGTAGTTATGAAAAAGATGGACAAAAGGTTTATACTACTGATGTACAAGCTAGTAGAGTTGTTTTCCTAGATAGAGATAAATCTGCTGAAAGTCCTAGTGGCGATGGTGGAAATGTAGAGGATGTATTCTTTCCAAGCAAAGGTCTAGAGGATGATGACGTTCCTTTTTAGATAAATAAAAAGAGTTAACAAGATTTATATAAGCCAGTAACAATAACAAGATTGTTACTGGCTTTTTAATACATGATTTACAGTAGAATTATCTGATTATATATTAAAGGACAAATTATGATATAATATAAAAAAGCATTAAAGGTGGTGTTTAAAGTGAGGATTACAGATATTGAACCATGCATTAAAGTATCTATAGAAATCGAGGATACTACAACAGAATTAATTATAGAATTTGGTGATCAGATAAGAATTACCAAAAGTGAAGGTGAAAGAGTCGAAGGTAGATTTTATTTGTTTGAATCAGCTTCTGAAGTAGATCAAGATGATATGTTGTACTTGGTATTAGAAGATGAGAATCAATTTAGTATTGGTGTAAGCTTAATAAGCAATATTGAAAAAATTGAAAAATAAACATATACAAAATAGTTTTGAATGTCCTTTTTAGATAAAGAAATAAAGCCTATAATATTGAATAAGACATAATTAATTGCTATAATTAATATGTTGTATAAATACAATATATTATTAATGATGCTAAGGGTGAATTGAATGACAAAAGGGCAAATTGAAGCACAATTAAGTGAAGCAATAAGCAAATTTGAATTAGATTACATGGGTAGAGGTCCAGAAAAAATTCGTACAATTATTTTACAAGATATGATAATTATTAGACAAAATGGATTTTTAAGTATCTCAGAAAAGAATTTAGCAAAAAATAAAGATGGAGTAGAGCTTGTAAAAAAAGTTAGAACTTCTTTATTTGAAAACTCCAGAGAACTATTAGAACTTACTATTAAGTCTATTTTGGATATTAATATTATTAGTACTTATTCAGATGTTAGTACAAAAACAGGAGAAAAGATTGTAGTCATAGTGACAGATCATGATCTTGAAAAATTATTTGAATAAAAATTGGAAGATGAATAAAATGCTTTAGCAAGTTATAAGTAAACCAGTAACAATCAAAAGGTTGTTACTGGCTTTTTAATATATTTATAGAAGGAGAAAAATAATGAGAAGATATCCAACTAGTATGGCAACTCAACATCCAGATAATTCACAAAAGTATATTTCTATTCAAAATGAACCAGAGGAAGCATTTCATATTTTAGAAAAACAAGAAAATGGTGGACTGGGAATTGAAGAAATAATGATTGATTTTGAAGGTAAGTTAACACCCTATCATCAAACCTCTCAAATTGCTCTTGGCTTAATTAGTAAAGGAATCATACCAGGTAAGGATATTAAAATAACACCTAGAATTCCTAATGCAATTAAAGAACCAGTCTTTAGACAATTGATGAGCATAATGTCATTAGTTGAAACAAATATTCTAGCTTATAAAAAATCTTCAATCCAAGCAATAACAGAAACTGTAGTTCCCATGATAGAAAGTGGAGCTGAATTAATATTACTTCAAGAAAGAATTAATTCTGTAATTGAACTAGGTAATAAGAATTATGATATCCAGTTTCCTCTAGATAGTATAAAAATAATACCATTAATAGAAACTGTTCCTGCTTTAATAAATGCAGATAAAATAATTAGTGAATATCATCAAAAACAAAGTGATAAAGGAATAGTAAACGATAATTATAGAGTTATGCTTGCTAGATCTGATTCAGCTATGTCATATGGTATGGTACCATCTGTATTAGCTATTAGAATTGCTTTAAGTAAAATGAATATTTGGGGGAATGATAATAAGGTTGAGATTGCACCAATACTTGGTTGTGGTTCTTTACCCTTTAGAGGTCATTTCGCTAAGAAGAATCTTAATAATATTTATAAAAACTATGCGGGTATTAAAACTTTTACTATCCAGTCAGGTTTAAGGTATGATCATGGTGAAAATGAAACTAAAAAAGTAGTGAAAAGTCTGCAAGAGAATATTGATAAAAATAAGGTCAGGATTTTTTCAGACAAAGAAGTTGAAGATATGCAAAATTATATAGGTGTATTTACTAAGCATTATTTAAAACTATTTGTACAACTTATTGGTACAGTAGAATTTATATCAAAATATATTCCTAAAAATAGAGATAGACTAGCTGGGGTTAAAACTGATTTACAATATTCTAGAGAAAGTATTGATATTAGTGAAGTTGCCAGTCTAGTTAATGATAAGGTTTTAAAAGATGAGATTTTAGCAATTAATACAGATATTAAAAGTGCTATTCCCAGAGCAATTTCTTTTACTGCTTCCTTATATACTTTAGGTATGCCACCTGAGTTTATTGGAGTAGGTAAAGGCTTGAATGAGATATTAAAGAAGTATGGTCAAGTTGGTATTGATAAGATGTTAGAGTTTTATCCAATGCTTAAGCCTGATTTGGAGTTTGCTTCTAAGTTTGTTAATACTAAGGTGGCTAAGGGAATTGTTGAAGAGTCTGCTCGTTTGTCTTATGAAGATGACTTTCATAGTGCTTGTGAAATTTTAGGGATTGAGTTTGAAGATGAGGATGTTTTAGAGGAGCGGTTGTATCATACTCTTCTTATGTCTGCTAGACCAATAATTCTTCATTTAATTGGTAAACAAAAAGATCTATTTGATAATATTGATGAAGAACAGAAGATATTAAGGGAATGGATAGTTAAAATGGGTAAATTGAGAGGAAGTTTAGGTTAGAGTATGGATAAATTATTAGATGGAATTATTAATTTCAAAAAAAAGGACTTTTTGGCTCATTCTGAGTTATTCAATAAATTAAAAGATACGCAAAAGCCTCATACTTTGTTTATAACTTGTTCGGATTCTAGGATTGATCCGAATATGATTACAGGATCATTACCAGGGGAATTATTTATTATTCGTAATGTTGCTAATATTATTCCTCCTAATAGAGAGACTACTGATTATGTGTCTACTACTTCTGCTGTAGAGTATGCTGTACAGGTGCTTGGGGTTGAAAATATTATAGTTTGTGGACATTCTAATTGTGGTGGTTGTGCTGCTAGTCTATATTCTATGAATTTAATTAATGAGCTACCACATACTAGTAAGTGGTTGGAATTATTAGATAATGTTAAGAATAAGATTATGAAAAGTAATAAAAAAGAGGCTTGGGAGTGGATGTTAGAACAGGCTAATGTGGTTGAGCAAATGAATAATTTACTGACTTATCCTTTTATTGCAGATCGTGTGGCAGATAATAGACTTAGTATTGAGGGATGGTACTATATTATTGAAACTGGTGAAGTATATATTTTTGATAAGAAAACTAAGACTTTCATGTTATTTAATTAGTAAAAGAACATAATTGGATGTATAATGTGATTAATAAAGTAGAAGAAAATAAGTTTATGATTGGAGGTTTGATTAAATGAACACAGTCACAGTACAAATTGGTGGAAAGACTGGATATGGGATTCATGAAGCAGGTGTTCTAGTTGGTAGATTATTTGCAAAAATGGGATATAATATCTACATAATGGAAGATTATCCATCAATAATTAAAGGCGGCTATGAATTTATAAAAATTAGAGCAGCTAAAGAAAAAATAGGGGCTCATAAAGATCATATTGATTTACTTTTAGCAATGAATCAAGATGCTATAAGTCGTAGCAAAGATAATATTAGTAAAGAGACCAAAATTATTTATAATTCCGATAAGGTAGATAATGAAGAAGGTCTAGGACTTCCTTTAAAATCGATAATTAAAGAAGAGTCAACATCAGGAAAAGAACTATACATTATGATAGGTGCTCTAGCAAAAACATTAGATCTGCAATGGGATTTAGTAGATGAAGTATTAAAGAAACATGATGGAAAGGACCTAGAAAATAAATTAAAAGCAGTTAAAAGAGGCTATGAGAGTGCAGAAAAAGGTGAACCTTTAAAAAATCAAGAAGATAATAAAGTTTTACCTGTAATTAATGGCTCTCATGCTATTAGTATTGGGTTACTCAAGGCTGGACTAAATGCCCTAGTAGGTTATCCTATGACTCCAACTTCTCCAGTATTAGAGTTTATGGCGAAGTATGAAAAAGACTTAGGAATTCATGTAGTTTTACCAGAAAGTGAAATAGCAGTTATTATGATGGCCTTAGGTTATTCTTATATGGGTAAAAGAAGTGCTGTTGCAACATCAGGTGGTGGCTTTAGTCTTATGGTTGAAGCCATCGGTCTTGCGGCTCAAGCCGAATTACCTATTGTAGTAGTGATGGGTCAACGTTCTGGACCATCAACAGGAATGCCTACATATACAGCTCAAACAGATTTAAATTTTGTTCAATATGCAAGTCAAGGAGAGTTTCCACGTCTTATAGTAGCTCCTGGAGATGCTGAAGAGGGAGTTTATTGGTCAGGTATTGCTTTAAATAAAGCTTGGGAATATCAGATTCCTGCATTTGTATTAACTGATAAAACTCATTGTCTTGGATATTATAGTTATGATGAAAAGAGTATTCCTAAAGTTAAGGTGGAAGAAGGTCTTCTTTGGGATGGTAAAGGTACCTATAAGCGTTATGCAAAAACAGAGGGTGGAATATCTCCCTTAGCTTTTCCTCCATTAAAGGATCAGGTTGTAAAAGCTACTGGTTATGTTCATGATGAAGCTGGAATTACTACAGAAAATCCAGATATTGCTAAGGGTATTGCTGATAAACGTTCTAAGAAAAAACTAAAGTTAATTGAAGATATGAAAAGTTATGAAACTGTAAAAACTTATGGTGAAGGTAAGACAGCTCTATTATGTTGGGGATCTAATAAGGGTGTTTGTATGGAAGCGTCTAAGCTGCTTGGTATAAAAACTATTCAGGTAGTTATGATTTCACCTTTTCCTAAAGAGGCTTTGGCAAAAGCGCTTGAGGGTGTTGAGCAGTTAATTGATGTTGAGTGTAATTCTGAGGGTCAGTTAGCTATTTTAGTGAAACAGTATGGGTTCAAGGTGGATGAGACAGTTTTGAAATATGACGGAAGGTCAATTTCAGTTGAAAATCTAGTTGAGGAAGTTAAGAAGGTGATAAAATGAAAGATTTAAAAACGTATGCACCTATAGAGTGGTGTCCAGGGTGTGGTAATTTTGGTATCCTTTCTATTATTGAAGAGATCCTTTTGGAAATGAAAGAGAATGGAGAACTTATTGAGAACTTTATCTTATTAAGTGGTGTAGGTAATCATGCGAAAATTGTTGACTATATCCACGTAAATAGTTTTTATACTATTCATGGAAGAGCTGTTCCTGTTGCTGAGGCCATTAAGTTAGCTAATCCGGATACAAAAGTTATTTGTTTTGTTGGAGATGGGGATGGTTTTGCTGAAGGTTTGAGTCATTTGATTTTTGCGGCTAAGCGTAATGCTGATTTGACTATTTTAGTTCATGACAATCGTACTTATGGTTTGGCTACTGGTCAGTTTACTCCAACTTCTCAGTCTTCTTATCGTGCTAGTACTATGCCAGAAGGGGCTAAAGAGGTTTCTTTTAATCCTTTAGAACTTATGATGGCAAGTGGTGCTAGTTTTATTGCTAGAGGTTATCCTTTGAAGAAGGAGCATTTTAAGAGTATAGTTCTTGAGGCAATTAATCACAAGGGTTTTTCTGTAGTTGATGTATTGCAAGTTTGTGTTACTTTTAATAATTTATATGAGGATTATAATAATAGTGTGAATGAGGAGTCAATAAAAGATATTGGTAATCGGGAGAAGGCTTTGAAGTTAATCCGTGCATGGAATTATTCGGAGACTAAGGTTCCTATTCCAACTGGTATTTTCTATCAGGAAGAGAGAAAGAGGTTTGAGGAATTTTATTCTACTTTAAAGGAGGATGGGGCAGAAAGGTCTGTTATCCTCGATGATATTCTTGAATCTTTGAGTTAAAGTAATACAATATTTAAATTCCAAAAGTAAGGTTTGCCATATTAATTAATTAAAAAAAGAAGATATGACACATACGTCATATCTTCTTTTACCTCTACAAATATTTAATATATATTGGCGAGAGTGAATAGGAATCGAACCTACCAAGGATGGGTCCACCACCCAACATCGGATTTGAAGTCCGTGTCGCCCACCAGAACGAAACCACTCTCAGACAAACAAAGTAATACGCTTCTTAGAAACCTCAATAGAAAGAGGCAACCTCTCACCCTTTTCACCATCAAAAACAATCGGTAAATTTAAAGGACCATCAATATAAAATGACTCAGCCTGAAAATACCTAACATG
>JAGXHY010000030.1 GCA_024635925.1 Bacillota bacterium | reverse complement strand
TTCAATGTGGTTTTTGTACACCTGGCCTAATATTAACAACTTTAGAATTAATGAATTCTGGTAAAAGATATACTAGAGAAGAAATGAGAGAAGCTATTTCAGGTCATTTATGTCGTTGTACAGGATATGAAAATATTCTAAGGGCCTTAGACAAAATTATTGGAATAAATATAAATTGATATTTACTTAACTTTTTATAGCCTCATGTATTGTCCTCCTAAGAATTCATACATGAGGCTATAAATTTAATTACTTATAAAATTTCTTTACTATATTAGTATTGTATTCTTAACTAATCTATAAAGTAACCTAGTACCATAACCAGTAGCACCCTTACTAAAATATCCATCAGAATCTTCATTCCAAGAGGGACCAGCTATATCAATATGCAACCATGGAGTATCTCCAACCACAGAACCTAAAAATAAACCAGCAGTTATAGTCCCTGCAAAACGGCCTCCAGCGTTATTTAAATCAGCATAAGGAGTTTCAATCAATTTCATGAAATCCTCATCATGAGGTAATTCCCAAACCCTTTCACCAGTATCTTTAGCAGCAATTTTTAATTCATTCATAAACTCATCATTATTAGTAATAACAGCAGCAATCTTTTGACCAAGAGCCACCTCAGCTGCACCAGTTAATGTAGCAATATCAACAACCCTATCTACCATTTTTTCAGTCAAGATATAGTCCAATGCATCAATAAGAGTTAAACGACCCTCAGCATCAGTATTAGTTACAAATATTGTCTTTCCACTTCTAGAAGTTAAAATATCATTTGGTCTATAACTTTTAGCAGAAACAGAATTATCACAAGCAGCTACAACAGCAATTACATTAACTTCCAACTTCATAGAAGCAATAGCACCCATAGCAGCAATGACACTACCTGCTCCACTCATATCTCCTTGCATTGTTAACATACTATTACCTGGCTTTAGAGAAAGTCCTCCAGAATCAAAAGTAATTCCTTTACCAACAAGTCCTATAATCTCACCACCTTGGTTCCCCATATACTCCATAACAATTAATTGAGGCTCGTATGATGAACCTTTACTAACAGCTAAAAAAGCATTCATATTTAATTTTTCAATTTTTTTCTTATCATATATATCAACTTTAAAACCAGAGCTTTCACCAAGAGAAACAGCACTCATGGCAAGAGTTTCTGGATTAATCACATCTCCTGCTTCATTTCCAAGTTCTCTAGAAAGAATTGTCATTTTACCAAGGAGTTCACCCTCATCGACATTCTCCTTGAAAGTATCCAAAGTAGAACCTACTAATATATAGTCTTCGATAGTAGTATCCTTTTTCTTAGATTGATACTTATTAAAACTATAAGTGCTCAAAGTTATTGCAGTAGCAATATTTTCAAGAGCATCACCATTTTGTAGTTGTGAAGGAAGATAAAAGCCAACATTAGTTTCCTTTAAGGAACTAGCTTTTTTACATGCATTAGAAATACCACTTCTAAGAGTTTCCATATAGTTATCATTAGTACTACCTAGACCGATAAATATATAATGAACTAAGTTATTATTATCATAGGTGGAAGTATGATGAATATTATTTTTCTCACCTTTAAATAAATCCTTCTTTATTAATGTATCTAGTATATTTTGGAAGTCATTAATTTTAAGATCATCTTTAAAAAGAGGATATATATTAATAGTACCTTCATATTTTTTTTGTAATTTAATCATTTATAAGCTCCTTTACTGCTGAATTTATCCTAAGTAAGCCCTCTGTTAAAGTGCTTATTGGACATCCTATATTAAGTCTAAAATAACCAAGACCTTCACTTCCATAAATTAGACCATCTGTTAGTATTACATTATTTTTAATTAAAGCTTCTTGTATTTTATTGTGATCTCCATAAGAGCTAAAGTCTAGCCACATAAGAAAAGTTCCTTCAGGAGAACTAATATTTATTCTTGGAATATTATCCTTTATATATTTAAGTACATAATCTCTATTTTCTTCTAAATATATAATTAATTCATCAAGCCAATTATCACACTTAGTATAGGCAGCTTCTAAAGCAATAACACCAAAAGCATTACCTTCATGTAGTCCTAAAGCTTTCAGTTTACTAAAGAAAGTATAGCGAAGCTTTTTATCAGGAATAATTGCAACAGATGTAGCTAAACCTGGAATATTAAAAGTCTTGCTTGGTGCGATCATAGTTATCGAATTAGATTTGGCATAATCGTTAATACTACTAATTGATAAATGTTTTTGTCCTGAGTAGATAATATCACTATGGATTTCATCAGAAATAAGAAGAACAGAATACTTTTTTGCTAGTTCAACAATTTTTTCTAATTCTTCTTTAGTGAAGACTCTTCCAGTCGGATTATGAGGATTACATAATAAAAAAGCTTTAGCTGTTTTCATTCCTTCTTCTAAATCATCAAAATCTATCATAAACTTACCATTTACTAATTTTAATGGATTCCTGATCAATTTACGTTTATTCTTTTCTATTACTTTAAAAAATGGTGTGTAAACTGGTGTTTGGATAATTATTCCATCACCTTCCTTAGTCCAGGCATCAATAGCAATACCCACACCTACCATCACCCCAGGGGTAATAAAAAGCATATTTTTTTTGAAATTAATATTATATCTTCTTTGACAGAAGTTAATTATAGAATTATAGAAGGAATCCTCAAGTACTGTATAGCCAAGTATTGGATGAGCAACTCTGTCTATGATTGCCTCCATAATTGGAGTAGCTACAGCAAAATCTGTATCTGCCACGGTAAAGGGAATAGATTTTAAACTATCTAAGGTATCCCATTTTTCTGATTTTGTATTTTGTCTTTTTATAACATTATTAAAATCGTACATTTTACTTCCTTTCAATTTTTTTCTTACCTATAAATTATAGCAAATAAATAGGTTATTTTGAAATATTTTGATATAATTTACTTTGAGGTGATATTATGTTTTATAAATTTGCTTGGTATTTATGTAGAATAATTGCTTTTTTCTTAGGTGGGATAAGTTTTAAAAATAGAGAAAATATACCTAAGAATATACCATTTATTGCTGCAGGAAATCACCGGAGTAGCTTAGATCCATTTTTAATTGGACTGGGAATGAAAAGACAAATGGCCTTTGTAGCAAAAGATACACTTTTTGACATACCAATAATTAAGAATATGCTACTTTGGGTTAATGCTAACCCTATAGATAGAAGTGGTAATCCTAAAGTAGTTATTGAAAAGACTGTAGAACTATTACTTAAAGGTAAACCTATAGCAATATTTCCTGAGGGAACAAGAAACCAAGGGGAGGAACCTTTAATAGATTTTAAAAAAGGAGCAGCATTACTAGCTATAGAAGCAGGAGTACCTATTGTCCCTGTTGGTATTAAAAATTCCAACAAGATTTTTAGCAAAAAAACTGTTATATATGGTAAGCCTATTATGCCTCCTAAAGAAAATGATAAAAATAGTAGAGCAGCACTAACAAAGACTTTACGTGAAGAGATTTTAAAATTGTTAATTAATTAGATTGGGGAGTAGTATGTTATATTTTATTGTATCTAAATTTATGAAACTATTATTGATGGTTTCTAGAGGATTGAAGATATTTGGAAGAAAAAACATTCCTAAAAAAGGAGCTTTTTTATTGGTAAGTAACCATAAAAGCAATAATGATCCATTTGTTTTAGCAGCAGCAACCAATAGTCAAATATCTTTTATGGGTAAAGAAAAACTCTTTAGAAATCCAATTGCTAATATAGTCTTGAGAATGTTAAAGGGTTACCCTATAAATAGAGAAGGAGATCCTAGGGAAGTTTTAAACCAAACTATCAACATTTTGAAGTCTGGTCGCCCTACAGCAATGTTTCCTGAAGGGACTAGAAATAGAGAAAATGATAATTTAAATGAATTTAAAAAAGGAGCAGCACTTGTTGCGATAAAAGCTAAGGTTCCAGTTGTTCCAGTCGCTATTTTAGGTATAAATATAAAAAAGAGCAAAATATATGCACTTTTTGGAGAACCTTTACAACCACCAGAAAACACAAGAGAAAATATTACTGCATTTAATTTAGAAATGCAAAATGCAGTAGGAAAATTAATTGATGAATTAAAAACTAAGATCTACTGATTTCAGTAGATCTTTTAAATTCCATAACCACCATCTATACTGATGTTTGTTCCGTTTATGTAGGTTGAGTTCAATAGAAATTCAATTAGTTTGGATACTTCGATTCTTTCACCCATTCTTTTTAAGGGGATTTCTTCTATAAATTCTTTTAATTCTAAATTATTATTCATTTGAGTATTAATTAATCCAGGAGAGATAGTATTAACTCTAACACCACAAGGTCCAAGTTCTCTAGCAAGAGAGGTGGTCATTTGATTAATGGCTCCTTTGGTCATTGCATAAACAGTTTCACAACTTGCTCCCTTATGACCCCAAACTGAACTAATATTTATTATTTGACCTTGGCTTTTAAGAAGATGAGGGATCGTTAATTGGGTTATAGTAATAGTCCCTTTAATATTAGTATCTAAGATATTATTTATCTCATTCAATTTATTTGAAGTCATTAGGCCATAAAGGTTAATACTAGCATTATTAATTAGGCAATCAATAGACCCGAAGATGCTTAAGGCTTCTCCAATTAGTTTTTTGTCAGCTTCTTCATCTGTTATTGAACCTTTCAAATATATAAAGTTTTTTGGGAATCTAATTTTAATATCTTTGGCAATATCATCTCGAGTAAGATAATTTATAGCTAGATTATGCCCTTTTTCTAAAAGATAGATTGTAGTAGTATATCCAATTCCTCTAGTTCCCCCAGTTAAAATAATATTCATGTTTCCCCAACTCCTTTGTTATATTATAGTCTATTTATATGAATTATGGTATTATTTAGGTATAGGAATTTATGGAGGTCATGATGAAGAAAAAAAGAATTTTACGTTTTTTGGCAATAATTATTGCAATTATAGTCGTAATGATAGTGGGCTTGTTTATTAATAGTGAGACTTTACATAAAAGTGAAAAAGGGCTTACTGAAAGCAAGTTGAAAATTGGATTTATTATAGATGGGAATAAAGATGATAGTAATCTTAATATTTCAGCTTATAATGGCATAATGAATGTTAAGGATGAAACTGAAGCCTATTTTTCTATTAGAGAAAATATAAGTGCAGATAATTTAGAAATAACTAGTAAGACGTATGCAGAGGATGACTTTAATGTTTTAATATTAGCTGGTGCAAACTATGATGATATTGCTA
Source organism: Bacillota bacterium (assembly GCA_024635925.1). Taxonomy (GTDB): domain Bacteria; phylum Bacillota; class TC1; order TC1; family TC1; genus WTXA01. Next base: position 7,110 of record JAGXHY010000030.1, on the reverse strand, counting down.
AAAATCTAGCAGAAGAATTTCCTGATATTAAATTTATTGTTTTAAATTCCAATTTAAGTAATGGGAAAAATTTAGGTTCTCTTTATATGGATTATAGAAGTTCTGGTTTTGTAAAAGGTATGTTAGCTAGCTATGTGAGTCAGAATAATGTAATTACTGGTATTGGATATAATAACGATAATGCTACTGTGCATGAATTGTATGGTTTTGAACAGGGTGTTCATTATGTTAATCCTGATATTCAAGTTTATAGTGAATATGTAACTAAACGTGGTGGGGATGCAAGTGTAGTTAGTCTTTTAAATGAATTTATGGGCTATGGTGCAGATGTGGTTCTTTCTGCAGCTGGAAATAGAGATAGTGAAGTTTTTGATTTGGCTGAAGAAAAGAATATTTATGCTTTTGCAAATAGTATAAGTTTTCTTGAAAGTTACCCTGAAACGGTAGTTGCTGTTACAGGTTTTGAGGTTTCTGTAGGGGTAGCTGATATTATTAAAATGATTTATGTTAATGCTTTTAATGGAGAAAGTATAGCTCTTGATTTTGATATTATCTATAAAGAGGAACTTAAAGGAGAAATTTCAGAAAGAGGATTAAACAGAGTGGAAGATGTTTTAAATAAACTGAAGTCTGGTGAGTTGGATATAAATAAGCTAGCACCTTTGGAGTAGAAAAATGAATCTATTATCTGAATTGAAAAAGATTATTATTAGTGATAAGCATTACCTTAAGATCTTAAATAGTATTAATAGTTTTTTAATTAATAGCAATCACGTAAAATATTCTGCTTTCTATTTTTATAGAGGGGAAAAGGAATATTTGGTAGCATCTGTTGGCAAAGAATTTGAGAATAGTAAGGATAATATTTTAAAGTTAAATTTAACCAAGAAGGATGGTAAGCCACTTGGTTATTGGATGATTAATTCAACTATAAATAGTGAAGTTTTTATTGAAGCCTCTAAGTTATTATCTAAATCTATTTTTTTTGATGAGTGGGAATATAGTTTTTCTTTTACTCAAAATAAAGGTTGTGAATATTTTCCATGCCATAGTGTTAAGCAGGAGAATAGTTTTAGTTGTTTATTTTGTTATTGCCCCCTATATTTAATGCCTGATTGTGGTGGTAACTTTTCATTATTACCAAGTGGCATGAAGGATTGTTCTAATTGTTTGTTACCTCATAAAGAGGAAAGTTATAATTATATAGTTGATAAGTTATCATCCTCTCATAATAATTAAATCATTTTGTGATACATATCTTGTAAAGTATAGCTAATGTCTTTTGTAAAGTCATCAGAAGTTCTATAGGTACTACGGAATTCTACTTCGCTACCAAAGTTGATAGTAAAAGTTTCTGTGAATTCTTTGTTTTTACCATCATAGTAGTTTGCTGAAACTTGGTATTCTTTTTGTTTAATATTTCTTATAAAACTACTTTTAAAGGAGTATGTTATTGATTGTGCTGGTGCAAGGGAAGTTCCTTTTAGTTTAGCAAATACTGGATTTCCCATGTTGTCATCAAGTATTGGGTCAAAGATGATATCTTGTATATGAGCACCTGTTCTACCAAAGTTTTTTATTATTATTGTTTTGTAATCATAGTTTGGTATTGAATGATAATAAATGGCCACATAGGGGCGTTCTCTTTCTTCGGCTATTTCTTTGGTAAGTCTTGCAGCTTTAGCACCTATTCTTGAGGTTACTACAAGTGAGACTGTAGATATGGTAATGGCAAGTATTGGCGTAAGTATTTGGATGGCTGGGATTATGTCTTGTATATTCATGAGTAATCCTTTCTATTATTGTTTTAGTTTATTTAATTATTTATTTTAGTATAGCATGATAAGGGAGAGTTGTTTTGAGAAGAAGTAGTTTGGTTGCTAAAAATAAGAAGTTTAATTGGAAAAAGTTTGTTTTATTTGCTTTTTCTACTTTGTTACTTTTATTATTAGCTATCATTATTTTGTTAAAGGTTTTAGATAAGCCTGAAAATACTGGTAAGGAGATTGAAAAAGTTGTGGTTGAAGAAGTTAAGGTTTCTGATGTGGTGGTAGATAAGTCTAGTTTGGAACTTTTAGTTGGTGATACTGGGACTTTAAATGTTAAGGTTTTACCTGATAATGCTTTAAATAAGGAAATCTCTTTTTTGAGTAGTGATGATAGTGTTGCAGTAGTAGATCGTGATGGTAAGATAACAGCTAAAAAGCCTGGTTCTTGTAAGGTGAGTGTTCTTTCTTTTAGTGGTGAGGGTATTACTAAGTCAGTTAATGTAGTTGTTAAGGCTAAGCCAGTACCAAAACCTGTTACAACACCAAAGCCTGTGATTAATAATAGTGCTAAGAATATAACTTATATTAAGGGGATTTTGGTGGTGAATAAGACTTATTCACTTCCATCCACATACAATCCTGGAGTTAATCAGACTGCGATGGCTGCTTTTAATACTATGAAAGCTGCGGCAGCTAAGGATGGTCTTAAGTTGTTTATTGTTTCTGGTTTTAGATCCTATAGTTATCAGGCGGGTTTGTATAATAGGTATGTTGAAAGGTCTGGTCAAGCAGAAGCTGATAGGTATTCTGCAAGACCTGGACATTCTGAACATCAGACTGGTTTGGCTTTTGATTTAAATTCTGCAGATTCTTCTTTTGCTGGAACTCCTGTTGCTGAATGGTTGGCTAATAATTCATATAAGTATGGATATATTGTTAGGTATCCAAAGGGAAAAGAGCATATAACTGGTTATATGTATGAGCCTTGGCATATGAGATATTTGGGTGTTGATAAGGCAACTCAGGTATTTAATAGTGGTTTGTCTTTAGAGGAGTTTTTAAATATTGATTCCAAGTATAGATAGTTATAATAAATACGTTGACGTAGTACTGGTTTTGTGTTATTATAAATAATGCATCGCGGAGTGGAGCAGTGGTAGCTCGTCGGGCTCATAACCCGAAGGTCGTAAGTTCGAATCTTACCTCCGCAACCATAAAAAGACTAAAGGCTTTGAGAATTATCTCAAAGCCTTTAGTCTTTTTTGAATTAAGAAAGCATTATTGATACTGCTGTAGGATTTGATAAATTATCACTAACTGGGCATCTGTCTTTGACAATGTTTAACCATTTATCTAATAATTCTTTGTCTGCATCTGCATCTGGAGTTATTTTAACTCTAATTTCACTATAACCGGCTCTATTCTCTGAGGAAGCTCCAAATAGTTTATTAGGATTTAAGTCACCTTCAAGCTCAATTTCTAAACCTCTAAGAGTAAAGTCTAATTCTTTTGCAATTAAATGCCCAACTATATTTAAGCATCCTGCAAGAGCTGCGAGCATATACTCAACAGGGCTAGCTCCTTGAGCAGTGCCCCCAAGAGTAGATGGTTCATCAATAATAATCTTGAATCCTCTAGCTTCGACAATAGTTTTTGCAGGACTTGCGCTGCTAGCAGTAGCGCTAAACTTTAAATTTTCCATAATAAATGATCTCCTTATAAATTTATTCATTACCCATTAATTCATATAATTCCTATGGGATAACTATATAATATTACAAATTCATAAATAAGTCAATAGGAAAATTTAATTAATTAAGGTAGTATTATAATAAATATAGACATAAATAAATAAAAAATATATTATTAAAATATGGAAAATAAAATATTATTCAATCAAATAGAAGATCAAATAAATAAGGCGAAAAAAAGAGGAACAAGCGCAACAAAATTCCTAACTCCTTCTCAACTTTTAGAAGTAAATAGTTTTATCAATTATAACAAGTATTATGATGAAGTAAATATTAAAGAAGAGGGAGGCTATTGTGGTGCGGAAAGAAAAAGACTAGTCTTTATAAATAAAGACTGGGGGGAGTTACACATAGATACTTTAATAACTGCCTTACAAATAGAACATAGAAAACAAGATAAAATTGGACATAGAGATATTTTAGGTGCATTAATGAATATAGGCCTTGAAAGAAATACAGTTGGTGATATTGAAACAAAACATCAACAACCCACATTAGTATGCTTGCCTGAGGTAGGACAATACTTAGTAGATAATCTAAAGAAAATAGGTAATACTGGAGTTAGTCTTAAACATATAGATATAGAAAAACTAGGGACAAGGATAGAAGTATTAGAAGAAGAGCTTTTAATTACATCATCGATGAGAATAGACTGTCTAGTTAGTGAAATTTTTAAAATATCAAGAAATCAGTCATTAATTATGATAAAGCAAGGAAAGATTATTCATAATCATTTAACAGTTTTTAAACAAAATGATATAATAAAAGAAGGGGATATTATCACCCTAAGAGGATTTGGTAAAGTTAAGGTTCTTTTTAAAGAAGGAATAACAAAAAAAGATAGAATAAAAATTAAAATTGGTAGATATATTTAAGGAGGATCAAATGATTATTACAACTACACCAACCATTGAAGGAAAAAAGATAATTGATTACAGAGGGATTGTATTTGGGGAAGTAATAGCTGGAGTAGATTTTATAAAGGACTTTGCAGCAGGTATAAGTAACTTTTTTGGTGGAAGGTCTGGTTCATATGAAGGAGAATTGATTAGAGCTAGAGAAGCAGCAATACTTGAAATGAGTCAAAGAGCTGGAGAATTAGGTGCTAATGGTATAGTTGGAATTGATGTTGATTATGAAGTTCTTGGTCAAGGTAACAATATGCTAATGGTTACTGTTTCAGGAACAGCAGTTATTGTAGAATAAATGAAAATTCTAATAGATGCAGACGGTTGTCCTGTTGTAGATATTACTATAAAAATAGGTAAGGAAAAAAATATTCCTATTGTTATGCTTTGTGATACAGCTCATATAATTCAAAGAGCTGATGCTAAAACTATTACTGTTTCAAAAGGTAGTGATAGTGTTGATTTTAGTCTTATCAGGTTAGTTGAAAAAGGAGATCTAATTGTTACCCAAGATTATGGACTTGCTGGAATGGTATTAGCTAAAGGTGGACTAGCAATTAGGCAAGATGGACTTATATATAGTAACAATAATATAGATAGACTATTAAATGAAAGACACAATGCTAAAAAACTCAGAAAAGGTGGAGTTAGGCTAAAGGGGCCTAAAAAGAGAACAATAGAGGATGATGAAAAATATATTTCCTCTATAAAAAAGGTGCTAGGTGAATAATGAGAACAGATAAACAAAAAAATAATAATAACAGTGGTAAAGAAATTACAAAAAAAAAAAATCTAAGAAAAAACAAAAGAAGTACAGCTAATATATTTATAGTTGTGCTTTTGGTTATTATAGTTTCTTTGTCTGGTATTTCCTTACTTCTAGCTAGTAAGCATGGAAAAGAAAAATTAGTAGATTTTGGAGTTTTGCCTACAGAGATTAAAACTGCAACTATTGGAGTTATGGGAGATTTATTACTACACCCTCAAGTTCAGGATGGGAGTAAATTGGGAGATGATATTTATGATTTCACTCCTATGTTTAAATATATAAAACCTTATATGGATGAACTAGATTATGGAGTTATTAATTTTGAAGGAACATTAAGTACTAAAGCATGGGGCTATTCTGGCTATCCTCTATTTAGATATCCTGAAAACGTAATTGATAGTACGTTAATTTCAGGTTTTAATATGATGTTAACTGCTAATAATCATATAGGTGATGGTAAACCAAGAGGTTTTCAAAATACACTTAATCTTTTTGAAAATAAAGGAGCAGATTATATAGGTAGTAGAAAAGATACTACAGGCAAACAATATTTAGTTAAAGATATTAATGGTATAAAAGTTGGTATGTCTAACTGGACTTATGGTGTTATAGCTGCAAATGGAAGAGTAAGTGTTAATGGAATACCTGTAACGACTAAAGATGAGATGTTGGTAAATGTATTTGATTATCAAAAATTACCAGAATTTTACGAAAAACAAAAAGAATTGATTGCTGCCATGAAGGAAGAAGGGGCTGAGGTTATTGTTTATTATATGCACTGGGGTAATGAATACAAGATAGTCAACAATAATTACCAAACACAAATGGCTCAGGAATTATCTAATATGGGAGTAGAGGTTATTGTTGGAGGACATCCTCATGTTCTTGAACCTATAGAATATCTTACATCTGCAGATGGTACAAATAATACGATTATTATTTATTCTTTAGGTAATGCTGTATCTAATCAAAGAATTAACTATATGGATAAAAAGACTGGACATACAGAAGATGGAGTTCTATTTAAATTTGAAATTACTAAAAATGGTGATGATAAGGCTTATGTTAGTGGTGCATCTTATATTCCTACTTGGGTAAACTTAAAGACTGTAAGTGGTAAGCGCTTATATGAAATAGTACCATTAGATTATGAAAAAGGTTGGGAAAACTATTTTACTACTCAAGCTGAAATTCAAGCAGCCAATAAATCATACGAAAGAAGTCAGGCTATATTAGAGCCTGGTTATAAGACTTTGGTTTTTAAAAATGATTTATAAATAGGAGCTAGACAGTTAAATAAAAAGAAACAGTATTTGACTTTAATTTTAAGAAATTTTTGACATGAAAGGGGATTATAGTGAAGAATTTTTTTATTGGAAGAGCTATCGTCACAATTATTCTCTTTACCTTGTTGGGAATATATTTGTTGTTTAAATATGTTCTAAATCTAATATAAATAAAGATTAATATTATATAGCAAGTTTATATCCTATATGCTACAATTATTTTATAAGAATATATTTAATATTGGAGGTTTATTAAAATGGGAGAAAATAATCAAGTCTATACTCAAGAAGATGTTCAAAAGAATAAAGTAATTGCTGCTTTGGCGTATTTAATTTTCTTTTTACCACTGATAACTGCAAATGATTCAGCATTTGGGAAATTTCACGCTAATCAAGGATTAATATTATTAATATCATTTTTTGTTGTTAATATTATTTACATTATTCCTATTCTTGGTTGGATTGCTGCACCTTTACTATCATTAGCATTGATCATTATTGGAATTATGGGAGCTGTTAGTGCTTATAACGGTAAAGCAGAAGAAATGCCTGTTATCGGTCAATTTAATCTTATTAATAAATAATTTATAATATTGATTTAAATATTGTTATTAAGGAGTCTAGTAT
>JAGXHY010000029.1 GCA_024635925.1 Bacillota bacterium | reverse complement strand
CTTAGTTAAATACTCTAAATCCCTAGCCAGGGAAGAAGGACCGCAAGAAACATAAATAATTTTCTTAGGCTTTAGTTTTAATATAGAAGAAAGAAACCTTTCGTCACTACCATCCCGTGGAGGATCCATTAAGACCACATCAACACTAGCGCTCTCATTAGCCAAACCTACCATATAATCAGAAGCATCGGCACAAACAAATGATATATTATCTATACCATTGCGCCTAGCATTAATTTTCGCATCTTTAATAGCATCACTATTAACCTCAACTCCTATGACCTTTTTAGCATACTGACTTAAGACCATTCCAATAGTACCTACACCACAATAAGCATCAATAACCAACTCATCACCAGATAATTCTGCAAACTCTATAACCTTATTATAGAGTATTTCAGTCTGAACACTATTAATTTGATAAAAAGACTTAGATGAAATACCAAACTTCAAACCACACAAACTATCCTCAATAAAACCCTTACCATAGATAGTACGCTCTTCATTACCAAGTACCACACTAGAACGACGCTTATTTAAATTCAAAACAATACAACCAATCTCCGGATGCTTTTTAACCAAAGCCTTAACAAAATTATTTTTAGAAGGAAACTCAAAAGTCGAAACTACCAAAGTCACCATAACTTCTCCACTATAGTACCCACTTCTAATAACAACATGACGCAAAAACCCACGACCCTTATCCTCATCAAATACTTTAATTTTAAAATCAGAAACCAATTTTCTAATAGAAACAATCACCTTATCAGCAATCTTATTCTCATTCATACAAACATCAATTGGTACTAATTTATGACTATTTTCAACATAAATTCCAGAAACCACCTTATTACCCTTATCATAACCAAAAGTGGAAATCACCTTGTTCCTATAGTACCAAGGATCTTCCATCCCAATAACAGTGTTAAGTTTACCAAACTTTGACAAAAGCCTATTAACATAACTCTCCTTAAATTTAAGTTCTGCTTCATAACTCATATGTTGCAATTGACAACTACCACATTTATAAAAATATGGACAAGGTGCCTTTACTCTATCACTTGAAGGTGCTTCAACCTTTAATAAACGACATAACTCATAACCTCTATAATCATCAAACTCCACTCTAACTAATTCTCCTGGCATTACATAAGGAACAATTAAATCCTTTCCCTTATGTTTAACTATACCTTTCCCTTCATTAGTTAGAAAAGTAACCTTCTCTTTAACTACTAATTTACCCATTAATTCCTCCAATATATTTATACTGGTATATATTCAAAAAAACTTCTTAATTTTGTTCTTTTCGGATAGAAAAACCACTCGTATTTATAACGTTTCTATTATAAATATAAGTTTACATTATATTACTAATATTAAGCAATATTTAAAGTTATTTCATTTTAATAATTTATATAAATTATTAATTCAGTTTATACATTTAAAATGATATAATATAACAAATAGAATAAGGAGGCAAATATGATAAAAGACTATAATTTAAAAGGTAAACTTCCTCATATTATAAGTATTTTAATTCTAGTTGCCATATCATCTCTACTTATATATAGAAACATATTTGGATTTGATTGGTCTCAAGAAACCTACTATAGTGCAATTGCTTATATTAATCTTATGAGTGGTGATATTTTTCAAAATATGCATTTAATATCTTTTTGGCCTATTATACTTAGTCCTTTAGTAGACTTCTACAGAATTATTGTAGGTAATGCAGATGGAATAATACTTTACCTTAGAATATGTTATACCTTATTCACCTTAGGACTGGCTATTTATCTATATAAAACTGCAGTTAAAGTAGTAACACCTTGGATTGCTTTTATAGTTTCAGCAATACTCTTAATATTTGTTCCTGTTAATATAGCTAGTTTTAGTTATAATTCTATAGCTATTTTGATGACTTTACTTTCTATTTTACTAATTAATAATGGGATAACTGGTAATAAAATTAGTTATCTTCATATTATATTTTCTGGTTTTTGTTTTGGAATTGCAGTTGTTTCCTACCCAATAATTGGTATAGCTATTTTAGTTTTACCAATCCATATGTTAATAAAAAGTTACTATATAAATAAACATAATTTAAAATGGGATTTCGTATTATATTGGTTTCTAGGTTTGTTAATTATTCCAATTTTAATAGTTGCTCATATTCTACTTAATTATTCTGGACCAGTAATAACCCAAAATATTAATAGACTCTTTAATAATGTGTCTAACTTTAATAACGGACTAAATATCGGAAATGTATTTTTCAAATACTTTGAACCAATACAAGCTTTCTTTCCTAATAAATTAATATGGTTCATTATTGGTACTATATTAGCCTTCATCAATACACGATTTAAAAAAGAAAGACTTAATTATAATACTAAATTAAATAATCATGAACGTCTAGCTTATGTTGGAACTGTATTATTATTAATATTTTTCATTATATTAGAATTTTTCATGTTTGCTAAAGTATTAAGTCAAAACAATATTGCTTATGCCTTTGTTCCTATAACTCTAGGTATGCCTATGCTTTATTTTTTGACTAATAGATTTTCTAGTAAGTATATGCTTTTCTATATGATGGGTATTTTCTTATCAGTTGCAATGTATTTAACTACAAACAACTTTAATTCATATTTTGTTGGACTTCTATTATCTACAATTGCTACTATTCTCTATATTGGAGAATATCTTATGAAAGAAGATTTTAATATAAAATATAAAATACCTATTTATAGTATAATTTTCTATTTTGCCCTTGCTGTTCTTTTTTCATTATCTTCTAGTCGAATTAATACAGTATATAGAGATCAACAAATTAGTAAACTAGATACTAAAATAGAGCAAGGCCCTGGTAAAGGTCTTTATACTACAAAAGAGTCAGCTACTAAATATACCAAGATTTATGAAGCAATTAAAGAATATGTACCAGATGATGGAACAGTTCTTTTCACTAAGTCTTTGCCTTTTGGATATCTCATTACTAATGCAAAACCAGCGATACCACAATTATTAAATATTGAAATTTCATCAGAATATTTAAATGAGTATTTTTCTACAACTTATTATGTTCTCCCTGATACTGTTTTCCACATTGCAGATGATTATGGTTACTTGATGGAAAATGGTAATTATAGTAATGATAATAATCCAGTTGAAGGTGTCTTTGGTGCACTATTAAAAAGTGATGCCTATAAAACAATCAAACTTGACTCTGCTACAATATATTTAAAGGTAAAATAAGTTAAATATATAAGAGATATATATTATCAATACATAAAAAAAAGATACTTACTCAAATTAGTAAGTATCTTTTTTCTATGCTAAATCCTCAAAATTCTTACTAATTCTCATCATAATAATCAGCAGAATAAGAAGCTTCTTTAATGGTCCCAATATATTCTGCAACCTTAATATGAAATGGATGTTCTATATAAATATTTAAATCTTCCCTATTATTAAATACTACATGTAGACAAACATCTACAGAACGTTCAGAATGTATAACATTAAAACCAATTTTAATTTCTTTTATTTGACTTATTTCTCTAGGCATTTCTAATAATCTTCTCTTTAATTCAACCTTATTACTTTCTAAAGGTTCTTTTAATTTAAAAAATACTACGTGATTAAACATATTACCACACTCCTTCATCTTTTATCACTCTACTTATTACATCCTATAATTTAATAATTCCTTTCCTATATTCTACCACAGAACTTTCAGTTAATAGAACAAAAAACACCTCTTGAAAAATTCAAGAGGTGTTTTAAATTAGTGTTTTTTTAATATTTATAGCTTCTTTGTAAATTCCATAATAGCTTTTTCAAAGCACTCCATAGGTGGATATACTATACCTGCACCAATTTGTCCTACTCCTGCATCTTTATGAGCAATACCAGTATTTATTATTGGTAATGTAGATAGCTCTAAAACTTTTCTAATATCTATTCCAAGTGCTGAACCTCTAAAATTTAAAGTAGGTAATGAATAATTTTGGTTTTCTGATTCTGTAATAGTATACATCTCTTCACTATAATTAATAGCATCCGAAACATTACCACCGACGAACTGAACAATTGGTAATGCTCCAGCCATCGCAAAACCACCGAGTCCTGCAGTCTCTGCAATAGTACTATCTCCAATATCTAATGCTGCATCCTCTTGCTTATAACCTGGAAAAAGTAACCCTTTTACCATATTAGCTGGTCCCGTAAACCATTTATCAGGTCCAAAACCACTTACTTTAATTCCAAATTCAACACCATTTCTAGCCATAACAGTAACAATTGTTGAATTCTCAACATCATTAGCTGCATCTAGCGAAACTTTACAAGCTGGCATAGATAGATTTAAGAAATAGTGATTGTTATCCTTAATAAATTCTAAAACTCTTTTTAACACTTCTTTCTCTTCATCTGTTTCTAATAAGTAAGTTGAAATCTCTCTAAAAAATAGGCTTGTTGCAGCATTATTTCTATTGTGACCTTCATCTCCCATCTGCACCGCTTGTGAAATAATAGTTTTTAAATTTATACCACCATCTATTAATGCAAGAGCTTTTTTTAGAACTGGTGCATATTCCTGTTCTATCCATTTTAATCTAGTTATTACTTCTTCACTGAATGCACCATATCTTAAAACTTTTCCTAATCCTTCATTAACAGTACAATATGCATAATTGTCATGGGTTTTATTATGAATAATATGGACAGGCATAGACCCTGATATAATACCAGCCATAGGTCCCACTGCATTATATTCATGTGCTGGTGCAAATTTTATCTCTCCTGATGCTGCAATTTTTCTAGCTTCTTTTTCATTTTCAGCTTTTCCTTCATATATCAATGCGCCAATAATTGCTCCTTGAGCAGGTCCACACATATTTTTCCATTCTATAGGTGGACCTGCAAAAAGAATAGTATTTTCATCCATTCCAGGTATAACTTCTTTTGCAATGCCAATATCTACCAAGAATGGTTTTGCTTTCTGTATTATCTCTACCACTTTTTTATTTGCCTTATTAATTTTTTCTTCATATTTTTTGATTTTATCTAAAGCTTCAATTAATTCCTTCTTTCCTCCAGCAGGCGGCTTCCAGTCTACTTGAATT
>JAGXHY010000028.1 GCA_024635925.1 Bacillota bacterium | reverse complement strand
TGCGGATGAAGGGACTTGAACCCCCACGATCTTACTCACTAGAGCCTAAATCTAGCGCGTCTGCCAATTCCGCCACATCCGCATCTGGTGATCCATCCGCGACTCGAACGCGGGACACCCTGATTAAAAGTCAGGTGCTCTGCCAGCTGAGCTAATGGATCATTTTGGGGTGGATGATGGGATTTGAACCCACGACAACTAGTACCACAAACTAGCGCTCTACCACTGAACTACACCCACCAGGCATGCGCTTACAAGCGCAAGAACAATTATATACTTTTTATATATAGATTTCAAGTATATTCCCTCAATTTATTCTATAATTTCAAAATCTGATTTTGGTGCACCACATAAAGGACATGTATAACTATCCGGTAAGTCTTTAAACTCAACACCTTCAACTGCTGGGTCATGTACATATCCACATACAGTACAAATATATTTTTCTCCACCTGCCATTTTTTTCACCTCTTTTTTTTCTGTATTAACTTCTTTTTCTGGAAGCTTTTTGCCACTTTTTATTAATCTAAAATCACTATAACTTAATGGTAATATATCCTTTTTATTGTTATTAACAAAGGCATCTTCTACACTACATACCATCAACCAATGTGATCCTACATCCATCATATTCTCTACTTTACAAATCATACCAGATAATGCATCATCTAACAACGCTGGCATACCCTTAATTTCTTTGTATTTTACTTCTTCAAATTTATTTCTATCTCTGCCACAACTAAAACCGAAATTAGCAATTAATTGGAAGGCATCTTGTCCTATAACATTCACTATCAATTTCTTTGATTCTAGTACTAGCTCTGTAGTATAATTATTTTTATTTAAACAAACTGCTATTTGCTTAGGTTCACTGGTTAATTGAAATACTGTATTAGCAGCTTGACCATTGATTTTACCTTTACTTTCAGTTGTAATTACAAACATACCATAGATTATTTGACGTATAGAAGTTTTAATATCTTTTGAATCTTCTTCAACTTGTACAAAGTTAGTTTTATCAACGCCACAAACTGGACAAATTTCAACAGGTTCATTACCTTTCATTTCATAATCACATACTTCACATTTCCACTTCATCTGAAATCTTCCTTTCATATACAATATTGTTTAATTATAACATTTTTTTCAATAATAATAAATGGTACAATAATTAAAAAAGGAGTTAGAATAATGAGTAATTTAAAAAAAGGTTTAGCTATAACTGAAAAAATTTGGGGTTTTAAAAGAGATGATTTAATTGCCGATAACGGTGAATTAGGAGAGTATATTTTAAAATATGCCTTTGGAGATATTTATTCTCGAAAAGGACTTTCTCTTAGAGATAGAGAAATTATAACTATTTCTTTTCTTATTGCACAAGGTTGTCCGGAATCACAACTTAGAAATCACTTTTTAGGCGCTTTAAATGTCGGTTTAACAGAGGATGAACTAATAGAGATAATATTACAAGCCCCATTATATAATGGCTTCCCTAAAGCGATTATTGCTCTTAAAATTCTAAAATCGATTTCAGAAGATAAAGACCAGCAAGATGGGTAGGGTAAAAAAAGTAAAAGAAATACTTGTTACCACTTCCTCTTTTGCCGTCATACAGAAAAATCAACGGTATGGTTAAAAGTGATATTAGTTGCAAAAGATTTGGTAAAATTGGCAAACTATTAAATTCTAAAGCAAACCTGGCCATATTTATCAGAATAAGACTTATAACTAAGTTCATCCTATTTTCTTTGAATAAATAAAATAAGATAATCATAGTAACCCCATACCAACCATAATCAACTTTTATTAATTCACCTACTATACTAATAATTAATGAAGTAGATATATAAATAATTGGGTAATTTATAAATTTTTTTATAAATATAATAGCAAATAAACCAAGTGTAAGAGTAATAAAAATATTTTTATATAAACCCAAACTTATTGCTAATGAATTAATATCACCCATAGCTAAGATATATGCTAATTGAATAACTATACCGAAAATTAAAATATTTAAAAAATATTTCTTTATGTTTTTGGTATGAAAAGCACCTACTGACAATGACCAAAAGAAAATTGGGGCAGACAACCTACCTAATCCTCTTCCTACAAAATAAAGTGTAGTTCCATAATCAAGAAATAACAATGAAAAATGGTCAATAAACATAAAGACTGCTGCGATATATTTTAATTGAGTATTATTTAATCTAATTTTATTTATCATCTTCTACACCCAAATCTCTATTTTTTATTTCTGTAAAACTTTTTGAAATTTTCTTGAAAGTCTCTGAATCTGTTGTATTAAATATAATATTATCAATTTTATTTATTGGTAATAGATCAATTGATGTACCAGTAATAAAAGCACCTTGATATTTTTGCAAATCAATTAAATAAATATTTGTTTCTAATATTTGCATATTGTTTTCATTTGCAGCTAAAAACACTTTATTTCTCGTAATCCCTGGCAAAACAGTGTCAACTGATGGAGTATGTATTGTATTATCTTTTAAGAAAAATACATTTGATCTGCTACCTTCTTGAACAATACCTTTATAGGTTATTATTGTTTCAAATACTCCAGTTTTTTTCAAGTGATATTCAATTGTATTCTTGTATTGAATATCAAATATCTTCAAATTGGGATTAATTCGTTTTATTTGAAAAGTATTAATTGATATCCCATTTTCATACCATTCTTGTGGAGGGTAAAATCCTTCAATAACAAAGATTGCTCTGTCTTTGTTCTCAATGTTGTAGCTAATAAAAATATTTTTATTTAGAAGAAAATCATAAGAATCAATTAATTCTAGTATTTCCCTTTTGATTAATCTTATATTTATACTATTATCGCTTTTATACATTCTTTGCAAATGTTCATCTAAAAATAAAGGTTTATCATTTATTATTCTTAAGACCTCATAAATATCACCTTTTTTTCGCCAATCTTCTAATAATGCATCTTCTTTAATAATTCCATTTATTATACTCTTCATAATTCCTCCAACCTAAAAGCTATTACCATCGCTAACTTTTCTCCAAGTTTTTTCATATAAATTTTTAAAAAAGCCATTGTTAAACTTAGCCCAGCCTAATATATTATTTTGATAAATGATTCCATAATATCCATCCTCTTTATTGAATAATAAAGTTTCACATTTTAAGTATTTATTGGCCTGTTCAAAATTAACTTCCAAAATATTCTTAAAGTTATTTTTTTCTAAAGTCATTGCAAAGCTTTGACTTGGAATAAAATTATACTTGTTTAATTGCCCTATATGTATACCAATATTTTCAATTTTATTTTTCTCATCAAATGGGTATTTATCATCCATAAGATAATATTCATCATCTTTAACATAATAATAATACTTTTCAAAGTTTACATTTAGATATTTCTCTATAAAACTCTTAATTTTATCATTTATTTCACTATAAGGCTTCCAATGTAAATTTGTATGTTTACCTTTAAATTCTTCACCGGCAATTTTTATAATTTTTGCTACAAAATGACCTTCACCTTCAACTTTATGTGGCCAAAACCTTATGGTTTTTGTTAATTCAAGGCTGTTTTGTTCTGTCCATTTAGGTCTTCCGCTAACCATTCCATGTGTTTTTTTTGTTTCTATAAGTTTACATTCATAATTTTTTAATAAATATTCTATTTGTTGTTCATTTTCTTCTGGACTAAATGTACAGGTTGAATATACAAGTTGCCCACCAATTTTTAATAATTTAAATGCATAATCTAATATATCTCTTTGTATAGAATATAACCCTTCTGTTGCATACTTTTCATATTCTTTAATTGAATTCTTATCTTTTCTAAAAGTACCCTCACCAGAACAAGGTGCGTCTACTAAAACCTTATCAAAATACGACCCATATGTATTTAACAAATTTTTACCTGTGCTATTTGTTATAATCGTGTTTTTTATTCCATATAGTTCTATGTTTTTTTTAAGTGCTTTAACTCTTTTTGGACTTATCTCATTACTTATCAATAAACCTTGATTTTTCATTTTACATGCAATCTGAACAGATTTCCCCCCTGGTGCTGCACAAAGATCAAGTACTTTATCTGTAGGTTTTGGATCTAATAATTCAGCAGGAAACATGGCCGATGGTTCTTGTATATAAAATAATCCTTGATGGTAGTAAGGATGAGTTGTCAGCCTAACATTAGAATCCTCTTTCTTAAAATAAAATCCATCAGTTGTCCAAGGTATTTTTTTTGTAATACTCTGAAGTCGTTTAAGAAAATCAATTTCTGATATTTTATTTGAATTATATCTAATTCCTTCATAAGGTAGTTTTTCAAAACTACTTATAAAACTTATATATTCTTCATTTTTCATTATGCTTTTAAATTTATTTAAAAAGATATTCGGTAATTTCATTATTTATTTATCGCCTTTATAAAATTTTTTATATATTCATCTGGCACTTCCACACCTAAACGGCCTGGCAAATTACTATAACTACCATGATAGTCGCTACCCCCACTAACTAGCAGTTTATATTTTTCTGCATATTGTAAAGATAATTTAATATCATTTTCATTATGACGCTTATGGTAAGCTTCTATTCCATCAAGTCCTATGTTCACCAAGTCTGGAAGAACATCAAAACTATTATATATTGCAGGATGCGCTAAGAAAATTAAGGCATCAATATCTTTTAATAAACTCATACCTTCTTGATAGCTAATATATTTTAACTCTTGAAAAACACCTTGCTTTCTAAAATCATAAAATAATCCACCATAAATACGATCAGTATAGCCTTTATTAACCAGTTTTTCCATAATATGTTGTTTATAAATAGGAAGATTATTATTAATTCTATAGGCAAAATCATCAAATTCAATTGGATATCCATCTTTAATTAATCTGTTTATTATATTAATACTATTCACTTTTCTAAGATTAAAATAATATTTAGTATACTCCTTTAATCTTTTATGGTCAGGATTGAATTCATAACCTAATAAATGCACCTTTTTATTACGTTCATAATCTTTAGTTGATATCTCTATTCCTCTATAGTTTGTTAAATTTTCAGGTAAGAAAAAAGCATTTAGCTTACCTCCATAAAAATCATGGTCAGTAATACTAAAATGCTTAATGTTCTCATTAACCAATAATTTGACTATATCTTTGAATGTAGCTGATCCATCTGAAAAATGGCTATGACAATGTAAATCAATTTTCATCATATTTACCTAAAGACAAGCGAATTAATGCTTTTTTTAATGCCAAATCTGCCTTAAAACCAGCTTCAATTTCAGATATACCTTTTGATAAGAGACCTTCTGCTAATTCTTTTGCTCTTTTGGCTCTCAAAACATCTATACTCTCAGCATTTTCAGCAGTGTGAACATAGACCGTTATATGATTTTTATAAACTTCCACTAAACCATGAGTTCCTAAAGCTACTTTCTTTTCAATACCATTTTTTTTATATCTTAAAACACCAATATTTAATAAACTCATATAAGAAGTATGGTTATTTAATATAGTTGTTGGTCCTTTAGTTGTAGGTAAATTAACCATTTCAACATTGTCAGCTTTTAATATTTGACCATGGTGGGATAAAACTTCAAGTAATAAATCACCCATTCTACTCTCCCTTAAGAACTTTTGCCTTTTCTATAACTTCATCAAAGTCACCTACCATAAAGAATGCATCTTCAGGGAAGTTATCTCCATCTCCATCTAGAATTGCTCTAAAACCTTTAATAGTGTCTTTTAAAGGTACGTATTTTCCTGGTATACCAGTATAAGTTTCTGCTACGTGGAATGGTTGTGATAAGAATTTTTGTATTCTACGTGCTCTAGAAACTACTAATCTATCTTCTTTTGATAATTCATCAATACCTAAAATTGCAATTATGTCTTGTAGATTTTTATATTGTTGGAGAATATTTTTAACTTCCATTGCTGTTTTGTAATGTTCATCTCCAATAATTCTTGCATCTAATTGTCTAGACTTAGATTCTAGTGGATCAACTGCTGGATATATACCCATTTCAACAATTTGTCTAGATAAAACTGTAGTAGAGTCTAAGTGTGAAAATGTAGTAGCAGGAGCTGGGTCAGTTAAATCATCAGCAGGTACGTACACTGCTTGCACAGATGTTATTGACCCTCTTGAAGTAGAAATAATTCTTTCCTGTAATTCACCCATTTCAGTTGCTAAGGTAGGTTGATATCCTACAGCAGAAGGTAAACGACCTAATAAAGCAGATACTTCTGAACCAGCCTGTGTAAATCTGAAAATGTTATCTATAAATAATAAAACATCTTTATTTTTTTCATCTCTAAAATATTCAGCCATGGTCAAGCCAGTTAAAGCAACTCTCATTCTTGCTCCTGGTGGTTCATTCATCTGACCAAATACAAGAACGGTTTGATCTATTACTCCTGACTCTTCCATTTCATAATAAAGTTCATGCCCTTCTCTACTTCTTTCACCTACTCCTGTAAATACAGAATATCCACCAGATTCAGCAGCAATATTTCTTATTAATTCTGTTATTAAGACAGTTTTCCCAACACCAGCACCACCAAACAATCCAATTTTACCACCTTTAGCGTATGGTGCTAATAAATCTAGCACTTTAATACCAGTCATAAATATATCAGTTGATGGTAAAATATCTTCATATTTTGGAGCATCTCTGTGTATTGCCCATCTTGTATCAAACTCAGTATCTTCCTTTTTATCAATGGTGTTACCAAGAACGTCAAAGAGTCTTCCTAGACACTCTTTCCCAACTGGTACTGTTACTGCATCACCTGTATCTATAACAGACATTCCTCTTATTAGGCCTTCAGTTGAATTTAAAGCAACACATCGAACACAACTATTTCCAGTTTCTTCCATTACTTCTAATGTAACAGATTTAACTAAAGAATCATTATCTTCCTTGTTTATTATCAAAGCATTATAGATTCCTGGTAAATCATTTTCAAACTTAACATCTACCACAGGACCAATAACACTAATTATTACACCCTTATTCATCGTTTTCTCTCCTTAAGTTTCCTGAACCACCAATTATTTCAATAATTTGTCTAGTAATAGCTTCTTGTCTGGCTCTTTGGAATTGAATTTTTAATTTTTTGGTAAGTTTTTCACCATTTCTATTAGCTCCATCCATGGCAGACATTCTTGCTCCATATTCCCCTGTTTCTAATTCAATTAATGCCATATTTAATGATAAAATTAAATAAGATTCAAATAAGCGATCTAAAACTACTTTTCTATTAGGTTCGTAAATATAATCAAGCTCATCTTTATCTTTATTATCTGATGTTATTAAAGGTAAGAGTTTCTTGATTTTTGGTTCTTGTGCTAAAATAGTTTTAAAACTATTGAAGACCAAATAAATCTCCCCAAAGTCTTTATTTATAAATAAATTTTTCAAGTCATTATTTAATAATCTGCTTTGGTTAAATAAATCATTTTCCCAAATTATTTCATCTGTTATAGATAAATGTATAACATTATCATATTTATCATAATAATCAATTGCTTTTTCGCCAATAGGTAAAACAAAAACCTCTTTATTACCAAATAATATTTTTTGTTCTTCTAAAAAATTAAACAGTTTTATATTATAACCGCCACAAAAGCCACGGTTTGTTGAAAAAACTACAAAAAGAACTTTATTAACATCATTTTGTTGAAATAATACGTTTTGGGACGATATTTCAATATTAGACAATCTTCGCGTGATGTTTTCAAGTCTATCATAGACAGGTTTCACATTGTTATATCTAATTCTTGCCTTCGCTAATCTAGCAGTAGCTATCATTTTCATGGCTTTAGTAATTTTCAATGTGCTATCAACACTTTTGATACGACTTTTAATTTGTAATAGTTGAGCCATTTTATTCCTCTACTATGCTTTCCAAATATTGGTTGATTGTATTTTTAATATTATTAAAATCTTCTTTAGAAAGTTTTTCTTTCTTTCTAATTTTTACCAATATGTCACCGTTTGTTTTTTTGACATGTGAATATATATTTTTTTCAAGTTGAGCCATTTCAATTAATGGCACTTCATCATAAACCCCAATATTAGCAGAAAAAATAGCTATAACTTGTTCTTCTACACCAATAGGGTCATAATTTGGTTGAATTAAAATTTCAACTAGCTTTTGCCCTCTTATTAGTTTCTTACGGGTTTCACTATCTAAGTCAGAACTAAATTGGGAAAATGCTTCTAAATCCCTATACTGAGCTAAATCTATTCTCAAAGTTGCAGCAACTTGTTTAAGTGCTGGAAATTGAGCATTACCACCAACTCTTGAAACTGAAACACCAGGGTTTATTGCTGGTCTAATACCTTCATTAAACAAATCAGTTTCTAAGAAAATTTGTCCATCTGTTATAGAAATAACATTCGTTGGTATATATGAAGATATATCTCCAGCTTGTGTTTCTACTATAGGTAGAGCGGTAATGGATCCACCACCTAATTCTTTAGATACTTTAGCAGCTCTTTCTAACAATCTAGCATGTAAATAAAAGACATCACCAGGATAAGCTTCCCTACCAGGCGGTCTTTTTAATAGAAGTGAAATTTCTCTATAGGCAACTGCATGTTTTGTTAAATCATCATAAACAATTAAAACATCTTTACCTTGATCCATAAAATATTCTGCAATAGCACAACCTGAATAGGGTGCTATATATAATAATGAAGCATTATCGCTAGCAGTAGCAGCAACTACAACTGTATAATCCATTGAACCTTTTGCTTCTAATTCTTTAACTATTTGAGCAATTGTAGATGCTTTTTGTCCGATGGGAACATAAATACAAATAACATCTTTACCTTTTTGATGAATTATTGCATCTATTGCTAGAGAAGTTTTCCCTGTTTGTCTATCACCAACAATTAATTCTCTCTGGCCCCTACCTATTGGCACTAATGCATCAATAGCCTTAATTCCAGTTTCAAGTGGAGTTCTTACAAAATCTCTATCAATAATTGAAGGAGCTTCCTTTTCTATAGGATAATATTCAGCAACTTCTAATTCACCTTTTCCATCTATCGGCTCTCCTATAGGATTTATAATTCTACCTAACAATCCATTTCCACAGGGTGCTTTCAATACTTCCTTAGTTCTTTTTACAGAATCTCCCTCTTTGATATCTTTAAATTCACCCAGTATAACAACACCAACATGATGTTCATCAAGGTTAAGGACAGTTCCTTTTATACCATTACTGAAAACAACAACTTCACCGGCCATAACATTGTCAAGACCATAGACTAAAGCAATACCGTCACCTACTTGAATGACTGTACCTATTTCACTTTTCTCTAGCTTAGCATCAAAATCTTTAATTTTACCTTTAATTATTTCACTTATTTCTTCAGGTCTTAAATACATTTTTTATACCTTCATCCAATTCTTTAGATTTGCTAATCGCATTTTAAGGTTATCCTCATATACTATGCCATCAATTTCTAAGTAAGAACCATCAATTAATGTTGAGTCAACCTTAAATTCAAGTTCTAGTTTAAATCCTAGTTTTTCTCCAATATTTTTAGTTAACAATTTTTCTTCATATTCACTAAGAACTTTAGGTAAATACATAATTCCTTGTTTAATTCCTACACTTTCTTTGTAAAGATTATTAAAAGTAACATAGGATAAATGAGGAATTTCATAATTGAATCTAGTGTTCTCTAAATAAACTTTAAAAAAGTTTTCAGTATATTCATTTACTTCTAAACCTCTCAAAATTCTTAAAAGTAGCTCTTTTTTTTCATTTGCTGGTATAGATCTTAATTCAAAAAAAAGTTTAAGATCTTTTGATTTTTTGAATGCTTCATATATTTTTTTAAGATCTTCTTTTATAATATCAGTCAAGCCTTTTTCTTCAGCTACTTCAAAAAGTATTGAGGTATATCTTTCAACAACAATTAGACTACTCATATTTTTCTCCTAGGTTTTCAACTAGGTGATTAATCATAGAACTATAATCATCATTTTTTATTTCTTTTTTAACTACAGCTTCAGCCCCTAGGACAACAAGATCAGAAATATTTTTTTTGATTTCTTCAAAAGCTAAATTTCTTTCATTTTCAATTGATTTTCTAGCTCTTAATAAATCCTCATCAGCTTTAGTCCGAGCTGCTTCTTCCATTTTATCCTTTTCTAGCTTGGCAGCAGAAATCGCTTTATTGAAAATTTTATCTTTTTCATCTTTGATATTTACTATCAAATCATTATATTTATTTTCTTTATGCTTAATTTCAACCCAAGCTTCATCTATATCCTTATAGATATTATTTACTTCTACATTTCTATCATCAATAACTGTCATGACTTTTTGAAAAAGAAATTTCTTTAAAAAGTAAATAATTATACTTATATTGATAAGTTGAAATATAAAGTCTGCTAAATTAAAGTTGAGCAAATCAAACATTTCTTTCATTTTAGTAACTCCTGACTACATCTTGATCCAAAGCAAAAGGCCAAGGATGAATGCAAATATTATACCAGTCTCAACAAGAGCAGCACCAATAATCATAAATGTTCTTAATGTACCACTTATTTCTGGTTGCCTTGCTACTGATTCTATTGTTTGTTTAACTACCATAGCCTCACCAAACGAAGCCAAACCTATAGCTAAACCAATTCCTAAAAATTCCATAATAATTCCTCCTTAATAAATTTATTCTAAACCTTCGCTAATATACATTGTTAAAAGCAAAGTAAAAACATACGCTTGAATAGCTCCTACTAATATACTTAAAGTATTAAATGCTATAGGCACAAGTAAGGGTATAGCAATCATAACTATTGAATCTAATATCTTCCCAGCAAACATATTCCCAAATAGACGCATTGATATGGATAATGGTCTTGCTACAATTGATGTTAAATTTCCTACTAACATAAATGCATTAGGTTCAACATAACCTTTAAGATATTTAAAGATATTTTTTTCTTTAATAATTATATACTGACTATATAAAAATCCTATTATACCTAAGGCAAATGTTGTGCTAAAACTTGCAGTCGGTGTAGTGAGTGTGGGAAGAACCCACATGAAATTCATTAATAATATAGTAATGAAAATACTACCTAATATGCCGTAAACTTTTTTAGCCTTTTCTCCTAGAACTTCATAAACAAAATCATAGAAAAATAATGTTATTTTTTCTGCTATGGCTTGTCGTCTAGTATTAGATATTCTTTCTAATTTACTAGTAATTATTATAACAAATATGAATAACAACAACATCATAAACCAAGTTGTCGTTATAGTAGAAGATATTCTAAAATTCCAATTTTCATAAAATATTATTGGTTTTGTAGTATCCAGTAAATCAGGAAGCTCTTCTATAATACCTTTCAAGTAATCTACAATTATGTTCATTATTTACCTTCTTTATCATTTTTGAAAAAAATTCCTATATCTGTAAAAAGGGAGATTATTCCTAATAATCCCCCTATTAAAATACCTATTCCCGCACCTAAATCACCCCATATATTCCCTATGAAATAACCAATTAGTAGAAAGGCTATTATCATGAAAACACTAGAGGTAGCAAATGCAAATGCTTTAACTATTGATATTTTATTATTTTTTTTATTATTATTCATTTGTTTTACCTACTTTCTCATTATATATTTTAGTAGCTATCTTTTCAACATGTTTTGACTAATATGTTAAAATTAATAATAGAGGTGAATTATGATTGATGGAATATACTTATACAAATTAATACAAATGATGAAAGATGATCTAATTGGAGCCAGGATAGAAAAAATTTATCATCCCAAAAAAAAATTATTGATCTTTAAAATTAAAAACAACAACTTGAATTTAAATAAGTTAGTTGTTAGCTTAGATCCGAATTTTTGTTCAATACACCTTTCTTCAATAACTTTATTAAATCCTACTCAACCTAGTAGTTTTTGCATGTTACTTAGAAAACACTTAGAAAACGGAACTATTGTTAATATAAAACAATTATGTTATGAAAGAATTATAGAATTAACTATTGATTCATATAATGAACTAGGAATTAAAACTTTGAAATCACTTCATATCGAGCTTATGGGCAAATATTCAAATATCATACTTACAGAAAATAATTTAATTGTTGATGCTCTATATAAATATCCAATTGGAGTTAATGGCTTTAGAGAAATTTTGTCAAAAAGATCATACGTACTTCCTCCTTTGAATAATAAATTAACTTTAGATGATGATAACTTTGAAATATTAATTAAAAATATCAAGGATATAGATATAAAAGATTTACCCTTACTTACATTCTTACAACTTCATTTACAAGGCTTTAGTAAAAAAACAATGAATACTTTGCTTAATAGTTTGAATTTAAAAGATCAAATTTCAGGAGACTTAAACAATAATCAACTTTTATGTCTAAAAGAAGGTTTAAAAAATTTTAGAAACACGCTGGATGTTAAAGACCCTTCTATTCAATATGAAATAGATAATTTATTTAATAAATTCTACTATAATCAAGAGATTAGTAATAAAAAACAAAAATTATTAGCCGTAGTTAAAAAACAAAAAAAGAAACTAAGAAAAAAAATGGCAATATATCAAGATAAAATTAATCAAGATTTAGATAGTGACAGTCTTAGAATCAAAGGAGAAATACTGTCTGCAAATCTATATAGAATCAATAAAAAATTGCCTTTTGTTGATTTAGAAAATTATTATGAACCTCTTATGCCTATTATTAGAATAGAATTAAATGAAACTTTGTCTCCATCTAATAATGTAAAACAATATTTTAAAAAATATCATAAAGTTAAGGAAGGAAAAAAACAGAGTGAAAACTTGTTGAAAGAAGTATCTAATGAATTAGACTATTTCAATTCTATTGAAATAAGTATAAATAATTCTAAAGACATAGTTGATTTAGTAGAAACAGCTGATGAATTAGAATCACTAGGTTTAATCCCTAAAATTACTAAAAGAAAAAAAATCACTAAGAAACTTAATTATGTAAAATATGACTTGGAAAATGGAGATATTATACTAGTCGGCAAAAATAATAAACAAAATGATTATTTAACCTTTAAAGAAGCAAATAATAAAGATTTATGGTTTCATCGACAAGATTACCCCGGTCCCCACGTAATACTGAAATCAGCAAAAGAACCAGTAAAAGAAAGCATAGAAAAAGCTGCCTGGTTTGCTGGCTATCAAGGTACCAATGATACTTTGGATGGAGTTACTGTTGATTATACAATTAAAAAAAATGTTAAAAGACATCCATCACTTAAACTAGGAAAAGCTTATTATACAGATTTTACTAGTATCTTCATAAATAGATTTAGTAAATAGAAGAGGTTGAATATATATTCAACCTCTTCTATTTTTAGTTTACGATAATGTATCCTTGAATACCCTAACACTTGTCTGGTCAACATCTTTAATAAGTTGATTAATTTTTTTACCATACAATTCAAAATTTTCCTCAACTACATCTTTTAATGGTAATAATACGAAAGCTCTTTCTTTTATGCGTGGATGAGGCAGTGTCAAAATTTCTTCATCAGAAGTATAATTATCATAAGTCAAAATATCAACATCTATAGTTCTTGGGCCCCATCTTATATCTCTTTTTCTTAATAAGTTTCCTTCAATATGATTACAATACTTTAATAAAGCTCTTGGGCTAAGGCTTGTCTTTACCTCTACCACCATATTTAAAAACATACCTTGATCCTCATAGCCAAAAGGATCCGTTTCATAAACTTTACTTATTTTTGTTACCTCTATTTCTTTATTGAATTCTAATTGATGAATTGCTGAATTTAAATAACCTTCTCTATCTCCAAGGTTGCTACCTAGTCCTATATAAGAAATCAATTCTCGTTTAATCTCTTGTTGAATACCAAAATAGTCACAGGTTACAGGAATAGGTACTTCTGGTTTCATTACCAATACTTGTACAGATTTTATTCTGAAAAAATTATCTATAATTGCTTTACCAATATCATAACCTAATTGTTCTAAAATTTTATATGTTTTACTAAAAAACACTTTATTTACTACATCATAAATATCCACATAACTAACTGAATCGTCGAGATCACCACTTATATGTGATAAACTTAATTCTCCATATGCCTCAATAGTAACTCTAAACCTTTGTCCTAATACATTTTCTTCACTAAAATAACCATGATAGCCATAGAATTCAAGGTTACTTAATATAATTTTATCCAAAATATTTCCTCCTATCAATTTCCTTTTCATGAAAATATGATTCTTTAATTTTTTTATAAGTATGTTCATCAAGTACTACTTTTTTATCTTTAATGCCTTCCACTTTGAGTATCTCTAAAAGAGAATTACTAATAAAAATACCATCAGATTTAATAAAGTCTTCTATTGTGAAATTTCCTTCTATACAATTATTATTTTTTAAAATAATTTCTCTTACAATACCATTTAATAAGCCATTTTCTATTGCTGGTGTATAAATCACGCCTGCTTTAATAAAAAAAATATTAGCTATTGAGCAACTTGTAACAAATCCCTTATCATTTAAATAAATAGAATCTAAAAACCCTAAACTTCTACTTTTTATAAGTTCTTCTAATCTGTCCGAGTATTCATTGTTTTTATAGTAATATTTTTTATCATTAATATTTCTAATAATAGTAGATATATTTAAAAATCCAGACCCTCTATATTCTACATCTCTAAAAGATAAAATACAACTATCGCTATTACAAACTATTCTAGCTCCAATAGTTTTTTTTATTGGTATATTATCATATATAAATTTTTTTATTTCATTTATATTAATATTTAAGCTTAGCATCTCTTTACTAGCTTTCTTCAACCTATTTAAATGCTTATCTAAAAAATAAGGATGTCCTTCTTCTATCAAAATAGTTTCAAATACACTATTTTGATATTTACATATACTTATATTTTCACCTATTTCAAATTTCAAAATCTAAACTCCTTTTTAATCCTAATCCTTTATACTCAGTTTCAATAAATTCTAAATTACTTTCTGATTTCCAGGTTATTCCACCACCAACATTGTAGTTAACCTTATTATCTTCTAATATAATAGTTCTTATTGCTATATTAAAATCAAAATCTCCATTATCCTTAATATAACCTATTGTTCCTGTATATATTCCCCTGGGAAACTCTTCAAGTTCATCAATAATTTCAATTGCTCTTTTTTTAGGTGTACCGGTTATTGAACCTCCAGGAAATAGTCGATAAAGTACATCAAATGGAGTAAAAGTATTTTCTATTTTACTTGTAATAGTACTAACCAAGTGATGAACTGTTTCATATGTTTCTAGTTTGAAAAGTTCTTTAACCTTAACAGTTCCACTTTCACTAACTCTACTTAAATCGTTTCTCTCTAAATCAACTATCATTAGTAATTCACTTTTATCTTTTTCGCTTTTTTTAAGTTTCCACTTATTTATTAAATCAACAATAATATTTTTGCTTCTGGCTATTGTCCCTTTGATTGGGCGTGTCTCTAGTATACCAGAAGTTGATTTAATTAATCTTTCTGGAGAACTTGATAATATAGCCCAATTTTTTTGTCTGATAAAAGCTGAAAAAGGAGCAGGATTTGTTTTTCTCAATTTTAGATATATTTTATTATACTCTAAGTTTTTTATTTGTCCAATAAACCTTCTTGTATAATTTACTTGGTAAACGTCCCCTTCATAAATATAATCTTTTATCTGCTCAATTTTCTTTGAATATTCATGAAATTCTTCTTCATAGGTTAAATTATACTGAGGTAAATTCATTATTCTATTTGAATTACTATAACTATCTATTTTATTAAATATATCCAATGCAATTTCTTCATATTCTAAATCAAAAGAAATAAAAAAATTATTTGTTTTGATATCCTCTACTATGATAACTGGATAATATCCTAGAAATCCTAAAGGAATTTTAGAATTATACTTAAATTTACTATTAATATCTAAAAAAGTTATACCAAGATCATATGTTAAAAAAGTAAAAAAACAAGGAAAGGCAATACTATTATCACCCTTCCTATATTTTTCATAAAAATTATTTAATTTTTTTATAGCTGCTAATCCTTTTTCTTCTAACACAATATAATCTATTGGTTTAATCCCAATAAATGTATTGATACTTTGAGAATCATTATTTTTATTACTTTCTAACATAAAGAAGTAATCTTCGTTTTTGAATATTTCTATTATGTCTTCTATTGTTAGGCTACTATTTATTTCGATTTTTTTTCTCATTATTTATCCTTAAAAAATTATTAATTAAATTTAGTCCTTGTTCTGTTAATATTGCTTCAGGATGATATTGAACTCCATACAGCATTAACTCTATATTTTCAAAACTCATTATAGTTCCATCTTTTAGCCTTGATGTTATTGTAAATATCTTATCAAGATTTCTCTCCTCAATTGATAATGAATGATACCTAGTTACTTTTAATGGATTAGTTAGATTATTATATAACCCATCATTCTTATGATATATTTTTTCAACAATTCCATGTGCTGGATGACCTTTAGTCAGTGTTCCGTCATGTATATAATTAATGCATTGATATCCTAAGCAAACACCTAATATAGGTATTTTACCTTCATATAATCTTATTATATTTAGTGAAAAACCAGCATTTTCTGGTCTTTTAGGACCTGGTGATATTATTATATGACTAATAATATCAAAATCAAGATCAAATATACTTGAATCATCATTATTTTTAACTACAACATCTTGTTTTAATATTTTTAAATACTCATATATATTATATGTAAATGAATCATAATTATCGACTAAAAGTATCATTTTTTTACCTCTTCTGCAATATTATAACATAAATAAATCCTAATATAGAGAAAAATTATAAAAGATACTATATAATATAGTTAGACTAAGGAGGTTAAAATGAATGATGAATTAAAAGTTGCTTTAAGAGCAGGAGAATTAATGTTGAGAAATGGTTCAGAAACTTCTAGAGTTCAGTATATAATTAAAAAGATGTTAAAGAACTTAGAAATCACTTCAAAAAATGTTATTGTTATAGGAACAGCCATTATTATTTCAATTGAACAATCAAATGGGGTTCCAATAACAATATCTAAAAGTATCGATAGAAGAAATAATAATTTGCAAAAATTATCATTAGTTACTAAAGTAGCTGATGATTATTCAAAAAATAAAATCAATATTAGTGAAACGATGGAAAAACTTAATATTATTGACACCACTGTAACCTACCCATTTTGGTTAAGAGTAGTTGGTACTAGTTTAGCTACTTTTTCTTTTACTTTAGGTTTTGGAGGTTCAATAATTGGAGCAATTTCAATTTTTTTCATAACCTTATTCCCAGCATATTTTATACAATTGTTGTTTAAAAAAAATGTTCCATATTTTATGTCTAATATACTTGCAGGTGCTTTAATCAGTATATTTAGTCTCATTGCTTTTACTATAAATCCTTTATTACAATATGATAAAATGATTGCGAGTGCGATAATTATTCTGACACCCGGTATTGCTGCAATAACTGCAATTAGAGATGTAGTTAATGGTGACTTCATTACTGGAGCAAGTAGAGGCATGGAAGCACTTCTTTCAGCTACAGGACTAAGTATTGGAGTTGGTTTTATATTTGCTATATATATATCTATCACAGGAGGTGGAGTATGGCAATTTTAGAAATACTAATGATTGGAGTTGGTATAGGTTTTATAAGTATTGCTCTAGAAGCTAGTAAAGAAGATTTAGCAATAAATGCAATACTTGGTTCGATTTGTTGGGCAACATATCTGTATACTTCACAGATATTTGATAACAGACAGCTCTCTATATTTATTGCTTCTTTTTTGATTTCTTTTTTGGCTATTTATTTGACAAGAAGAACAGGAAAACCTCTTCAAGTATATTTGATAGCAGGTATTCTTCCACTCCTACCTGGACTTAATATATTCTATATGGTATTGGGTTTTGTTAATCAAGATAGTAAATCAATTCTAGAAAATGCAAACTTAACTATTCAAATACTATCTATTATTGTTTTAAGTTTAGTATTTTCTTCATCAATTGTGCGTCTATTACAACGTCTTAAACATAATAGAAAAAGATCAGAGCTTTAAATTAAGCTCTGATCTTTTTTATTAATTCTTAATATGGATTAACTTTTATAACAAATTTTTATAATTAGTTAATATACTAGTTATTGTTGATGGTGCCAATTGTCCTAAAGAACATAATGAAGTTGATTCTATCAATTTTGTTAATGTATTTAATTTTTCTAATGTTTCTTCATTACTACCATCACTACTAATTTTTTCTAATAGTTCTGCCACTCTTTTTGTTCCTTCTCTACAAGGAACACATCTACCACAAGATTCTTTGATTGCATAATCCATAGATTTTTTTGCTAAATCCATCATTGAAGTTTTCCCAGCAATTACATAGATACTTGTGCCCTCCATAACTCCGGTGATTAAACCGTATTTCGTAGGATTATCTATATCTACAGGTTTTTCAATTTTATCTAGAGTTAAAATTGGACCAATTGGTCCTCCGACCCTAACTCCAACTAGTTCACCTATCACACCACCTGAATGTAGTTCAATTATTTCTTTAATAGTTTTATCAGTTGAAACTTCAACCATTTTAGGTGAATTAATATCACCTTCAATTGAAATAATTTTTTTACCAGGATTTTTAACTGCACCAATCTCTTTATATGCGTCAACACCTAAATTCAGTACATCAGGTATGTTAATTAGAGTTTCTACATTAGCTACTAAATTAGTATATACTATTGCTGCAACTGGACACACATTCATACACATACCACATTTAATACATGCATCTGTGTCTATAATATGTAGTTTTTTAGGTTCACTTTCAATACAAGATACTGGACAGTTTTTAGCACATTTAGTACAACCAATACATTTATCCGTAATATAGTATTCTAAAGGCCTACCACTTACTCCAAATGATCTTTCATTGATATTTTTATTACGATGAATGTTTATATCTCTTTCTATAAAATCAAAAGTTTCAACTTCTCTAGGACTAATAAAGTTATCATCTGAGAATCTAACCTCAATGTCAAAAGAAAAATCAGTATCAAGCACTTTAGACCCTAAAATACCTGCCTGGTATGCATCCTTAACTGCTTTTTCCATTTCTTTTTTGTGACCTGTATAAATGTATCCTTTATTTACCCCAATTGAGTAACCAGCAATTAAAATACCTTCAATTAATTTAAATGGGTTATCTTTAATAATTTTTGCATCAAGTGAATTATTATTTATATCTGCATTGCAAATAATGCCCTTATTTTTAAATTCAATAATACTATTAACTAGTTCCCATTTTACTCCTGCTACAAAACCACCATCACCTCTACCTTTAAAAGAAGAGTCTTTGATAGTTTTAATCGTATTATCATTAGATTGTGATAAAGCAATAACTAAAGCCTTAAAACCACCTTTTGATATATAGGTCTCTATATCTTTAATAATACTTAATGATGATATTTCACTTTCTTTTATTGCTTCAATATCCTTTATAGTATATTTTTTTATACCACTAGATTCATACTCATCTTGTGTCTCTTTATAGCCAACAGGTTGATCTGTTAAAAAAGAATAAAATTGAATTATACTATCAATCCTTGATATTGGAGCCCCCAATACTTCTTCTATTAAAAGAACTATATCTCGTGGAATATAGCCAATTAATTCTTGAGTTTTTAACAAAGTAGCCATTAAAACGCCCTTTGCTTCTCTATTTTCGTTCATATATTTTTCTAATTTTTCAACTATAGCTTTATTTTTTTCTATTTCAAACATCTTAGGCCTCCTTTGCTAGTTTCACTGCAGTAACTTTATATTCCGCAGTTTTAGTTACAGGGTCAAATGCAGAATTAGTCAACTCGTTAACTGGTGATTCATGAAAATGGAATGTCATAAATATAGTCCCAGGTTGAACTCTTTTAGTTATCCTAATATTTGCAGTAATTGTACCACGTCTAGATGTTACTCTAACTATACTATCTTTATTGAGATCATGTTTTTTTGCATCTTCTGGATGAATTTCAACTCTTTCAACAGGAGATATAGCTTCTAAAGTATCAGAAATTCTAGTGGAAACATTATAGTGATATAACATTCTACCAGTATTCATTAAAACTGGGTATTCATCATTCACTAACTCTGCAGGTGGTAAGTATTCAATAGGTAACATCAGTCCTTTACCTCTAATAAATTCACAAGCATGTAAAAATTTGCTTCCTGGACTCTCTAGATCTGGACATCCCCATTGGAGTCCATCTTTATCAATTCTTTCATAGGTAATACCTGCATAAGTAGGCATTGTTTTTCTTATTTCCTCGAAAATTTCTTCAGCTGAGTTATAATCAAAACCTTTGTATCCTGATTTTTTAGCTATTTCGGCAACTATTTTCCAATCTAGCATTACCCCTTTTGGTGGTTCAACAGCTTTTCTTACCCTTTGTACTCTTCTTTCAGTATTTGTAAATGTTCCATCTTTTTCTGCATATGAGGTAGCTGGAAGTATAACATGTGCTAATTTAGCTGTCTCTGTCATGAAAATATTTTGAACAATTAAAAGATCTAAACTTAACAACGCTTTTCTAACATGATTTGCATCAGCATCTGTCAATACAGGATCTTCACCCATTACGTACATTCCTTTAACATCACCATCTACTGCACTATCGAACATTTCTGGTATTCTTAAACCAATATGATCACTTAACTTTACATCCCAGTATTTTTCAAATAATTCAATATTCTTTTTATCATCACATGCTTTATACCCAGGGAAATAATTTGGAAGTGCAGCCATATCACAAGCCCCTTGAACATTGTTTTGTCCTCTTAATGGATTAATCCCAGCATTTTCAAAGCCAATATGACCTGTTAACATACCAAGGTTTGCCAAGTTCATAACATTATCTGTTCCTGTAGTATGCTCAGTTATTCCTAAAGTATAGAATATACCTGCCTTTTTAGTATTAGAATATAATTTTGCTACTTCATAAAGTATATCTTGACTAATACCAGTAATTTCTTCTACAAGTTCTGGTGGATAATTTGCTACATTCTCTTTTAAGCTTTCATAACCAGTACATCTTTTTGCTATATAGTCATTATCTTGCCAATTTTCTCTTATAATGATATGCATTAATCCATTAATCAAAGCTGCATCTGTACCAGATTTCAAACTTAAGTGATACTTGGCCATTGTAGCTAATTCGGTTTTTCTAGGATCAATTACAATTAATTTTGAACCTCTTTGGACCGCTTTTTTCATTTGATTTCCAATAATAGGATGAGCTTCGGTTGTGTTTGAACCAATAATGAATAATACATCATTATGTTCAATTTCTCCAATTGAGTTAGTCATAGCTCCACTACCTAATGTTGTTGCAAGACCTGCAACAGTTGGAGCATGTCAGGTTCGAGCACAATGGTCAACATTGTTTGTCCCAAAACCAGCTCTAAATAATTTCTGGAAAATATAGTTATCTTCATTTACACAACGTGCAGAAGATAATCCAGCTAATGAATCTGCTCCATATTTATCCTTAATTTTTTTTATATTATCAATTATGTATTCAAAAGCCTCATCATAAGTAGCTTCAACAAAAACACCATTTTTTTTAATTAAAGGAGTAGTTAATCTATGTTTACTACCAATCATATCTGAGTGATATCTGCCTTTCACACATAATTCAGTCCCATTTACAGTTGCTTCTTCTAGCGGTGTTACACCTACAACTTTTCCGTCAACAATATTCAGGTCGAAATTACATCCTGTTCCGCAGAAAGGACAGGTAGTTCTGACTTTAGTTATTTTTGCAGGTTCGATATCTGCAAGTTGCTTGTGAATCAAAGCACCTGTTGGACAAGCACTTACACACTGACCACATAAGCGACAGTTGTCTGTACTTATTGGCAAGTCAAAAGCAGTTCCTATTTTAGTGTTAAAACCTTTACCTAAATAATCATATGTATGTGAAATTTGCACCTGATCACAAACATTTACACATTGACCACATACTATACATTTATTTTGGTCTCTAATATATACTGCATTTACTGAATCAACTTCATAATTCTTCTTCTCTCCCTCATAACTACCTTTAAGAACTTCATATTCTTTTGCATATTCTTGAAGCTTATTATTTCCTACTTTGGTTTGAATAAATAAGTCTTCTGGATGGTTTGAGATCAATAAATCTAAAATTTCTCTCCTTGATTTTAGAACTTTATCAGAGTGAGTTTGTATTACCATCCCCTCCAAAGGTCTAGTAGAGCATGAAGCAGCAAGACTTTTCCTGCCAGCTATTTCTACAACACAAATTCTGCAGCCTGAAAATAAGGTTAGTTTTTTATTATAGCAAAGAGTTGGAATATCTATTCCATTTTCTCTAGCAATTTCTAATATGCTTTTTTCAGCACTTGCTTCCATTTTTTGTCCATTAAGTGTAATCGAAATCATAAATATTATTCTCCTTTCAAAAATCTACATCTAATAAAATTAATAATACCTTTTATATCATCAATATTAAACCAAACATTATCATAACCTAATCCTGTTATATCATCGGTAATCATTCCAACTAGGTTATCTAAATTATAATCTATTTCTTTTATTTCTTCTCTTTTTACATAAAATTTAGGATAAGAAAAATTTTTAAAACCTTCAATAATTATTAAATCAATATTTTTTTTATTCAACATATTAATTATATTTTCTGGTGATTTATCCCCTATTAACAAAAATACTTTTTTAGCACCAGCCAACAAAAATTTATCAGTATCTTTGATTTTATCTTTAGAACTCTTATTTGCAAAATGACCATGATGTTTAATTACTGCTATTTTATAATCTTTACTTAGTATATTTAAAATTTTGCAAATTAATGTAGTTTTACCTGAGTTTGAGTAGCCTACAAATGATATAATAGGTTTTTTTATCATTAGTTCTCAGCCTCATTCACAAAGGAAAACTCCAATTTATCACCTATTTTAATAGCTTCATTTGGATTTAAAACTTTTGCAAGTGCCGTGCAACTTAACATAGATTGAAGCACACCAGCATTTTGTTTTCCAGAAAGATGAATCTCATATCCTTCATTTCCAATTGTAATATACACTCTGAGGAATCTTGTTATATTGCTCAATTTTTTAAAATCATCTTTCATAATCCCTATATATCTTTTAGCTAGATATTCATTATAACCCATAATGAATTTAATTACAGGTTTTGCTATTACCTCATATGTTATTAAACTTGCCGCAGGGGAACCAGGTAAAGAAATTATTATTTTATCTCCAAGCCTTCCAGCCATAACAGGTGTTCCCGGTTTCATTTTCACTGACCAAAATATTTTTTCTATGTTTAACAAATTATAAACATCTTGTATATAATCATAATCACCAACTGAAACTCCTCCAGTAGTAATTATAACATCATTTTCTTCTAATGCTAATTTGATTTTCCCTTTTAATACTTCAATATTATCATTTGCTACACCATAATCATTAGCTTTGATCCCTAATTCATTAATAAATCCTAACAAGGCATATTTATTACTATTATAGATTTTTCCAGGACTGAGGTCAATTTTTAAATCAATAACTTCATCCCCTGTAGTAATTAATCCTACTTTTGGTAGCTTGAACACTTCTAATTGATAAATTCCAATCGTTGCTAACATAGCAACTATACCTGGTTTTATTTTTGTGCCTTTATTTACTATTTTAACTCCTGCTCCAACATCTTCACCTATTTTTATTATGTTTTCATCAGGGATACCCTCTTTATAAATTAGAACATTATTATCACCACAATTTGTATCCTCTTTTTTTATTACTAAATCACAGAATTCTGGAATCTCTGCGCCAGTCATGATTTTGTATGTTCCAAGTTTTAAATATTTAATATCATCACCGGCCTTAATAGTACCAGATACTTTTAACTCTTTAGGATTATCATAACTAGCACCTTTAGAATATTCATTTTTTAAACAATAACCATCAAAAGGTGATTTTCTAAAATTAGGTATTGGAATTTTTGTAAAAATATCAGATGCTAGAATTCTATTAAATGAGTCTTCTAGTTTGATAACTTCCTTTCCTTGTTTCTTTATTTTAGATAAAATAAGATCTATTGCAATATCAGTTTCTATAAATTTTCTCATAATAAACTCACAATCAAAATTTTTAATTAATTACTCTACTTCCTGGTTTTACAATCGGTAATCCAGCTTTACATAATGGACATTCATTCGCTTCATATGATTTCACATCCATTGAAAGACAAGCTTCAATTCTTGCATCTAGATCAACTTTTCCATTGCTTCTATCAACTAACAATGCGATACCTACAACAATTCCACCATTTTCCTTAACTATATCAACAACTTCTTTCACACTACCACCAGTAGTAACAACATCTTCAACTACTAATACTTTTTGTCCTGGTTCTATTTTAAAATTTCTTCTAAGTGCCATTTTACCATCTACTCTTTCAGTAAAAAGTGATGGTACACCAAGTTGACTAGCCATTTCATAGGAAAGAATAATTCCTCCAGTTGCTGGTCCAATAACTACTTCTATATTTTCTTCTTTAAATGCTTCAGCTAAGTGTCCACATAAAGCAGAAGTATATTTAGGTTCCATTAAAACTCTAGCACATTGAATGTATTTGTCACTATGTCTACCTGATGTTAATCTAAAATGACCTTCAAGTAATGCTCCTGATTCAATAAATATTTTTTTTATTTCTTCTGTTGATAATTTCATTCGACCACCTATATTCCTTCCATTTCAGCAACTATTTTTTTTGCTGCTATTTTAACATTATTTGCTTTAGTAATAGGTCTTCCTACAACGATATATGTTGATCCCCCAGTTATCGCTTTTAAGGGTGTTGTAATTCTTTTTTGATCTCCTACTTCACCACCAGCTGGTCGAACACCAGGAGTAACTGTTATAAAGTTTTCATTACAAACTTTTTTAATTAATCCTGCTTCTAAAGGAGAGCAAACTACTCCATCTAAGCCAGCTTTTTGAGTAAGTAGACCAAGATGTTCTACCATATGTTTTGCACTTTTTATATAACCAATTTCAGCAACTTCAGAATCTCCCAAACTAGTTAATATTGTTACAGCTATAAGTTTTGGAGGTTTTATATTTAACTCTAAAGCCGATTTAATGCTCGTTTCTTTTGCAAGTTTCATCATCTCATAACCGCCTTGACTATGAACATTCAACATATCTACACCTGCCTTAGTTAATACCCTTACTGTTTCACTTACAGTATTAGGAATATCATGTAATTTAAGATCTAGAAATACTTTTCCGCCTCTCTCTTTAATATATTTTATAATGTCATTTCCTAAACTAGTATATAATTGTAATCCTACTTTAAACATACCTACTTCATCTTTTAATTCATTAACTAAATATTCAACTTCCTCTATTGTATCCACATCTAGAGCTACAATTAGTCTTTCTTTTCCATTCATTATAATTCTCCTTATCTATGTGCTGCTCCAATTATTTGAGTATATGACTTTAAACATTTTCTATCTAAAAATTTTTCTATACCGTCAATTATGTTTAAAGGTATATAAGGATCAACAAAATTAGCAGTACCAATACTAATGGCTGTTGCTCCTGCCATAATAAACTCTAAAGCATCTGTAGTATTCATTATTCCACCCATTCCAATAATTGGAATGTTAACTGATTTATATACTTCGTAAACCATTCTTAAGGCAATGGGTTTAATAGGAGGTCCTGAATATCCACCTATAATATTATTTATGATTGGTTTTTGTTTTTCTATATCTATAGCCATACCAATTAAAGTATTAATCATAGAAATTATATCAGCACCACCACCTTCAACAGCTTGTGCCATTATTGATATATCGGTTACATTTGGAGATAATTTCATTATTATTGGTTTAGATGTATTATTTTTAACCATTTTTGTTACTTCATAGGCCATTTTAGGATCAGTTCCAAAAGTAATTCCACCTGCTTTAACATTTGGGCATGAAATATTAACTTCTAATGCACTTACACCATCTATACTTAATTTTTCCGCCATATAGCCATAATCATCGATTGTTCCTCCAGAAATATTAACAATTATTTCTGTACCATAATTTTTAGTTTCAGGTAAAATATTATTAATAAAGTCGTTTACTCCACCATTTGCAAGCCCTATAGAATTAATTATACCCCCACTAGTTTCTACCAACCTTTGAGGTTTGTTTCCAATTCTTTTCTTTGGAGTAGTACCTTTTACCATAATTCCACCCAAAAGAGAAAGATCATAGAAATCTTTAAATTCTTTACCAGAACCAAAGGTTCCTGATGCAACAGTTATAGGATTTTTCAATAGTAATTTCCCTAAATTACATTCAAGCTTATTCATCAAAGGATACCTCCTTAACTTGAAATATCGGTCCTTCTTTACAAACTCTTTTATATTCCCCATCTGTCATTTTACAAACACAACTTAAACAAGCTCCTACTCCACATCCCATATAAGCTTCTAAGGATAATTCTAAGTCAATTTCATCTTCTAGTGTTTTTAAGTATTTTAACATAGGTTCTGGTCCACAAGCATAAGCCTTATCAATATCTTTGAAATTATATTTTTCCAATATCACTTCTACTGTCCCTAACTCTCCTAAACTACCATCAATTGTAGCAATTTTAACAGGACCTAATTTAGAAAAATAATCAATAGCATAGGAGGTTTCTTTACAACTAAAGCCTAAAATAATTTCAATTTCATTACCTGCTTCTTTTAATTTAAGTCCTAAATCATATAAAGGGGCAATACCAATACCTCCTCCAATTAAAAGACATTTTTTTGCAAACTTCTTTATAGTAAAACCTTGTCCAAGGGGGCCAATTATATCTAATTTTTCATTAGCAGTAAGTTCTGATAAGTTTTTTGTCCCTTGTCCTTTAACCTGATAAAGAATTGATATAGTTTCTTTTTCTTTATCAACTTCAAAAATACTGATTGGTTTTCGCAGTAAAGGAATTAAACCAGTTTTTATTTCTATAAACTGACCAGGACGTGCTGTATTAGCGATATTTTTTTCTTTAATTATCATTAAATAAACAAAATTCTTTATTATTGGTTCATTAGAAATTATGTTGCCATAATTTTTATATATCATTATTAAATCACCTTACCATCTTTTAAAGCAAAATCACCTTTTACAATTGTATGTATAACT
Source organism: Bacillota bacterium (assembly GCA_024635925.1). Classification (GTDB taxonomy): domain Bacteria; phylum Bacillota; class TC1; order TC1; family TC1; genus WTXA01. The sequence goes on along the minus strand of JAGXHY010000028.1, from coordinate 16,889 downwards.
TCACCATCAAGGTTCCAATCTTTAAATGGGGTATTTCTACCCATAGAGTAAAATTTATTTGGATTTACAACCCATTTTTTATTAGGATCAAACAATGTTATATCTGCATCAGACCCAACTTTTAATACTCCACCTAATTTGAATATTCTACCAGGATTATTTGCCATTTTTTCTACTAAATTACCAAAACTCATAATACCTGTTTTAACTAATTTTGTATAAATTAAAGAAACTGCTGTTTCTAGCCCTACAACACCAAAAGGAGCGTAAGCGTATTCTACTTCTTTTTCCCATCTGGCATGTGGGGCATGATCGGTAGCAATCATATCGATTGTTCCATCAATTAATCCTGTAACTAATGCTTTTCTATCTTCTTCAGATCTAAATGGAGGATTTATTTTAGTTGAGGTATCAAATGATTCAACTATTTGGTCAGTTAAAATTAGATGTTGTGGAGTAACCTCTGCTGTAATATTAATTCCTTGTTTTTTAGCTTCTCTTACTAGATCCACAGAATTTTTACTACTAATGTGGGCAATATGAACTTTACCATCAGTCATTTTTGCTAATGCTATATCTCTAGCTACTATTAAATCTTCAGCTTCTCTAGGTATGCCTTTTAATCCTAAAATAGTTGAATAATAACCTTCATGAATGAAACCATTATTAGCTAAACTTTCATCTTCGCAATGTTCTATTAAAATAAGATCAAACTTTTTTGCATATTCTAATACTCTTCTTGTTATGTTAGCATTTTTTACAGGTTTACCATCATTACTTATTGCAACTATTCCAGCTTCTTTCATGTCTCCCATTTCTGTAAGTTGATCTGAGTCAATATTTTTTGTTGCAGCTCCAATAACTTTTAAATTTACTTTTGCACCTCTAGCTTTTCGGTCTAAGGCTTCAACTATAGTTCTGTCATCTATTGCTGGTTTAGTATTTGGCATACAAGCAACTGTAGTAAAACCACCTTTTGCAGCAGCCTCTAAGCCTGTTTTAATTGTCTCTTTATGTTCAAAACCTGGTTCTCTTAAGTGAACATGCATATCTATTAGTCCAGGAAAAACCATTAGATTTTTCGCATCTATTATTTCATATTCTTCCTTAATCGCTATATCTTTCTCTATTTTATTTATTTTTTCACCAATAATTAGTATGTCCATAATATCATCAATTGAATTTGCAGGATCAATTACGTGCCCATCTTTAATTAATATCATCTCCACTCTTACCTCCTAACATCATAAATAATAAAGCCATTCTAACTGCTACCCCATTAGTAACTTGTTCGTCAACTACTGATCTTGGATCTTCATAAACTTCCGGCATTATTTCAACGCCTCTGTTCATTGGACCTGGGTGCATAATAATCGCATCATCTTTAAGAAGTTCAAGTCTTTTAGAGTTTAATCCCCAAAACTTATTGTATTCAACTAAACTTGGTAATAATCCCCCTGATTGTCTTTCTTTTTGAAGTCTTAGTACATTAACTACATCAGCTCCTTTTAGAGCTTTATCAACATCTGTGTAGACTTCTACACCCATTCTTTCCATTTCAACAGGAATAAGTGTTGCAGGTGCTACTACTCTAACCTTTGCTCCATATTTTGTAAGACCCCAAATATTACTTCTTGCTACTCTACTATGTGCAACATCTCCTAAAATAGTAACAGTTAAATCTCCAAGGTTTCCTTTTTTATCTTGCATCGTAAACATGTCTAATAAACCTTGTGTTGGATGTTCATTCATCCCATCTCCAGCATTAATTATTCTTGCTTTGGTATTTCTCCCAAGAAAATGTGGAGCTCCACTAGCACCATGTCTCATAACAAATAGTTCGATACCCATAACCTCTAAAGTGATAGCAGTATCAATCAAAGTTTCTCCTTTTTGCACACTACTAGTACTTACTGCTAAATTAGTGCAATCTGCACTAAGATATTTAGCTGCTATTTCAAAGGAACTTTTTGTTCTTGTACTATTTTCAAAAAATAATGTTGCCATGGATTTACCACGTAATGTTGGCACTTTTTTTATATCTCGTGTAATTATGTCTTTCATAGGAATAGCAACTCTTAATATTTCATCGATTTCATCTGTAGAAATATTTCTAAGCCCCAATAGATCCTTTTCTTTTATCATCTATTTACTCTCCTCTACTGCTTCTTTAATAATTACTTTATCTATCCCATCAATTTCTTTTAGTAAAACCTCAACCTTTTCTCTCTTTGATGTCGGAACATTTTTTCCTACAAAATCGGCTCTTATAGGTAATTCTCGATGTCCTCTATCTACCATTACAACAAGTTGTATTAGTTCGGGTCTTCCCATATCTATAATTGAATCTAAAGCAGCTCTAATAGTTCTTCCAGTATAAAGAACATCATCTACTAATATTATTTTTTTTCCTTTTACTCCAACGGGTATTACAGTTTGTAGTATTACAGGTTGTTCAGTGAGAGAAGTTAGATCATCTCGGTAGAGATTTATATCTAAAACGCCTATTGGAACTACAATATCATGAATCTCTTCAATAGTTTTTTTAAGCCTTTCTGCAAGTGGAACGCCTCTTGTCCTAATTCCAAGTATAACTGCATTGTCCAAAGACTTGTTTTTTTCCAAAAGTTCATGAGCTATCCTTTTCAATGCTCTGTCCATTTGGTCCTCTTCCATAATTACTGCTTTTTCAATAAATTTTTTCATGTCTACCTCCTAAAAAAAATAGTCTATCTGACTAAATCAGATAGACTATAGTATTTCATAAATTATACATCATAGTTACATAAAATATTATATTCTTATCTTTCTAGTCTCTCGTACCAAATTAAAGATTTCTTTGTTTATTCTACTATTAAAGATACTTTTTGTCAAATTTTAATCATTCAATATTGTAATAATATTCATCATAAGTTAATATTATTTAGACAGGAGTGATTATATGTATTCAAAAAAATCTCGATTAATAGCTTTTTTATTATGTCTATTTCTTGGAGAGTTAGGTATTCATAGATTTTATGTTGGAAAAATTGGGACAGGAATGCTTTGGCTTATAAGTAATGGGTTTTTAGGTATAGGTTGGATTATTGATCTTGTAATGATAATTATAGGTAACTTTGATGATAAAAATGGTAATAAATTAATAGAATGGTAATAAAAAATAGGAAGCAACGCTTCCTATTTTAACTTAAGATTTAATATTTATAATTTTTTGAATATAAACTACCGATTTCATGAATTTCAATTGAACTATCATTACTTTTACTTAATCTAAAAGGCGTAAAAACTATCATCCCTGTTCCACTTCTATATTTTTTTAATATATCAAGAGTATGATTTTTTTCTACATGAAAAGCATTAGTCCCTTCCAACATATAGTCAATCCCTTCTTTTATACATTCATCTTTTAACAAGAAGCTTTCTTCTATACCTAAGGATTCTCCAATATCTATAATAAAATCATAATTGAAAAAGTTTTCATTAATAATATTAGTATTCTCTTCTTTAAGTTGTAAAAAATATATCAATAAGCCTTCTTTACCTTTTTGAACCTTTAGCTTTTCTTTATTAGCATTACTAAACAAATTAATTATAAAAGTAGTGGCAGAGTTAGGAACTATGGTCTGTCTAAAATCAAATTCAATATTAAGTTCTTCACTTATATTTTTTATTGATCTAATAAGCTCCTCAGCTGAATTAACATCCTCAGTAAATATATTTACTAGTCCATTATAAGGTCTATCTCCACCAATTAAAATTATTTCAGTAAATAAAGTGTTAATTTTTTCTTTAACAAGATAATATGGCAAAATGATATCTTTATCATATCTACCAAGACCTGCTCCAACTGAAACAATTTGTCCAATCATTTGGTATTTAATTGTAGATATTGAATTAATAAAAATATTTCTACCTGGGTATCTTATTTGAAACACCTCATTTCTTTAAATACTTGACTAGTTCTTCAACTTTATCTGTTTTTTCCCATGGCAAATCAAGTTCTGTTCTACCAAAATGTCCATAAGCTGCTATATTTTGATATATTGGTCTTCTTAAATCAAAATGTCTAATTATTGCGGCTGGTTTTAAATCAAAATTTTCGTTTACTAGATCAACTAATTTATCATCAGCTATTTTACCAGTACCATAAGTGTCAACAAAGACTGAAATTGGTTTAGCAATACCAATAGCATAAGATAATTGAATCTCACATCTATCAGCTAAGCCTGCTGCTACAATATTTTTAGCTACATATCTAGCGGCATATGCTGCAGACCTATCAACTTTTGTTGGGTCTTTTCCACTAAAGGCTCCTCCACCATGTGAAGCGGCTCCACCATATGTGTCAACAATTATTTTACGTCCTGTAAGACCAGTATCTCCTAAAGGACCTCCAATTACAAATCTACCAGTTGGATTAATATGATATTTTGTATTTTCATCAATAAGTTCACTAGGAACTACTACTTTTATAACTTTCTCAATCATATCCTTATATATTGTTTCTTGTGTTGTTTCAGGATTATGTTGTGTTGAAATAACGATTGCTTCAATACGTATTGGTTTATGATCATCATATTCAAATGTTACTTGAGTTTTACCGTCAGGTCTTAAATAACTTATTGTTCCATCTTTTCTTAGTTCAGCTAGTTTTTTTGCTAATTTATGAGCATATATAATTGGTGCTGGCATTAATTCATCTGTTTCATTAGTTGCATAACCAAACATCATGCCTTGGTCTCCTGCACCTATTGCATCTTCAATAGCATACTCGCCTTTTTTTCCTTCTTCTGAAACATTAACTCCTAAAGCAATATCTGCTGATTGTTCATCAAGCGCAACCATCACACCACATGTATCTGCGTCAAATCCATATTTAGCTCTAGTATACCCTATATTTCTAATAGTATTTCTAACTAGTTTTTGTATATCAATATAACAATCTGTTGATATTTCACCAGCAACAACTACTAAACCAGTTGTGACAAATGTTTCACAAGCTACTCTTCCGTTAGGATCTTTTGCTAGAATAGCATCTAATACAGCATCCGATATTTGATCACAGACTTTATCTGGATGTCCTTCCGTTACTGATTCTGATGTAAAATATTTTTTCATTATATATCCTCCTACCCTTCTATTTTAGCTTTAAATTCATTTACAAGCTCTTCGTACATTAATATATTATCTTTAAAAGAAATAATATCAATATCTCCATTTTTACTAATTAATTTTATAAATGGTTTATATTGCATTGTAGTTATATTTAATTCATTTAATAATACAAGATTAACACCAGTATTATCAAATAAATATTTAATGTAGTCTTCATTCTCAATCAAACCATTAATAACTTCTACAATTAATTGATTGTCTGATGATAAATCTTTTTCTAAAAAAGGTAAATATTTTTCTTCAAATTCAGCAAAATAACGTTGATATTCTGTTTTAAAATGTTCACCTTTTCTTATTCCAAACCTTGGTACATTCATAGTATTAATGACAAAATCATATTTAAAATATTTTGAATTAAGAACGGTTTCTAATTCGTCAATATCTTTTACAAATATTATATTTTCAACATAAGGTATTACTTTAATGTTGTTTGAAGCAATAACATCAACATTAGCACCTGATAATATTAAGTTTTTAATTAATCCAAGAATCAACTCATCATTATTATAAGTTCCTATAAAATGATTATTAGTTAAATGTTCATTAAAATACCCAAGTGTAAATAAAAAAGAATATTCTATCATATTATTCCCTTTTGTAACAACTTGGATTTTTTCTATTATCAATTCTAAGTTATCTAAGTTTTCCACATAAAGTATTTCTTTTTTGTCAGATTCTACAAAATCTAATAATTCACTGTCCATATTACACTTTTTAGACTGGTCACTGTATGGACCTATTACTAATAAGTCTATATCTGTTGCTTCATTTATTGATATTTCATCAATGAATGCTAGTGGTATATAATTATCACTAATTTGAGTTTTAAGTATGTAGGCTTCATAACCAAGTTTCCTTAGTCTATAGGTTAATTCTACCATTCTATAGGCTTCTTTATCCTCGATTATGCCTAAGAGAATCTTCCTGCCTATCATGTTTACTCTTCTCCGTTAAAACTATATGTTATTTTATCTGCTATTAGTTCATCAAGAGCAACAATAATTGGTTTATGATTCTGTAAAGCTATTCGCTCTTCTTCAGTTAAAAGGCCAATATTCTCTAGTTCTGGTCGTGATTTTAACTTATCTGGTTCTTCTTTAAGCATTTTTTCTTTTTGCTCTAGTAATGATAATTGCCTAGATCTTTTAGCTGCAATCATCACTAATAGATACTTACTATTTACTTTTTTGACTATTCTACTTATGTTTATTTGTTTATCTATCATTAAAACACTCCTTATAATTTCTTTGGTAATTATATCATATTTGACATTAAATATCTTTAATAAATGTTTCAATATCAAAAGTTCTTTCATCCATTTTGCATTTTTCTGCTACAATAATAGACTCAATTTTTGCAACAGCATCCTCTATCTTATCATTTACAACAATATAGTCGTAATCTTTGATGTATTTTAATTCACTAGAAACTTTATCAAGTCTATTTTGTATATCTTCTTCACAGTCTCTTTTTCTTCTCATCAGTCTTGCGCTTAATTCTTTAAATGAAGGTGGCATAATAAAGATCAAAACTGCATCTTGAGATTTTTCACGGATTTGTAAAGCACCTTGCATTTCTATTTCTAAAATAACATCAGCCTTTAAGGAAAATAACCTTTGAACTTCTTGTTTTAAAGTGCCATAATAATTTCCATAAACTTTTGCATACTCTAAAAACTGATTATTTTCTATTTTTTCAAGAAAATTATCTTTTCCAATATAATAATAGGTTTTATTAGGAATTTCTCCTGTTCTCACATCTCTACTCGTTGCTGATAAAGAACATTGAATAGTTTTTGGATGTTTTTCAACTAAAGCTTTGCATATTGTTCCTTTTCCAGCACCAGAAGGGCCTGAAATAACTAAAAGTAGGTTTCTTTCATACATTTTATTATGTCTCCCTTCTATTCTATATTTTGCACCTGTTCTCTGACCTTTTCTAATTCACTTTTTAATGACACTATTATTACAGCTATATCCGTTGAACTTGATTTTGACCCAATTGTATTGATTTCTCTATTCATTTCTTGTATAAGGAAATCCATTTTTCTTCCTATAGGTTCTGAATTGTCTAAATACTCCTTAAAGTGAGCTGTATGAATCTTAAGTCTAATTATTTCCTCTGTAATGTTGCTTTTATCTGCAAAGGCAGCAATTTCAAAAGCGATTCTATCTTCATTTACAGGGACAGTATCAAGTAATTTTTTTATTCGTTCTTGTAACTTCTCTTTATATTCACCAACAACGACGTCTGCATATTTATTAACTTCAGTAATCTTTTCATTAATAAAGTCTACGCTATTAATAAAGAAGTTCTTGAGTTTTTCTCCTTCTTCTTTTCTCATCTCTTCAATATTAGCACAAGCTTTTACTAAAGCCTCTTTTATATCATTCCAAACTTTTTCATCATCAATTTCTTTATCATTAGCTGAAATCACCTCAGGGTATCTAATAATGTCTTGCAATGATAAGTCATAAGCTAAATTAAAATGACTTTTTAAACTTTGACCTGCTTTAAAATATAATTCGGCTAAATTATAATCAATATTAAAGGCTTTATTATATTCTTTATTATTTTCTATATTCAAATAAACAGAAAATGATCCCCTGTTAAACATTGATTTTAGGAATTTATCAATTTTCTCTTCTACAAATAACATTCCTTTAGGCAGTCTATATTTAATTTCTAAAAATCTATGATTTACAGCTCTTAGTTCGATAGTATATATTCTTTCTTTCGTTTCTTTAAGGCCTTTACCATATCCAGTCATACTATGCATATTTTCTTTTCCCCCTAAAATATTTTGGTACATTTAAATTATTATATCATAAAATCAAGTTAAAATGACTTTAAATAGAAAAAACTTGACTATTTAAAGTCAAGTTTTTTTATAATATTTATTTTATCACCTATTTTTAAATCTTTAAAGCATTCTTTATTGCCTTCTATACAAAATTGACTTTCAAAATATATTTTTGAAAATTTCCATGGTAACATATTTCTATATATTGAAATTATCCTATTATTCTTGTCAATAAAGACAACATCAATATTAAATTTCATAAAAAATGTATGTATACTATTACAAGGTTTAATTAAAAGTCCATCATTTTCCCCTAAACTTTTCTTGCCCATTAATCCTTTTAATCTGGTGGAAAAATTATCAGCAATAACAACCCGTTCTAATATAATTCCATTCTTTTCATTTAATAACTGCATGTAATTATTATTTTTCATTTTCAACATATCTAAACAATATACCACCAGAATTAAATTTACTTCCATCAACTATAAAGTGCTTACTATAGACAAACTCACCAAAATTTAAAATTCCAGGTTCTGTAGCAGTTACCCTAATTTTAATAGGATTTTTATCTTTATTAAAAGATCTATAGCCTTCTAGAAAGTGTGGTAAATTCATCTCTGATACTTTTTCAAAAATTAATTGAAAATCTTGTAATCCACCACCAATATAAAAATCTGCTTTTTTATATTGTTGATCAAAACTAATAACAATTCTTTGATGTCTTTTTCTTTTAAAGTCTAGATAATTTATAAATTTTTCATCTTCTCTAGTTAAAGGTTTATAAAATAATTTTCCCTTAACTATAAGTCTAGGTTTAATTCTAAATCCATATAGAAGTTGACCTAAAGCAAAGAACAAAAATACAAATATAAATATGACTCCAATAATAATTTGTATTAAGGATAAATCACTTAGTGTACTATTTATATTTTGTAATATTCCTATAGATTCCGTCTTGCTAATATTTTCTGTTCCAGGGTTATTTGTAATAATTTCACCTACAGGTTCTAATATCCATTTTTGATTGTCCGTTCCCACATATTCTTGTGCTTTCACAAAACTCCCTGAATTCAATTCTCCTTCATCAATTCCAATCACTTCATTAGTCAAATAATTAATAAAAACGACTGAATCATCACTTAAAACTCTAATATCCCATACTTGATTAAAATCACCTGAAAACTCTCCTTGTTGTATTATGGATAATTCATCATCAGGATTTACTTTAATTTCAATTACTTTCAAGTTCTTTTCAATACTAATAATATACCGTAAAGAAGTATCCTTACTTATTTTAAATATTTGACTTGAATTATCAGATCCTTGTGCTTGAATGGCCAAGGCTCCTACCGCGTTACTTCCATCTTCAATATCAAGATATAGTTTACTATAAACATTTTCAATTCTATAAAGCCCACTAATAGTAATTCTATCTTCTGCTTTTACTATTTGATTGTCTGAAAATATATAAATGCTAAAAATTGTCAAAGAAAATACTAAAAATAGTGTTAACTTAAAAATATATTTCATATAATCATCCTTTCTTATAGTAAGCCTTGTAGACCATCTATGGCATTTAATACAGCTGGCCCTAATATAACTATAAATATAGAGGGAAACATAAAAAATATCAATGGAAAAATCATTTTAACTGGTAATTTCATTGATTTTTCTTCAGCTCTTTGTTTTCTTTTCTGTCTTAACATTTTAGACTGTATTCTCAACATATTGGCAATATTCGATCCTAATTGTTCAGCTTGTATAACAGCAGTAATAAAGCTATTAAGGTCTTCAACACCAGTCCTTTTATAAACAGCTCTTAAGGCTTCTTCTCTTTCTTTACCTTTAGAAATATCATCTAATGCCCATTTTAATTCATTGCTTAATTCACCTTTTATTTTATCAGTTGCTCTTTTCATAGACATATCAAAACCTAGTCCAGCTTCCACTGAAACATATAATAAATCTAATATATCTGGGAGTTTGTTTTGTATATCTAATGCTCTTTTTTTAGCTTTTGTTCTAAATTGAAAATATGGTAATAAAAATCCAACTATACCAACAATCAATATAAGTAATGGATCAAAAGCCCCAATCAATGAAAATAATAATCCGAAAATTACCAACATTACAAGTGAGGTTATAATCTGTATAGCTAAAATATTACTAGGTGTCATTTTCATATAATTACCAGACTGAAAGATAATTGTGTCATAATTATCCTTAATTGACTCAGGAGTCATTCTAGATATAAATGATAAGAAACCTTGATATAATGGAGTTCCTATACGATCAAATAAAGATTTTCTAAATATATCTTCGTCAGAATTATCGATATTTAGTGGTTGTATGTTTTTTAATCTATTTTTAATTATATTTTTCCTATAAAAAAATATTTGATTAGCAATAATAAACAAGGAGGTTATAGTCAAACCAGCAGTTATTCCAATTAATATTTCCATTAAATTTAACCTCACTTTCTATACTTTAAAATCAAGTATCTTCACTAATACAAATATTCCTAATGCTTGCATTAGTATTGCAATTCCTAATAAAACATTACCAATTAATGTAGTAAATAAAGGAAGTAAAAACTCCTTATTTATTAAATAAAGTATAATTATTATAAAAAATGGTATAGCACCAATAATTACAGCAGACAGCTTACTTTGAGCAGTCATTGTTTTAATATCACCTTTTAATTTTGCTCTTTCTCTAATTGTATTGGATATAGTATCCAATATTTCAGATAAATTACCTCCAACTTGTCTTTGAATCAAAACAGCAGTAACTAATATTTCAACATCATCATCAGCTGTTCTTTCTGCAAAATCTTTCAAAGCCTCTTCCATTTCTTTACCAAGTGAATTATCATGAACTATCTTTTTAAAATCATCTGATATAGGTGGATCCATTTCTTTAGATGCAATAATCATTGCTTGATTGAAACTCAATCCTGCTCGTAGACCATTTGCAATAACACTCAAAGCTACTGGTAGTTGTGCATTTAATTTCTTAGCTCTCTTTTTTTTAACCCTTTTCACATACATAGTAGGTATTTTATATCCAATTATACAACCGATTAAAAAAAATAATATGTTATTTATAAAAATAAATAATATCAAACCTAATATTAAACTAACAATTAGACTCATTCCTAATAATTCTTCAGGTTTTAATAATAATCTTGCTCCTGATAATAATTCTTTCTTCTTAAATAAATATCTATCAAAGGGTATAATTTTCCCAAGAATTCTAAAAACTGAAAGGTTATCCTTTTTCTTTCCTACTTTTATTGTTTCACTTTCTTTATAATCAATGATGGTATTATAATTTTTAATTTCTTCTAATCTATTTTTCATTGTTATTTTATTACCAAATATTATTAAATATATTAATAAAAAAACCGATGAAATTAATATAGTAATAGCAAAAAATAGTCCATACAAAAGTTTCACCTCCTAAGAATCAAATTAATTAATCTCCACTTTTAAAAATTGCTGATTGTAGGTTTTCTCCATGTGCTCTAATTTTATCTATAAATGTTGGAACTAATCCAGTTGGATGATAGTGTCCAATAACCTTATTGGTTTCATCAAAACCTTCATGGTCAAACTTAAAAATATCTTGTAAAGTTATAGTATCATTTTCCATTCCTATAACCTCAGTAATTTTCGTAATTTTCCTAGTTCCATCATTAAATCTCGATATTTGAATAATAAGATCTAGTGCAGCAGCCATTTGCTCTCTTATTGCTCTAGAGGGTAAATCCATTCCTGCCATCAAAACCATAGTTTCCAGCCTTGATAGTGCATCTCTTGGCGTATTAGCATGGACAGTCGTGATAGAGCCATCATGGCCTGTATTCATGGCTTGTAACATATCTAAAGCCTCTCCACTTCTTACCTCACCAACAATTATTCTGTCTGGTCTCATACGAAGTGAATTAACTACTAAATCCCTAATAGACACTTTACCTTTACCTTCTATATTGGCGGTTCTACTTTCTAAGGTTACTACATGCTCTTGTTGAAGTTGCATCTCAGCTGCATCTTCAATAGTCACTATTCTTTCATCATGAGAAATAAAACTAGAAATTACATTCATTAATGTTGTTTTACCACTACCTGTACCACCAGAAACAATTATATTTAATCTTCCTCTAACACAAGAGCGAAGAAATTTTGCCATACTCATATTTAATGATCCAAAGGAAATTAAATCTTCTAGTCCGTATGGATCAGTTGAAAATTTTCTAATAGTAATACAAGGTCCTTTAATAGATAGAGGTGGTATAATTATATTTACACGAGAGCCATCTGGTAATCTTGCATCAACCATCGGACTACTTTCATCTACTCTTCTGCCAATTGGTGCAACAATTTTATCAATAGTATGTAAAACGTGTTGGTTATTTCGAAATGATTTATCTGTCTTCTCAATTTTTCCCAATCTTTCTATAAATACTTTATCAGGACCATTAACCATAACTTCAGTTACAGTAGGATCTTGTAATAATGATGTTATTGGACCAAAAGCAACTATTTCATCAATAACTAATTTTGCAATCTTTTGTTTATCACCAGGTAATAGATGTTTATTACTTTTAATCATTAAATTATTCATCGTTGTCATAATTTGTTCTTCTAATATTTTCAAGTCTTCAGGCTTAGCTTTATTTGGTGTAAATGTTAAGTCATCAATTACACCTTCAAGAACAATTATAGCAAAATCATCAAATTCTTTTTTTCTTTTCTCTAAAACATCTTCAGAATTTTTTTTATCTTCACTAATAATTTCATTTTGATTTGAACCAAAATTTACGAAGTTCATTATATTGTCCTTTCTTTATTCTTTTATTTATTGTCATCAGTAATATTTTTAACAATACTACTAAAACTCTTACTAATTTCACTTCTAGGATATTTCTGAACATAAGGAATTCCTTGATTTAAAGAGCCCATAACTTTTATATAATCATCTGGTACTTTATAAAATATATCAAAACCTAATATTTTTTCTATATCATTTGATCTTATATCGCTATTTTTAGAAAATTTATTTAATACAATATTAATTTTATTTTTAGGATAATTGAAATCTGTTAAAGTAGTTATTGCACTTTTTATATTTTTAACCGACATTATTTCAGGTGTTGTAATCAGAAACAATTTTTCTGAAAAAACAAATGCAGGATTAGTTGCATCATTAAATCTTGAAGACATATCTATAACAATATAATCATAAGCTGATTGTAAGGCTTTTAATATTATTTGTATATGTTCATTATTAATAAAATCATTTATATTAGCTTCTTTGCTTGCAGACAAAACTTTCAAACCTGATTCATGATTTGTGAGATATGTCTCTATATAATCTGAATCGATGCTTTTAATATCATCAATAACATCAGTAATAGTAAATTTTGGTACTATATCAAGTGCTAGAGAAACATTACCATAATCTAGATCAAAATCTAGAATAACTACTTTTTTATTGGTTTCTTTTAGTAAACTAAGTGCTAGGTTAGTAGCAAAAAAGGTTTTACCAGTACCACCTTTAGTACTAAAAACAGAATACACTTGACCGTAGCCACTTTTTTTCTTTTTACTAATATCAGTTTTTTTATGATATTCTAGTCTTTTTTTTGTAATTTTATTTGCTTTATAAATTGAATCTACTAATTTATTAGGTTTAACAGGTAATAATATAACGTCTTTTGCCCCAGAAAATATAGCTTGATACATTGTGTCTTCATTCATTTCTTTTTCTAAAATAATAGTAGCTTTATCAACAAATTCAGTTGATAACTTTTCAACTATTTCATAACCACTACCATTAAAGTTATTTGAAACTAAAATTACATCAACCATCTCACTATCAATTATTGCAAGTGCTTCTTCAAAATCATCAGGTGTTCTTGCAATTTCAATATAGTCTATATTAGCCAAAGCATTTTCTATATCAAATCTTTCTTCAAGATTATTGTCTAAAATTATAACTTTAATTTTATCCATTGATAATTACCTGCCTTTCCAACTTGTTATGTTACTTTCCCCATATCCCACAGACGGAACTTTAGTATTATCTGTTGGATTTCTTAATGTTACAACTATAGGGCTATTCACATTTAAAGCATAAGCAATGATTTCTGCTTGACCAGGTGTGACTAAAACTGTTAATGAATCAGTAAGCCCTTTATTAACAGATTGTAATTCAATATTATCAGCAGAATTTATACCTTTTTGCAAAACACTTATATTTTGCAATTGTGTTGAGGTTAAATTTGCATCATTAACAACATCATTAATTAAAATATCTATTTTATCACCTTTTGAGACATAACCAGCAACGCCAGTTGTTTCTTTAATTGGAATTGATATAGCTCTCATATTTTCTGGTATTGTATAAGATACAGCAGTATTTTCTTGTCCAATTGCCAATCTTTCTGTTATTATTTGTTCTCCAGTAATAATATCAGTACTAGTGATTTTTCCTATAGCCTCACTAGTGCTCCTTATTGCATTAATTTGCACATTAGTTGCTAGGAGTTTTTTTGTTACAATCATTTCATTAGTTATCTCCGTATTTGCCGGAATATCTTGTATAGCAACAATTACCTCAGTAGTCTCATAAGCAGTTGGAATTTGGTTATTAATATTGCTCATATATGATATTGTTAAAAATGCAGTTATTAGACCAGCAACAATAGCTATGACATAAATTGTTTTTTTAATCTTCATTGGATTATTTTCCTCCTCAAATATTATTGAATAAGTTTACTATAAGTTGTACCACTTTCAATAGTAATAATATTACCATCTTGATCGCCTTTTTGCATTATTATTTCTAATTCCCTTATTTCACCTGTGAAATTTCCGTAAATTGTTCCTTTTTCAAAATCATTCCCATCATTTTCAGAAGAATTATAAGTTTTACCAACACCAATTCTTGTATAATCACTCCCTAACAATGCTTCAGATGAACCAGTATTTGTTGAAGTCATCACATCAATTATTTCATAAACTGCAAATGAATTTACTACGAAAAATGTTTGATTACCTTGAGTTCTGCTTAGTGTTGCAATTGGCACAAGTCCAAACATATGCTCTCTTCTCGCATTAGATGTGCTTAGTGACTGAGCAGTCTTCATTCTTGATTCTACTGCATTAATAGCAGACTGTGAAATACCAGCTTTCCCTTCAAATTCAGTATTTAATTCTAAGGTTATTTTAGTTGGATTACCTTTGATGGCTTTATTTATAATATCTTGACCATTCCAAGCAGGATCTAAGTATATATACCCTCTTTGGTTAGGAAATAAATCATCATTAAATGTCATCTTACCACTCTTAAGGGTTTTGCTTTCCAGAAACATTTCTGGG
The DNA here is from genome assembly GCA_024635925.1 of Bacillota bacterium. Taxonomy (GTDB): domain Bacteria; phylum Bacillota; class TC1; order TC1; family TC1; genus WTXA01. The sequence continues at coordinate 1,523 of JAGXHY010000028.1, read as the reverse complement.
GTTGTATAAAGTGGTAAAATTTGACCTGCTGTTACTTTCTGGGGATAACCCCAGGTTGCAATAGCACTTCCAACAACATTCATATTAAACTTATCTATAAATCTAAATAATTTCAATTTTTCATTAGATGAAACCTTAACTTTAATCACATCTCTATAATCAAGTGTGCCATCTTCAATCTTAACATTCATTTTTTCTATTGTAACTTCTGCTTCACCTTCTGCTCCATTTTTCAAAGCAATACTTTTAGCAATATTTATAGCTTTGATTTTGGTGCTAGCAATAGAGGTGGTACTATCAGCGACCAAAGTCTTTTCCATTTCTTTTGCTCCAGCTAAAGCAGCAGCATCTGCTGAGGTTATCATTTGTTTACGTCTACTATAAATAAAACCCGCATCTATAACTACAGCAGAGAAGACTAATATCACGAACATAAATATTAGAAGAGTGAATATAGTCACTGAACCTCGATTTTCTTTTAAATTATTTTTTTTCATAATTAACACCTCTTATTCAATTCGCATTATTGCTTTTGCATTTATTACAAATGGATCATCTACAAAAAAACCAACTAATGGTTTTACATTGCCTTTGAATTCCACAACAGCATTTCTAATATCATTAGCTGTATCTGTAACTTCATAATAGCTATAATGCTCACTATCATTGATTAAAGTTATGCCACTAACTCCAGTTACTGCATTATTAGCTGCTTCAAATGCTCTAGTATCTCTGCTAACAGTAGATACAACAGCTGACCTAATGCCTTCTCTGGCTGCGCTAGTTAATGTAATTTTAGCATTTAATAACCAACCAAACTCAAGTATACCTAAAATAAATACTAAAAGAATTGGTACAACCAAAGCAAATTCTACTAAAGATTGACCACTTTCAGTTTTACCTTTTTTTAATCTTTTTATAAATTTCATTTCGAACACCTCTCCACTATTAAAGTAGATTACTTATATTCCCTATTAAAACGACTATTGTTCCTACGCTAATTGGAATAGCATAAGGAATATATAAATCAGGATTTTCTTTTTTTATACTATCAAAATATTCAAATATTTTTTTTGCTTTTTTATTGCTTGAATTCAAATACATTAACTTTGCTATTGGTCGAATAATAATTCCAACCATATTAATAAGTGTTTTAAGAAATTGCCTTTTGTATATAACATAAACTATTACTATAATACCACCAGCAATTCCGGCTGCAACTAATGCATTGAAAGTGAAAGTAAAACCCTTAAGCGCCCCAATGGCCGCAATAAGTTTTAAGTCCCCTGCACCCATAAATCCAATTAAAACTGGGATTAAAAATATTAAAAAGCCTAGAAGGAATCCAGAAAAACTATCTTGTAGTCCTGTAAATCCTCCTTTTATTGTCATTAAAACAAAGCCACTAACTAAAGCTGGTATTGTATATTTATTTGGTATAATTTTAAATTTTATATCCTTATATGAAACTATAATCAATAATGCAACTAATATTATGTTAATTATCACTTCTATTATAAACT
>JAGXHY010000027.1 GCA_024635925.1 Bacillota bacterium | reverse complement strand
AGTCAAAAAATAAAGATTTTGATCTGAGCAATATTCCAGGTGATTCATTATTTTTCATTTATTTATTTTCCTCTTGAATTTTCGATTTATGACTTAACTTATAAGCAGCACTTACATCATCTATATTTTTTTCTTTAAGTTTTCTATCAGTATACTCTTTTAAAAGCTTTTGGATTACAGAAAACAAAGGTACAAATAATATTATACCAAGTATCCCCATCACACTTCCCCCAATGGTTACAGCTGCCAATATCCATACTGGTGAAAGTCCTGAAGCTTTTCCTACAACTTTTGGATATATTAAATTCCCTTCAATCTGCTGTAGCACTAAGAAAAGTATTATAAAAAAGCCTGCCATCGTTGGATCTTCTACAAATATTAAAAACGCACCTATTACTAACCCTATAAAAGAACCTAGGATAGGAATTAATGCACTAAAAGTTATTATTACACTAATCATCAAAGCATAAGGGAAACTAAATATCATCATACTTATAAAAAACAATACACCAAGAGCTAAAGCATCCAATGTTTGACCTGTAAGGAATTCAGAAAATGATTTTCTTGTAATTTTTCCTATATAGATAATTCTATTTGATACCTTTAATGGAAATACAGCATATATAAGTTTTTTTATACTTATAGACAAATCTTCTTTTTGAAGTAAAAAGTATACAGCAAATACTAAACCAATACCTGTCGAAACAAATCCTCCAATTGCAGAAGAAACCACCGTGAATGTAGTTCCTATCCAATTTGAAAAGCCACCCTTTATAAATGAGAGAAGACTATTACTTATATCCTCAAAATTAATTTTCTGAATTTGATTGTTTATTTCAGAATATTTTATTGAACTATTTTTGATATATTCCTGTAAATTTTCCAAATACTTTGGTACTTTTTCTGCTATCTGTCCTCCAGCTTCTATGAGATTTGGTATAACCAAGATTAAAACTACTGCTATCACAAAAATAAAAAGTATAAGAGTAATTGACAAACTAATTGGTCTTTTATATTTACTTAATTTACCCTTAAATAAACCTTTTTTAGCAAATAATTTTTCTTCTATAAAACTCATAGGTTTATTTAATATAAATGCTATACCTAGACCTATTATAAATGGAGCTAAAATTTCTAATAATAGATTTAATCCACTTCCCACAAATTTAAAGTTCTCAAATAACCACCATATAAAGATTGCGAATACTATAAAAAATATAGCTTTTTTCATAGGTATTGTTTTCATTTCCATAATTGCTCCTCCATATTTGTAGTTTCATATATTCTTTCGATTTATTAATAAACTTGCAGTAATTTTTATCATGTTTTCACTACCTAAAGCAATTATAATGCTTTTATTAGAGATAATCAATGTACATTTTCATCATATAATACTTAGAATAAAAAAGAGTCAACCAAAAAATGGCAGACTCCTGTTAATTTGTTTTTTCGAAGTTGTGGTAACATAAATGATTTTTAAGAATAAAATCAATACATTGGATTACCAGATTTCAATTTATCAGGAATTTTTTGAATAGAATCCCAATGCTCTACGATTTTGCCATTTTCATCAAAACGAAAGAAATCCATCGTTATATACTCTTCATTATTTGGCCAAATCTGATGAGTATGAAGTGAAACTAAATCATTTTCTGCAATAATTCTAACAAATTCGATATCTTTATTAGGATATTCCTTATCCATTAATTCAAAGTATCTTATGAAACCTTCTTTACCGTTTTCTACTTCAGGATTATGCTGAATGTACTCAGAACCTACATATAGATTAATAGCCTTTCTTGGTTCACCTAAGTAAGCCATTCTATAAAAATCAATAGCATTTTTTTTATTAATTTCTAAATTTTGAATCATAGCAACCTCCTTACAAACTTTCTCTTCATTATACATACTTCTTCAAAACATTTATATTATTATATTAAATAATAAGCCTACCACCTCAGCTTTTACTGATTTGGTAGGCTTTAGGATTCTTTCCAGCTTAACTTTCTTCTTAATAGAATCCATTATATAATTTTTCAAGGTCAGAGGTAGAATCCAACTGAGCTACTATTCTTCTTCAACAATTATTCCTTCTACGGAATTTTTCTTTATTGAATCAATACCCTTTTGGCAAGCAGCTTTGGATTTATATCTTTGCCCAGTACCAATAAGTTCTCCATTCTTAGCATTTAATCTAAAACGATAATCACCATTCCTGTATTGGTATATCTCAAATTTAGGACTATTCTCTTTTTCAAATCCCTCAATAGTTTGGTCTTCAATAGGGGCAATAGGGGCATTTGTCCTTATACTTTCAATACCTTTTTTACATGATGAAAGAGCTGAATAAGGTTGAGAAGTTAAAATAATCTCCCCATTTGCAGCTATAAGATTAAACCTAAATCCATCATCTATTTTACTTATTAGAAATTTACTTGTCATTGAAAATCCCTCCTTCACATTTTATGAGCTAACTAAATCTTACCACTAAATATTTAAAAATTCAATATTTCATTTCCTCCAAAACTAACGAACAAGTTGGTAGATTTTACCATCGAAAGAAGCTAAATAAAGTTCCTTAGTTTCCGAAAGTCCAAAAGAGGAAATACGAAGATTTGTTTCAGATAATATTATATTTTCTGGTTCCATACCCTCCTCGTACTCAAGAGCCCAAATTATACCAGAAATAAAATCACCATAGATATAAGCACCTTCAAGCTCTGGATATTCTTGACCACGGTAAACATAACCACCGGTTATGGAACGGCCAAGAGGATGAAGATACTCGTAAATTGGTGGCTCTAATGTATTAGGATCAACATTCGGATTTGGGGAATATTCCTTTGTTCCCTCCATAATATTCCAACCATAGTTTTCACCTTTTTCAATAATATTAATTTCTTCAACTGCATTTTGCCCCACATCAGCAGCCCAAAGATTACCATTTTTAGAATCAAAACTAAATCTCCAAGGGTTACGTAATCCGTAAGCATATATTTCTTCACGGAAACCTTCCCCATTATCTATAAAAGGATTATCCTCTGGTATAGCATAATTTAATCCTGATTCTTGGTTATCAACATCAATACGCAAAATACTACCAAGAAGAGTCTGACGATTCTGAGCATTTCCATTTGGATCACCTGCACTACCACCATCACCTACTGCTATGTATAGATAACCATCTGGGCCAAATGCCATTCCACCTCCATTATGATTACTATAGGGTTGGCTATATTCCAATAATTTCAACTCACTAGAAGAATCAGCCTTATTTGGAGTACTACTGACTTTAAACCGTGAGATAACTGTCCCGTTGTTGTCAGTATAATTAATATAAAAGTATCCATTTTCTTCAAATTCTGGATGAAAGGCAAGACCAAGAAGACCTTGCTCGTTACCACTGTCATTAACAAGATTTTCAATATCTAAAAAAAGTTCTTTTTCTTTAGCATCTTCATCTTGAAGTACATAAATACGACCTGGTTGTTCTACGATAAATAGTCGGCCACTTTTGTCTCCTGCATTTTGAATATCAAGTGGTCGATTGAATGTAATATTAGGAAAGGCCTCTTCCACTGAGTAACTTTCTGCAATATTTGGCGGATTTGTCGATGTTTCTTGTGAGCAAGCTACCACAAATATTAAAAATATAATCAATAATAAAATAGATAGACTTTTTTTCATGGTCTTTACCTCCATTTTAGTTTTTTATAATAGATTTACTTAACTATTCCTAGCTTTTCTTCTTTGTGAAAATAATCTAGAAAGTTGAATGAATACGGTCGGTAAAATTGAGCCTATAATAACGATCATCAATTTATTTAGATCTAATGGTATTGTTTCCAGTATATTATTTAAGAATGGTAAATATATTGCAATCATTTGTAGACCAAATGAAATAGTAATTGAACCTATTAGAAACGGATTCTTAAATATTGTCTTGTCAATTCCAAATGAATTTTTTTCACGTACATTAAAAATATGAAAAATCTGCCCAATAGCCATAGTTGAAAAGGACATAGTTCTTGCTACATCTTCTGGATAACCTAATTCAAGTCCAATGATAAATACTATGAGTGAACCTAGAGCAATAAGTCCACCATTTCTAAGTACTTGTAATATAAAGCTTTTGTTAACAATAGACTTTTCAGGATCTCTTGGTTTACGCTTCATAATATTGGCTTCTGCTGGTTCCCGTGCAAGAGACATTGCAGGTAAGACTTCTACAACTAGATTCAACCACAAAATTTGAAGGGCTAGAACCGGCATTGGAAGTCGTAATATAATTGCAACAAATACAACAGAAATTTCAACAATGTTAATAGAAAATAAGAAATAAACAAACTTTTCAATATTATCAAAAATCTTTCTACCTTCTTTAACTGCATCAATAATTGTAGAAAAACGATCATCTGTCAGGATCATATCTGATGCATCTTTTGCAACTTCTGTCCCTCTTATTCCCATGGCTATACCAATATCAGCTCCATTTAAAGCAGGAGCATCATTCACTCCATCACCGGTCATTGCTGTAATTTCTTTGTCTATCTTTAAAGCTCGAACGATTTGCAGCTTATTTTCTGGAGATACTCTTGCAAATACAGATATTTTTCGTATTTTTTCTGCTAATGTTTCATCAGATAATTTATCCATTTCTTTTCCTGTTATGACTTCATCATAATTTTCAATTCCGATTTGATTAGCGATATTGGATGCTGTTTTTGGATGATCACCTGTAATCATAATGACTCTTATCCCAGCCTCCCGAGTTTCTTTTATCACCTGTTTTACATCTTCTCTTGGTGGATCAAAAATCCCTGTAAATCCAAGAATATTAATGCCTTTTTCTATAGCCTCTCTCATGGATTCTTCAGAGCCATCTCCTTTATAGTCTCTAATTTCAGCAATTGCTAAAACGCGCATACCTTCTTTTGTAAGGGAATCATTTATTTCATGCATATCCTTTGAAGATGTCTCTTCTTTAGTTACCATTTCTATTAGAGTGTCAGGTGCTCCCTTTATATATAGCCTTTTTTCTTGGCTATCTATTTCATATGCGGTTACCATAAATTTATCTTTTGAGTTAAATGGAATTTCACCGATTCTTTTATATCCCTTATCTTCCATATCAGTTCGATTAATAGAAGCTTTCTTTCCAAGGACTACAATACCACCCTCTGTCTGATCACCAACTACTTTATATTGATTTTCTTCTTTTGTCAGGGATGCATTACTAGAAAGCACAGCTGCTTCTATTAAAGCCTTCAGTTCAGATGCTTCAGAAATATCTATCTCTTCGTCATTATCTAAAATTGTTCCTTTAGGTTCATATCCAGTTCCTTCAACATCGAATGTTTTACCATCTGTCAACTTAATCTTTTTAACCGTCATCTGATTTTCTGTTAGCGTACCAGTTTTATCCGTACAAATTACAGTTGTAGAACCTAGAGTTTCCACTGCTGTGAGACTTTTAACAAGGGCATTATGGGCTGCCATAGTTTTCATTCCAATGGCAAGTGTAATTGTTGATACTGCAGGAAGGGCCTCGGGAACAGCAGCTATAGCTAAAATAATACCTATTTTTATAATAGAGTAGATTTCTTCACCTAAAACAATACCTACCATCGTTACTAAAAAAGCGACTATTCCTGCAAAGATAATTAATGTTTTACCAAGTTTATCTAGCTGCTTTTCTAGAGGAGTCTGTTCATTCTCATCATTTTTAAGCATATCACTAATTTTACCTAGCTCTGTGTCCATCCCTGTAGATGTTACTATTGCATAGGCATTACCTCGGGTTGCAGCAGTTCCTGAATACACCATATTTATTCTATCACCTAATGGGGTATCTTCTTCCGATATGTATTCGCTGTCTTTATCGACTGCTTCTGATTCTCCAGTTAGGGATGATTCAATGGCTGCAAAATTATTAAAGTTGACAATACGAGCATCTGCTGTAATTAGATCCCCTTCTTCAATAAATAAAATATCTCCTACAACAATTTCACTCGAAGGAATTTCTTTTATTTCGCCCTCACGTTTGACTTTTGCGATATTTTTTGTCATTTTTTGAAGTGACTCTACTGATTTTTGAGCTTTATATTCTGCAATGAATCCCGATAGTACCGCAATTAAGATTGCAATGATTAAAGCAACTCCTTCAACAGGACCTCCCATAAAGAAGGCAACTAAAGAAGCTGTTAATAATAAATATACGATAATATTATTAATATTATGAAAAAGAATTTTTAAAGCTGAAACTTTTTTTGTTACTTCAAGGATATTTGCACCGTATTTTTCAGTTCTTTTTTT
>JAGXHY010000026.1 GCA_024635925.1 Bacillota bacterium | reverse complement strand
GCTTTTCCACTATTTTCTTTAGTTGTGTCAGCAACTGCGATAATACCAGCTAATTTATTATCTATTGTTATAAACATCGGTGTCTTACCTTCATTAGCTAGTTGATCAGCTACTTGTTGTAAATCATTTTGAATGTCATGATTTTGTAGTAATCTTTGGTTACCAAGCATAACCAGTTTATTGTCGATTTTCACTTCAATACCATGACCTGCTATTGCCGTAAATTCATCTATTGCAAATAATTCAACATTATCTTCTTCTGCCTTTAATATAATGGCTTCTCCAAGAGGATGTTCAGAACCTTTTTCTGCTGATGCAGCCAATTTCAATAATTCTAATTCATCATGATTGTCTGTAACTATGATATCCGTCACTACTGGCTTTCCTTCTGTGATTGTTCCTGTTTTGTCAAACACGATGGTATTAATCTTATGAGCTGTTTCAAGTGGTTGTCCACCTTTTATTAATACACCATATTCGGCTCCTTTACCTGTTCCTACCATAATTGCAGTTGGTGTTGCCAGACCTAGTGCACAAGGACAAGCTATAATTAAAACCGCAATAAATATTGCAAGTGAAAATATTACTGATTGACCAGATATAAACCAAGCTAAGCCTGCGATAATAGCAATTACTATAACAACTGGTACAAAGTAACCAGCTATAATATCTGCTAATCTTGCAATTGGAGCTTTTGAACCTTGTGCATCTTCAACAAGTTTTATAATCTGTGCTAAAGTAGTATTTTTTCCAACTTTTGTAGCTTTAAATTGGAAAAGTCCTTGTTTATTGATACTAGCACCAATTACATTAGAGCCAATTGACTTGTTAACTGGCATACTTTCTCCAGTTAACATTGATTCATCAATAGATGTCTTTCCTTTTATCACTTCCCCATCTACAGGAATCTTTTCTCCTGGCTTAACAAGAATAATATCACCAACTTCAACTTCCTCAATTGGCATTATTACTTCTTGACCATTTTGGATAACTAATGCTGTTTTTGGTGTTAAGCCCATTAATTTTTTGATTGCCTCTGATGTTTTCCCTTTTGTTACTGATTCAAGATACTTACCTAATAAGATAAGCGTGATAATAACGCCGGCTGTTTCAAAATATAACTCCTCAGCGTATTCTACTTGACCATTTGCTATCATTATAGTGGCATAGATACCATATATTACTGCTGCTCCAGTACCAAGTCCAATCAATGAGTCCATATTTGGTGTCCCTCTAAATAGGCTTTTAAATCCGATTGTATAAAACTGATACCCGACAATGACTACTGGTATAACAAGAATAATTTGAGCAAGAGCAAAATTAAGTGGGTTTACCATAGGGTCAATAAAAGTTGGGAGTTGTAGTCCTAACAAATGCCCCATAGCAATAATCAGTAATGGTAAAGAAAATATTGCAGAGATTATAAACTTCTTCCACAAGGTTTTCATTGCTTTTTCAGCTCTTATTTTTTCTTCATCTGAACTTCCTTGAATTTCGATTTCAAGAGGCTTATACCCAGCCTTTGTAATAGCGTTTTTGATTTCTGAAAGTCTTGTTAGAGATGGATTATATTTTACCGTCGCTTTCTCAGTTGCTATATTAACATTAGAAAGTTCAACACCTTCTATTTTCCTGATTGCTTTTTCAACACTTGTAGCACAAGATGCACATGTCATTCCAGAAATTGGTATTGTAACCTCATTTAAGTTTGTATCTTCTTTTGCTAAGTAACCAGCATCTTTAACTGTCTTTATTATTTCATCAATACTAGTTTGTTCTTGGTCATAAGTAAATGTTAATTTTTCTGTTGCAAAATTAACGTTAGCTTTACTTACACCTTTTACTTTACTAACACTTTTTTCAACTGCATTTGCACAGGATGCACATGTCATCCCTATTATTGATAATGTAGTAGTTGTTGTTTTCATACCTTTACCTCCTTTTGAAGTGATCTAATTTTCATAATTTTTCATTGCTTCCATGACTTTGCCCATATATGATGGAGCACCCCAGAAAACCAATCTCATTTTATTCTCTGAATCATCATAAACATAATTAAAACGGCTACTACGACTTTCAATGGTATAGTCTGTAACCACTTCAATAACATCTTTAAGCAGACTTTTAAACTCTTCCTTTTTTACATAGTAGTCAACAATAGTACAAACTTGAAGGGTGTCTTTTGAATTGAAATACTCACTATCCATGAAAATACAAAAGTCATCTTTACTAACATGGTTATGTGACACTTCATTTTTTTCACAATTATTAATATATTGTTCAATAGAATTCTCATGAACTCTCCAAGTACCGCCTATCTTTTGAGCCGATAGCTTACCATTGCCAATATACCTTCTTATTGTTTTTGGATGAACCCCTAACCGATCAGCGGTCATATCTATTGATAAGTATGATTGATCCATTACATCACCTCATCTTTCTACATACACTATAGCACTTTAATAAACACATATCAATAAAAAATGTATATAATTGTCCATTTTTGTACAATTATATTTTTATTTAATAAAAAAAGATCCCAGATAAAATATCGAGATCAATATATGTATTATTATTCATATTATTTTAATTTTTCACTAAAAATTTTTAGTTTCTCTATTGTTTCTTCTTGATTTCTTAATGGTGAAAGCAGGTTGAGGGTAGGGATTATTTCACAATTTGGTAGTTTTTCTTTAACTTTGTGAAAAGCCTTTTTACATGATCCCCCTTCATTTGTTGCTATTAGTGCTATCTTTCCATTGATTTTATTCTCTGATAGGAAAGTAGCTATTGCAGGAGCGAAGTGGGAGGCCCATATTGGAGATGCAATTACTATTTGTTGATAATCACTTTGGTTGAAGCTATATGGTTCTAGTTTTGGTAATTCATTGGTTACAACTTGTTTTCCACCCCATATATATTTACTAAAACCTCTAGCTTTAATAGGCTTTTTAGGGACTAGTTCTAGTGTATTAGCACCGACTATTTTTGCAAATTCAAGAGAAACAAATTTTGTATTACCTTCAAGGCTATAGTAGATTATTAATGTTTTCATATAATTGTCTCCTTCAATTGACTTTACACACTTGTTTTTATACAATTAGATTGTAACATTTTTCTATTAATTTTAAAATGGAGGTAGAAGATGAGCCTGAAAATAGGTAAATATGAAATAAAATATCCTATAGTCCAAGGTGGCATGGGGGTTGGTGTTAGTTGGGGTAATCTAGCTGGTACTGTATCTAAAGCCGGTGCTCTTGGCACAATTAGTAGTGTTGGTACAGGTTATTATGATGATTGTCGTTTTGTCACTAAGTTGGTGGAGGACAGACCTCTTGGATCTGATAATACTCATTCAAGAGAGGCTTTAATTGAAATTTTTAAGAAGGCAAGGAAGATTTGCGGTGATGCTCCTCTTGCTTGTAATATATTACATGCAATCACTGATTACAAGAGGGTTGTTCAGGATGCTATTGATGCTGGTGCCAATATTATTGTTACTGGTGCTGGTTTGCCTACTGACTTGGCCAAGATTGTGGTTGAGAAGTGTCAAGAAGTTGGTAAGGATATTACTAAGGATGTGGCAATTGTGCCTATTGTTTCTAGTGGTAAGGCTTTAAAGGTTATTGCAAGATTTTGGCAAAGGGCTGGAAGATTGCCTGATGCTGTTATTGTTGAGGGTCCTCTTAGTGGTGGTCATCAAGGAGCCAAGGAGGATGAACTGTTTAAACCTGAGCATAGTCTTGAGAGTATTCTTGTGGATGTTGTTGCTGAGAGGGATAAATGGGGCGATATGCCTGTTATAGCTGCAGGTGGTATTTGGGATAAGGCTGACATTGATAGGATGATGGCCCTTGGAGCTGATGCTGTTCAACTAGGTACTAGGTTTGCTTTAACTTATGAGAGTGATGCTAGTGATGGCTTTAAACAGGTTCTGCTAGATGCTAATGAAGATGATGTAAAGATAGTTAAGTCTCCTGTAGGATATCCTGCAAGGGCCATTAATACGCCTCTAATACAGAATTTAGAACCGAGGAAGATTAAGTGTATTAGTAATTGTATCGTACCCTGTAATCATGGTGAGAATGCAAATAAGGTTGGTTATTGTATTGCTGATAGTCTTGGTGATGGTATGCGTGGTAGGTATGAGAATGGTTTGTTCTTTTGTGGAGCGAATGTTTTTAGAACTAACAAGTTACAGCATGTACAAGAGATAATTGATGAGTTAAAATAATAAAAAGTCAATAATAATAATAAGGAAGTAGCTAGGCATATGTGCTAGCTACTTTTTGTTTATAATATATAATTGAAAAATTATTTTATAAATGTTATAATTGACATACTAACTGTACAGCTAAAATACTCCCCAGTGGTTTATGGTAATCATAAGCGGTTGTAGTGAGAACTACAAATTTTAGAGGAATGTCGGGTCGTACTGTTTGCTAACTAGAATTCATCCACGTACTTCTAAGTATACCTAACCCTTTAGGTTGGGTAAAACCTAGTATATGGTGAGTATTAAGAGTAAATATGCGCGGTATCATTTGTCTAGAACTCCTTTAATATATAGGGGAGTTCGAAATAGTGTGGTTGACAAGCATTGAGCTGATATCTCTAATGTTATTAGAATTAGGGGAGCTTCTTTTTAATAAGAAGAATCTAATAACAAGGAGGTGAATATTTTGGAGAACCAAAATAATAAGAATGTAAATATTAGCTTTTTTTCTAATAATACATTTGATTTTAATTTTGACTCTAACAAATTAATAATAGCAATATTATTAGTTATACTGTTAGTAATGCAAGGAAACTATAATATGACTAAGTTCTTCTTAAGTATATTATAGTTCCACACTAATTTTTTAATGAGGTTAAATAATGTTTGAAAAATGTCCATTATATTCAATGAAATCTAAGAAAATGTTATGTGAAATTTTGAGAATTTCAGATAAGAAATGGCTTAAAAAGAGTCATGTTCAACAAAATATAAAACCATTTATAGATATTAATTTTTTTGGTAAAAAAAGACTTATTGAGTCACCGAAGAGTCCGTTAAAGACAATCCAAAAGAAAATTAAGAATTTACTATTGAAAATTGAATATCCTGATTATGTTTATTCAGGTGTGAAAAAAAAATCTCACATAGATAATGCGAAAAAGCATAAAGGAATAAAATATATTTATAAAGTCGACATAAAAGCCTTCTTCCCCAGTATATCAAGAAACAAAGTTTATAATTTCTTTCTTGATTATTTAAAGACTTCTCCTGATATAGCAGATTGTTTAACAAATTTTTGTACATATGATTTGACAGATTCGATAGAAAAATCTAAAGAGTTACAAGAATTTATAAAAATTAAAAAAATTAAAAAACTTAATCATTTATGTACAGGATCTTCTCCTAGTTCATTATTGTCTTATCTAACTAATGTAGAAATGTTTGATGAAATTAATAAATTAGCCTTAAGCAAAGACATAGAAATGACAGTATTTGTTGATGATATTATATTTTCATCATTTGATAAAATTGATAAACTATTTAGAAAGAAAATTTTATCCATAATAAAAAGCTATGGATTTAAAATTTCTGAAGGAAAAATAAAATATTATACACGTAGACAAGTTAAAAAAGTTACAGGTGTAATTATTAATAAAAATGGAAATATTGATGTTCCTAATAAATTACGAATGAAAATTAATAAACTTTTTAATAATGGTAAAATAAATAATGATGAAGAAAACCTGAAAGGTTGCGTTATCGCAGCAAGACAAATTAGTAATGTATATCCAAATATAAAAAGATTTATTTTCAATAAAAGCACATAAAACAATCTATATCAACTTAAAAGTGTCAGTTATATAATGACTTTAAATTAATGTAGTGGTAGATTGATAATTATTCTTCTGTGGTCCAAATGTTTATAAAGGAAAGAAATTACAACATGTATAAGAGATAATTGATGAATTAAAATAGTTTTAGTTTATATTAAAAAAGGATGGGTTAACCCATCCTTTTTTTGTGTAATTTTATATCTTTATATCTCTAAATCTCTAGATCTCTCTTATTAAAGAAAACAAAGGAAAGATAAGCAAGTATTGGAATTATAGACAATCCTATAACAATTTGAACTACATTAATACTAATGAAACCAAGAAGTACCTTTGGATCAAAATATGAAAATGGACTTAAATATTTTAACCATTTAAGAGAATCAAACATATCAGCCAAAACACTCATGATAAAAGTAATCAACAAGATAGATGTAACTATTGATGAAGCTAGTTTTGCCTTTTTTAATACAGTTGATAAGAAAAAACCGATGTAGAAAAATATTAACTCAAGAGCAAAAAAACCAATCATCAATAAAAAAACATCCTTAGCATAAGACTGACCTGTCCCATGACTATTAACAATTAGAATAGAAGAAACAAAAACTACAATATTAAAAATTAAGATTATAACTAGTG
>JAGXHY010000025.1 GCA_024635925.1 Bacillota bacterium | reverse complement strand
TACTATTAAAAGTGTATGTAAATGAATGTTTTGATTTGTTTTTAACTACTTTAAATAGGTGATGATGTTTACTGCTTTATATTTTATATTAACCAGTATAAATTGCAAAAAGAAAAGGGTTATATCTATTTTTACAACTATTTTTACCATTAATATTATGGTACAATTAGCATATATTTATAAGTTGAAAGAGGGAGAGTATATATGACAACATACGACAATTCAATTAAAGAAATTATCTACACTGAAGAAGTTATTAAGAAAAGAGTAGTAGAAATTGGTCAACAAATAACTAAAGATTATAAGGGGGAAGAAATAGTAGTTGTTGGAGTCTTGAGAGGATCAATAATATTTGTTGCTGACTTAATAAGACATATTGATTTGCCAGTAATTTTAGATACAGTTGCTTTAGCAAGTTATTACAACGGAACTGATTCATCAGGTAAAGTCAAAATAAATAAAGACCTTGAAAGTTCAATATCAGGGAAAAATATTTTAATAGTTGAAGACATAGCAGATAGAGGTGTTACTTTAACATTTCTAATTGAAATGTTACAAGTAAGAAAAGCTAAAAGTATTAAAATTTGTACATTATTAAATAAACCCTCAAGGAGAACAGTTGATGTTCAATTAGATTATATAGGGTTTGACATAGAAGATCACTTTGTAGTAGGTTATGGATTAGATTTTGCCCAAAAATATAGGAATTTCCCACACATTGGAATACTAAAAGAAGAAATGTACAAGGAGAAAATATGATTAAAGAAACTATAGTGGTCCTCGATTTTGGTGGACAATATAATCAACTAATAGCTAGAAGAGTAAGGGAAGCGGGAGTTTATTGCGAAATGCTACCCTATAATACTGATATTGAAGTTTTAAAAGAAAAAAAATTAAAAGGTATAATATTCTCAGGTGGGCCTAATAGTGTATATGGAAAAGGAGCACCACAATTAAACCCTGATATTTTTGAGCTTGGTGTTCCAATTTTAGGAATATGTTATGGTATGCAACTAATGGCGCATATGTTAGGAGGAAAAGTTGAGACTTCAAATCTAAAAGAATATGGACGTAGAGATTACACCATAGAAGAAAAATCACCATTGGTAGAAGGGATAATGTTGGAAGATACTTGTTGGATGAGTCATACAGATCAATTAACAGAATTACCAATAGGTTTTATTAATCTAGGGAGTACAATTACTACCCCACATGCAATAATAGCTGACGAAGTAAGAAAAATTTATGGAATTCAGTTTCATCCTGAAGTTAAACATACTCCTGAGGGGCAAAAGTTCTTAGAAAACTTCTTATATAATATATGTGGTTGCACAAAAAACTGGACTATGGATTCATATATAGAAGAAGAAATAGCAGAGATTAGAGGTATCGTAGGAGATAGAGAAGTATTATGTGGACTTAGTGGTGGTGTTGATAGCGCAGTTGCAGCAATGCTAGTACATAAAGCTATTGGTGACCAATTAACTTGTATGTTTATTGATCATGGGATGCTAAGAAAAGATGAGAGAGAAAGCGTGGAAAAAACTTTCAAGGGTAAATATGGGATTAAGTTAATCACGATTGATGCAAAAGATCGATTTTTAAATAGACTAAAAGGTGTATCAAGTCCTGAAGGTAAACGCAAAAGAATTGGTGAAGAGTTTATTAGGGTCTTTGAAGAAGAATCTAAAAAAATTGGTACATTTGATTTTTTAGTTCAAGGAACTCTTTATTCAGATGTAATTGAAAGTGGTACTGCTACAGCACAAACAATTAAAAGTCATCATAATGTTGGTGGGTTGCCTGATGATATATCATTTTCCCTTATTGAACCATTAAAATGGCTCTTCAAGGATGAAGGTAGGAAATTAGGACTAGTTCTTGGTCTACCTGAATCAATTGTCTACAGACAACCATTTCCAGGCCCAGGGCTAGGCATAAGAATATTAGGAGAAGTTACTCAAGATAAACTAGATATTTTAAAAGAAGCAGATGCAATTGTACGTCAAGAAATAGAAGCCTATGATCTTAACAGGGATGTTTGGCAGTATTTTGCAGTACTACCAAATATTAAAAGTGTGGGTGTAATGGGAGATGCAAGAACATATGCTTATACAATAATTGTTAGAGCTGTAGGTAGTTCGGATGGGATGACAGCTGACTGGTCTAAAATACCATATGAAGTATTAGAAAAAATTTCAAATAGAATAGTAAATGAAGTATCACATGTTAATAGGGTAGCTTATGATATAACAAGTAAACCACCTGGGACTATTGAGTGGGAATAAGGTGCTTTATTATACAAAAGCAACAAAATAAAAATTATAGATTTTCTAAATGATATTTAACTCTAGTTTACCTCAAATAATGGATTTATTACCAGAATAAGAGGATTTAATAGAATAATAATAAAACTTTATAAACACAGAGTTTTAGTTGCTAAACCGAAGTCTTGAAAACCTTATAATATGGTTTCAAGACTTTTTTCTCTAATAGTATTATTTCAGTATAAATTAATATTACTTACAAATATATTGGTTTTAAAATAGTTATCTTTTCTTGACACAGAATTAGAATTAAGTATAAAATATTACGTATAATACCTAATTTATAAGAAAACTATAATAAATAAACAATTTTTAAATTTAGGTCAAGTGAAACCCTATATATAAAAAGTGTTGTTGAAAATAATAGTTTAAGAATATACACTAGCAAAAGGAGTAAAGTAGATGGAAAAATCTGCAATGATTATAATCAATCCTACAGCAGGAAAAGAAAAAGCAGCTTCCTATGAGGATAGAATTAGAGAAAAATTAAAATCTGAATATACTAATTTAGTAGTAAAATATACAAAAGGCCAGGGTGATGCTACAAAATTTGCTAGAGAAGCAAGTGAAGATAATTTTGATCTTGTCGTATCTTTAGGTGGTGATGGAACCGTTAATGAAATAGTAAATGGTCTTGCTAGTTTTGAAAAACAACCTTTACTAGGGATTATTCCATTAGGTACAGCTAATAATCTTGCAAAAGCTTTGTATATTCCTATTAACCCAGAAAAAGCAATCGAGATTTTAAACAATGATTTTTATAAACATATTGATGTTGGCTTGGTTAATGATAAATACTTTACGAATATTTTAGGTGTTGGTCAGGCTGCAAAAGCTGTATATGATGTCGACATTGAAAAGAAATCAAAATTTGGTTTTTTTGCATATGTAATGGCTGTTGGAAAAGAAGTTTTAAAGGACGAAGTCTTTCCTGTGAAACTTGAAATGGATGAAGAAACATGGCAAGGCGAAATTTCAGTTATAATAATAGGACTGTTGGAATCTCTAGGTGGACTTAAGACATTATCTGATATAGAAATAAAAGAGGGTACAATGCATATTTTTGCGATTAAAAGTTTAAATATTTCTAAATTAATAAGAACAACACCTTCTCTATTATTTAGGAGTATTACTGACTCAGAAAATATTAAATATTTTCAAACTAAAAAGCTAAAACTTGCCACACTTGATAACAGTCAATTTAAAAGTAATATTGATGGGAATGAAGGACCGGAGTTACCTCTTGAGATAAAAGTTTTACAAAGGCACTTGAGAGTGATTACAATAGAAAAATGAAAAGTTAATATTTAGCTAAATGTAGAATATATGTAAAATGTTAAAGGGCATTTTATTTTAATATGGTTTGAAATAAGGAATAAGTACTTATAATGACAAAAAAAAATTATAATGGTATAATATATTAAAGTTATATTATACTTTTACAAAAATTGAAATCAATTCAATTAAGTAGAAAGAAGAACAACAAGTGAAAATAAAATACAAAATATTGATAATGCTGATACTATTTATTTCTGTTATAGTTTTTGTTCTTATGCTTAATAAAGAAGTACAAGAAACTCGTTCTCTTTTTTCTTGGAATAGTGAAGAAGTTAAAAGTGGTAGTTCTGAACTTTTTAAAACAATGAATAATCTTAATATTAATACACTTTATCAAGAATTTTCTAACGATTTTAAACAAGAGGAGATAAAGGATTTCCTAAAAGAAGCAAACAAAAAGGGGATTGAGGTTTACCTACTTACTGGAAACCCTAAGTGGGCATTAGATGAAACTGGAAAACCTATGATCAGTATAGTAGAAAGAGTTATAAAAATAAATGAAAATCTAAATAAAAACTTAAAAATAAAAGCGATAGTATTTGATATTGAACCATATCAATTAGAAGAATGGAATAATAAAAGTAAAGAAAAGATTATGGATAGTTTCCTAGAAGGAATGAAAAATGCCTACATGATTGCAAATGATAACAATATAAAAATTATCCTTTGTATACCATATTTTTATGATAATATGGGTTTAACTAAACAATTAGAGAGTTTAATAGAATCTGGAAGTGATAGCGTTGCTGTAATGAATTATTTTAAAGATAAAGAAGCCGAAAATATTATACAAGAGGTTGAATTTACAGAAAAATATGGTAAAAAACTTATAAATGTTTATGAACTACAGGAACCAGGAAATTATGGACTGACAGAAAAAAATACCTACTACAATGAAGGTGTTTTAGAAATAGAAAAGAACTTTGATAACATTAAAAGAGAATTTGAAGGAAAAGATATATCTATAGCTTTTCATGAATATAATTCACTAAGGGAGGTGTTAGGTAATGAATGATGTCTTGAGGCAGGAAAAAAAGTTTTTAATTTCTCTAGATCAATTTTATCGATTTAGTAATAATCTAAGTAAAGTATTAAGATTAGATGATAACAGCCAAGGAGACGGCTATTTAATTAGGTCTCTCTACTTTGATACATTAGAAGATAATGATTTTCAAGAAAAAGAAGATGGTGTAGATCCACGTAGAAAGATAAGATTAAGAAACTATGGTCCAGATATGAATTTTGCTATGTTAGAATTAAAACAGAAGCAAGGGATTATGCAAAAAAAAAGATCCCTTAGATTAAGCAGAAAGGATGCCGAAAAACTTATTCAGGGAGAATACTCCGTTCTTTTAGAGTATGATAATCCATTTGCTGCAGAATGTTTTGCATTAATGAATATGTTCTGTTACAGACCAAAGGCCGTGGTATCATATCAAAGAAAAGCTTTTGTGGCTAAAGAAAATAACATTAGAATTACTTTTGATCACAGTTTAAAAGGTTCTGAAAGCAACTTTGATATTTTTTCAAAAAATTTCTTAGAAAATACTATATTAGATCCTTATCTTGTTGTTTTAGAGGTTAAATTTAATGGGTTTTTACTTAGCTACATAAAAGATTTACTCCGAGAATGTGATAGAAGTGAGATTGCAATAAGTAAATATTGCCTAGGTAGAAAAATAAGTAAACATTAT
Organism: Bacillota bacterium; assembly: GCA_024635925.1. Classification (GTDB taxonomy): domain Bacteria; phylum Bacillota; class TC1; order TC1; family TC1; genus WTXA01. The sequence goes on along the minus strand of JAGXHY010000025.1, from coordinate 111,450 downwards.
TTATTTTAATTTTAAGAAGAAAGGTAATCGAAGATGGAAAAATTATTATCAAATATTTTAGAACAAAGAAGTGATTTAAGTGTAGAGGCTATTGCAATTTACATACTTTCAGCAACTTTATTTAGTGTAGCTATTTATGTTTCTTATTGGTATACCCATAAAGGAACTACATATAGCCGGAAATTTAATGTCTCTTTGATGATGTTGACAGTTTTAACTGCCACAGTTATGATAGTTATAGGTAATAATATAGCTCTTTCACTTGGTATGGTTGGAGCATTATCTATTGTAAGATTTAGAACTGCAATTAAAGATTTTAGGGATACCTCATATATCTTTTGGGCAATAATAGTTGGTATTACCTGTGGTGTTGGAGATTATGTAGTAGCAGGAATCGGAAGCTCAGTAGTTTTTATTTTATTACTAATAATGGGCCGTGTACGTAATGAAAACAGAATTCTTTTAATTGTACGGGCTGCTAGAAGTAGAGAAAATGATATTGAAGGAATTGTATTTAATTACTTTGACAAAAAAACAATGCAGAAAGTTAAGAATACTACAGAACATACAGTTGAATTTATATTTGAATTAACACGAAAAGCTTATGAGATATCATACTTAAGTGATGAATCTATTACTGAAAAGCTTTATGCCCTTGGTGATGTCCAATACGTAAACATAATAACACAAAGTGATGAAATAAGTGGGTAAGATATGAAAAGCAAGATAGTATATATTATAATTGCCATAATTGTTCTAGGTTTGACTATATTTTTATATCAATATGATTTCGAGAGCAAACAAAAAAGAGTACATCAACATCAAGATGAAAGATGGCAATTATCTAACGAATTAAGCTATGATAAATTACAGGCGAATCTACCAATAATAAAAATAGAGACGTCAGGCCAAAAAATTCCAGGGACACCAATAATTAGGGATGGAGAAATTGTAGCCTATGAAACAACTGCGAATGGACAGACAAATATTACTGCATCATTTGAAGTAATTGATATACAAAAAAATACCAGTAATTTAGTGGATAAGGAAACTATAAAATCTTTAGCTCAAATAAGTTATAGAGGTAATTCTTCACGACATTTTGATAAAAAAAGTTACTCAATAAAATTGGTTTCAAAAGAAGGGACCGAGAATAAAAAAGAACTTTTAGGAATGTCAGCTCATGATGAATGGGTGCTTAATGGTCCTTTTTTAGATAGATCATTAATAAGAAATTATTTAGCATTAAATATTTCAGGAGAAATAATGGAATATGCTCCTAATGTAAGATATAGCGAAGTATATTTAGATAATGAGTATCAAGGAATATACTTACTAATGGAAAGAATAAGTAAAAGTGAAGAGCGAATTAACATACAAAAGCCGGAAGATAATAGTAATATAACTGATTATATTGTTCGATTAGATCGTGAGAGCAAAAGTGATGAAAAACTTGATAACTATTCTTATTATACATATAAGCTAGATGTTGCAGCATTTGATGTATTATATCCTGGATTAAGTAATATCACAGAAGGTCGTAAGAAATATATAGAAGATGATATCAGTAAAATGGAAAAGAGCATCTATTCTTATGATTTATTAGATAACAAGAAAGGCTATAATGAATATATTGATGCAGATGCTTTCGCAGAGTTTTTTATTATTAATGAATTTTTTGGAAATGTCGATGCAGGACGTTTTTCGACTTATTATTATAAAACAAATAAAGATAAAATAAAACCAGTAGTTTGGGATTTCAATAATGCTTTTAATAACTATATAGATTATGAAAAAGAAGAATCAGGATTTAGTCTTATTGATCAACCAATATTTAATGTATTGATTAAAGACGAAAAATTTATTGATACAGTAGTAAATAAATATAGAGAACTAAGAAAAAGTTCTTTGAATGAAAGATATCTCTTAAATTATATTGAAGAAACTGATTTATGGTTGGGTGAATCAATAAACAGGAACTATACAAAATGGGGTTATGTTTTTGATTTATCAAATTATGATGGTTTGACTTATTTAACTCCAGTTAATAGAAATCCTACTAGTCATGATGAAGCTATTGACCAGTTAAAGATGTTTATAATTAGACGAGGTGACTGGATGGACAAACATATTGATGTTCTTTATCAATATAGCCATGAATCAAAAATTAAAAATCAATTGATGAAATAGGTGAGAGGTAAGTTATGAAAAAAATAAAGATATTAATAGCTATTTTAATTTTCCTTATTATAGGTGTTTATTTCATTACATATTATACAAATATATATTTTGATTTTCGTCCTAATGCACCTATAAGTGTTTCGGTGAAAACTTCAAATAAGACTATATATATGAAGAATAATAAGAATGAAGAATTTAAGCCATTTGAAGTCAAAGGAGTAGAAATGACTAGTGGTATAGCTGGACATTATGCTACTAACTATGCAGTTGATAAGAAAACATGGCTAAAATGGTTTGATCAGGTTCAAAAAATGGGTGCTAATACTATAAGCATTCCAACTATTTTCGATGATACATTTTATAATGCATTTTATGAATTTAATAGTAAAAATAAAAACAGACTTTATCTATTTCAAGGTATCCAAGTTTCTGGATATGGAAATAATTCTAGTAAAGATGCTTATAGTAAAGATTTTTATGAAACTTTAAAAGAGGACTCAATATCTGTAGTAGATATTATACATGGAAGAAAAAGTCTTGCTATCAATAAATTGAAAGGTAGTGGAAGATATCGAAAGGATGTTTCACCATGGGTTTTAGGATATATAATAGGTAATGGCTGGAATCCTGGCACTATGGCTTATACCAATAACAATGAATCTTATAAAACAGAACATGATGGAACATATTTTAAAACAACTAATGACTCTACCGTGTTTGAAGCAATGCTTGCTAAAATTATGGATGATATGATTTCTTTTGAAAGTAAAAAGTATAAAACACAAAGACTTATTTCATTTTATAATGATCCTCAAATTGATCCATTTGAATACGAAGAGCAATATGCAAAACAACTTGGTAAATATAATTTTTTAGATGCAGAAAATGTTGAACCAACAAATAAGTTAAAAAGTGGATATATAGCAACTTACCGGTTGTATGAGTTCATACCTGATTTTTCAAAGTATTTTTCTGAGGAACAAAAGATAAAATTATCAAATGAATTACAGGCATTGAATAAGAGCCTATATTATGATGGATATACTCAGTTGCTTTCTAATTATCATTCTATGCCAGTTGTTATTTCTAGCTTTGGATATTCCTCAGCAAGAGGAACTGATAGCGTTGATGGACCAATAACAGAAGAAGAACAAGGGCAAGCCTTAGTTTCAACACATCAAGATATTATTAAATCTGGAGCTAGTGGTTCTATTATTAATTCATGGCAGGATACATGGGAGCGTCGTACTTGGAATACTTCTTATGCAGTAGATGTTAATCAGACATATCGTTGGCGTGATGTACAAACTGATGGGCAAGGATATGGCTTACTTTCTTTTGATCCAGGTAGTTTAAAATCAGTTTCTTATGTGGATGGTAATTTATCTGAATGGGATGAAAAGAATAAAATTTTAACAAATGAAGACATGGAGTTATCAGTAAAGTATGATGAAAGTTTTGTCTATTTCTTGATCGAAAAAGAAGGGTTGAATGAAAATTCTAGTATCTATATTCCTATAGATACTACACAGAAGAGTGGTAGTAAAAAAAGTCAAGATCCATTATTAGAATTTGATCGCAACGCTGACTTCCTACTTTCTATTTCTGGAAAAGAAGAAAGTAGACTATTGGTTCAAGCAAGATATGAATCTTTAAGAGAGAACTACTTGATGCAAACTAATGGAAAAGATCCATTTGTTTATTACCCTTTAAAGGACTCAAATGAATTTGTACCAATTAGGATGATTTCTAAGAATACTAATATAATAACAGAAGATATGACCGTTGCTGAAATAAATGAATTGAGACTATTTGATACTTATGAAACAGGAAAGCTAGTTTATGGTAATGGGAATCCTGATAGTATTAATTATAATTCTCTATCTGATTTTTATTATGGTGAAAATTTTGTCGAAGTTCGTATACCTTGGCAGATGTTAAACTTTTTTAATCCTGCAAAAATGATAATACACGATGATTATTATGAAAATTATGGTGTGCAGGGCATTTCTATTTCTGAGTTATATGTTGGGGTTTCTGAGTCAAATCAAAAAGAACCAATAAAAATGGAAGCTGTAAAATTAAAAGGTTGGAATGATAATGTTACTTATCATGAACGTCTTAAAGAATCATATTATATATTAAAGGAAAGCTGGGGCGAATAAAATGGGTTTTTACATTGATGATCTTATATATCTCTATATTTACTTATGCATAGGTCTAATTTTATTCAATATTGCATACATGATTTTCACTAATTATAAAGAAGGACGAAATAACAGCTTGACAAATAAGTGGGAAATAGATATCAATAAACAAATTAACCTACTAAAAGAAGGGAAACCTATAGAGCTAAGGCATAAAGTCTATTTAGAAAAACATTTAATTTATACAAATCAGTTAGTAGCATATGTTCGGGCACTTGATATATTGAGAAAACAAGGACATAGTACAGAAAGTTATCTATTTGCAAATTATAAATCCATACTATTTTTAGCAGGTAAATACAAAAATGAAGATGTTTATGACCGAACATTTTTTGCATTTTTTATTTCAATAAATACTCCTTGCAATGGAAATGAATATAATTCACTTATGGAAATTCTTCTTACTTATCTTGATAATTCAAATATATATTGTCGAGAAAATGTTCTTAAAGCTTTATACGCAATCGGAAATTTACAAGCTGTTGAAAATGCATTTTTAATTATGTATGAACATAATTATTTTCATCACTATAAATTACTTTCAGATGGGTTATTGTCTTTTACAGGTGATAAAGAAGCATTAGCTGAAAGAATGTATAAATATATTCAAGAATGGGATGAAAATATGGTAATAGCTGTGATTAAATTCATAACTTTTACTTCAGATAAATTTAAAGAAAGATTCTTTTTGTTGCTAAAAGAAGAAGAAGATATTAATAATGAAGTACGTTTAGCTATTATAAGGTATTTTAGAAACCATAAATATGAACCGGCTCATAAACTAATATTAGAATTTATGAGAAGTACAGATATTACGGATGAAAATATAAAAATAGTTTCAGCCTCAGTATTAGGTCAATATCCAGGTATTGAAACTATTAAAGTCTTAAAAGAAGCTTTGAAAGACCCTAATTGGTATGTAAGATATAATTCAGCTACATCATTAATAAACCTTAATGTTGGAACAAGCAAACTACAAGATGTTTTGAATGGTGAAGACGTATATGCAAAAGAAATTATAACTTATATAAAAGGCTTAGAGAGGAAAGTTGATAGATTATGAATATTTTTATTGAAAAGTTTATGAATGGAGTAGGAATCTTTTTTATAGTTTATCTTTTAGTATATAGTACATTTATTTTTCTATCAGTTGTCACTGGAGGAAGGTCTTTATTTCGTAAGTATAAAATGACAAGGTTACACAATGAATTAAAACATGATTATTATGTACCAGTTTCAATTTTAGTACCTGCATATAATGAAGAAATTACTATAGCAGCAACAGTAAAATCACTGTTAGAATTAAAATATAAACTGTTTGAAGTTATAGTTGTAGATGATGGATCTACAGATAATACAGCTAAGGAAATGATAGAAACCTTTGATTTACAACCTGCATATCGCCCTATTCACATGCAGCTTAAATGTAAACCAATTAAAAAAGTTTATGAAACTAAAATAGGACAAGTAAGAATTACTATGATTAGCAAAGAAAATGGTGGAAAAGGTGATGCATTAAATATGGGGATTAATGCCTCTAATTACCCCTACTATTTAGGTATTGATGCAGACTCAACTTTACAAGGGGACTCTTTAGAAAAGATTGTTCGACCAGTGCTACAAGATGATACTATAATAGCTGTTGGTGGACTTGTAAGAGTTGCACAATGTGTTAAGATTGAGAATGGTGTTGTTAAAGGCTATCATCTTCCTTGGAATCCCATTATTAGTATGCAAGTTGTAGAATATGATAGATCTTATTTAGCTTCTAAAATTTTACTAAATCAATTTAATGGAAATTTAATTATCTCAGGTGCATTTGGATTATTTAAGAAGGATGTAGTTATTTCTAGTGGTGGATATGATAATCAAACCATAGGAGAGGATATGGAATTAGTATTAAGATTACATACATATTGTCGCAATAATGATAAAGAGTATTTTATGCAATATGAACCAAATGCAATGTGTTGGAGTCAAGCACCGTCAACATTGAAAGATTTAATGACACAAAGACGTAGGTGGTATTTAGGATTATTCCAATCTATGATTAAATATCGTAATGTATTCTTAAATCTTAGATTTGGAGCAGTAAGTTTTATTTCATATATGTATTATTTACTATTTGAGCTATTGTCTCCAGCGGTTGAAGTTTTTGGTATTTTTACTATATTACTTGCTCTGAGTTTTGGTATTCTTAATGTGCCATTCATGATACAATTCTTAGTGCTTTATGGTTTGTTTGGAGCGTTTTTGACTATGACAGCTTTCTTTCAAAGGATATATACACAAAACATAAAAATAAATGTTCTAGATATAATTAAAGCTATAGTTATGTGTTTGTTAGAAAATTTATTTTTCAGATACATTCGTTCCTTCGTTAGAATAACAGCACTTATTGGATACAAAAAGAAAAAAGGACAATGGGGAACTATTAAACGTGTAAAAAACTAGTTGTTTGTTTTTAACTTTTAGCGCTATTAGAGTGTATATTAAAAGTGAATAGAGAATATAGTCACCAATATCTGAGCCATTAACTATGAATAAACATTTCCAGGGTAAGGGCTTTGTACAAGACTCTTAAGTATATTATCAAAGATAAACTGGTTATCCTTAAAGAAGGTGAGACTATACTTCATCAGGAAATTTAGAACAAAAAAATTGATGCAAAAAAATCACCTTTAAATGGTGATTTTTTTTAAAATTTTAAATTTATAACTATCAACTTTAGGTTTTAATCTATCGAAAGGTTCTCATTGATGAAAAAGTATATTTAATGTTAAAATTAAAATATAAAAGAGATCACTTAAAATATTCCTAATCGAGGACAAAGAGTTATAAAGTTGAGCATGAAACTTAGATAATAGATCATAGGATGATGATTAGAAAGGAATTAATGATGAAATTTGGAATGATTGGACTTGGGAAAATGGGAGGCAATCTTGCGCGAAATATGAAGGATAAAGGTGTGGGAGTAGTTGTTTATGATTATATACCAGATAAAGTTAATGAAATGATAGCAGAAGGTTTTGAAGGAGCTTTTACACTGACTGAACTAGCGACTACTCTTGGGGAAGAGGGTATATATTGGTTGATGATTCCTGCAGGACCAATTGTTGATCAAATAATTCAGGATATTATGGCTATTGCCCAACCTAATGCACTGATTATAGATGGAGGCAATTCGAATTATAAAGATACCCTCAGACGGGCTACGTTGATTGCAAAAAAAGGGTTTCGATATATGGATATAGGCACTAGCGGAGGGCAGAAAGGTGCCAGATATGGAGCTTGTATGATGGCTGGTGGTATGAAGAAAGATTATAAATCTATTGAATCTGAATTAAAGGCTATTTGTGTTCCTTATGGTGTTAATTATATGGGCAAAAATGGTACTGGTCACTATGTCAAGATGATTCATAATGGTATCGAATATGGAATGATGCAAGCTATAGCAGAAGGTTTTGAAATATTAGAGCATTCAGATTTTAATTTTGATCTTTCAGCTATAGCTAAGGTATGGCAGAATGGTTCGATTATATCTAGTTACCTTGTAGAAAAGGCATCGGATGCATTGTCTAAAAGTCCAGATTTATCTTCTGTCAAAGATGTTGTTGACTCAAGTGGTGAAGGTCTGTGGACTGTAGAGGAAGCTTTGGCTCTTAAACTACCGGCTTATGTTATTACTGCCTCTTTGTTTAAGCGCTATGAATCCAAGCAAACAGATCGTTTTTCAAATAAATTACTAGCAGCTATGCGCAATGAGTTCGGTGGTCACCCTATTCATAAGGTAGGTGATTAGATATGCTACAGTTTTATTTATTTGGTGCAACGGGAGATTTGAGCCTTAAAAAAATCTTTCCAGCATTATTTGCTCTGTATGAACAACGTCTTATGGGTGAATCATTTGAAATCATTTGTATAAGTAGAAGAGAGTTTTTACAAGAAGATTTTCACAAATATCTTGAAGAGCATATAATAGGGATTGAGAAAAAAATAAAATGGACTTCATTTTTAAAACATTTGCATTATCAGAAAATGACCTTTGAAAATGTATTGGGTTATGAAGATATGGCAAAGACTTATGACATAGACAAAGGCACAGTTCGATTATTCTATTTAGCAGCTGCACCTGAGTATTTTAAGACCATTGTTGCAAACCTGTCCCAAAGTGAAATACTTGAAATGAATAATAAAGACCATAGATTACTTATTGAAAAACCTTTTGGCAAAAATCTTGAAAGTGCCATTCAAATTACTAGGCATTTGGAAAAATATTTAGCTGAGTTCCAGATATTTCGTGTTGACCACTATTTGGGTAAAGAAATGATTCAAAATATTATGTTATTTCGATTTAGTAATGGGCTCTTCGAGGCAGGATGGAACAAGGACTATATCGATCATGTTCAAATAACAGTAGCTGAATCAATTGGCGTATTTGAAAGAACCGGGTATTATGACAAAACTGGTGCTGTCAGAGACATGATACAAAGTCATTTGCTTCAAATACTTGCATTGCTTACAATGACACCAAAGAATGAAAGAAGTCAATCGGATATATGTGATGGAAAAGTAGAAGTGTTAAAGCATCTACAATTTGATGATGTTTATAAGGATATTGTGCTTGGTCAGTACTCAAAAAGTGATAATTCTGTTAGTTACCGGGATGAACAAGGGGTTCATCCTCAATCAAAAACTGAAACATATGCAGCTCTTAAGATTAAGGTGGATCTTCCTCGATGGAAGGACGTTGATTTTTATTTAAGGACAGGTAAGCGATTGCAAGAAAAGCACTCAGATATTGTGATTGTTTATAAAAAGCCTAGTGGCAAAATTGGTCAAGATGCAGAACCAAATGTATTAAAGATTCAAATATATCCTCAAGAAGGGATGACCTTGAAATTTAATATGAAGGAACCAGAGACTACAAAAGAACTTACTACCCGGGAAATGACATTTTGTCAGACTTGTATAGAGGGTTATAAGAGGCCTAAGGCTTATGAAACTTTGATTTATGAAGCGATACAGGGCAATCATGATCTATATGCAAGGTGGGATGAAGTAAAATATGAATGGACTTTTGTTGAAAAAATTTTAAGTCAATGCGTGGAGTTAAGGAAGGAATTGGAGTTTTATTCAGCAGGAGGAAAAGGACCGATTGAAGCAGATAATTTACTGTTAAAAGATGGTCGACAATGGTTGAGTGATAAGTGATAAAAAGGGAGACACTATGAAAATATATGACATTACAAAGACTATTGATGAAAATATGGTTGTTTACAAGAATTTAGATGAGAAAAGGCCAATATTCAACATCACTAAAGATCATGAAAATGATGGTGTAAGGGAAACGACTATAACAATAGACGTGCACACAGGAACACATTTAGACGCACCACTTCACATGGTAGCAGGAGGGAGAACAATAGACAAAATGCTTCTGGAACCTTTGATTGGCAATTGCAAAGTTATTGATTTTAGTCATATAAAAGATGTGATAACTCGTGAGGATTTGATTGAACAACACATTGAAGTTGGAGATATCTTGTTATTTAAAACTCAAAATTCCTTTGATAAAGTTTTTAATTTTGAATTTATTTATTTGGGGGAAAGTGGGGCTAAATATCTTGCTAAAAAAAAAATAAAAGGGGTCGGTATCGATGGGCTAGGCATAGAACGTAGTCAATCTGGGCACAAGACACATCATATCCTATTCGAGGCAGGTATTTATATTATAGAAGGTTTGGAACTAAAGGATATCAAGGCTGGTGTATATGAGTTAATTGCCCTACCTCTTAAATTAAAAGGTTTAGATGCATCACCCGTAAGGGCTATTTTAACAGATAGAAGGATTGAATAGTGAACTATTATCATTATTGTCATAGCATTATATTAAAAAAAGATTCCAAAATAATGCAAAATTAAAGACATCATGATATAATAATGACAGTCAAAAAATAACTATATTAAGAAAATAATAATAATTCAATAATATAATTGTATAAATAATGAATTTTATGAAGAATAGTGAAAAGAGATAATTATAATACTTAAATATTTAGTAAATAATTTCGTATATGGTGTGGTAATAAGTACTTGTTTCGTGTGTATATAAATGATATAATTTAGTTGAAAAAAGTAATATAGCCCCCCTATGTTTCTAGGAATTTAATTAGTTAACTTAACCTAGAAATATATATTATATAAAAAGATGACTGAATAAGTCATCTTTTTAAATATTAGAATAAATTTGGAGGTAAAATGACAAGTAGGAATCGAAGAGTATCAGGACCATCTAGAAAAAAGATTAATAGAAATAAAAATAGTAGTCTAAATAAAGATATTAAGAACCGTTCATTAAAAAGAATACAACCTAAAGGAAAAAATAAAAAGATTTATTCCAATTCACCAGTAAATAATCTACTTAAAAAAGTTAGTATAGTTTTCGGAATTATTATGGTTATCTATGTGATATTTATTTTTGAATTTCCAGCTAACTATCCTGATAAATTTAAAATAAGTAATATGACATTGGATTCAAATAAAATAACAATGCAAGTAGAAACTGATAGCTATAAGGATAAATTAATACCTCTAGATATTTTACTAAATATTGGTAAAGGTGAAATAACTTTAATCGGTGAAAAAGAAACAACCATAGTCTTTGCCAATAATAAAAAAATTATTTTAAAAGAAGGCTCAAGAAAAATAAAAATTAATGATAAAACAAAAAAATTTAATGCGCCAGTTGTTAAATATAAAGAGTTAGTTTTGGTTCCAGGGGAATTAGCTAAAACTCTTTTACCTGAAATTACAAATTTCAGCAATGGGAAACTTTCTTTTAATTTATCATCTGATAAACCTGAAGGTGAATACCTAAGTTTTGATGACTATGATGGTTATTTAAGACTTATTAACAAAGAAAATCCAATGACTAAAAATTATGAACCTACAGATTTAATAAACGTAAATACTCTTGACTCTATAACTGCTTATGGGACTAATACAAATTTAAGAGATGAAGCTGCAAATGCTTTGTCAAAAATGTATAAAGAAAATAGCGTGCAATATGCTATGACCAGCGGATTTAGAAATTATGAAACACAAACTCAGTTATTTAATGAGGAAGTTGCAGATAATATTCAAGCAGGAAAAACAGAAGAACAAGCAAAAATTGATGCAGGTACAATTGTAGCAATTCCAGGTACAAGTGAACACCAAGTAGGTCTAGCTGTAGATTTTGCAATTCCTGGTGTAGTATTGACAGAAGAGTTTAAAAATACACCTGCTGGTAAATGGTTAGAAAGCAATAGTTATAAATATGGTTTTGTACTTAGATATACAAAAGAACAAACTGCTATTACAAATATTATCTTTGAACCTTGGCATTTTAGATATATTGGATACCCACATAGTGAAATATTATTTAAAGAGAAAATAGTATTTGATACATACATTGAGGCTTTAAGGGAAGAAAAAGTTAAATATTTCCAAGCAGAAGATGGAAATGATTATATAATTTGGCTTTTATCAGGTACATTAAAACCAGAAAAATTGGAATTCAACACTAGTAATGGTATTGGCGTATCATCAGATAATGGGGATGGTATAGTTTTAACTATGAAAGTTAAAAATTGACAATAAATTTAATATATTGATAAAATAAAAATAGAGAAAAGGTTAAATCCTTTTCTCTATTTTTGTTAATATGCTTTGTGATATAAAACCAATTATCAAACCAAATAATACTGAAAAAACTATTATTACTGGCAGATAGAATAGCGCTATATTCCAACCTAAAGTATATCCAATGACTAAGAATTGACCTAAATTATGTCCTAGAGATGACATAAGACTAGTCATAGGTATGCTAAATTTAAGATATTGAGATAAGCCAATAAATATAATTGAAAAAATAGCTCCTGCAATGTTTACAAAAAATATATATGTTAAAAAATAGCCGAAAAGCAGACTCATCATTAACACTTTACCAGTTGATACAACTGTGGCAGATTTTAAGTCTAATAGATATAGGGTTAATAATATTGGTATTTGACTAAGACCGATTTTAAATGCAGGATTTGGTAAAAAGGAAGGTAATATCATTTCAATATAAGCAAAAATAAGAGAGAGTGATAATAAAACCCCAATCATTACAACTCGATTATCCTTTTTCATTTCAAGACCCCATCAATTTGCTCTTTTTCATTGATTACAGTTATGACAACCTGATTTGGTAGACAGATTATGGTTTGACCTGACGAACTTATTTCACCTTCTTTTATACATATTTTATCAGTACAGGTGCTTGATTTTACACGAATTGATCCATCTTTTATCTCACTTGTGCATAGAATAACACCTTTAGAATCTTTTACTAATATTTCTTGATCTTTGTTTAAAGCATAGGTGCCATAAAGTTTTTGAGAAACTTCTATTTTCACCATTGCTCCCGGTTCTATATTATACATGAAAAAATAACTTAATAAGCCGAGAATTAATAATCCAGCTATTAAAATGTATTCTTTCTTATTCATCTTTATAAAGGTTATCTTGGGAATATTCAATTTTAAATCCCTCCGATTTAATTATGGTATCATCATTTAAAATATATAAAAATTCTACTGGGTAATCTAATTTTTCTATTAATTTTCTACCGTTTTCAATAGATAAAAGAAAAAGAGAAGTAGATAAAATATCACTGATTATTCCTTTATTAGTTATAACAGTAACTGATTTATATAAATGTTTTGGATAACCTGAGTTTCCAGATAATATATGGGAATATTTTTCTCCATTAATTTCATAATAACGACTATAGCTTCCTGATGTTGCAATAGCTTGTCCATTATTTAATTTTACTGTACCAAGGATTTTGTTGATACTTTGAGGATCTTGAATAGCTATATTGAAATAATCCCTATCCACAGGAGTGCCTAAGGTGATAATATTTCCACCAGCATTTATTAAAGCTATATCAATATTGGAGTTTTTTAAAAAAACTATTACCTTATCTAGGGCATAACCTTTACTAACTCCACCTAGATCAATCTCCATATCTTCAGGTAGTTTAACTCTATTATTGAATTTATCAACTATTATATCATCAGGTGTGGAATTACCTATAGAATTTAAAGCTTCTTCTCGAGATGGCAGATAATTTTTATCCGTAGCATTTTTCCAAATATTAACTGTTCTATAAAGTCCGATATTAAACTCTCCTGAGGTTAGCTTATAAAAGGGTATACTAGTTGATAATTGTTCAATTAGATCTTGATTAACCATGTAATACTCACCTCTGTGTTTATTAAGAGAAGCAGCATTACCTTCATATTCAACATAGGAAGTAGATTTATCTTCTACTTCCTTCATAATATCAAAAGCTCTATTCATGGTCTTAACAAGCTTTTGTTTATCAATATTTTTGCCAAACAATTTTATCTCAATTGTAGTATTCATAATAAATTGTGTTTGCGCAACTACAATATTTCTATTCATATAGAAATAAATCAAAGAAAGAAAAATTATTGATGAAATAATGATTAAAGTTAGTTTTTTAACGTTCACAATTAGTACTACATCCTGAACATCCCGCTTGTTCTTCTACCTCATAAACAACAGAAACAAACTTATTATTCTCATATCTTAAAATTGCATGTGTAGGACATACTTCCACACATGCACCACAGTTAGTACATTTATCATAATCAATAATTGCTATTTTTCCAACATGGATAGCATCATAATTACATGCTTTTTCACATTTTTTACATTTAATACAAGCAACAGAACAAGTTGAAAGTGCATTTTTCCCTTTATCTGTATTATTACAATTTACTAATACTTGTTGATTTTGTGGAATCAATTCCATTATGAACTGGGGACAAGCTTTAACACATACTCCGCAAGCTGTACACTTTTTAGCATTAACTTTAGGTAAACCATTGACCATTTTAATGGCATCAAAAGGACAACTAATAGCGCAAGTACCTAAACCAAAACAACCGAAGTCACAAGCTTTCATGCCACTAAAGGAATTTTTAGCTAACAAACATGATTTAGCACCTGTATACTCATAAATAGCTTTAGCATTAGCTGCACCATTACATTTAACTCTTGCAACTTTAGGTAGAGAATCTATATCAGATTCAACACCTAAAATTTCACTAATAGCAGTGGCTGTAGCTTTTCCGCCAACAGGACAACTATTTATAGGTGCTTTACCCTCAAATATTGCCCTACCACAACCAGCGCATCCAGGATAACCACAAGCACCACAATTTGCTCCAGGTAAAGCATTGATTACGTTAAAAAGTTTCGGATCTGTTTTAACATGAAGTTTTACACTTGCAATAGCAAGTAATAATCCAAGTAATACACCTAATATTAAAAAGATAACAAGGATTTCTATCATTATAGTATACCTCCAAAACCTATGAAAGCTAATGACATAAAAGCAGCTGTTACAAGGGCAATTGGTAGTCCTTGAAATGCTTTTGGTATATCTAAAAGCTCTAATTTTTCTCTAATAGCAGAAAATAAAACAATTACTAAAAGAAAACCTAATCCACTTCCAAGTGAATATAATAAGGTGCCTAAGAAATCATAACCATAATTAATATTTAAAAGTGCAATACCTAAAACTGCACAATTTGTTGTTATAAGTGGTAAATATACACCTAAAGATTCATAAAGGGTAGTCATATATTTCTTTGTAATAACTTCAATTAATTGAACAATAGAGGCTATTATAATAACAAATGATATAGTTCTTAAAAATTCTATATTGAAAGGTACTTGTACAAGATAGTAAAAAGCATAAGATATCATCGATGCAACTACTAGTACAAAAGTAACCGCTAAGCCCATACCAACTGCGCTAGAAGTTTTCTTGGAAACCCCAATAAATGGACAAAGCCCTAAAAATTGAGCTAGCAATACATTTTTTATTACAAGACCAGAAAAAATCAATCCAAAATAAAAGGATAAATCATTCATTTTCTAGTTCCTCCTTTTTTTTATTTAAATAGTGATTAATAACACCTAACAGGATACCTAAGGTAAGAAAGGCTCCTGGTGGCAATATCATTACTAGCATGTTTGTAGATGCTGGTAGCACTTGAAAGCCTAAAACAGTACCTGTTCCTAAAAGTTCTCTAAAAAATGAAATTAAAATCAAGGCAAAAGAAAAGCCTAAGCCCACTGCCATTCCATCAAAGGCGGAATGAAGAACATTATTTTTGCTTGCAAAAGATTCAGCTCTTTCAAGTATGATACAATTCACAACAATAAGTGGTAGATATATACCAAGACTTACATATAGTGATGGAATATAAGCATGTATTAGCATTTCAATGATTGTAACTAGAGCAGCAATAATACCAATATATGCTGGTATTCGAATAGCTGCTGGTATAATTTTCCTTAAAAGAGAAATTAATATATTGGACATTGTTAATATTGCTAATACAGAAATACCCATACCAATACCATTAAATAATGATATTGTAACAGCTAAAGTAGGGCACAAACCTAATAGCATTATAAATATTGAATTTTTTTTATATATTCCATTTTTAAAAATATCTGAAATTTTCATATTTCACTCCCTATTTTAATTTAGATAGTTATTGTTAAAGTCATCAAGTGATACATTGACACTATTCACAACTGCGTCTGAGGTTATTGTAGCACCTGTTATTGCTGTAATATTATCCTTAACTTTTAGTTCTTCATTAGTCAACTTATCTAAAAATTGATCTAAAAATTTAGGTTGAGTTGAAAGAGAACCTAAGCCAGGAGTTTCAGTTTGTTTAGTAACAATTACCTTTACAACTTTAGCATCAGCTTTATTAATGCCTATTAAACTTACTACGTCACTAGAATAACCTGTGGTATAAGTTAGATATAGATATCCAACAATTTCACCATTATTTGATGCTGTAGCAACAGATAAAATATTGGGGCTTTTTTCTTTATCTTTATCACTATTATAAATAACTTCATATTCACTATTTGGGAATATTTCTTGATAATAGAATTTAAGTTGGGTAGCTTCACTATAAGCAATAATAGGAGATGTTATGCTATTAACAAAAAAAATAGATACAGCTAATATTGCTGTTATGAATCCAAGCAGGAGACTGGTTCCAATTATATTATTTTTTTTCATTGTTTTTCACCTTAACCTTTCCATAAATTTTATTGCTAGTATGTCTGTCAATTAAAGGTGTGGCCATATTCATAATTAAAATTGAGAATATAACTCCCTCAGGGAAATTGCTGTATGTTCTGATTACTATAGTTAGAACACCAAGACCTACACCAAAAATAATACGCCCTTTTTTTGTCATAGGGCTTGTAACCCAATCGGTAGCCATAAAAACAGCACCAAATAACAATCCGCCAGCTAAAATACTTATTATCGGAAATAAAGGACCTAAGTCATAAGCAAACGCTAGGATAGCTGCAACAGTAAATGCTGAACCAATATAAGAAGCAACTATTTCTGTATGTATACGCTTTTTAATAATTAAATAAATCATACCTATTATTATGGCTAATGCACTAGTCTCACCAAGAGAGCCAGCTACATCGCCTGTAAATAGTAATTTAATCAAGTTCCATGCATCAGCAGATATGATATTGTAGGCGTTTTTAGCTGCTTCAAGTTCACCGCTTTTTATATTTAACATAACAGTTTTTACTAAGGATAATGGAGTAGCACTTGTAGTTGCATCAACATAAGTTGTAGTAATAGGATTTACCCATTTTGTCAAAGGTACAGAAAAAGCAAGTACTAGAAAAGCTCTTCCAGTAGCAGCAGGGTTAAAGACATTATTGCCTAGACCTCCAAATAATTGTTTTACTATAACAATTGATATAAATGATCCTAACATTGCAAGTATTAAAGGAGTGGAAGGAGGTAAGGTCAATCCAAGAATCAAACCTGTAACAACAGCACTTAAATCTTGACAAGAATTATATCTTTTTAAAACTAGTCTTGAAATATATTCAAAAGCTATCGCTGAAGCAGTAGTTGTCAGTAGTACTAAAACACTTCCCATCCTAAAAAACAGAATGCTTGCAAAGACGACAGGTATTAAAGCGATTATAACATCTAACATGGCACTATTTACACTATTGCCACTATGGGCAAAAGGTGAGTAGGTTACTTTTTTTAATTTATTTTCCATTTTTATCTTCTCCTTAACTCTAGTTTGCCATGCCTAATATAATCAAGCAATGGAATATGTGAAGGACAAACATAAGAACATGTACCACATTCGATACAAGCTACAATACCATATTCATCTAGGTCGTCATATCTATTATTTTTAACTAATTGTGTTAAAGTAGTTGGTGATAAAAAAGCAGGACAATTGTCTACACAACTGCTACAACGGACACAAGTAAGTTCTTGACCAACTTGCGGTAGATCTTCAAGAAGTATAATTGCATTAATACCTTTAGTTACTGGTGTCATTTCCGTATACATAGCTTTACCCATCATTAGTCCACCAGCTAAAAGAACCTTATTTCTTTTAAGATCATCATCTTCCAGCAAATCTTGAAATAAGATACCTATAGGTACATAATAATTTGATGGATTCTTAATATTACCGGTAATTGTTAGGTAATGATGAGTCAAAGGTTTTCCTAATTCAACTGCATCACAAAGTGATTTTGCTGTTCCAACATTATTAACTATTATACCGATATCAATAGGAAGTCCACAATAAGGGACTTCTTTATTAAACAAAGCGCTTATAAGTTGTTTTTCAGCTCCCTGTGGATACTTTTCTTTAAAAAGTGCAACTAAAATATCTGTGTCACCACTTAAAGCTTGTCTAAAAGTTTCATAAACATCCATTTTATTATCTTCAATACAAATGAATCCTTTTGAAGCACCACTAGCTATCATCATATATTTCAAGCCACGTATTACTTCTTTACAATGATTTTTCATAATAGTATAGTCCGCAGTATTATATGGTTCACATTCTATACCATTTAAAATAACTGTATTACATTTTTTGGTTCCCGAATATTTAACAGGAGTTGGGAAAGTAGCCCCACCTAATCCAACTAAACCAGCTTCTTCCATAATATCAACAATATTTTTTGGTGTTAATTTCATAGCTTCTTCAGTTGTTCTAGTGATGTAATCAACCTCTAGATTGTTAAAATCATTTTTGATAACAATTGATTTACTTAATTGTCCTGATGGTTCATTAATCATATAATCAATATGTTCAATTGTTCCACTTACAGAAGCATGAATATTTGCAGAAAAATTACCATCTTTTGTGGCAATTAGTTGACCAACTTTAACCTGATCTCCAATTTCAACAACAGGGATAGAAGGTCTTCCAAGTTGTTGGTTAAGAGGTAGATAAAGATAATCGGGATCTTTAGGTATGATAATTTGCGACTTAGTGGTTAACGCTTTTTTAGCATTACTTCCATGTATATGGAAACCACCTTTAAAAGAAAATTTTTTCATATTTACACCTCAATATTTTTTAAACGTTAAATCTAAAATGCATAACATCGCCATCATGGACGACATAATCTTTACCTTCAATTCTTAATTTACCAGCTTCTTTAGCTTTCACTTCTGATCTTAAAGTAATAAGATCTTCATAACTAATTACTTCGGCTTTTATAAAACCACGTTCAAAATCTGTATGGATAACACCAGCTGCTCCTGGAGCTTTAGTTCCTTTATTTACTGTCCAGGCACGAGTTTCTTTTTCTCCTGCAGTAAAATAAGTAATTAAACCTAATAATTCATATGTGGCACTGATGATTTCCTCAAGACCTGAATATGTAAGACCTAAGTCTTTTAAGAATTCTCTTTTTTCTTCTGTTGTTAATTCAGCAATTTCTGACTCGATTTTTGCTGATACAGGAATTGATATAGCTTTATCTTCTTTGGCTTTTGCAATAACCTCTTTAACTAAAGGAAGATCAAAGCGTTCATGAATATCATCTTCACCAATATTAGCTATATAAATTATAGGTTTTATTGTAAGTAGATTAAGCCGTTTAACAATTTTTAATTCCTCATCATTAAAATCTAGGTTTCTTGCAGGTTTACTATCTTGAAGAATTAGTAAAATTCTTTCAACAATTGCATATTCCTGAATACTTTCTTTATCTTTAGATTTTATTTTACTTTTAAGTTTATCAAGTCGCTTTTCCATAGAATCAAGATCAGCAAGTATTAGCTCAAGATTAATAATATCAATGTCATCTCCTGGGCGTACTTTGCCTGAAACATGAGTAATATTTGAATCCTCAAAACAACGAACCACTTGAGCTATTGCATCTACTTCTCTAATATGAGCAAGGAATTGATTGCCAAGTCCTTCACCTTTACTAGCGCCAGCAACTAAACCTGCAATATCAACAAATTCATAGGTTGTGGGAATCGTTTTTTTCGAGTTATAAAGTTCGCTCAAATTGTTTAATCTATTATCAGGGACTGCTACAACTCCAACGTTAGGTTCTATAGTACAAAAAGGGTAATTTGCAGATTCTGCACCTGCTAGGGTTATAGCATTAAATAAAGTTGATTTGCCTACATTTGGTAGACCAACTATTCCACATTTTAAAGACAATTACATACCTCCTATACTTTTTAATAACATACATTATTAGTATATTGGAATTAATTGCAAAAAACAAGGAAATTTAAAAGATGAGAACATATTTATGGTCCAAAATAATTGAATATGCCTATAATCACAAAATCATGAAACTTATGTATATAGATTATATGCAAAATATAACCGAAAAAAATTTTTTGGCTAAATATCTTATGATTAACAATTTGAACGTGGAAAATACGGATTACAAGCAATTTGAAATTATGAGATTGAAACTAGGTTTTAAAATCATAACAATATATGATGAAATGTATCCATCAAAGCTTAGATTTTCAATTAATCCACCCATAGCCCTCTATTATATAGGTAATATTAATTTGTTAGAAAGAAAACTAATTGCAGTTGTTGGTAGTAGGAATTCATCTGAGAGATATTTAAAAAAAGCTAAAAACTTAGGAAAAGGTTTAAATAAACTTTTCCAAATAGGTGTTAGTGGTTTAGCCAAAGGTGTAGATGCTTATTTTCATGATGGATGTAACAAAAGCATAGGAGTTTTAGGTTGTGGTATAGATATTGTATATCCATATAATAATAAAATATTGTATTCTAAGGTTGGAAAATATGGTTGTTTAATAACTGAATTTCCTCTAGGGGCAAAACCCTTACCATGGCATTTCCCTAGAAGAAACAGAATTATTGCTGCCTTAGGTGAATTATTAGTAATTATTTATGCAAATAAAAAAAGTGGATCTTTTATAACTTTAGATTATGCATTGGATTTAGGTAAAGATATTTATATAACTAATGAAATATATGAAAGTGTTGATATACCAGGATATCGAATTAGTGAGCTGAAAAAACATATTTTGAGGTTCTAATTCTCCGTTTATCTTCTATAATACTGTTGAATATTTTAACAATATACTTGCAATAGAAAAATTGTTTGTGTAGAATAACCATTATATCAACCAAGGAGGAATAAATGGCTAAAAATCTTATCATAGTTGAATCACCATCAAAGGCGAAGACTATAAAGAAATATTTAGGTTCTAATTATACAGTTAAATCATCAGTAGGTCATATAATCGATTTACCTAAAAGTACATTAGGTGTTGATCTAGAAAATGACTTTAAACCAAAATATATCACAGTTCGTGGTAAATCAAAGATTTTAAAAGAAATTAAGGATGCAGCTAAAGGGGCTTCAAAAATATTGTTGGCTACTGACCTTGATAGAGAAGGTGAAGCAATAGCATGGCATTTGAGTAATGCTTTAGGCTTAAAAGAAGATGCCCTAAGTAGAATTGTGTTTAATGAAATAACCGAAAGCGCAATAAAGGCAGCTGTTAAAAGTCCAAGGAAAATTGACCAAAGTTTAGTTGATGCTCAACAAGCAAGAAGAGTATTAGATAGGATTGTTGGATATAAACTTAGTCCATTGCTTTGGAAAAAAATCAAGAAGGGTTTATCTGCTGGCAGGGTACAATCGGTAACAGTTCAACTAATAATAGATAGAGAAAAAGAAATTGAATCATTTATTGAAGAAGAATATTGGGATATTGAAGGTAAGTTTTGCAAACAAGATAAAAAGTGCTTAACTAGTCAACTTTTTAAGTATCAGGGTAATAAATTAAAGCTGATAGAAGGAAAAACAACACAAGAACATATTGATCAAATTAAAAAGAATGAAGCAATTGTAAGTAGTATTAAAGTGAAGGACAAAAAAAATAATCCAAAACCTCCATTTATAACTAGCACATTGCAACAAAAAGCTGCTAATGTTTTAAATTATACTAGTAAAAGGACAATGCAAATTGCTCAAGAACTATATGAAGGTATAGATTTAGGCAAGGGCAATGGTGGCTTAGTTGGTTTAATTACTTATATGAGAACTGACTCTACTAGAATTTCACCAACTGCAAAAGAAGAAACTAAAGATTTTATAAAAAGTGTTTATGGAGAAGAATATATACCTGCCAAAACTAGATTATATAAAATAAGCAATAAAGCTCAAGATGCACATGAAGCTATAAGACCAACATCTATTAATAGAACACCAAAGGATTTAAAGCCTTTATTAACAAAAGATCAATTTAAATTATATAAACTAATTTGGGAAAGATTTTTGGCAAGTGAAATGCCTTCTGCCATTTATGATCAAATGACTGTAGAAATAAAAGTGGGAGAATATTTATTTAAAACAATAGGGAGTAAACTCAAATTCAAAGGTTATTTGATTGTTGGTACTGATAAAGAAGAAGGGGACAATTTATTACCAGAAATTAAAGAGGGAGAGTCTCTTTCCATTGAATCTATTTTAGGTAACCAACACTTTACTCAACCACCACAAAGATACACAGAAGCAACTCTGATAAAAAAACTAGAAAGTTTAGGTATTGGCAGACCAAGCACATACTCATCTATAATGGATACAATTATTAAAAGAGGTTATGTAGCTAGAGAAAAGAAGATTCTTTACAGTACAGAATTAGGTAGATTAGTGCTTGAACTATTAAATGGTTATTTCCAAAATGTTATTAATGTGAAGTTCACATCCAAATTAGAACATGAATTAGATTTAGTTGCTGATGGAAAAAGAGAATGGAAAAAGATAATTAGAGATTTTTATGGGCCATTTGAATCAATATTAGAAAAAGCCGAAGTAGAAATCGCAAAAATAGTTTTAGAAAAGCCACTTGATGAAGTGACTGATATTATATGTGAAAAATGTGGTCGCAATATGGTCATAAAAAATGGTAGATTTGGTAAATTTCTAGCTTGTCCAGGTTTTCCTGAATGTAGAAATACTAAGGTTCTTGTAGAAAAAATTGGGGTACCTTGTCCTAATTGTGATGGAGAAGTTGTTGTGAAAAGAACTAAATCAGGTAGAGTTTTTTATGGATGTAGTAATTATCCTGAATGTAACACTTCTTTTTGGAGTAAGCCGATAGATGAAAAATGTCCCGAATGTGGAGATATTTTATTGGATAAAGGAAAAATAATAGCTTGTTCAAGTTGTAAATATAAAAGGGAGAAAATCGAGCAGGGTGAGGAATAATGGAAGAAATTAATATTATTGGTGGAGGTTTAGCTGGTTGTGAAGCTGCGTATTATTTAGCCCAAAGAGGGATAAAAATAAAACTTTATGAAAAAAAGAAAATTGAAAGAAATGAAGCTCAAAAATCTGATCTTTTGGCTGAATTAGTTTGTAGTAATTCCTTTAGAGGTAATGATATAAGCCAGGGAGTTGGTTTATTAAAAAAAGAACTACTAGAATTAGATAGTCTATTTATGGAAGCCGCAATTAAAAATGAAGTTCCAGCTGGTGGGGCATTAGCTGTCGATAGAACAAAGTTTTCTCAATATATTACTGAAAAAATACATGGACACCCTAATATAGAGGTGATATATGAAGAATTTAGTAAAATAGATAACACTAAATTGACTATTGTATCTTCAGGTCCATTAACAGAGGGACCTTTATTAGAAGAATTAAAAAGGTTAATTGGAGAAGAATTTTGTTATTTTTATGATGGTTCTGCTCCTATTGTTTCAGCTGAATCAATTAACATGGATAAAGTATTTTATGCTAGTAGATATGACAAAGGTAATCCAACAGATTATTTAAATGCACCTATGGATAAGAATGAATATGAGATTTTTTATCAAAAATTGATTAAAAGTGAAAAAAATATTCCTCATTTAAAAGGTGAAAAAGAAAAATATTTTAATGGCTGTATGCCAATTGAAGAAATGGCTAGAAGAGGTGAAAAGACTCTTCTTTTTGGACCTTTAAAACCAGTTGGTTTAAGTAAAAATGGAGAAAGACACCAGGCTGTTGTTCAGCTAAGAGCAGAGAACGAAGAAAAAACAATGTATAATATGGTTGGTTTTCAAACTGGGCTAGTTTTTTCTGCTCAAAGAGAGTTAATTCAGATGATACCTGGACTTGAATCCGCAGAAATTTTAAGATACGGTGTTGTGCACAGAAACACTTTTATTAATAGTCCTAAGGTTTTAACTGAATTTGGGAACCTAGGAAACTTTAACAATGTATTTATAGCAGGTCAAATATCAGGTGTTGAAGGTTATGTTGAAAGTGCGGCAAGTGGTTTAGTGTGTGCTATGCAAATAGCTAATAAAATAGAACACAAATGTTATTTGAATTTTCCAAAAGAAACAATGGTTGGTGCTTTAATGAAATATATAAGTACTGATAAAGGTTCTCATAAACTAGAACCAATGAATGCAAATTTTGGTTTATTACCACCTTTAGATGAACAAATTAGAGACAAGAAACTAAAGAAAGAAAAACTTGCTACAAGAAGTCTGAATTTTTTAGAAGAATTTATAAAGGGTTTAAATAATGGATAATTTTTTTATTATGGTTAAGCATTTTATGGAGTATCTTCAAAATGAAAGAAGATATTCTAACAATACTATAACTGCATATAAAAAGGATTTAGAAGTTTTTTCTTTATGGCTAGCAGATAATTTGAAAGATGCTGAGCAAGTTAAGGATGAGGCTGGTAAGGTTATTGACTTAAATGTCAATTTTAATAATATAGATCATCATTTAATTAGAAAATTTATAAACTATTTAAATAGAACAGGCTACAAAAAAAGAACAATGTCTAGAAAAATTGCAACTTTAAGGTCTTTTTTTAAGTTTTTAACTAGACAGGAATTAATAGAATCTAATCCTATGATACATGTTATATCTCCAAAACTAGATAAGAGCTTACCTAAATTTATGTATGAATACCAGGTAGAAGCATTAATGCAAGCTCCAGATTTATCTACAACTATTGGGTTAAGAGATAGAGCGATTATGGAGGTGCTATATGCATCAGGGATAAGAGTAAGTGAGTTAGTATCAATTAAAACAAAAGATATTGATTTAGATTTAGGGACTATTCATGTTACAGGAAAAGGGAATAAAGAAAGAATCGTACCAATAGGTAGTTATGCAATAAAATCAATAAATGATTATTATGAATCTGGTTTTTTAGATGACAAGGGTGAATACCTTTTTTATGGTGTAAGAGGAAAGCAACTAGGTGATCGTACAGTAAGAGCATTATTAGAAAAATATATTAATAAAGTGTCAACGACACTTAGTATTTCCCCTCATACATTTAGACATAGCTTTGCTACACATCTTTTAGAAAGAGGATCTGATTTAAGAGTAGTACAAACTTTTTTAGGACATGAGAGTTTATCCACTACTCAAATATATACACATATAACTAAAAATCAATTAAAGAAGACTTATGAACAGGCCCATCCTAGAGCAAAAAAAAGGGATTAAAGATTGCTTTTTTACTAGATAAGGTATATAATTTAGAGGTAGATTAGTTTTAAAAGTGGGAAAGCCCACTTTTTTCGTTTAAAGAAGGAGATTTATGTATGTCAGTTAGTCAAAAAATAGAAGATGATTTTAGACCACTAGTTCTTGAACTAGGTTATGAACTTGTTTATATAGAGTATGTAAAAGAAGGTCAAGATTGGTTTTTGAGATTTTTTATAGATAAACCTGAAGGTATAGATATAAATGATTGTGAGAAAGTTAGTAGATATGTGGAAGATATTCTAGATGAGAAGGAATATATACAAATTCAATATGTTCTTGAAGTGTCATCTCTTGGACTTGAAAGACCATTGCGAAAGGATAAGGACTATTATGAAAATATTGGTAAGACTATTGAAATAAGTCTATACAAGCCTATAGAAAAAAAGAAAAAATATATTGGCATTCTTATTAACTATGATGATGAGTTAATATTAGAGGTTAATAATGAAGAAATAACGTTTGCAAAAGCAAATATTAGCAAAGCTAATATTTTACTTGATTATTAGGAGGAAAAAATGAACGAAAAATTGATTGAAGCAGTTAAAGATTTAGAAAAGGATAAGGGGATAAGTTCCGAAATGCTTTTTGATACTATTGAAACTGCAATTGTTATGGGTCTTAAAAGAAAGCATGCTACAGATCATAAGCATGAAAAATTAGATGTGAAAACTCCTTTTGATAATTTTAAAGCTGAACTGAATAGAACAAATGGAGAAATTAAAATTTATTATATGAGAGACGTAGTTGAAGAAGTTATGGACCCTGATAGTCAAATTTCTTTAGAAGATGCAAAAAGCAAAATTGAAGATGCATCTATTGGAGACGTGATTAAAGAAGAAGTTGAGATGGACACTAAAACTATGGGAAGAATGGTCGCTCAAACAGCAAAACAAATAATAACTCAAAAAATAAGAGAAATTGAAAGAACAAATATTTTTGATGAGTTTTCTAAAAAAGAAAAAGATTTAGTTAGTGGTATAATATCGAGAATATCACCTGTAAATAAGGAAGATGAAAAAAATGATAAGTATAATGTTTTCTTAACTATAGGCAATGGTGAAGTTATATTACCACCTGAAGAACAAGTGGATAATGAAAGATATCATATTGGTGAAAGATTAAAAGTTTATTTGGTTAATGTAAAGAAAACTACTAAAAACCCAGTAATTACAATATCAAGAAGACATAAAGATTTAATAAAAAGACTCTTTGAACTTGAGGTGCCTGAAATTCATGATGGAACAGTACTTATAAAAGGAATTGCTAGAGAAGCTGGTTCGAGAACTAAAATTGCAGTTTTTAGTACTCAAGAAAATGTTGATCCTGTTGGTGCATGCATTGGAACAAGAGGTAGTAGAATTGGTAATGTTTTAAATGAACTTGGCAGCACGAAAGATATTGGTGAAAAAATTGATATCATTGAATATTCAGAAAAAATTGAAGACTATATTAGTAATGCTTTAGCGCCAGCTCAAATATTGGATGTTGTTTTGAATGAAGAGATAAACGAAGCCAAGGTATTGGTTTCTAATGATATCTTTTCTCTTGCTATTGGTAAAGATGGTCAAAATGTAAGATTAGCTGCAAAATTAACTGGATGGAAGATTGATATAATTAGCGATGAACAAGTTAAGTATTTAAAGGATTTATAAAAAAATGGTTAAAACAAGGAAAATACCTCAAAGATCATGTATTGGTTGTGGTTTAAAGACTGATAAAATTAACTTAATTAGAGTTGTGCGAAAACCCAACGGGGTTTTGGTAATTGATATAAAAGGTAAAGAACCTGGTAGAGGTGCATATATCTGTCATGATGCTGATTGTCTTAAGGAAGCAATTAGAAAGAAGGCTATAGAACGAGCATTAGGCGAGAAGTTGTCCGATGACATAATTGTTGAATTAACCAATCAGATTAGCTCAAACTAATTTGAAGATATAGAAAAGGAGATGAAAGAATGTCTAAACGAATATATGAATTAGCCAAAGAAAAAGGCGTTACAAATAAAGAAATCGTCTGGATTTTAGAAAAGTTAAGTATTCCAGCGAAATCCCACATGAGTGTATTATCTGACGAAGACGTAGAAAAAATTGAAGGGTACTATACTCAATTAAGAGAGAAAGCTCATAGAAAAGAAGAAGAAAAAAGAGCCGAAATAGAAAAGAAAATGGCGCAAGCTAGGATTATTGAGGCCAAAAAAATTGAAAATGAAAAAAAGGCTAAGGATAAAGTTATAGAGGAAATTACTGTGCATAAGACTCCTCAGAGAGGTTCAGAAAGATCACATCAATTTGGACAACAGTCTAGACCACAAGGGGATAGATCACCACAACAGACTAGACCACAAGGTGATAGACCATCACAACAGCCTAGAACACAGGGTGATAGACCACCACAACAATCTAGACCACAAGGAGATAGACCACCACAACAATCTAGACCACAGGGTGATAGACCACCACAACAATCTAGACCACAAGGTGATAGACCACCACAACAACCAAGACCTTTAGGTGAAAAACCGAAAATTGAAACAGCAGCAAATAAGGTTCCGGGAACTCCTGTAAAGAAAGATTTTAAGAAAAAAGAGGAACCTAAAAAGCCAGGTACAACTAAAGTTGAATATAAAAGCAATAGAATGGGTACGGTTGGTGATGATAGATGGAAGCGTAATAAAAGACATAAGAATAAACGACAAAAATCTGATGTTGAAAGAATTGAAGTTAATCTCAAAAAAGTAACAATAGGTGAGGAAATCCAGGTCAAAGATTTAGCAATGAGACTAAATAAAGCATCAGCAGAAATCATTAAAAAACTAATGACATTAGGAGTTATGGCTACAATTAATCAATTTATTGATTTTGATACTGCTTCATTAATAGCAACTGAATATGGAATTGAAGAAATTGAATTTAAATCATTAAAAAGACAAACTGAATTAGTGGTGACAGAAGATGAACCAAAAACATTAAAAAGCAGACCACCAATTGTTACAGTTATGGGACACGTTGATCATGGTAAGACTTCATTACTTGATGCCATAAGAAAAACTAATGTTATAGCTACTGAAGCTGGTGGAATAACTCAACATATTGGAGCATATCAAGTTCATCATGGTGGAAAGAAAATCACTTTTATCGATACACCTGGTCATGCTGCATTCACATCTATGCGTGCAAGAGGAGCTAATATAACTGATATAGCTATTCTAGTTGTTGCTGCTGATGATGGAGTTATGCCACAGACAATAGAAGCAATAAATCATGCTAAAGCAGCTGAAGTTCCTATTATTATTGCTGTAAATAAAATTGATAAAGAGGGTGCTGACTCAAGTAGAGTTATGCAACAATTAACAGAATATGGTTTAGTATCAGAAGAATGGGGTGGAGATACAATTTTCGTTCAAGTTTCTGCGAAAAACAATGAAAATATTGATACTCTTTTAGAAATGATTCAATTACAAGCTGAAATGCTGGAATTAAAAGCAAATCCTAATAGATTAGCCGATGGTTTTGTAATTGACGGAAAATTAGATAAAGAAAAAGGAACAGTAACCTCACTTTTAATTACAAATGGAACATTAAAAATAGGAGATATGATTTTAGCTGGAGAAGCTTATGGGAAAGTCAAAGCTATGCTAAATGATTCTGGTAAAAATATTAAAAGTGCTGGACCAGCAACGCCAGTAGAAGTTTTAGGATTATCTGTGGTTCCTGAAGCTGGAGATATATTCCAAGCAGTAAAAGATGAAAAATTGGCAGCTTACTTAGCAGACCAAAGAAAAATTGTTAAGAGAGAAGAACGTGGAAGAAAAAATCAAATGGTTTCATTAGAAAACTTATTTGAAAAAATTAGTGAAGGTCAACTAAAAGAATTAAATATTATTGTAAAAGGTGATGTGAATGGTTCTGTTGAAGCCTTAAGCCAGTCAATAAGAAACATACAAAGTGATGAAGTGAAAGTTAATATTATTCATGAAGGTGTAGGGGCTATTACAGAAACAGATGTTAAGCTTGCAATGTCTTCAGAAGCATTGATAATAGGTTTCAATGTTAGACCAGATAACAATGCTAAAAAACTAGCTGCAGAAGAAGCGGTTAATATTACCTTGTATAGAGTTATTTATGAAGTAATTGATGACATTAAAAAAGCAATAAGTGGACTTTTGGCTCCTGAGATTAAGGAAGTTGAACTTGGTTCAGTTGAAGTAAGACAAGTAATAAAAGTTCCTAAAATCGGCCTAATAGCAGGTTGTTATGTAATTGATGGAAAAGTTACCAATAATTCTAAATTAAGGGTTCTAAGAGATGGAATAATTATCTACGAAGGAGATATAGATTCTCTGAAACGTTTTAAAGATGAAGTAAAAGAAGTAGCTCAAGGCTATGAGTGTGGATTAAGCGTTGTAGGGTTTAACGATGTTAGAGTAGGTGACGTGATAGAGGCTTATATATTAGAAAGTGTAGCCAGAAAGTTAGATTAGGAGTGTATTATGATAAAAAAACATCATCGTAGTCAAAGACTAGAAGGTGAATTAATGAAAGTATTAGCAGAGATTATAAGAGAAGATCTTAAAGATCCAAGGTTACATATGATTACTATTACTGATGTGAAAGTAGTTAAGGATTTATCATTTGCTAAAATTTTTATAAGTCACCTAGAGGAAGATAAAGCCAAGGTAGGTTTAGAAGTATTAAATAAAGGTAAAGGTTTTATTAGAAAACAAATTGGTATGAAATTAAAATTAAGAATAGTACCTGAAATCGCCTTTTTTATAGATGACACCTTGAATTATAGCCTTAAGATTAATAAGATTTTAAAAAGCATCAAAGAAGAAGAAGAAGAGAAAGAATAGATATGAATGAATTGAAGAAATATCTTAAAAAAATAGTGAAAACACCCGTTATGATTGTTAGTCATGAATCGCCAGATGGTGATGCCATTGGCTCATCAATTGGTATGGCTTATTTACTAAAAGAAATGGGATTTAATCCTATAGTTGTTAATAAGGAAAGCATTCCTGCTAAGTATCGTTTTTTAGAAAATGATATTAAGATTAAATGCATAGATGAATTAGAAGAAACTGAGAGATTAGACAGATATAATGTTTTTGTTATGGATTCTGCTAAGATTGATAGAATAGGTTTTTCTTTAAAAGAAATATTTCCTAATTATGAGAATATAGTGAATATAGATCATCATGTTAGCAATGACTATTTTGGTGATAATAATTTTGTATTTCCCAATATGGCAGCAACATCAGAAATAGTTGGGAGTGTTTACTTTGATATGTTTGGGTATATAACAAAGAATGCAGCTACTGCTATATATACAGGTATAATGACTGATACGGGCAACTTAACCTATGAAGCTACTACAGGAGTAACTGTAGCATTAGTGAGTATTCTTCATGAAATGAAAGCTGATTTTAATAGTATGAGAAAATATCTTTATGAAAATGAGAGTGTAGGGCAAATGAATGGTTTAAAAACTATTTTAAATAATATGGACATTCTAATGGATGGCTTTGTTACTTATACTTATTTGTCTTATGATACTGTCTTATCTAATGGACTTACCTCTGGTGATATAGAAAATTATGTAGATTACCCTAGAAAGGTGGCAGCTTGTGAAGTTGCACTTTTATTCAAAGAATTTATAAAAGATGAAATTAAAGTTTCTATTAGAACTAAAGGTTCTATTGATGCCAATAAATTAGCTGGAATATTTGGTGGAGGCGGTCATAAAAGAGCCGCAGGCTTTAGAATTAAAAAACCAATGGACCAGGCCATGAAATTTGCTTTGAACAGAATTGTTGAAGGTTTAAAAAATAATGAATGGAATAATTAACGTTTATAAAGAAAAAGGTATGACCTCACATGATGTCATACATAAACTTAGAAAGATACTAGGTTTAAAAAAAATTGGGCATGCAGGAACTTTAGATCCAGAAGCTGAGGGAGTTCTAATAGTTGGAGTAGGAAATGGTACTAGAGTACTAGAATATATTGGTGATGGATATAAAGTTTATCAAGGTGAAGTTGTATTTGGTATTGAATCAGATACAGAAGATATACATGGTTCTCTTAAAGAAGTTGATTATCTTGAAGAGTCTCTTGATGAATATAAACTCAGAGATGTCTGTGAGCACTTATCAGGGACATCAATTACTCAGAAGCCTCCAATGTACTCTAGTGTTAAAGTTAAAGGCAGAAAACTTTATCAGTATGCTAGAGCAGGGATTGAAGTAGAACGACCTATCAGAAATATTGATATTATGAAATTATCTTTAACAAAGAATTTACATTTCTTTGATGGGTTTTGGCGTGCTGATTTTATAGCAGGTGTTTCAAAAGGAACATATATACGTACTTTGTGTGTGCATATTGGGGACTTATTAGGAGTACCGGCTGTTATGGGTAATTTAACGAGAGTTCAAGTTGGTCAGTTTATGTTAAAAGATAGTATGAAATTAGATGTTATAGCTGAGATGGTCTCAATTAAAGATACAAAGTTTATTTTACCTATCAGAGAGGCAATAGTTGAACAAATGGTACAGATTGAACTTGATGAAGATTCATATTTAAAAATAAGACAAGGGCAGAAAATAGAAAATAAATTTACAGTAGAGAATCAAACAATTTTTGCAGGTATTTATCATGATAATTTAGTTTGTATATTGAAAAATGCTGACGGAATATTGAGAATAATAAAAAATGTAGGTGTATGATGATTGTCTTTAATGGTATCGAAGAGTTTAGATTTGAAGGTAAAGTAACTGCAATATTAGGTAATTTTGATGGTTTGCATCTAGGACACCTTGAATTGATTAAAGTTGGTTTAAGTTTAGGTGATAAAATTGTAGTGGTTACGTTTGAACCCCATCCTCTGTCTATAAAAAATCCTTCTTTTAAAAGATTACAAACTTTTAATGAAAAATTAGCTAATCTTTGTAAATTAGGAATTGATGGTCTTTTGATAATTGATTTTAATAAAGAATTTGCAGCAATGCCTAAAGAGTTATTTATTAAAGATATTTTAGTTAAAAGACTAAATGTAAGCAATGTTGTAGTAGGCTATAACTATCATTTTGGAAAAAACGCTAGTGGTAATAGTGCAGATATTGTTTCTTTTGCTGAAAAGCTTGGTTTTAAAGCTGTGATTATGCCAGCCTATAAGATAGGAAATAAGGTTGTAAGTTCTTCTCAAATAAGAAATTATATTACTGAAGGCAGAATTAGTGAAGCTAATGAATTCTTAGGTAGATTGTTTTCTCTTGAAGGAAAAGTGATAAAAGGTCATGGAATAGGAAAGAAGATTGGATATCCAACTGCTAATTTACAAGTTGAAAGTAATAAACTATTACCTAAACCTGGAGTTTATAGTATTTTAGCAGATGTGAAAGGTTGCAATTATGCTGGATTTTGTAATGTTGGTTTTCAACCAACGTTCAAAGACAGAGAAAAAGTACTAGTTGTGGAGGTTAATTTATTCGATTTTGATGAAGATATTTATGATGAGTTAATTTCTATCTATTTTATCGATTATTTAAGACATGTTAAGAAGTTTTCATCTGTAGATGCTCTTGTTGAGGAACTTAAAATTGATAAAATTAGAGCTTTAGAATCAGTTTCGAACAATAAGTTGGGTAAGTATTGATTTTTGTATTATTTTGTTATAGAATAATATAGTGAACTTTAGGCTTGGTTAAAGGATCTCCGACCTTAGACGAGGCTTTTAGGGATAATTAATTTAGGAGGAAGAATAATGGAAAAGATTGAAAAGAAAGATATCATAGAAAAGTATAAAACTAAAGAAGGGGACACTGGTTCACCAGAGGTTCAAATCGCTTTACTCACAAACAGAATTACTTATTTGACAGCACACTTGAAAATACATAAAAAAGATTTTCATACTACAAGAGGCTTATTAATGCTTATTGGTCAAAGAAGAAGATTCTTAAATTACTTAGAGAAAAATGACTTTGATAGATACAGAAGTATTATTACAAGACTTGGTTTAAGAAAGTAAATTTATAATAATATAAATTTTAGCTAGCAAACATAGTTTACACTGTGTTTGCTTTTTATTTCTAAGATTAATAGTTAATAATGAAATAAATTTATCACTACTAGACATAAAATTATGATAATAATTACAAATTTTAAAATCTATGTTATAATCATAATTATGTATTTGGAATTATAAATATAGTTAATTAAAATGGGGGAGATATTGTGGAAGAAATAACTGAAAAAGAAATAGATTATATTGATTTATTAAAAAAAATTAAAAAAAACTGGATACTCATAATGGTTATTACAATTTCAGTAGTAATTGCAACATTTATTATAAGTACTGTTACATTTGAACAAAGATATGAAGCAAATATGAAGGTGATAGCAGTGAAGGATAATACTATGGATACTGGATTGATTGACATGAATAATTATTCAAACCCAATGGCTACATTTATTGGTATAGCTAGGACAAATTCTGTAGCGGAAAATGCAGCTTTAAAGTTTGGTGAAATGGATTCTGATGAATATACTGAAGCTTTAAATGTAGAGTTGGATGATGGGACAATGATTATTAACTTTAATATTATTAGTGAAAAACCTAGTTATGCATATTTAGGAATTCAAGCATATCAAACTGCGTTTATAGAAGTAGCCAACCAATATTATCCAGAATGGAAATTCACAGTAATTGAAAGACCCATTTTTCCTGAAGAACCTATAAAACAAAATATATATAGAAATTTAACTATTGCTTTTACAGTTGGTCTTATGGGATCAGTAACTTTTTCTATTTTATTAGAGTATTATAAAAGTAATAAATATAAAATGAAATAATAATATTTAAATTATAATTTAAATAAAGGGAAGCTATTTAACTAGCTTCCCTTTACTATTGCTTGAAAAGGGAAATTAAGGTACAATTAAGGAGATTATATAGAAGAATGAAATGAAGAGAAAGATTTGGAGGAAACCAAGTGAACAATCCATTAATTAAAAAAATTCAATTAGGAAATGACACATTCACACTGGAGACAGGAAGAATGGCAAAACTTGCATCTGGGGCTGTATTAGGGACATATGGTGATACAGTAGTATTAGCCGCTGCTTCAGTAGCTAAAAAACCAAGAGAAGGAACTGACTTCTTTCCCCTAACTATTGATGTAGAAGAAAAAATGTATGCTGCAGGGAAAATACCAGGTGGCTTTATTAAAAGAGAAGGCAGAGCTGGAGAAAGATCTATTCTTACAGCTAGATTAATAGACAGACCTATTAGACCTTTATTTCCAGATGGTTATAAAAATGATATTCAAATCGTTTGTACAGTTTTATCAGTAGAAGATGATAACGAACCAGATATTTTGGCGATGAACTCAGCTTCAGCTGCTTTACACCTATCAAGTGCACCATTTAATGGTCCGATAGGTGCTGTAAGAGTAGGCTATATTAATGAAGAATTTATTATAAACCCAAATTTAGAGCAAAGGGAAGTATCGCTAATAAATCTTATAGTAGCAGGGACTAAAGATGCAGTTATGATGGTAGAAGCTGGTGCTAAAATAGTACCTGAAAGTATTATGTTAGAAGCTATCTTATTTGGACATGAAGAAATTAAAAAATTAGTTGATTTTATTGTAGACTTCAGAAATGAAGCTGATAAACTTGGACTATGTAAGAATAAATTTGTATACACACCAGAAGAAAAAGACCAAAAAGTTATTGAGAATTTTAAATCTGTAATAACTCCTGCAGTTAATCAAAGTATAGAAGAAATTCTATCTGAAAATCTTGCTAAACAACCAAGAGATGAAAAATTAAGTCTTTTAAAAGAATCATTAGTTAAAGACTATTTTGCTGATAAAGATGATGTTCTAGCTGGACAACCAGAACAAATGAGATGGTTTAAGGAATTATTTGGTGAAATTGAAAAGGAATCATTTAGAGATTTAATGTTAGATAGACAAATAAGAATTGATAATAGAAAATTGACTCAAGTTAGACCAATTACATGTGAGATTGATGTTCTTCCTAGAACTCACGGATCAGCTTTATTTACTAGAGGTGAGACACAAGTTCTAAGTGTAGTAACATTAGGACCTAATAGTGATGAACAAATAATTGACGATATAAATACAGCAACTTCAAAAAGATATATACATCATTATAATTTCCCCGCTTTTAGTGTAGGTGAAACAAAGCCTATGAGAGGTCCTGGAAGAAGAGAGATTGGACATGGTAATTTAGCAGAAAGAGCAATTATTCCAGTTTTACCTTCACAAGAAGATTTTCCATATGTGATGCGAGTGGTATCTGAAGCGCTTAGCTCCAATGGTTCTACTTCTATGGGTAGTGTATGTGGAAGTTCTCTTTCATTGATGTCTGCTGGTGTTCCTATTTTAGGACAAGTGTCAGGAATAGCAATGGGCCTAATAAAAAAAGGTGATAAAATTGCGATTCTTACTGATATCCAAGGTATGGAAGATCATCTAGGAGATATGGACTTTAAAGTAGCTGGAACTAAAGATGGAGTAACAGCTTTACAAATGGATATTAAAATAGATGGAATCAGTAGAGAAATATTAGAAACAGCACTTGAACATGCAAAGGCAGGACGTATGCATATAATGGATATTATGAATGAAACATTAAAATCACATAAAGAATTATTATCACCGTATGCACCTAAAATTATATCTATGGATGTTCATCCTGATAAAATCAGAGAAATCATTGGACCTGGTGGAAAAATGATTAAGAAGATTATTGAAGATACAGGCGTAGCAATTAATATTGATGATAGTGGAAGAGTTGAAATTGCAGGGGTTGCACAAGAAGGATTAGATAAAGCAATAAATATTTTAAATAAAATATGCGCAGAAGTAGAAGTTGGCAAAGTATATTTAGGAAAAGTTAAAAAAGTAACAGATTTTGGAGCTTTTGTAGAAGTTATTGAAGGAGTTTATGGAAATACTGGTAGAGAAGGATTAGTTCACATATCTGCATTAGATGTAAATAGAGTGAATAAAGTAGAAGACATAGTGAAAGAAGGGGACGAAATATTAGTGAAAGCTTTAGGTTTTGACGATAAAGGTAGATTAAAACTTTCTAGAAAAGCTGCTATGTTGGAAAAAGAATAGAAGGAGTTAGTTGTGAAAAACAAGCTGATAATTCTGTTATCTATATTATTATTGTTATTATCAGTTGCTTCAATTATTATATTGGTAATAAAAGATAATAAAAAATCAGTAGAAGTTGATGTAAGATATGCTGTTACTAGCACTACTGTAGAGGATAATAAAGCAAAAATTAAAGTAATGGCAGGTGTTTTTTCAGGAAAAGATATTGATCCCTTTAGTTATGTGAGGTTAGTTGATGATGATAAATTATCATATTATCCTTTGAATGGATTTCATAAACCAAGTTTAAATAAAGGTGATTCTTTAGAGATTGTTTTTGATTTTTTTGATCCAGATAAAGTTTCAAATGTGCTGGAAATTGAAGATAGCGAGGGGACTATAACAAAAATTGATATAACTCTTCCTGAAATAGTAAAAAAAGACATAACAGAAATAAAAATTATTACTGACAAAGTTATTGAGCCAAAGATTACAGACATATAAAAATAAAAATGAGCAGGTTAACCTGCTCATTTAAATTTAAGACTATATTAAAATGTTTGTTCCAGTAAGAAAACAACACTAGGTTGTCTATTAAGCTCTTTCCACTTTGCCAGAACGTAGGCATCGGCTGCATACATTAAGTCTTTTTGAAGCTCCAGCAACTGTAGCTTTTACTGGTTGAATGTTTGGGTTCCACTTTCTTTTTGTTTTAACATGAGAGTGGCTAACATTATTACCGGACATTTGACCTTTTCCACAAATCTCGCATTTTGCCATATTTGGCACCTCCTATCACAAACGAAATATATCATATATCAATACTCTAAAATTATAGCAAATGTAAAATAAGAAATCAAGTTCATATTTTGAAAATAATATAAGTTTACGAGGTTTTTTATTTTTAATATATCTGATATAATAATAAGAAATAGATAGTTTCTTAATGAGGGAGGAATTTGGAATGGTAGAACTTAAAATAACACAAGAGGGTAAAATTGATATTTCTGAGAACTTAGTTAGCAAAGTAGCCGGCAAAGCAGCAGTTGAGTGTTATGGTGTTGTAGGAATGGTTTCCAAAAATTTCAAAGAAGGTATACAAAAATTTTTAGGTAAAGAACAATATGATAAAGGTGTAGAAGTTGTATACAAAGAAGGTTTATGTGAAATTAATGTTCATGTTATTTTAGCTTATGGTGGTAAAATTGATGCAATTGCTCAAAATATTATGGATCAAGTGAGTTATGCAGTAGAGCACTATATTCCTCATATGGAAAAAATTATAAATATTTATGTAGATGATATAGCTATAGTAAATTAAGAAAGAGGATTTTATTATTGAAAGCGATAACTGATGTAGGTGAAATAAAAAAGATATTTATAGGTGCATTAGCCTATTTAGAAAATAAAAAAGAAGAAGTGAATAATCTTAATGTATTTCCCGTTCCAGATGGCGATACTGGTACTAATATGTATTTAACTATGCATTCTGCTATAAAAACAATTGAAGAGAGTGAACCTAAAAACTTCACGGAATTTGCTGAAGCACTTTCAAAAGGTGCTTTATTAGGTGCACGAGGAAATTCTGGTGTTATACTATCACAAATATTTAGAGGAATATCTGTTGGTATGCATGGAAAAGGAGCAGTTGATGGAGCTGTTTTATCTGAATGTTTCAAAATAGGAACAGAAATAGCTTATAAAGCGGTAAAAAAACCTGTTAAAGGGACGATATTAACTGTTATGGATGGTATTAGTGAAGGAGCAGAAGAAGCTCTTAAAAAGAAGAATGATATGTATTTTGTATTAGAACAAAGTATAAATGCTGGTCAAATAGCTCTTGATGAAACACCAAACTTGTTACCTGTACTAAAAGAAGCAGGGGTAGTCGATGCTGGAGGTTATGGCTTATTAATAATACTTGAAGGTATGTATAAAACAGCTATGGGACAATCTCTAGTTGTGGATACTCAGGATATTGTTATTGATTCACCAATTGTTGACCAAACTTATCACAATATAGATGATATTAAATATACTTATTGCACAGAGTTCATAATCTTAGATCCTAAAGTAGATAATGAAATATTAAGAAATAAATTAGATGATCCTGATATAGGAGATAGTTTAGTTACAATAGTTGCTGAAGGTATAGCTAAAGTCCATATACATTCAAATGTACCAGGAAAAGTATTAGACTATGCCTTAAGTGTTGGCAATGTAACAAATATTAAAATAGAGAATATGAAGGAACAATTTCTTGCAAAAAGTAAAAAAATAGAAAAAAAACCTATTAAATTTAAAGATTATGGTTTTGTAATGGTTGTTCCAGGGATAGGACTTGCTGATATAGCTAAAAGTATGGGGGTAGATGCAGTTCTTGATGGTGGACAGACAATGAATCCTAGTACTCATGACATACAACAAGCCATTGATGCTGTCCCAGCTAAGGTTGTATATGTTTTCCCGAATAATAAAAACATTATCTTATCTGCGGAACAAACGATTGCATTAAATAATTATAAGAAAATTGTGGTAGTTCCTTCAGTTAATATACAACAAGGTTTTACAAGTATTTTAGCTTTTAATGAAGAAAAAAATTCTAGAGAAAACCTATTATTGATGAAAGAGGCTTTTAACACAGTTGATACTGGTGCAATTACATATGCAGTAAGAGATACTAAAAATAATGGCTTGAAAATAAAAAAAGATCAAATTCTAGCAATTAGAGGAAATTCTATTATTGCAGCGAAAAATACAATTGATGAAGCTGTTGATGAATATTTAAAACAAGCTTATGATGATAATGAAATAATGACGATTTATTATGGTGATAAGGTAAGTGAAGCAGAGGCAAATAAATTAAAAGAGCGAATCGAGAGCAAATATAAAGACTTGGATGTTTTAGTCTATGAAGGTAAACAACCAGTGTACTTTTATTTTCTTTCATTAGAGTAGGGGAATAATTTTTGTACAAAGAAATAGAACTTGATAATAAACTGAAAATATTATCGTATAAAATAGAAAATATTTTTACTACAAATATTGGTATATTTGTAAAATCAGGAACGAAAAATGAAATAGATAAGAACTACGGCTGTGCTCACTTTTTGGAGCACATGCTTTTTAAAGGAACGAAAAAAAGAAGTGCAAAAGAAATTGCTCAAGAAATAGATGGTATAGGTGGTATTATTAATGCTTATACAACTTATGAATTTACAGCTTTTTATACTAAAACTTTAAAGGAAGAAGCGGAAACAGCTTTAGATGTCCTTTTTGATATGATTACAAATAGTAACTTTGATGAATTAGAAATTGAAAAAGAAAAAAAAGTAATATTAGAAGAAATAAACATGTATGAGGATGATTCTGATAGTTTTATTCAAGAAGAGTTTTCTAAGAACTTATTTAAAAACACAAAATTAGGTTATAGTATATTGGGGAATAAAAAGCTCCTAGCAAAAATTAATAAAGAAATTTTACTTGAATATTTTATAAAGCATTACCGTCCAGAAAATATTATAATTACAGTAACGGGAAATTATGATGAGAGTTTAATTTGTTTAATTGAAAAATTGTTTTCTAAATTGATATATTATAAAGGGGACACTATAAATCCAAACATTCTAGAAAAATCAAATAATTTTGGTATAAAGGTTTTTGAAAAATCTAATATTAATCAAATTTATTTCGCTATAGGAATGGAAGGTTTGGGGAAGAAAAATCCTAACTACAATATATTAGTGTTATTAAATAATATACTTGGTGGAAGTAGTAGTTCACATCTTTTCCAAGAATTGAGAGAAAAAAGATCTTTATGCTATGACATTAGCAGTTGCATAACAGCCTATCAAAACACAGGAGAACTTTTAATTAGTGGTGGAGCTAATGTGGAAAATTTTGAACTAGCACTAGATGGAGTTTTTGAAATAGTAAATAATATTTTTGAATTTGGGATTGATGTTGAAGAGTTTAATAGAACTAAAAAACAGATTAAAAGCCAAATTTTAATGGCTTTTGAAAATCCACAGAACATTATGTTTAAAATGGCTATAGATTATATTTATAATAATAGTTTTAAAGGTATTGAATCTATGGTGAGTTCTATTGAAAATATCACATATAAAGAAATATCTATATTTATTAAAAGATATTTTAAGAAAGAAAATCTTAATGCTTGTATTCTTGGGCCAAAAGGAACAAAGAAAATAGCTGTTAAATGGGAGGAATTACATGGATAAATTGAAAGTTAAAATTGTTTCTGAAATATACGAAGGTGTAGATTTATTGCCTGAGTATAAAACTGAAGGTTCTGCAGGTATGGATTTAAAGGCTGCAATTATTGAAGAAATAATTATAAAACCTGGAGAGCGTAAATTGATTCCTTCTGGTATTGCAATAAGTCTAGTTAATAAAAATACAGTAGCCTTAATATATGCTAGAAGTGGCTTAGCTGCAAAATATGGAGTGGGATTAGCTAATGGTGTAGGTGTTGTAGATAGTGATTATAGAGGAGAAATATTTTGTCCTTTAATAAATTTATCTGAAAATAATTTTGTATTAAAACCACTTGAACGAATGGCGCAATTAATAATTGCACCTGTGCATATTATGGATGTTGAAGTAGTAAAAGATTTAGATGTAACTACTAGAGGTAGTGGTGGTTTTGGCCATACTGGAAGGTAGGGTAATTAATGAATCTTAGGAAATTTTTAACGATTGTCGGAATATTATTAATAATAAGTGGTATTGGAGTAATCATTTGGTTCTTTACTCAAAATCAAATAAGTGAAGTAAAAATGGAAAAACATACTGATGAATTTATGGTATCTTTACAAAAAACACCTGTAACAGAGAAACCAACAAAAAAAATTCTTCAAGGCGATACTACTGGTGTTTTAGAATTTCCAGCTTTTAATAATGAGCGAATAGCTATAAAAGAAGGAACAAGTGATTATATTCTTTCTATAGCTGCTGGTCATATGAACAATACTGAACAAGTTTGGGAAAAGACAGGAACTTCAGCTATAGCTGCACATGATAATACATTTTTCAAGAATATTAAAGACTTTAAAGTCGGAGATAAAATTATAGTGTATACTCGTATTGGTGTATATGAATATGAAGTATATATAAAGAAAACTATAGAACCAACAAATCTTAGTGTTTTAAATGATGTGCCAGGACAAAAAACTCTTACGTTGATTACTTGTAACTTTTCAGGTACAAAAAGAGTGATTGTGATGGCAAAGGGCGGCATAAAAATATCTAGTCCTCAAGATATTTAAATGTTAACAATAATGTTGACATAATAACCTAATAAGTATACAATAATAAAGAAGTAGAAACGGCCTGTTTCTCACCTTATGGTATTACCAAAAAGGTAAAATAAAGTAATTTATAGTACAGCAGGCGTTTGTCTGCTGTATTTTTTATAGAAGAGGTGAATATAATTAGTAAAGAAGTTTCAATTAACGAAATGATCAGAGCCAAAGAAGTCAGAGTGATTGATGAAAATGGAGAACAATTAAACATTATGAATACTAATGATGCTTTAGAACTTGCTATTTCTAAAAATATGGATTTAGTAGAGATATCTCCAAACTCAAAACCCCCTGTTTGCAGGATAATGAACTATGGTAAATATAAGTTTGATCAGGCAAAAAAGGAAAAAGAAGCCAAAAAGAAACAGAAACAAATAACTTTAAAAGAAATCAAGATGAGATTAGGGATTGAAGAACATGATTTTAATGTTAAAAACAAAGCCATTGAAAAGTTTTTGCTTGAAGGACATAAGGTTAAAGTTACGATAATGTTTAGAGGTAGAGAGATGAATCATCCTGAGTTAGGATTTGAATTATGCAAGAAGACTTCTGAGTTACTTAAGGATATTTCAAATATTGAGAAAGTTCCTAAGAGAGAAGGCAGAAACATGATTATGATTTTATCACCTAAAAGTGACAAATAAGGAGGGGAATAATAATGCCAAAAATGAAAACGCATAGAGGTGCTGCAAAAAGATTTAAAAAGACAGGTACAGGCCTATTTAAAAGAGCGCAATCTAATAAAAGCCATATTCTAGAAAAGAAAAGTCCTAAAAGAAAAAGACAACTTAGAGGAACTGTTCTTGTAGATAAAACTCATCAAAAGCTGATTAAAAAATTATTACCATACATTTAGGATAGAAAAGGAGGAATGAAATATGGCTAGAGTAAAATCAAGCGTATCGTTACATAAAAGACATAAGAAAATATTAAAACTTGCAAAAGGATATTTTGGTTCAAAATCAAGATTATATAGACCAGCTAATGAACAGGTGATGAAATCATTAAGCTATTCATATGCACATAGAAGAAAAAGACAAGGTGATTTTAGAAGACTTTGGATCACAAGAATTAATGCTGCAGCCAGGATAAATGGATTATCATATAGTCGTTTTATCAGTGGTTTAAAAGTAGCTGGTGTAGAAGTCAATCGAAAGATTTTAGCAGATTTAGCAGTTACTGATGCTAATGGATTTAAACAACTTACAGATATTGCAAAAAAATCTTTAAATTAAGACTGTGTAAGCAGTCTTTTTTCTTTTAAGGAGAAAAATGGATATAATATCATCAATAGAAAACAAACTGGTAAAAGAATTAATATCTTTACAGAGTAA
Organism: Bacillota bacterium; assembly: GCA_024635925.1. GTDB lineage: Bacteria > Bacillota > TC1 > TC1 > TC1 > WTXA01. Next base: position 68,305 of record JAGXHY010000025.1, on the reverse strand, counting down.
AAAACAAAGACATAAAGCGGGTAAGTTTTTGCTTGAAAGTAAAAGGAGTATAGAAGAAGCTCTAATATATCATACAGAACCAGAAATAATAATTATAAGAGAAGGTATTACAATACCAGAATTCTTATCAAATTATCAACATTTAGTTGTTGTAGTTTCTGAAAAAATATTTTCTAAAATTTCAACTACTGAAAACAGTCAAGGCATTATAGGTGTATATAAGTTTTTTCAAGTTAAGCTGAATAATTTTCTTAACAAAGATAAGTTACTTTTTTTAGATGGAATACAAGATCCTGGTAATCTAGGCACAATTATTAGATCTGCTGCAGCTTTTGGCTTAGGTGGGATTATAATAGGGCCAGGTACTGTAGACATATATAATGATAAAGTTTTAAGAAGTACTTTAGGAGGCGTTTTTGCTATTCCTATTATTAACCTTAAAACAGAAGAGTTAAAATTATTTAAGAAGCATGGTTATAACATAATTGGGGCTTCACTAGGTGGCAATAATATTATGGATTATACTTTTTCTGAAAGGGTTATAGTAGGTGTTGGTAATGAGAATTTGGGATTAACTCAAGAATTTATAGATTTAGCTGATGACTTTGTCACAATAGAAATTAAGAAAGAGATGGAATCTCTAAATGCTAGCGTTGCTGCGAGTATTATTTTGTATGAATTAAATCGCATCTAATCTAAGAGTTCTATTTAATTAGATAAAAAATTAGTGTATAATGTATAGGTAGTATTTTAATATAAGGAGGATATTTTTTGATGTTAAAATTAGGAATTAATGGTTTCGGAAGAATTGGAAGACTTGTACTAAGAGATGCTTTGAAAAGAGATGATGTTCAAGTTGTTGCGATAAATAGCTTGAGGGACGAAGCATCAAATGCTCATTTATTTAAATATGATTCTGTACATGGTACATACGAGGGTATAGTTGAAACTGGTGACCGAGAACTTATTATAGATGGAAATAAAGTTAAAATTTTAAATGGTAGAGAACCAAAAGATATAGATTGGGATAGTGCAGGAGTTGATATTGTATTAGAATCAACTGGCAAGTTTACAGATCGTTTAGCTAGCGAAGGTCATTTGGGAGGATCAGTTAAAAAAGTAATTATTTCTTCAACTGGAAAAAATGTAGATTTAACTATTGTTTTAGGTGTAAATGAAGGCAAATATGATAAAGACAAACATGATATTATTTCTAATGCATCATGTACCACAAACTGTTTAGCACCAGTCGCAAGAGTTATTAATGATAAATTTGGAATCGTAAAAGGTATGATGACAACAATTCATGCATATACAAACGATCAACAACTTCTAGATAAATACCATAAGGACCCTAGAAGAGGTAGAGCAGCAGCTTTATCAATGATTCCTACTTCTACAGGTGCAGCTAAAGCTGTTGGTTTAGTTTTACCTGAATTAAATGGCAAATTAAATGGAATGTCTATGAGAGTCCCTACTCCAAATGTTTCGGCAGTAGATTTAGTTGTAGAGCTTAGTAAAGATGTAACAAAAGAGGAAATTAACGATGTTTTAAAAAAGGCTAGTGAAAATGAACTTAAGGGTATATTAGGATATAGTGATGAACCGTTAGTTTCAAGAGACTATAATGGATTAAAATTATCTTCATGTGTAGATGGTTTATCTACAATGGTTATAGAAGGTAACATGGCCAAAATAATTGCATGGTATGACAATGAAATAGGTTATGCTACAAGATGTACTGATTTGGCAGTTTATATAAACTCTAAAGGACTATAGGAGGACTTTGAATTGCTAAAAAAATCTATTGAAAATTTTATTGTTAAAAATAAGAGAGTCTTAGTTAGGTGTGACTTCAATGTTCCTGTAAAAGATGGAGTAATAATTGATAGCGCAAGAATTATGGCTTCTTTAAAAACAATTCATTACCTTTTAGATAATGATGCAAAAGTTATATTGATGTCACATTTTGGCAGACCAAAAGGAAAGCCAAATAAAGCATATTCTTTAGAATTCGTTGCTAAGTATTTAGAAGCTACATTAGGTCAAAAAATTATTTTCGCTGATGATGATAGGGTTGTAAGTTCAAAGACAAAAGCTTTAGTTGAAAAGATGAATGCTGGCGATGTAATTCTTTTACAAAATACTAGATTTAGAAAAGAAGAGGAAGCAAATGAAGATGCATTTTCAAAAGAACTTGCTGATTTAGGAGATATATTTATTAATGATGCTTTTGGGACTTCTCATAGAGCACATAGCTCAACAATGGGAGTAGCTAAATACTTACCATCAGGGTTAGGATTCTTGATGAAAAAAGAAGTGGAAACTCTTGAAGAAGTTATGGAAAACCCTAAGAGACCTTTTATAGCTATTTTAGGAGGATCTAAAGTAGATGATAAAATTGGAGCAATAATTAATCTTATAAACAAAGTCGATACACTAATAATTGGTGGAGCAATGATGTTTACCTTCTATAAAGCTTTAGGATATAATACTGGAAAGTCTTTAGTAGAAGAGGATAAAGTCAGCATGGCTAAAGAGATTTTAGCTTTAGGCAAGAAAAAAGGGGTAAAAATAATACTTCCCGATGATGTAGTAGTTGCAGATAAGTTTTCAAATGATGCAAATTGGGAAATTGTAGATAAAAGAAATATTGGGTCAAATGTTATGGGTTTAGACATAGGATCCAAGAGTGTTAAAAAAATAACAGAAATAGTTATGAAAGCTAAAACAGTTATATGGAATGGACCTATGGGTGTATTTGAAATGAATACCTTCGCCAAAGGAACATTTGGTGTTGCTGAAGCATTAGCTAATTCTGAAGCTATTACAGTAATTGGTGGAGGAGATTCTGCCGCTGCTATAGATATGGCTGGTTTAGCTAATAAAATGACACATATATCCACAGGTGGTGGAGCTTCTTTAGCATTTATGGAAGGTAAAATCTTACCAGGACTAGCAGTTTTAGATAATAAATCAAGAGTTCCTTTTGTTTGTGGTAATTGGAAAATGAATACAACAATATCTGAAGGTGTTGATATAATAAGCGACTTAAAAAAAGAGATAAATGATGACAAAGTAAAAGTAGTTATTTGTCCTCCTTTTACTCATTTAGATAAATTCTCAAAAAAACTAATGGGGAGCTATTTAACTATTGGTGCACAAAATGTAAGTGATGCTGATTCAGGTGCTTATACTGGTGAAATTAGTGTAAATATGCTTAAAGACTTAATAGTTGAGTATTGTATTGTTGGTCATTCAGAAAGACGAATGCTATTTGGAGAAACTGATGAACTTATTAATCGAAAAGTCTTAAAACTTCTAGAGCAGAATATAACTCCAATTATATGTTGCGGTGAGTCATTAGAAATTAGACAAAAAGGACTAGAGAAGGAATTTGTTAAGAATCAAATTTTTAAAGCTCTAAAAAGCATATCAAAAAAAGAAGCTATTAAACTAAAAATTGCTTATGAACCAATATGGGCAATTGGAACTGGTAATACGGCTAGTGCAAAAGAAGCTAATGAAATGTGTCTATTTATAAGAGAGACTATCAGTAGTTTAGATTATGCAGGAGAGGAAGTTGCAATACTTTATGGAGGTAGTGTGAATATTACTAATATAAAAAGTTTTATTGAATGTGATAACATTGATGGAGCCCTTGTTGGTGGAGCTTCATTGAATAAATATGAATTTATTAACATAATAAATGAATGTAAGTAAGGAGATAGGAATGATAAAACCAGTTGTACTATTAATACTGGATGGATGGGGTATAGAAAGCTCAAAAGAATATAATTCTATAAAGTTAGCTAATATTCCTAATTATAGAAGAATTATAAAGGAATTTCCTAATACAGAATTGATAACATCAGGACTAGATGTGGGTTTACCAGCAGGTCAAATGGGGAACTCAGAAGTTGGTCACTTAAATATAGGGAGTGGCAGAGTAGTTTATCAAGAATTGACAAAAATCGATAATGAAATTAAGACATGTAATTTTTTCAAAAATCAAGTGTTAATCGAAAACATGACTAAAGCTAAAAAAAATAAAAAAGCACTTCATTTAATGGGTCTGTTGTCTGATGGCGGTGTTCATAGTCATATAAATCACATTAAAGCTCTTCTAAAAATGGCTAAGAATTTAGATTTAGATAAAGTTTATTTACATGCGTTATTGGATGGAAGAGATGTTCCGCCGAGATCAGCAAAAGAATATATAGAATCTATTGAAAATTACATGTCACATTTAGAACTTGGTAAAATAGCTACAATACAAGGTAGATATTATGCTATGGATAGAGATAAAAGATGGGATAGAGTAGAGCTAGGTTATAAAGCAATGGCCTTTAGTGATGGTATAAAAGGGAAGACTGCTTTAAAAGCAGTAGATGAAAGCTATAAAAATGATATTAATGATGAATTTGTTTTGCCAACAGTAATAGATGATTATAGTGGTATTGAAGATGGAGATTCTATTATTTTTTTCAACTTTAGAGGTGATAGAGCAAGAGAAATTTCAGAGGTTTTCGTCAAGGAAGATTTTAATGAATTTCCAAGAAAAAATATTAAAGTTAATTTTGTATGTTTAACAGAATATGAAGAAAATCTTGGAGTTCCAATTGCTTTTTCTCCAGATAGGTTGAAAAATACTCTTGGAGAATATTTAAGCAAAGAAGATATAAAACAAGTAAGAATTGCAGAAACAGAAAAATATGCACATGTTACTTTCTTTTTTAATGGTGGTGTTGAGAAAGCAAACGAAAATGAAGATAGAATTCTAGTTCCTTCTCCAAAAGTAGCGACTTATGATCAAAAACCAGAAATGAGCATTTTTGAGGTTACAAACAAAGTGTTGGAAGTTTTAGAAGCACAAAAGCATGAAGTTGTAATAATTAATTTTGCAAATGGAGATATGGTTGGACATACAGGTAAATTAAAAGCTGCAATATTAGCTGTTGAAGCTGTTGATAAATGCTTGGGAATGATAGAAGAAGCTGTCAAAAAACAAGATGGTGTTCTATTAGTAACAGCTGATCATGGAAATTGCGAACATATGTATAATAAAAAACTTAAAGAAGCACATACGGCTCATACAACAAATCCAGTTCCTTTTATAGTTATTAGTAATAAGGATTTCGAAGTTAGAGAAGATGTTAATTTATCATTAAGAGATATAAGCCCTACTATATTAAAATTGTTAGATTTAAAAGTGCCTGAAGAAATGACAGGTAGTTCAATAATAAAAGATAAATAAAAGGAGGAAATAAAATATGGGTATTATTACAGACGTATACGCTAGAGAAATATTAGATTCAAGGGGTAACCCTACTGTTGAGGTAGAAGTCTATTTAGAAGAAGGATTTATGGGTAGAGCAGGAGTTCCTAGTGGTGCATCTACTGGAGCATTTGAAGCTGTAGAATTAAGAGATGGTGATAATGAAAGATATCTTGGAAAAGGAGTTCTAACAGCTGTTGATAATATTAATGGTGAGATTGCTACTGAACTAATAGGATTAGATAGTGAAGATCAAATAGGTATTGATGCAATATTGTGCGAATTAGATGGTACAGAAAATAAAGGTAGACTTGGTGCTAATGCACTATTAGGAGTATCTTTAGCGGTAGCTAAGGCGACTGCTGAGTCTTTAGGTATGCCTTTGTATAGATATATTGGTGGTGTTAATAGTAAGCAATTACCAGTGCCTATGATGAATATATTAAATGGTGGAAAACATGCAGATAATACAGTTGATTTTCAAGAATTTATGGTAATGCCAGTTGGTGCACCTAATTTCACTGAAGCATTAAGAATGACTGCAGAAGTATTTCATAGTTTGAAAAAAGTATTAAAAGATGAAGGTTTAAACACTGCCGTAGGAGATGAAGGTGGATTTGCTCCTGATTTAAAATCAAATGAAGATGCTTTAATATATATTTGTTCAGCAATTGAAAAAGCAGGCTACAAATTAAATGATGATTTCAAAATAGCAATGGATCCAGCAGCTACAGAAATTTATAATATTAAAACTAAAAAATATGAGCTAAAAGGTGAAGGTAGAGAACTTACTTCAGAAGAAATGATCTACTATTATAAGGAACTTATTGAAAAGTATCCAATTATCTCTATTGAAGATGGTCTGGCCGAAGAAGACTGGGATGGCTTTAAATTAAAAACTGATTTATTAGGTGATAGATTGCAAATTGTTGGTGATGATCTTTTTGTAACAAATACAAAAAGATTAGAAAGAGGTATTGAAAGTAAAACTGCTAATTCTATTTTAATTAAAGTTAATCAAATTGGAACTTTAACTGAAACTTTAAATGCTATTGAAATGGCTCAAAAAGCTGGCTATACTGCAATAATTTCACATAGATCTGGTGAAACTGAAGACACAACAATAGCTGATATAGCTGTTGCAACTAATGCAGGTCAAATTAAAACTGGTGCACCTTCAAGAAGTGATAGAGTTGCTAAATACAATCAATTATTAAGAATTGAAGATGAATTAGGAGATCTTGCAGAATATAAAGGTATAAAAACGTTCTATAATTTAAAAAATAAATAGGAGGCACATGATGCAAATATTTTTATCTATAACAATAGGTATAATTTCAATCTTATTAATCGGAATAGTATTACTTCAACCAAGTAAAACTGATGGCTTTCAAGGTGAAGCTCCAGCACAAGGAGATAATAGATATGGTAAAAATAAGACCGAAGAACTATTGAAAAAAATGACAATTGTTTTATCAGTTTTATTTATAGTATTAACCTTGTTATTAGCCATAATCAGTTAAATTAGTTACTATAAAAAAGCTATTGCCATGCAATAGCTTTTTTTAAAAAAGGAGAACTTATGGATAAAGAACATGTTTTAGAACAAATTAATGATAAGACGTATCAACCATTGAATTTTGAAGAGATGGTTGATATGTGGAATATAACAAAAGATGAACAACCTATTTTAGAAACTATTTTAAATTCTTTAATTGAGTTGGGGCTATTATATACTACAAAAAAAAGCAGATATAAATCAATTAAAGATAAAGGATTTATGTTAGGCAAAATTACTACTAATGAAAAAGGATTTGGTTTTTTCCAAGAGAAAGCCACAAGAGAAGAGTTTTTCATACCGCATAACAGCCTTAAAGATGCTCAAAATAATGATGTAGTACTTGCTAGATTAGTTGATAATAAGGGTGGAAAGAATAAAGAAGCTAAAGTTGAAAAAATTATCAATAGAGGTACGAAAAGCTTCATTGGTGAGGCTATTTTTTATAAAGGACAAATAACTATTATTCCAATAGATGACAAAATATTTGGAAAGTATAGAACTAAAGGATATGAAGTAAAAAAAGGTGATAGGGTTTTTTGTAAAATTATTACTTATCCTGATAATAATAATTTTGGTAAAGTAGATATAATTGGCTTTTCAAGCGATTTAGATGAAGCTGATATGGCTATTGAAGAAATAATGATAAAATATAATCTACCTAAAGAATTTCCAGAAGAAGTGTCTATGGCTGCAAAAAAAACTGCACATGAAGTTACTGAAAAAGAAAGTGAATCTAGAAGAGATTTAAGAGATTTACTAATGGTAACAATTGATGGAGCTGATGCTAAAGATTTTGATGATGCTGTATCTATTAAGAAAAATACAAATGGCTATACATTAGGCGTTCATATAGCAGATGTAAGTCATTATGTTGGTGTGAAAGACACTATTGATAAAGAAGCCTTTAATCGTGCAACAAGTGTATACTTTCCAGATCGGGTATTACCTATGTTACCAGTTGAATTATCTAATGGTATCTGTAGTTTACAGCAAAATAAAGACAGACTTGCTATGACAGCTATGATGAATGTAGATAATAAAGGGAAAGTAATAAACTATGAGATATTTCCTTCTGTAATTAAAGTAAATAGAAGAATGACATATACACAAGTGACAGATATCCTTAGAAGAAACATTAATAATAATGATGTTACCCAGCTAGAGGAATTCGAAGAACTATATCCTTTATTTGATTTAATGGCAGAATTATCAGAAATTTTAACTAAAAAAAGAGCTAGTAGAGGCGCAATTTTTTTTGATTTTCCTGAATTGAAAATAGTTGTTGATAAAAAAGGGAAGGCAGTGGATTTATCTAAGCGAATTAGGAATCAGGCTGAATCAATCATTGAAGAGTTTATGTTGTTAGCTAATGAAACAGTTGCAGAACATCTTTTCTGGTTAACAGCACCATGTATTTATAGAGTCCATGAAGAACCTCCTTTTGAAGGTATTAATAATTTTAATACCGTCGCTGAACCATATGGTTTCAAATTAAAGTTAGATAGTAATGGTAAAATTCATTCGAAACAATATCAAGAAATAATTGAAAAACTTGATGAACATCCAATGAAAGATATGATGATGAATTTATTATTAAGATCAATGAGCCATGCAAGGTACGATGTTAAACCTTTAGGACATTTTGGTCTTTCTGTTATTTATTATTGTCATTTCACCTCTCCTATAAGACGATATCCCGATCTTGAAGTTCATAGGCTTTTAAAAAGATATATGAAAGAAAACTTACCTGGAGAGAATGAGAAAACAAAAATTAACTTAAAAGCTTATCAATCAGCTGTACAATCTAGTGAAAAAGAAATAATTGCAGAGAGTTCAGAAAGAGAAGTCAATAAAATTAAAAGTGTGGAATTTATGAAATCATTTGTAGGGGACACTTTTAATGGTAAGATTTCAGGCATGATAAATAGTGGTCTTTTCATTGAATTAGAAAATCTGACAGAAGGTTTCCTTCCTTTTAATTCTTTAAAAGGTTACCAAACATTTTTTGAAAAAGAAATGTTGGTAAGAGATGGAGGAAATAAAGTTAGATTTAGAATTGGTGATAAATTAAAAGTGAAGCTCGTTAAAGCTGATATTTTACTAGGACGTTTAGATTTTAATCTAGAGGAAGGTGATTCAGTTGATTAAACTTGCAGAAAATAGAAAAGCATATCATGATTATTTTATAATCGAAAAATTTGAAGCAGGAATTGTATTAACAGGTACTGAAATGAAATCACTTAGGAAAAGAAGACTTAACCTTAAAGATAGTTATGGAAATATAAGAAATGGTGAGCTTTTCCTTGATGGAGTTCATATTAGTCCTTTTGAAGAAGGCAATATTAATAATCATGATCCTTTAAGAAGTAGAAAATTATTGATGCATAAGAAAGAAATTATGCGCTTGATTGGTAAAATTAAAGAAGAAGGATTAACACTTGTACCAATATCTTTTTATATAAAAGATAATGGTAAAGTTAAAGTTCAAATAGCTTTAGTTAAAGGGAAAAAATTATATGATAAAAGAGATGCTTTAGCAAAAAAAGAAGCTCAAAGACATATTGAAAGGTCTTTAAAAGACATTAGATCTAATAAATAGTCTAGCTGTTGAACTTTTTAAACCATTGATATAAAATAGTGTTAAATGTATTTAGGGAGAATGTAATGGATGATAAATTAAAAAGTATTATTGCCGAAGAAATAATGTTTGCAAAAGAAGCTGCAGAATTCCTAGGAATTAGTGTGCAAAGGCTAAATAAATTAGTACATAAAGGTGATATTATACCTATAAAAATGAACCCCTCAGGAACACTGTTTTTAAAAAGAGATTTAGAAGATCGACGATATAGTGGTAGCAGTATTGGAAAAGAAATATTAGTGCCAAGAAATGCAGAATTATTAAAGAATAATAAGGATTCAATACAAGAAGCAATAAATTATTTCACGATACAAAGTTATTTTAATTATGCTTATAAAAAAGCAGCAGAGACCTATAAAGAATTAAGGGATAAAATTGACTTTTCTAAGCCGATATTTTATAAAATGGATATCGTAACGAGCTACTTTGGTGTAACTAACGAGGCATTCATTGCTAGGTATGAAAGTGTTTTGAGAGGATTTGAAAAATTATTAGCGACTGATCATGTTATAGGGGAGAATGATGAGTATTATCCCTTTGAATTAAAAAGAATACCAGGACCTCCTCCATTTTTGTTTCTAAGAGGTCATAGAGAGTTATCTAATAAACCTATCGTTTCAATTATAGGTGCAAAAGCACCAATATTTGAAGAGCAAGATTTAGCATATAAAATAACAAAATTTTTAGCAGAAAAAGGATTTGTAATAGCTTCTGGTTTAGCAAAAGGAATTGATACAGTTGTACTTGATACAGTTGTCAATAATAGATTGCCATCAATTGGTGTTATTGGAACATCGTTAAATAAAGCTTACCCAAAAGAAAATGAACAATTACAAAAAGACTTATCAAGAGATGGATTAGTTATATCACAATACTGCCCTTCTTCTCCTGGTAAAAGATGGCAGTTTCCAATTAGAGCAATAACTTTAAGTGGAATTTCTCAATTTACAGTAATAGTTGATAAAAAATATCAAGAAGGAAACTATAAGCAAATAGAATATTCTTTGAAACAAGGTAGAGTTATATTTATGCCTTATCCAAATAAAATTGACTCTAATAATAAATGGTTAGAAAATTACATAAATAGAAAAGGTATAATATTATATAGAGATTATGATGATTTTGTAAGACAGATCAAAATTGTTTTAAGTTAAAGGATTTTTATGAAGGTTGAATTTGTTCTAGGTAACAGAAAAAGTGGGAAAAGCCAATATATGACAGATATAATAAAAAAGCATATTGACTCAAAGGAGATATGCTATTTTTTAGTTCCTGAACAAAGCACCTTGGAAACAGAAAATAAATTAATTTCAAGATTGAATTGTAAAGGACTTTTAGATGTACAAGTTATAAGTTTTAAAAAACTAGGTAATTTACTTCTTAAAAATACTGATTTTAGAACAAAAACATTTTTAAAAGAACAAGGTCAGCTACTTATATTAAATAAAATAATTAATGAGTTAGATTCAGAATTAAAATATTTTAAAAAAGCTAAATCAAGTACTTTAGAAGAAATTAACAAAGTAGTTATTAATTTGAGAGATATCGATTTAAAAAAATTTCAAAATTATAAAAACATAGAAAAAGAAGTATTAAGACTTAAATTACATGATTTTGACATTATTATAAATAAATATCAAGAATATTTAAATACAGGTTATGTAGATGAAATAGACTTTAATAATAAACTTCTAGAGTCTATCAGAAAATCTTTTAATATTAAAAATTCACATTTTTTCATAGATGATTTTTATACTTTTTCAAATCAACAATTGAAGATAATAAAGGAATTAATGCTTTCAACAAAAACACTTACAATAGCTTTAAATATTGATGTTAAAAACTCAGAATTTAATCAGCTAAGCCAAGATGTATACAAGAATTTATATAAATTCACTCAAGAAAAAAATATAAACACTAAAAATACAATAATGGATAAACAATTTTTTGCTTCTAAAGAATTAGAATATTTAGAAAATGTATTTAGTCATAATAAAATGTTGAAATATCCTAATAAAATAAATAATTTAATTTTAAAGAAATTTACTAATATTGATGAAGAAGTTAATAACCTTTTTAAAAGTATTATTAAACAAGTGGATTTAGGATATGATTACCGTGACATAAAAATAGTTTGTAATAATTTAGAAGATTATAGAAACTATTTCAAATTATATAGAAAAATATATGAAGTGCCATTGTTTATCAATGAAAAAATTAGTATACATAATCACCCAATCTCAAGAGTTATTATTTCAATTATTCATCTTTTAGATGAAATGAGAACAGAAGATCTATTAACGTTATTAAAAACAGGCTATTTAGATTTCAATAATACAGAAATAGAAAACTTAGAAAAATATGTAAAAGAAAATGGTATTAACTATAATAAATGGGTAAAAGAATTTTATGATCATAAAGAAATTGAAAAAACTAGAAAAAAACTTATTGATTTGGTAAGATATTTTAGAAAAACTGTAACTGGATCAACGGTGAAAGAAAAAATTATTTCTATTTATGATATCTTATCTAAACTTAAAATATATGAGAAACTTTTTGAAAAAATTGAATTTTATAAAGAAAATAAAAAATATAATAATGTTTATATATATACACAGTTTTGGAATAATCTTTTAGAAATACTTGATCAAATGGTAAGTTTCTTAGGTGATAAAAACATCAATAATTATGAATTACAACTCTTGTTAAAGAACAGTCTTGAAAGAGAATCCATAAGTATACTTCCTATCAATAACAATGAAATAATGGTAATTAATAGCCAGGATGCATTTAAAGAGTCTAGTAAAGTAGTATTTATAGTTGGAGCCAATGACGGTTATTTACCAGAAAAAATTTCTCATGAACCACTTTTTCCACTCGATGAAACTCAAGTTTTGGAAAAGTTATTCAATTGGGAAAAAGATGATTTATCAAAACAATTAAATAGAAATATGGAACTTTATTTCACTTTATCTATGTCTAGTGAAAAGTTAATTATATCTTATAGTCTAAATGATAGTAAGGGTGAAGGAATCAAACCTGCATATATCATTAAATCTATCAAAAAAATCTTTAATATTTCATATATTAGTGAACCTAATATTGCTCATGATTCTTATTTTTATTCGAAAAATATTAGTCTACTAAATTTTATTAAAATCAATAAAAATATAGAAATTGATATTTCTAAAGAACAATTCAATAATATATTTTATTACTTTGGAGATTTCTTGGATAAATTGTACCAATTTAATAAATATGAAAAAGTTGAAGGTGAAATAGATAAGAATATAGTCAAAGAAATATTATTTTTGGATAAAGAACCATTATTTACTATTAGTAAATTAGAAGAATATGGAAAGTGTCCATATAGCTTTTTTATAAAATATGGACTAAAGCCTATTGAAGAAAAAGAATATGAATTAAAAACAATGGATATTGGAAATATTTATCATCATGTCTTAGAAGAAATAGGTAAAAATAATTGGTATCTTGGAAAAGATATTAATATATCTGAAATTATTAATGACCATTTTTATAAAGAGTTTTTAGAAAATAATTTTCTAAAATTTGATAGTTATCAATTTAAATACAGATTAAATAAAATTAAAGAAGAAGGCTTGAAAATAGTAACTACTTTGCAAAATGATATAATAAATTCTATGTTCATTCCAAGTTTTTATGAAGTTGAATTTGGACAAGAAAAAACTTTTCCAGAGTATAGATTATATTTAAATTCAAATGAAAGCATCTATTTAGAAGGAAAAGTAGATAGAGTAGATATTCTTAAATCTATAGATAAGGAATTTGTGAGAATTACCGATTATAAATTAAAAGGTAAAAAAATTGATTATAGAAAAGTTCGAGATGGTATTGAATTTCAGTTATTTGTATATTTAAATGCTTTATCTAGTTCTAAATATCAACCTGCTGGAGTTTTATACAATCGTTTAATTGAAGATTTTAAAAATAGTAATAGGTTAACTGGGCTAGTTGTAAAAGATGAGAAACAGGAAATATTAATGACAGAAGATTTTAAAGATAATAGTATAATAAATCCTCAAGAATATGATTTGATTAAACAATTTACAGAAACTAAAATTAAAGAACATGCAAAAAATATCCTTGGTGGTAATTTCAAGGTAGCACCTTTTTACTATAAAAGTGATGAAAAAGGATGTAAATACTGCAAATATTTAATGATATGTAAAAATAAGAATAAGAATAGATTTTTAATAAATAAAAAAATTGATAAAAATGATTTTATTGAGGAGCTTAGAGAAAAATATGCAAAATTGGACTAATTCTCAAAAGAAAGCTATTGAAGCTAGAGATAAAAATTTAATAATTTCAGCTGCGGCAGGTTCTGGTAAAACTGCAGTTTTAATTGAGCGTATTTTTCAAATTATTAAAGAAGGCAAAACTGATATTAGTAATATTTTAATGATTACTTTTACAAGAAAAGCAGCTTCTGAAATGAAAGAAAAATTACAAAAAAAATTAGATTCAGAAATAGAACTAAACCCTACTAATAAAAATTTAAAGAATCAGAGAACTTTACTTGATGCTTCTGATATTAAAACTATCGATTCTTTTTGTTTTCAAATTATAAAAAATCATTTTAATGAATTTGATTTAGATTTAAAATTTCAAATTATCGATGATAAGCGAAATATTGAATTGAAAAATGAAATACTTGATAAAATATTAGAAGAAGAATATAAAAAAAGTAACACTAACTTTATAAACTTAGTAGAAACATATGGAAAATTAGAAAGTGATGATGGATTAAGAAAGTGTATTATTGATTTGTATGATTTTAGTCAAAGTAATCCCAAACCATCGATTTGGCTTGAAAAAGCTGTAATGTCATATACAGATAATATTGATGAATTTGAAAAAACTCCTATTGGTCAATATTATATTGATAAAATTATTTATAGAGAAATTAAAAATCTACTAAATTACATAACTTTAGAATGGGAAGCTGTACAAGCTGGAGCTGATGAGTATATTTTAACTTATGAGAATGATTTAGAGCAATGTAATCTAATGATAGATAAACTTAAAACAGAAGGACTTGCATCTTTTTTACAATATAGTATTAGTTTCAAGAGACTACCAAATATCAAAAAAGAAAACAAAAGAGATGAACATGAAGACTTCAAAGATGCAAGAAATAATATGAAGGAAAAAGTCAAAGAGTTATCTTTTGACTTGACTCAAAGATTGAAAGAACAAGCCTGTATAAAAGAAGATAATCTCTATCTGATTAATATAGTAATTAAATTTAATGATGAGTTATTAAAAGAAAAGAGGAAAATTAATCTTTTTAGTTATAACGATATTGAGCATTTTGCAGTAAATCTACTTGAAAAACCTGAATTTAATCAAATTTACAAAGATTATTATGAATATATTTGTATTGATGAGTATCAAGATACAAATGGAGTGCAAGATCAAATTTTCAATCTAATAGCAAGAGAAGATAATATGTTTTATGTTGGAGATTTAAAACAGAGTATTTATAGATTTAGACTAGCTGATTCTAATATTTTTAAAGAAAAAGTTAACTATTATAATGAAAATAAAAACTGTGAGTCATTAACTTTAAATAAAAACTTCAGATCTAGCCATAGTGTAGTAAATGGTGTTAATAGTCTTTTTAATCATTTAATGGATGGATTTGTCTCTTCAGTTAAATATAAAGAAGATGCACAATTAGTACATGGCTCTATAAAAGATAATGATATGAAAATTAAAACCTATATTATAGATTTAGCTGAAGAAGAGCTTATTGATGATAATGATGAGGAAATAGATAATATTCTTTTAAAAGATAAAATAAAAAAAGAAGCAGAAATATGTGCATTAAATATTAGAGAAATGGTCGATTCTGGAAGATCATCTTATAAAGATTTTACTATTCTAGCTAATTCAATAAAATTTATAGTTGAACCATACAAAGAAATATTTGATAAATACGGAATACCACTATATGGAGAAGTAGATACTGGCTTTATTGATTCTTTCAGTGTAAGGTTTATTATTGATTATCTAGATATAATTGATAATGCTAATAATGATTTAGCTTTAATAAATATTTTAAAAAGCCCAGTCTTTAATTTTACTTTAGAAGAATTAGGGATTATAAGAAAAAATAGAAAAAGTGGAGAATTATTTATTAATTCATTAGAAAAATATTTTAATATGGATAATGGATTAACTTCGATAAAAAATAAGATAGAAATCTTTATGAAAAATATTACTATGTTGAAAAATAAAGTTAATGATCATAATTTAACTGATTTTATTATCTCATTATTATTAGATTCAAAATATTATTTTATTATTTTTAGAAAAGATGATTACGAGATTGAAAGCCTTAATATCAAAGAGTTAATAAGATTAGTATCGGATTTTGAAAAAACAAACAATACTCATTTGAATGGATTCTTGAAATATTTCAAACATATTCAAAAGAATGAGATTAGTTTACCTAGTTCAAGTTTAACTTCTGAAGAAGATAATGTGGTCAGAATTCAAACTATACATAAAAGTAAAGGCCTAGAATATGAAAATGTGTTTCTCGTAAAGCTTGGTGATATATGGAAAAATAATGGAGCAAAACAAGTTAATTTTCATCAAAAATTAGGAATTGGCACAAAATTACTTTGTCCAGAAAATTTTAAAAAGAATAAAACATTGAATTATGAAATAATCAACAAGGCTTTATTCTATGAAAACTTAGAAGACAAATTGAATCTACTTTATGTTGCAATGACAAGGGCTAAAAATAATTTATTCCTTGTTGGAACTGTAAAGAAAATTGAAAAATATAAAACTTTTAATTTTGATAGTATTAATAGAGCTAAATCAATTTATGATTTGCTTTTACCTATCATTTTTAACGAAAAAATAGCAAAAAGTTTGTTTGAAGTTATTAAAGAAAGTGTTATTATTAACAATGACACCTATAAAGTTAAAAAGAATTTAATTATTAATGAACAATTTTCAGATGATTTATTTAAAGATAGAACTACGATTCAAATTCCTAAAAAATTGTCAGCTACAGATTTTGTTAAGATTAACTCAATAGAAACTGCTTTAACAAGAGATTTATTAAAAAATAGTCTTAAAATTAAACCTGACTTTCTACAAAATAAAGAGATTTCGAGTGCAGAGAAAGGAATAATTTTTCATCTTGTAATGGAGTTAATAGACTTTTCAAAAGAATATTCTTCTGTTAGTTTAAAAAATGAAATATACTCTTTATTTAATAATGGAATTATTTCGAAAAAAGAATATGATTCATTAGATATAGATGGAGTTTATGGTTTTCTTAGTAGTTCATTGTATAAAAGAATTCAAAAATCAAAAGATTATGAAAAGGAAAAACCTTTTAATTTGATGGTTAATCCAGCATTGATTAGTAATGAATATAGTGGGGATAATTCAATATTAGTACAAGGTATTATAGATTTATATTTTGTAGAAGAAAATAAGTGTATATTAATAGATTATAAAACAGATTATTTTGATGAATTTAAGATAGAGATAAAACTTGATGAATATAAGAAACAATTACAACTTTACAAGTTGTCTTTAGAGGATTTAAAAGGACTTAAGGTGACTGAAGCATATTTATACTTTAGTAATATAAAAGATTTTATAAAAATTGATTTTGGAGGTTAAGATGTTCGAATTGCTATTTACTATCCTAGGTATTTTAATAGGTAGTTTTGTTATATATGTATTCAAAGTAAAAAAATTAAAAGTGAATAATGCAATACTAAAGGCAGAAATTGAAAAGTCGAAGATTTTAATTGAGGGAGAAAGAAAGCTTGCTGAGGAAAAGGAAAAGCATTTTAGAAAAAGTGAAGAGTCTCTAACAGAATCTTTCAGATCAATTTCTTATAAATTATTAAAAGAAAATCAAGCCAATTTTTTAGATTTAGCAAAAACTGAATTTGCAAAAACTAGCATGGAAAGTAAAAATGAATTAGAAAAAAAAGAAGAATCTATAAAAAATATTGTTAATCCAATGAAAGAAATTTTAGGGGAAGTTAAAGTTAAAATGGATGTAATTGAGAAAGAATATCAAAAGACATTTATTGAGGTGAAAGAACAATTCAAGTTTTTAAAAGAAGATCAAACAAAATTACAAATAGAGACAGCTAATTTAGTTAAAGCTTTAAGAGCTCCACAAACTAGAGGCCGTTGGGGAGAAATACAACTTAAAAGAGTAGTGGAAATGGCTGGAATGCTGAATTATGTAGATTTTATTGAGCAATTTTCTAAAGATACAGACTTAGGTAAATTAAGACCAGATATGTTAATTAAATTACCAGGGAATAAAACTATAGTTATTGATGCTAAAACTCCACTAGATGCCTATTTAAATTTAATTGAAGCTACAGATGAGATAAATAAAAATAAATATCTAATAGAACATGGAAGACAAGTTAAAGATCATATAGGTAAGTTAAGTTGTAAAGCATATTGGGATCAATTTTCTGAAAGTCCTGAGTTTGTTGTTATGTTTTTACCTAATGAAGCACTTTATGGGGCTGCGTTAGAAGCAGAACCAAAACTCATTGAAATTAGTGCAAGTAAAAATGTTATTATAGCAACTCCAACAACATTAATTGCTCTTTTAAAAGCCATTGCTTATGGTTGGAATCAAGAATCTTTAGCAGTTAATGCAAAATTCATTAGTAATCTAGGTAAAGAATTATATGATAGAATGTCTGTCTTAGCTGAACATTTAGATAATATCAAAAAAGGCATAGATAAATCAGCAGATTCTTATAATAAAGCAGTTGGAGCTTTTGAATCTAGGGTTTTACCAACTACTAGAAAGTTTAAGGATTTAGGTGTTTCAAGTGATAAAGATATTACTGAATTAAATAATATAGAAGTGGTAACCAAAGAAATAAGGAGCAAGTATTAATGAAAACCGCTATTGATTTTAGTAGAGGTAATATTTATAAATTAATATATTCACTTTCTTATCCATCAATTCTTGCAATGTTAGTTAATGCATCAAATAATATTGTGAATGGTATGTATCTAGGTAATCTTATTGGAGGAAATGCTCTAGCTGTGACTGCAATAACATTGCCAATTGAAATGATTTTGGTTGCACTTGCTACTATGGCAACATTAGGAACTGCAGCAATGATATCTGTAAAACTTGGGAGTAAAAGACATAAAGTGATAGATAATATTGCTTGGACAGGTATTGTTTCTGCATTGATACTTACGATTGGAATTATAATTATTGGTACTGTATTTACAGATTCTATCATAAGTTTAGCTGGAGGAAAAGGTGTTTTACTTGATGAAACAAAAATATATTTTTCTGCAATTTTAATTGGTTGGTTATTTGCACCAACTATATTTCTAGCTAATAATCTATTAAGAACAGTAGGTGAAGCAAAGAAAGCTTCAAGTATAATGTTAATAAGTATTATAACTAATGTTATATTCACACCAATTTTCATTGTAATATTTGATATGGGTATATATGGAGCAGGTTTAGCTAATTCATTTGGTCAGTTTTTATCATTTCTATTAATCTTATACTATTATAAAGTTAAAAAACTACCATTTAAAATTAACTTTAAAAAAGTCAAATTCAAATGGTTATACTATAAAAAGATGAATCTACTAGGGTTTTCAGCTTTTATGAGACAAAGCTTAAATAGCGTTGGTGCAATAATCTTAAATAATCTTTTTTTTGCTTATGGTGGTGTAGTAGCATTAAATGCTATAGGCATTATTTTAAAGATTAATACTTTTTTATTTTTACCAATATTTGGATTACTACATGGCTTACAACCTTTATTAGCATATAATTATGGAATGAAAGATTTCAAAAGAGTTAAAGAAATTTTAAATAAAGGTATGCTTATTGCTTTTACAATGTCTTTTTTAGCTTTAGTTGTAGTAATGTTGTTAAATGACCAGATTATTAATTTGTTTACAAAAGATGATAGTTTTTTTGCTATGGCAAAATTTGGAATGATATTTGTTATGGGTGGGATGCCATTAGTTGGTATTCAGTTAGTGGGATCATCAGCCTACCAATCATTTAACCAGCCAATTACGGCAATATTTCTAGCCGTCTTGAGGCAATTATTTTTAATGATACCTTTTTTGTTAATATTCTCATATTATTTTGGCTTAAAAGGTGTTTGGATAAGTTTTCCAATTGCAGATATTTTAACAGGAATTATTAGTTATATAATTATTATGAATGGATTAAGTAAGCTTAAGAAAAGATGGGAGAAGCAAATTGTCTAACAATAAAGAGAGTTCTTTAATAAAAAATGCGTTTATTTTATCTTTAGCAGCAATATTTTCTAAAGTTTTAGGTGCTTTTTATCAAGCATTTTTATACCAATCAGTTGGAGCTGGTGGTGTAGGAATTTATATGAAGGGGATCAGTTTTTATGCTATGTTATTAGCCATCTCTGCTGCCGGAATTCCTATTGCTATTTCGAAATTAATGTCCGAAGAAAGAGCTGCTGGTAGAGTTGATGTGGCAAATAGAATATTTACATATTCAGTAAAATTATTGATATTTTTAGGTTTAATATTATCAGTTGGTCTATATGTATTTGCTCCTATAATCGCTGATAAAATCTTTGCTGATCCAAGGACTACTTATGTTTTGCAAGCAATGGCCCCAGCATTATTTCTTGTTACTATAATGTCATCCTTGAGGGGCTATTTTCAAGGTAAGCAACAAATGTTGCCTACTGGATTATCCCAAGTTTTTGAACAGATAGCTAGAGTCGGATTCTCTGTCGGTATAACTATATTTATTCTAAAAAACTTCACAAGGTACAATTCCTTGGATATTATTAATGGTGTTGCTTTTGGTCCTTTTATAGGTGCAATATTTGGATTATTTGTACTTATGATA
Organism: Bacillota bacterium; assembly: GCA_024635925.1. Taxonomy (GTDB): domain Bacteria; phylum Bacillota; class TC1; order TC1; family TC1; genus WTXA01. The sequence continues at coordinate 47,895 of JAGXHY010000025.1, read as the reverse complement.
TTTTATAAAAGAAAAGGGGAAGTTTTAAAATTAAATGTAAGTACTCAAATCGAGAATTTTAAGATATTTAAAAGAATTATATTATTTGCTTTACCTGTTACTTTAGCTGCTCTTTTGCCAACATTCTTAGATGTCATTGATGGAATTATTATACCAACAAGATTATTGGCTTCTGGATTTAGTCTGGGGGAATCTGACAAACTATATGGTTCTTTTAGTGGTGCTGTTTTAGCTTTAGTAAATCTTATAGTTTCAACTTCTGCGGCTTTTGCTATTAGTATAATACCAGCTATAGCTGCTGCCATAGCAAGAAAGGATGAAGCTGATCTTGCTAGAAAAATTAAATTATCTATTAAGATGGTTAATTTTATCAGTGTTCCTGCAGGATTTGGATTATTATTTTTAGGGAAACCTATTTTAGATTTAATTTTCAATGCTAGTGATGCTTATCCAATCATGCAATTTAGCTTTATAATGATCTTATTTATAGGCTTATATCATAATACGACAGGAATATTACAAGGGATGGGGAAAACATACATTCCAATCATAAGCTTAAGTTTAGGTTTATTAATTAATGTAGTTGTGCTTACATTACTTATATCTGTAGAGTCATTAAATATTTTAGCGGCTCCTATAGCTTATACATTAACTTATATTGTCGCCTTTTTATTTAATTATGTAGCTATAAAAAGGAATATTAAACTTAAAGCTGATTGGATACATTGGTTCCCTAGAGTGGCTTTTAGTGGACTTGTGACAGGTGGAAGTGCTCTATTGATCTATAATATAACTTTTAACTTATTATTTGCTATTGTAGGGTATACAATTGGTCAGTTACTTTCAATTTTGTTAAGTGTCTTTATTGCATTTTTTGTCTACGTTTTTGTGTTGGTACTGTCTAGAGGTATAAGTAGAAGTGAAGCAATGAAAATACCAAAATTATCAAAAATAGTGATCAAAGTTTTTGATAAGCTTAAGATTATAGAGTAGGAGAAGTTTATGATTAAAAATTTAATTAAAGATAACAAGGAAATAATTTTATTAGGGACTGCACATGTATCTAAAGCAAGTGCATCTGAAGTAGTTGAAATAATAAAGGAATTAGAACCAGATGTGGTAGCTATAGAACTTTGCCAAGGTAGATTTGATAATTTAGGCAATGATAATAAGTATGGAAATTTAGATATTAGTGATGTTCTTAAAAAAGGGCAAGCTTTATTTATTATGGCAAATTTATTGTTATCTGCATATCAAAAAAGAATAGGTGATAAATTAGGAATAAAACCTGGAGCAGAAATGATAGCCGCTATTGAGGCAAGCGAAAATATTGGTGCAAGATTAATTTTAGTTGATAGGCCTATAGATGTTACACTAAAACGTGTTACAAGGCAATTAGGTTTTATTGATAAAATGAGTGCTGTATCAAATGTTATAACATATTTGTTTAGTAAAGAAGAAATAGAAGAAATAAATGAGGAGACGATAGAGTCTCTTAAAGATAGCAGTATGATTTTAGATACTATAAATGAATTAGGTTTAAATTTTCCTAATATTAAAAAGTATTTGTTGGATGAAAGAGATAGTTATATGGCATATAAAGTGGGACGTTTAAGTGGGAAAAAGATTTTGGTAGTCTTAGGCGCTGCTCATCTTGAAGGTGTATATGCCCATTTGGAAGCAAATGATGTTACTAGAGAAAAAATGACTGAAATTACTACTATCCCGAAGAAAAAAAAATATGGACATATAATTGCTTTGATTCTGTTAATTATCGTATTAGTTATTCTTGTAATTACAATAAATAAAAGTCCAGTTGAAGGAACTACTAATATAATTAGATGGTTAATTTTAACAAGTGGTTTAGGAGGGTTTGCGGCTTTAATTGCTGGTGCTCATCCACTTTCTATATTGGCAACAATGATTGGTTCACCAATTGGGGCTGCTTCACCAGTATTGTCATCAGGGTTGATTGGTGCTATAGTTGAGGCAAAACTGCGCAAACCACAAGTTAAAGATTTTAGTTCTTTAGGTGAGGACATATTTTTATGGAAAAAATGGAGAACAAATAATTTGTTGCGAATATTTTTAATATTTTTTCTTGCTTCATTTGGTAGTGCAATAGGAAATATAATTGGGTTGAAAAGTATATTTTCAAGTTTTTTTAAATTATTTTAGCTGTTAGAAAATTTCAAAGTAAATATAAAAGAGGTAGAATATTAATTCTACCTCTTTTATATTTAGCAATATAGGTTAGTTAGATTATTTTTCGTATACAATTTTTCTTGAAACTTTATATGATAGAATATAGATGACTCCACTAACAAGCAAGCCTATAAGTGCGATTAAATATGGATTTGTTTTATTAATATCTTGTATCATTTTAATCAATGGAATCTTATGTTGATATAAATTTAGAAGTGCGAAAATTATTACCACTGCATATAGTGAGTATTGTCCTTTTTTAAAACCAAATTTATAAAATATTGGCAATAATACACCTGACATCGTTAAAAATATAATTGTCATTAATATAATTGAATAAATGGAGATTAAATCAATACTAGAAGCTTTAAAAATTGATACAACATTTGATATGAAAAAACTGATAATTATTACGATTAGTAAAAGTGCAAGGGTGAAAATGTATCTGGCTCTTACCATATATACATTTTTTTGTTTAATTGAAATATTATGATAAGCATCTCTTCTAAAAGGAATAAGTGCAAATGATAAGGGAATTAAAAAAAATACTGCACCCATATCAGATATAGTATAAATTGCAAAAAGCAAAACAAATAGAAATAACATTTTCTTATTAAAGATTGTCTGGAAATCATAGATTAAGTATTTTTTTAAATTTTCATTAATTTTCATTAAGGTCTCTCCTTTATTTAATATATTCATTATATAAAAAAGTTGGAACAATAAGCAACTAAAGATATTACATTAATATAATTTTCAATAACATTAAGAATTATGTTATTATATAAAAAGACAATAGAAAGGAAGTGTATAATGGAAATTAATAAAGATATGACTATAGGAGAATTAATAAGAGATTTTCCTGAAGTAGTACCAGTTTTATTTGCATATCATTTAGGTTGTATAGGTTGCCCTTCATCTCAAGCTGAAACTATAGAAGAGGCTTGTATTGTACATGGGATTGATCTTCAATCAATGTTGGAAGATTTAAGAACTGCGGTAGAACAAGAAAAAAACAAATAGAAAAAACCCTGTTTAACAGGGTTTTTTTATTCTTGGAATTTTTCTAACTCACTTTTTTTAATAATTTTTATGGTCTCCTTATAATAATCTATAATACCTTTATCTTTAAAAAAGGCTAGTTCTCTAGACAAGGATGGCCTAGAAACATTTAGGTATTCTGCAGTTTTTTGACGATTAAAAGGAATTGAAAAAGTTGAACTTACATTGGTTTCTGCTAAATCTAGCAAAAATATACTAAGTTTGCCCCTTATAGATTTAAGCTGTAGATAATGGACTCGTTTATTCAAGTACAAGGCCTTTCTGGCTAATAATTCTATTAAATTAATCTTTAATTCATCAAATTTATATATATTAACTATAGGAATAAACATTATTTGTGTATTATCATGAACACAAACAACTAAATTAGTTATTCTATTTTTTGCTATAGCCATAACTTCACCAATTGTACTATTTTCATCAAGATAAGCAATCATCGTTTTATTACCTTTAGAAGTTTCTTTAGCGATTAAAACTTTGCCTGATAATATTATTCCTAAACTGTCTATATACTCATCCCCTTTAAATATAATATCGTTTTTTTCATAGTTCTTAATAGTGAAGTTTAGATCAGATATGATTTGTTCTACTTGATTTTTTTTTAAATTATTAAACAATTCGCTTTTGTAAGGAATTATCAAAGTCTCACCTCCAAAATTTATACTAATATTAGTATAAATTAACATATAGCTTTCATCAAGTAAAATATTTAACATAATGTAAATGATTACATGGTAAAGTGTTAAATATTTCATTTTTAATATAGATTATTTAGTAATTATGTAGTAAAATAATAGATGCTTCAAGAAAGGATTAAACGCCTTTCTACGGCTTTTTATGTTTATAATAATATTAGGAGGATACGAATGAGAACACTTATTGACTTAACAATCAATGAAGCAGTATTAGAAAATACTGTTCAACGTGCTAAGGAACAAAATATTATAGTTCCAACAATTGCACAAATGAAAAACCCTGATTTAATTCCACAAGAGATTAAAGATAAGTTAAAGACTGTTAATACAGAAGATCTTGACCCTATTAATCTTTTCAGAATTTCATGGTACAACGAGCCAAAAAGAGATGGTGGTTTATTTAACGCTAATAAACTTCCTAACTATGTGGAAATACCATCAGAAATTTCTGGAGTTAAAGCTAGAATTTTCGCTATGTCTGGTAAATACTTCCCAATCGGAGCTCACAAAGTTGGACCTGCTTATGCATGTTTAGTTCCTAGACTTGTAACTGGACAATTTGATCCTACTTATCATGAGGCTGTATGGCCTTCAACAGGAAACTACTGCAGAGGTGGAGCTTTATTATCTAAGTTATTAGGTTGTAAATCAATTGCGATTCTTCCAGAAAATATGTCAGCTGAAAGATTTAATTGGTTGAAAAAAGTTGCTGATGAAATAATTCCTACATATGGTTCTGAGTCAAATGTTAAAGAGATTTATGATGAAACTTGGAGACTAAAAAGAGAAAGACCAGGAAAAGCTATAATCTTTAATCAATTCGGTGAATTAATTAACCATTTATGGCACTATGAAGTAACAGGAAGCGCTATGGAAAGCATATATGAAGCTGAAAAAACTGAAAATTCAAAATTTTCTGGAGTTTGCTTGACTTCTGGTTCCGCTGGAACATTAGCATCTGGTGATTATGTTAAAGATCATTACCAAGAAGCTAAGCTTGCAGTAGGTGAAGCTACAGATTGTTCTACTCTATTAAATAACGGTTTTGGTGAACACTGGATTGAGGGTATTGGCGACAAGCATATTCCTTGGATTCATAATGTTAAAAACAGTGATATGTTTATTGGAATTGATGATGCTGATGCTCTAAGGTTATTCAGACTATTCAATGAACCTGTAGGCCAAGAATATATTAAATCTTTAGGCGTTAAACAAGATGTAATTGATAAATTAAATTGGGCTGGAGTTTCAGGTGCTGCTAATATTATCATGGCTATCAAAATGGCTAAATATTATGAAATGACTGAAGATGATTGCATAGTTACAGTACTAACTGACTCTGCAGAAATGTACCAATCTCGTCTAGCTGAAATGGATGAAGAGTTTGGTAAATACACAGCTGTAAATGCTGCTGTTGACCATTCTGTTGCTGCTTTAGAAAATGATGTTGATTATGTTGAAGAGTTAACATATGCTTCTAAAAAGAGAGCACATAATTTGAAATATTATACTTGGATTGAGCAACAACAATACGATGTTGATGACTTAAACGCTCAATGGTATGATTACGATAATTATTGGGGCAAACTACACACTATGGCTCCAGAAATTGACAAACTAGTAGATCAATTCAATAAAAAAGTTGGTTTAATTAAATAGTTAATACTCTATTTAAAAGGAGTTCCTGAAAAGGAGCTCCTTTTTTTTATAAATTAAAGTAAATACAAGTCAAATTTGATATAATATACAAGTATTGGAGGGTTGTTATGAAGAGCAAATTTAAATTAGATGAATTATTAAATATATTAAAAGAGTTAGTAGATATAGAAAGTCACTACTTAGTTAATGGTGGTGAATTAAAAGTTGCAAGAAAATTAGAAGAATTAGCATTAAAAGAAGATTTATTGGTAAAATACGAAGAAATAACACCTGATAGAAATAACATCTTCATAACTTTTAAAGGAGATGAAAAAGGGAAAAAGATTGTTTTATGTGGACATATGGACACTGTTTTGTCCGAAGGAATGACAATTGAACCTTTTAATGGATATATTGAAGATGGAAAATTCTGGGGGAGAGGTTCTGTAGATATGAAAGGTGGTTTAGCATGTATGCTGTATTCCCTTATTCTACTTAAAAGACAAGGATTTATACCTAAAGGTAGTATCCAATTAATAGGAACTGTCGGAGAAGAATGTCCAGCTAATAGTGATGGAGCCTTTGCCTTAAGAAAAAAAGGTAAGTTTGCTGATATGGCTATAGTTGGAGAAGCTACTTCGTTAAATATTGCTGCAGCACATAAAGGAACAATGTCTCTTGAAATAAATATAAAGGGAAAAGCAGCACATAGTAGCAATCCTGCACTAGGAGACAATGCTATCTATAAGGCTGTAGACTTAATAGCCCTAATAAAAAATAAACTTTTACCAGAACTTGATAAAAGAAGTCATCCATTATGTGGTAAAGCAACATTAAATGTTGGCATGATTGCAGGTGGAATACAAAACAATATAGTTCCATATAATTGTAAATTAAGTTTGAATAGAAGATATATTCCTGGAGAAACAGAAAAACAAATAATTGAAGAAATTATTAGTTTGTGGAAAGAACTACCATATAATTCTAATGATATGGAAATTGAAGTTTTAAAGGAAACTGAAAATAGAATACCAATGGAAACAAATCTAGATGATCAACTAGTTGTTAATATGTTAGAGTCTTGTAAAAGACAAGGTTTAGATAGTGTTATAAATGGAGTTAATTATTGGACAGATGGAGCACATCTTAGAGCTGCTGGAATACCAACGGTAGTTTTTGGACCAGGAGATATTGCACAAGCTCATGCAGCTGTTGAATATATTGATATAGAATCAATGGAAAAATCTGTATATGTATATATGGACTTCATAAAGGAGATGTGCAAATAAGTGTATTTTAAAATAATCACAATAGGTAATTTAAAAGAAGAATATCTAAAAAAAGGTGTTGCAGAATATCAAAAAAGATTAAGTAAATATGGGAAGGTAGATTTTTTAGAACTACCTGAATCTCCAAGAGATAATGTAACAGAAGAAGGAACTAATATATTAAAAAGAATTAAAGATGATGACTTTGTAATAGCCATGGCTATTGATGGAAAACAATTAAGCTCCACAGAATTAGCAAAATACTTAGAGGAGACCTTTACTTATAAAACTTCTTCTATAAGTTTTATAATAGGGGGCTCAAATGGGTTGGACCAAAGTGTCATAAATAGAGCTAATTTTAAATTATCTTTTTCTAAATTAACCTTTCCACATCAATTAATGAAATTAATATTAGTTGAACAAATATATAGAAGTGTTAAAATTATTAAAAATGAACAGTATCATAAATAAGGAGAAAAAATGGATAAGCAAAAAATCTTAGATTACTTGGAAGGTTTTAAAAAGATTATAATTACTGACGGTGGTGATTTTGAAGTTTTAGAAATTCAGGATAACTATATTAAATTAAAAATAAAAGGAAGAAAGAATAGTAAAAAATCAAGAGGAAACCTTTTTTCTCTAATTAAGTTTATAGTTAGAAAAAAATTTCCTAATGAAAAAATAAAATTTGAAATTGAGCATTGGATAGTACCTACAGAGCATCCAATGATTACAAAGTTGAAAAAATGGTTTAATATAAAAAATGATAAAGAATAAATATAAATTAGAGAAAGGAGTCAGCAATGTATAAACAAAAAGTAGATGAGAAAGATTTAGAAGAACTTTATCAAGCTATGTTAACCTTGAAAGATAAAGAAGAGTTTCATGCATTTTTTGAAGATTTATGTACTGTTGATGAACTAAAATCTCTTGCTCAAAGATGGCAAGTTGTTCAAATGCTATTTGAAAAGAATAAGTATAATGAGATTATGCAAGAAACTGGGGCTAGTTCAACAACTATAAGTCGGGTGAAAAAAAGTCTAGATTATGGTGATGGGTATTTAATGGCTTTAAAAAGGATTGACAAGGATAAAGAATAAATATATAATTACTTTAGTAAACTAAATTGATAAAGAAATGAGACGTAACTATGAAAAGAACATTATTAATTCCTGAAGGTACAAAAGATTATTTGCAAGAGGAAGCCTTTATTCAAAGAAGTATAGTTAATAAGCTTTTAAATCTTTTTACACTATGGGGATATAAGGAAATAAAAACTCCAATGTTAGAAAAATGGGATATTGTAAAGAAAAAAAACGTTTATGATCAGAAGTTTTTTTCTCTATTAGATAAAAGCGGTGATTTGTTAATATTAAGACCTGAAATAACAGCTCCAGTAGCTAGAGTAGTTGCAACACACTTTAGAGACTATGTAACGTACCCTTTAAGATTAGCCTATGCTGGAGAAGTATTTTTCCAAAGCAGTTCAAAATCTGGTAACAGAAGACAAAAAACTCAAGTTGGAACAGAACTTATTGGTGCGAACTCTATTCTAAGTGACTGTGAAGTTATTTTAATGGCTTTAGAGTCTATGGAAAGTAATAATATTAAAAGATATTCTCTAGGTATTGGGCATATGAGTATTACTATGGGACTTTTAAATGAATTAATTAAAGATATTGAGGTTAGAGAGAAAGTTTTAGCTTTAATGATAGAAAAAGATATAGTTGAGTTAGAAAATATTTTACCAGAAAATATTAAAGATAAAGTTATGATGTTAGCTGCAAGAAATGGTGGCAGGGAATTTTTAGAGCGAGTTAAAAATTTTTCACAAGATGAAAAATTTAAAATTGCTATAAATAGATTAGAAACTATATATGGAATTCTAGAAAATATTGGTTATAAAAATAGAATTTTCTTTGATTTTAGTATTATAGGAGATTTTTCATACTATACAGGACTGTTATTCGAAGGTTATGGTAAGGGTATTGGTATTCCTATCTTAAGTGGTGGTAGGTATGATAATTTAATAGAAGAATATTTTGAGAAAAAACCAGCTGTAGGCTTTGCTATTGATGTAGATCTATATATTAAAGCAATGAATCAGGTAATTGAAATGCCAAAAGTAGAAAGCTTGAATGGTTCTATTGACTATATTGAAAGATTTAGAGAAGTGAGGATTGCTCATCAAAATGGAAAAATCGTAGAAATTAATCTGGAGGATAATGAAAGTGGGGAATAATAAATTAGTTATAGCTTTGCCAAAAGGAAGACTTGGTGAAGAAGCACTTGATATTTTAAAAGAGACAGGACTTCCAGTCAAAGGTGTAGAAGTTGAATCTAGGATTTTACAATTTGAAATTGGTGAAGTAAGATATATAATATGTAAACCAACAGATGTACCTATTTTTGTAGAACATGGAATAGCAGATATTGGAATTGTCGGTAAAGATACAATTGAAGAAGAGAAAAGAGATGTTTTTGAACTTCTAGATTTAGGCTTTGGTAAATGTCATTTTTCAGTTGCTGTTCCAAAAGAGTTAGCGTTAGAGTATGGAGAACCATTTCCTTTATACCAGTTTAATCATAAAAAGGTTGCTACAAAATTTATTAATGTAGCTGAAGAATTTTTTGCGGCAGAAGGATTGCAAATGGAGTTGATAAAACTTCATGGTAATGTTGAATTAGCTGCAACCATTGGCTTAGCTGATATGATTGTTGATATAGTTTCAACTGGAACAACGTTAAGAGAAAATGGACTTGTTGAAGTTAGAGAAATTTTCCAAGCATCTGCAAGACTCATAGCTAATAGAGTTAGCTATAGAGTAAAAAATGAACAGTTATATAAATTAACAAAAGATATTAAAAAAATAATTGATAAACGAGGTAAATAATGAAAAGAATTTTCTATGATGATAAAACTTCAATTGATACTTTATTAAAAGAAAATAAAATGCTTGGAACTAAAGAATTATTTGAAAGTGTTCAAGGAATATTATATGACATAAAGGCTAATGGATATAATGCGGTAAGACGATATACTGCTAAATTTGATGGAATAGATTTAAATGAAAATGAGTTCAGAGTTTCTGCTGAAGAAATTGAAGAAGCGATGACTTGTGTGGATGAAGAATTTATTGAAGCAATAAATTTATCTATTTTAAATGTAGAGGCTTTTCATAAAAAACAAATGCTATCAACCACAATGGATGAATCTGAAGATGGTATAATTTTAGGTCAGCTAATAAGACCAATAGAAAGAGTTGGACTTTATGTTCCAGGTGGTACTGCTGCTTATCCTTCTTCAGTGGTTATGACTGCTGTACCAGCAAAAGTAGCAGGAGTAAAAGATATAATAATGATTACACCTCCTGGTAAGAATGGAAAAATAAATCCTTACACACTAGCTGCAGCTAAGCTTTCTGGTGTAACTAATATTTATAAAGTAGGTGGAGCTCAAGGTATTGGTACACTAGCTTATGGAGCTGGTCCTTTAAAGAAGGTTGATAAAATAGTAGGTCCTGGAAATATTTATGTAACAATAGCCAAGAAAATTGTTTATGGGACTGTTGATATTGATATGCTAGCAGGACCAAGTGAAATTTTAGTAATCGCTGACGAAAAAGCAAATCCAAAATATATTGCTGCAGATCTTTTATCACAAGGAGAGCATGATAAGTTAGCCTCTTCTATACTAGTTACTTTTTCAGAAAAATTAGCTGATGCTATTGAAATAGAAGTTGAAAAACAATTAAAGTTTTTATCTAGGGAAGAAATAGCTAGAGCTTCTATTGAAAATAATGGTGCAATTATAATTGCAAGTAATATTGAAGAGGGTATTAGTTTTGCAAATGCTTATGGACCAGAACATTTAGAATTAGCGGTTGAAGATCCCTTTATATGGCTAGATAGTATTAAAAATGCAGGTGCTGTATTCTTAGGATATTACACACCAGAACCAATTGGAGATTATTTTGCAGGTCCTAATCATGTTTTACCAACTAATGGAACTAGTAGATTTTATTCTCCATTAAATACTCATACCTATTTAAAGAAAACAAGTGTTATATCTTATACAAAAGAAGCAATAATTAAAAAAGGTAAATATATAGAAAAACTTGCAGAAGTTGAAGGCTTTACAGCTCATAAAAACTCTATAACAGTGAGGATGAAAGATGAATAGAATAGCAATTAAAGAAAGAAAAACAAAAGAAACAAAAATATCATTAGAATTAGTTATTGATGGTAACGGTGTATGTGAAGGTAATACAGGAATTGGTTTCTTTGATCATATGCTTGATTTATTTATTAAACATAGTAATATGTCTTTGAAGATGAAAGTTGATGGGGATTTGCATATAGATGCTCATCACACGGTTGAGGATTTTGGGATAGTTTTAGGTGAGGCTTTAAAAGAAGCTTTAGGAGATAAGAAGGGCCTAGAAAGATATGGAAGTATAATTTTACCAATGGATGAAGTGCTAATTATGTTAGCTCTTGATCTTGGAGGAAGACCATTTCTTGTCTTTAATGTTGAATTACCTTATGAAGTGATTGGGAATTTTGAAACTGAATTAGTAGAAGAGTTCCTTAGAGCTTTTGTAATGGCTTCTGGTATGAATTTGCATATTAAACAATTATCAGGTAAAAATACTCACCATATTATTGAAGGTGTGTTTAAAGCTTTAGCTAGAGCCTTAAAAATGGCTTTAAAAGTTGATGTTAGAAATGGTATACCTTCCACTAAAGGGAGTATATAATGATTGGTATTATTGATTATGGTAGAGGGAATATAAGTAGTGTAGAAACTGCTTTAAATAAAGGTGGTTTTGAAAATATTACAACTGATAATCATGATATTTTAAGAAAATGTGATGGTTTAATCTTACCAGGTGTTGGAGCTTTTAAAGATGGTATGAAAGATTTGGAAAAAAGGGGTTTAATTCCTATAATCGAAGAAGCAGTGAAAAGCGGTAAACCCCTACTCGGTATCTGTCTTGGTCTTCATCTGTTGTTTGAATTTGGTGAAGAAAATGGAGTTTCAGCTGGTTTGGGCATTCTTGAAGGTAGAGTAGAAAGACTTACAACTAGTTTTAAAATACCTCATATTGGGTGGAATGATTTAAAGATTATCAATCCTTCACCAATTCTTGATGGAATTGAAGATGGGGATGATTTTTATTTTGTTCATAGTTATCAGGCTCATCCTGTAGATAAAAGTATTATTATTGCAACTTGTGACTATGGTTTAGAGGTTGTGGCTGTGGTAAGTAAAGAGAATGTTTTTGGTGTTCAATTTCATCCTGAAAAAAGTTCTATTAATGGCATGATTCTGATTCAAAATTTTGGAAAGTTGGTGTCAAAATGGTCTTAGTACCGGCAATTGATATGTTAAATGGCCAATGTATTAGGTTATATAAAGGTGATTATAATAAGGTTACTGTTTATGGTGATCCTGTTGAAATAGGTAAAAAGTGGCAATCTATGGGTGCAGAAATGATACATCTAGTAGATTTAGATGGGGCAGAAGCTGGTAATCCAAAAAATCTGGAAGTTATTAAAAAATTGGTTAGTTCACTTGATATTCCTCTAGAATTAGGTGGGGGCATTAGGGATATGGATACTATCAAAATGTATATTGATCTTGGTGTTAAAAGAATTATTCTTGGTACAGCAGCAGTTGAAAATATGGCTTTAGTAGCATGTGCAACGGCTGTTTATGGGAATAAAATAATTGTAGGTATTGATGCAGAAGATGGTATTGTTAAGACTAAAGGTTGGCTAAATAATACTAAAATAGAGGCTTTGACGTTGGCTCTGGACATGAAAGAGCTTGGAATAGAAAGAATAATCTATACTGATATTAATCGGGATGGGACTTTGACTGGTCCTAATTTAATTGAGACTGGAGAACTGGCTAAAGCTTCAGGACTAAAAATTACTGCTTCTGGGGGTATGTCTTCTATGAAAGATTTAAAAGAGGTAATGAAACTTGAACAATTTGGTGTTGATGAAGTAATTTTAGGAAAAGCTCTTTATGAGGAAAAAATAGATTTATATGAAGCTTTAAAGCTTACAGGAAGGTAAGAATATATGTTAAAAAAAAGAATTATTCCTTGCCTTGATGTAAGGGATGGAAGAGTGGTTAAGGGTATTAATTTTGTTGATATAAAAGATGCTGGAGATCCTGTAGAACTTGCTAAATTTTATGATCAAGAAGGGGCTGATGAGCTTATTTTTCTTGATATTACAGCATCCCATGAAAAAAGAGATACTATGATTGAAGTGGTAAAACAAACTGCTAAGCAAGTTTTTATTCCTTTTACTGTTGGTGGGGGCATAAAATCAATTGATGATATGAGAAATATTCTAAGGGCAGGGGCAGATAAAGTTTCAATTAATACTCCTGCTATTTTAAATAAGAAACTTATTACAGAGGGAGCAAAGATATTTGGTTCTCAGTGTATTGTTGTGGCTATTGATGCTAAGAAAAATGAAAATGGAAATTATGAAGCATATATTAATGGTGGTAGGGTTAATACTGGGTTAGAGGTTATTTCATGGGCTAAAGAGGTTGAGGCCTGTGGGGCTGGTGAGATTCTATTGACTAGTATGGATTGTGATGGAACCAAGGATGGATATGATTTGGAATTGACTAGGTTGGTTAGTGAAGCTGTTTCTATACCTGTTATTGCTTCTGGTGGTGTTGGTAATTTAGAGCATTTGTACGAAGGTTTGGTAGAAGGTAAAGCACAGGCAGCTTTAGCTGCATCTATTTTTCATTATGGAACTTATTCGATAAGGGAAGGAAAGCAGTATTTAATAGATAAAGGGGTGGATATTAGATGGTAGATTTTTATGATAAATTGAAATGGAATAGTGATGGATTAATTCCTGTTATTGTTCAGGATGGGACTACTGAAGAAGTATTGATGTTAGCATATATGAATAAGGATTCTTTGAAACAGTCTATTGAAAGTGGTGAGGCTGTTTATTTCTCTCGTAGTAGGAATGAATTGTGGCATAAGGGTGAAACTAGTGGTCATTTTCAAAAGATTAGGTCTATGGTTTTTGATTGTGATGCTGATACAATTTTGATTAAGATAGATCAGATTGGTGTTGCTTGTCATGAGGGTGATAAGAGTTGTTTTCATTATGATTTGAATAGTTTATTAAAGAATGGTTCAAAGGTTAAACTAGAGAGTGAAACTATGCTAAGTGGTGTTTCTTTGGGCAAGAGGTTAGGTTTACTGGAGAATGTTATTTGTAATAGGTTTGAAAAGAGGCCAGAAGGGGCTTATACAACTTATCTTTTTGAGAAGGGTATTGATAAGATTCTTAAAAAGGTTGGTGAAGAAGCGGCTGAGGTTATTATAGCGGCTAAAAATGAGGGTAATGAAGAATTGATTTATGAAGCTAGTGATTTAATTTATCATTTGTTAGTGCTATTTAGAGAAAAAAATGTTAATATTTCAGATATAGAGGCTGAATTAGCCAAAAGATACAAGTAAATATATAGGAGGGTTGATAATGGATTTTTTCTTGCGTATCAATGAGCAATTAGGTGAAGCTATTAGTAGCAGAGTTCGAGGTATAGGTGGATTGCTATTGCATAGTCTAGTGTTAGCGTTAATCATTGGATTAGTTGGTTATTTTGTTTATTGGTTGATTAGAATTTTATTGGCTTCTTTGGTATGGTTAGCGCCAGCAATTGTTATTGTTTTAGTTGTGTTGATTATTGCTTATCTTTTGTCTAAGGTTAATAGGTTATATAAGTAAATAGGAAATATAAACTAAATGGGTTCTGTTAATAACAGAGCTCATTTTTTGTTGGAATATTATTATAAGAAAAATGTGCTAAAAACTAAGCTATATATAACAAAGTTTACTGAAAAAATACAAGTATTTTATGGAGTTTCTCTTTAAACAAGAATATTCTTGACAAAGAAAATCTCAAATGTTATCATTAGTTTAGCACTCGATGAGTTGAAGTGCTAATGAGGTGAATTAATGGACTTAAGAAAAGAACAAATATTGAAGGCGATAATCAAAGAATATATTTTTGGAGCAGAACCAGTAAGCTCAAAAACCATAGTAAACAGATATGGCCTAAATGTTAGTTCAGCAACTATTAGAAATGAAATGGCTGCACTTGAATCATTAGGATATATTAAGCAGCCCCATATTTCAAGTGGCAGAATACCAGCTTCCTCTGGATATAGGTATTATGTTGATTTTTTAATGGATGATGATAATATTGCAGATGAATTTAATATCATAGATATAGATACAAGCAACATTAAAAATATCAACAATTATCTTAAAGAAGTAGCCATAGTATTAGCTGGACTTAGTAACTATACAGTAATAATTACTGAAGAAAAACAAGGTGAAGACAAAATACATCATCTAAAATTAGTAGGATTATTGGAAGATAAAGCTCTACTGGTTCTTGTATTAAGTTCACAAAAAGTAAAGGACTATGTATTATCATTTCTAGAAAAAATTAGTGAAGAAGATCTAAAAAAACTAACAGATATTCTAAACTATTATCTAATTGATAAAAATATAGAAGGTATTACTCCAGAACTAAAACAAGAAATTATAAATATATTTCCAAGCTCACCCTTACTTGTTGAAGAAATCTTCAAGATTGTATTAAAAGCATTAAATGAAGAAATTAAAGTAGACATAATAGTAGAAGGTGTGAAAAATATATTTAAATTACCAGAATTTAGTGAAGTTAAAAAAATTGAAAGTTTTATAAACACACTAGAAGACCAAGGACAATTAACCAAAATATTTAATAATATTTTAGGACAAGAAAAAGGCAAAATCGACATAAAGATTGGCGATGAGATTGGTTTAGAAGAACTAAATGATTTTACAGTCATTGCAACTAATTGTTCATTTTGCGATGGTGTCCAAGGCAAAATTGGAATAATTGGACCTACTAGAATGTTTTATGAAAAAAACATTACTTTATTAGAGTCATTATTTAAACAAAAGGAGGAATAGTGTTGGAAGAAAAGGGAATAAAAAAATCAAAAGTTAAAAAAGCTGATAAGCAAGCAGAGAAAATTAAGGATAAGGAATTAAAAGATACAAAAGTCGATAAGCAAGCAGAGGAAATTAAGGAATTGAAAGATAAATTAATTAGAACACAAGCTGAATTTGAAAACTATAAGAAAAGATCTAAATTAGAATTAGAAGAAATGGCTAAATATGGTACTCAAAAGTTAATACTACCTTTAATTTCAGTAATTGATAACTTCGAGAGAGCATTAGCAATAAAATCTGATGAAAATTCAAAAGATAAATACTATGCTGGTGTTGAAATGATACATAAGCAATTCATGGAGATATTATGCGCAAATGGATTGGAAAAGATTGAAGCTGCAGGTAATGATTTTGATCCTAGTTTTCATCAAGGAGTTATGAATGAAAATGTAGAAGATGATGAATTAGTTAATAAAGTAACTGATGAGCTTCAAAAAGGATATATGTTAAATAAAAAAGTAATAAGACCAACTATGGTTAAAATAGGTACAAAAGGATAAATTAGGAGGAAATTAAAAATGTCAAAAGTAATAGGAATTGATTTAGGAACAACAAACTCATGTGTAGCAGTTATGGAAGGTGGAGAAGCTGTTGTAATACCTAATGCAGAAGGTAATAGAACTACACCATCAGTAGTAGCATTTACAAAAGATGGTGAAAGATTAGTTGGGCAGGTTGCAAAAAGACAAGCTATAACCAATCCAGATCATACAGTAGCTTCAATTAAAAGACAAATGGGAACAGATTTTAATGTAAAAATTGAAGGTGACAACTATAA
This sequence comes from Bacillota bacterium, assembly GCA_024635925.1. Taxonomy (GTDB): domain Bacteria; phylum Bacillota; class TC1; order TC1; family TC1; genus WTXA01. The sequence continues at coordinate 31,189 of JAGXHY010000025.1, read as the reverse complement.
CCCTCAACAAATTTCAGCATTTATTTTACAAAAATTAAAAAAAGATGCTGAATCATTTCTTGGCCAAGATGTAAAAGACGCGGTAATTACTGTACCAGCTTATTTCTCAGATAGCCAAAGACAAGCAACAAAAGACGCAGGAGCAATTGCAGGACTTAATGTTTTAAGAATAATTAACGAACCTACAGCTGCAGCATTATCATATGGATTAGATAAAGGTCATGACCACACTATTTTAGTATATGATTTAGGTGGTGGAACATTTGATGTATCTGTACTTGAATTAGGTGATGGAGTCTTTGAGGTTAAAGCTACAAGTGGTAACAACAAACTAGGTGGAGATGACTTTGATGATAGAGTTATTGCTTATTTAGTTGCTGAGTTTAAAAAAACACATAGTATAGATTTAAAAAATGATAAAATGGCTATGCAAAGATTAAAAGAAGCTGCTGAAAAAGCAAAATGCGAATTATCAACAGTAACAAATTCAAATATTAATCTACCATTTATAACAGCTAATGAAAATGGACCACAACATCTTGATATAACCTTATCAAGAACAAAATTTAATGAATTAACTGCTGACTTAGTAGAAAAAACAATGGGACCAACTGATACAGCCTTGAAAGATGCAGGTTTAACAGCCAGTAAAATTGATAAAATAATCTTAGTAGGTGGATCAACTAGAATACCAGCAGTACAAGATGCAATTAAAAAGAAATTAAATAAAGAACCATTTAAAGGGGTTAATCCTGATGAGTGTGTAGCTTTAGGAGCTGCTATCCAAGGTGGAGTTCTAACTGGAGAGGTAAATGATATCCTATTATTAGATGTAACACCTTTATCACTTGGAATTGAAACTTTAGGTGGTATTGCTACAAAAGTTATTGAAAGAAATACTACTATACCTACTTCAAAAAGCCAAGTATTTTCTACAGCGGCGGATAATCAACCAAGCGTTGATATTAATATCGTGCAAGGTGAAAGACAAATGGCTGCTGATAATAAGAGCATAGGAAGATTTATGCTAGATGGTATAGCTCCAGCACCAAGAGGAATTCCACAAATTGAAGTTAGCTTTGATATTGATGCAAACGGTATTTTGAACGTTTCTGCTAAAGACAAAGGAACAGGTAAAGAACAAAAAATTACAATAACTGGAACTACTGGTTTATCAGAAGATGAAATTGAAAAAATGGCAAAAGATGCAGAAATTTACGCTGAAGAAGATAAAAAGAAAAAAGAATCTATCGAAGCTAAAAACACTGCAGATTCAACAATTTATCAAGGTGATAAATTAATTAAAGATAATCCTGATAAAATAGCTGATGAAGATAAAGAGAAATTAGAAGCAGCTAAAAAAACTTTAGAAGAAGCTGTAACTAAAGATGATGTTGAGTTGATTAAAACTGAAACTGAAAACGTACAAAAAGTACTTGAAGAAATCGGCGCAAAGATATATAAACAAGCTGAAAGCGAAGAACAAGGTGCTACTGATTCACCTGAACAAAAACAAGAAGATGATGTAGTTGACGCTGATTACACTGCAGAAGATAAAGATAAATAAAAAATTATAAACAGCATACATCACCTCAATTGAGGTGATGTATAGCGTATAATAGTTTATTGGAGGTATTTAATTGAGTAAAAAAGACTTTTATGAAGTTTTGGGTATTGAAAAAAATGCTACACAAGCTGATATAAAAAAAGCATACAGAAAAATGTCTATGAAATATCACCCAGATAAGAATAAAGAACATGACTCTACTGAACAATTCAAAGAAGTTCAAGAAGCATATGATGTTTTGAGTGATGTCGATAAAAAAAGTCAATATGACCAATATGGTCATCAAGATTTTAATACAGGTGGCTTTAACCAAGGTGGATATAGTAGTGGCTTTGAGGATATGAATTTTAGTGGATTTGGAGATATTTTTGATAATATTTTTGGTGGTTCTAGAAGTCGTAAGAAATATAATGGTCCAATAAAAGGAGATGATCTTACATATCGTTTTAGCATCTCGTTTATGGAAGCTGCATTTGGTGTTGAAAAAGATATTGTCATTAGACGAGAAGATATTTGTGATACCTGTGGAGGGGATGGAGCTAAAAAAGGAACTAGCAAAGAAACATGTCCAATGTGTAAAGGTGCTGGACAAGTTATGTCATCAATGGGCTTTTTCCAGTCTGTAAGAACATGTCCCCAATGTAATGGAGCTGGAACTATAATTAAAGATCCATGTCAAACATGTCATGGACAAGGACGAGTAAAAAAAGAACGTAAAATTCATTTAAATATTCCAGCTGGAGTTTTCGAAGGTGCAAGGATTAGAGTCCCAAATGAAGGGGATGCAGGCACAAATGGTGGATCTTATGGAGATTTATATGTAATAGTTAATATTGCACCACATAAAGATTTTAAACGTGAAGGAAATGATGTTTATAGTGAAGCTAAAATTAATATAATTCAAGCAGCATTAGGAGATACAATAGAAATCAATACAATTCATGGTAAAGAAAAATTAGAAATACCCGAAGGAACACAATTTGGCTCTACTTTTAGAATAAAAGATAAAGGTATTAAAAAGTTGAAATCAAATAGCAATGGGGATCACTATATATATGTGAAAGTAGTTGTCCCTACTCACCTTTCTAAGGAACAAAAGGAACAGATGTCAGCTTTAAAATATTCATTAAGCAACTCTCCTTTGTATTATAAGCCTAGGAAAGAAAAGAAAGTTTTTTTTGAAAAAATTAGAGATTTCTTTTCAGGAGAGTAACTATTTTCAAATACTATCAATTATGATATAATTTTAATGGATATTTATCCTTTGTAGAGGTAATATTTAGTTGAAATAATTGAATTACCACTCATTATAAATTGAGTGGTAATTTACTTTTAAGGAGTATTAAATGATTGATCGTTATTCTAGAAAAGAAATGAAAGCAATATGGACAGAAGCCAATAAATATAATGCCTGGCTTGAAGTAGAAATACTAACAGTTGAAGCATATGCTAAATATGGGTTAATTCCTACTGCTGATGCTATTAAAATAAGAGGAAATGCTAAATTTTCCGTTGAAAGAATATTAGAAATAGAAGAGTCAACAAAACATGATGTTGTTGCTTTTACCAGGGCAGTTAGTGAAAGTCTAGGAGAAGAAAAAAAATGGGTGCATTATGGACTAACTTCAACAGATGTTTGTGATACAGCTTATGGCTACCAATTTAAACAAGCAAACATACTTCTGTATGATGATATTATAAAAATTAAAAAAACGCTCAAAACAAAAGCTATTGAATATAAGGATATTCCAATTATTGGGAGAACTCATGGAATTCATGGAGAACCGACCTCCTTAGGATTAAAATTTGCTCTTTGGTATGAAGAAATGAATAGAAATTTAGAACGTTTTGAAATGGCAAGAAAACAAATTGAAGTTGGTAAGATTTCTGGAGCTGTAGGAAATTTTGCTCATGGTGAATTAGAAATCGAAGAATATGTTTGCGAACATTTAGGTCTTGATTATTCTAAAATCAGTACCCAAGTACTTCAAAGAGATAGACATGCATTTTATCTCTCAACCCTAGCACTTATAGCTTCTAGCCTAGAAAAAATGGCTATCGAAATTAGGCATTGGCAGAGAACAGAAGTTCAAGAATTGAGCGAATATTTTAGCGAAGGTCAAAAAGGATCAAGTGCCATGCCTCACAAAAGGAATCCTATTGGATCAGAAAATATAACTGGTTGTGCTCGTGTAATTCGAGGCTATATGTTAACAGCTTTTGAAAATATTCCTCTATGGCATGAAAGAGATATTTCACATTCTGCACCAGAAAGAATAATAATGCCAGACGCGACTATTTTACTTGATTATGCCTTAAATAGATTTAATAAAATATTATCTAATATTTTGGTCTTTGAAGATAATATGATGGCTAATATTAATAAAACAAATGGATTAATTTATTCTCAAAGAGTAATGTTATCATTAATTAATAAAGGTTGGTCAAGAGAAAAAGCATATGATGTTATACAACCGCTAGCAATGAAATCTTATAAAGAAAGAATTTCTTATAAAGAACTTTTACAAGCAGATAAACAAGTATCAGAAATCATGAATAAAAAAGAATTAGATGAACTTTTTACTACAGATTATTATTTGAGAAATGTTGATAAAATTTTTAAAAGAATGGGTTTAATTGAATAGAAGGGTGAAAATATGAAAAAATTTATAATATTTTTATTTATTGTTGCTATAGGTATAGGTGTTTTCTTTGGAATTAAAAGCTTTTCAGGAAATGAAGATCTAATAGTCCCAACAGAAAAACCTGAAGAAATTGTATACAAAATAGTCTCAATAGATCGACTAAGTGAACTTCCAGGAAATATAACTGCAGATAATCAAAATGAATGGCTAGTAGTTAAAGTTTTTGGCCAAAATTATGATTCTATAAATAGATTATATAATATGTACTATTTCACCTTTGAAGATGAAGAAGGTAATTTAATAGAAAATAGCCCGAATACTTTAACAGATGCCATATTATATGGTGAATTGGCTCCAAATGAAACAATTTCAGGAACAGTAGTATTTTCAGTTCCTACTGGAGCTAAAGGGAAATTAATTATAACCGATGAAAATTTTGAAATGACACAAGAATTAACAATTAATAAAAACTAAAACCTAGGCTATCCTAGGTTTTCTTTTAAAAAATTATGATAAAATTAATAGAAAAGGAAAATCATGAAAAAATATTTAATATTAATCAAAAAATTTGATAACTTTAACAAGGAAGCCCATGAGGTAATAATTGATAAACTTTATGACTTAGGAGTTGAAGGCATTGAAATAAAAACACCATGGACAAAGAAAGAATTAGAACAAGTAAATGGGGATTATTTAGATATAAAAAATGATTTTGAGGAAACAACGATTAATGCATATATTTTAGAAGATGATTATTATAAATATAAAATGGATATAGATAAAATATTGGGTAAATATGAAATAACTGGTGTAGAAGATAAAGAAAAATGGCTTTTAGCTTACCAAAAATATTTCAAAATTACCAAACCAGGAAATAAATTTGTTATTGTTCCAGCTTGGTTAGACTATACGGCTAAAAAAGGTGAATTAATTATTAAAATTGAGCCAAGCATCGCTTTTGGGACAGGTAGTCATCCAACAACAAAAAACGTTCTCTTATTAATGGAAGAAATAGATTTTCTTAACAAAAGAGTTGTTGATGTTGGTGCAGGGTCAGGGATTCTATCAATAGGCTCTTTTTTATTAGGTGCTAAAGAAATTTTAGTAATTGATAATGATGAAGATGCTATAAAAGTTTCTAAGGAAAATCTAGAATATTATAAGAATATTACATTTAAGGTAAATAATTTATTAGATGGTATATCTATAAAATTTGATATAATTATAGCTAATATAGTTGCAGATGTAATAAAATTATTAGCTGAATATTTAGACGATAATCTTAATGATAAAGGTATATTCCTTGTATCGGGTATAATTGATACAAAATGGAGTGAAGTTAAAGATAAAATCTTATCAAAAGGGCTTAAATTAGAAAAGCAAATAGAAGAAAATGGCTGGATTACTGCCAAGTTTATCAAGGAGTGAATATGAAGACAGCTGCTATATATATATTAGGATGTAGAGTGAATCAAAGCGAGGGTGAAAGTTTTTTAGAATATTTCAAAGAAAATGGGTTCGAAATAGTAGGGTTTAATGAGAAGGCAGATATATATATCATACATACTTGTACTGTTACAAGTCATGCTGATAGTAAAAGCAGACAAATGATCAGAAAAGCTAAAAGAACAAATCCTATGAGCAAAGTTATTGTTACAGGTTGTTATGCACAAACAGAACCTGGTTTATTATTAGAAATGCCAGAAGTAGACCTAGTAGTAGGTATGAGAGATAGAGATAAGATTCTAGAACTTCTTGGAAATGAAAAACTACATATAACAGAACTAATTAAGGAACAAAAATTTCAAGATTTAAAACTTGCCACACCAGAAACAACAAGAGCCTTTCTAAAAATACAAGAAGGTTGCGAAAGCTATTGTAGTTATTGTATAATTCCTATTGCAAGAGGACCTATAAAAAGTAGGTCGATCGAAAACATAATTAAAGAGATTAATATGCTTTCAGAAAAAGGGTACAAAGAAATAATTTTAACCGGAATACATGCAGGTGCTTATGGTAAAGATATCGGCTCTTCAATAACTTCACTAATGAAAATAATTTTAGATACTACCAATGTAGAAAGAATTAGATTTGGTTCATTAGACCCTAATGAAATAACAGAAGAATTCTTTAAATTATTTAAAAATAACAGATTCATGCATCATATACATTTATCCTTACAAAGTGGCTCAGATATTATCCTAAAAGACATGAATCGTAAGTATGATACTAAGTTATATAAAACAGTAATAGATAAACTTAGAATTATAAAAGGGCCAATGTTATCTGTTACTACTGATGTTATGGTTGGTTTTCCTGGCGAAACAGAAGAAAATCATCAAAAATCCATGGATTTTATTAGGGAAATTGAGTTAGATAATTTGCATATATTTAAGTATTCTAAAAGAAAAGGAACAAGAGCTGCAGAATTTAGCAATCAAGTTGATGATATTGTTAAAAAAACCAGAGCTTTAGAAATGTCTGAATTAAAAGATGAATTACACAATAATTTCTTAGTAAAAATGATAGGTAAAAAAATGAATGTTTTAGTAGAAAAAAACATTAAAAATAAAACAGAAGGCTATAGTGAGAATTATATAAAAGTGTTAATTGATACAAAGGGAATAAGAATAGAAGAAAATAGTATAGTGGAAGTAGAAATAACTTCTGTAAATAAAAATTTTTTGATTGGAGGATTAGTATGAAAGATTGTATATTTTGTAAAATAGTAGAAAAAGAAATACCCACAGAAATTCTATTAGAAAATGAATTTTTTATAGCTTTTAATGATATAAATCCTAAAGCACAAATTCATGTTCTTATAATACCTAAAAAACATTTTCAGGATATTTCTGATATTGAAGGAAACATTTTAGGAGAGCTTCCTGAATTTCTAAAAGAATTAAGTCGAAAATTAGGTGTGGAAGATAGTGGCTATAGACTTATAACAAATAAAGGTAAAGACGCAGGACAAATAATATTTCACCTTCATTTCCATCTTTTAGCTGGAAATGATTTAGGGGATTTAATTTAAAGGAGTAGAAAATTGAAAGAAGTAAGAACTAGATATGCACCAAGTCCTACAGGATATATGCACATAGGTAATTTACGTACAGCTTTGTATGAATATTTAATTGCAAAGAAACTAGGTGGTAAATTTATTTTGAGAATTGAAGATACTGATCAAGAAAGATTAGTTAAAGAATCATTAGAAGTTATTTATAAGACACTAGATCTTGTTGGTATAAAATATGATGAAGGTCCATATTTTCAAAGCGAAAGACTTGAAATATACAAACCTTTTGCTGAAGATTTAGTTAAGTTAGGTAATGCTTATTATTGTTTTTGTAGTAAAGAAAGACTTGATGAATTAAAGAAAGAGCAAGCAGAGTCAGAGGAGTTTTTCCATTATGATAATCATTGTAAAAATTTATCGAATGAAATAATCCAAGAAAATCTTGATAAAGGGTTACCATATGTTATAAGACAAAAAATGCCAATGACTGGAGAAACTGTTTTTGATGATGTAGTCTATGGAAAAATAAAGGTAGATAATAGTGAGTTAGAGGATCAGATTTTATTAAAAACTGATGGTTATCCAACCTATAATTTTGCTAATGTAATAGATGATCATTTAATGAACATAACCCATGTAGTTAGAGGAAGTGAATATCTTTCATCAACTCCAAAATATAACTTACTATATGCTTCATTTGGTTGGGATATTCCTACCTATATTCATTTACCTTTAATATTAAATGAAAATGGTCATAAGTTATCTAAAAGACTTGGGGACAAAAGTTTTGAAGATTTAATTGCTGAAGGATATTTAGTAGAGGCAGTAATTAATTTTATTGCATTACTTGGCTGGAATCCTGGAAATGAAAGAGAATTCTTCACTTTAAATGAATTAGAAGAAAGCTTTACAATTGAAGGTATTAGTAAATCACCATCAGTTTTTGATAAAACAAAATTAAAATGGATGAATGGTGAATATATTAGGAAAATGGAATTAAATGATTTTGTGGAACTTATAGGGAAACAGATTACTGATAGTCTTGGAAACAAGATGAATAAAATAAAGATTGCAAAACTTTTACAAAAAAGAATAGAGTTAACTACTGAAGTAGAAAGTCATTTAGGAGTTTTTAAAAAAGTAGCTAATTATTCAACAGAACTTTATATTCATAAAAAAATGAAAACAGATCAACTTATAGCTCTTAATAGTCTAAAGTTAGCATTAGATAAATTAATTACTATAGATGATGATAAATACACAGAAGAAGTATTACATGATACTTTAATTAACTTAGCTACTGAAAACAACTTGAAAAATGGTCAATTGCTTTGGCCTTTAAGACTTGCCCTTACAGGAACAGAACAATCTCCTGGTGGAGCAATTGAATTAATTGATATTTTAGGTAAAGTAGAGAGTATAAAACGAATTAATAATGCTATTGAAAAATTAATGAAGGGTGAATAAATATGCTTAATTTTAAAGATGCTAATTTTGGTTTTTTAGATGATATTATAATAGAAGATCTAAAAGAAGATGAAAACAAAAAAATCATTACTAGATTTCCACCTGAACCAAATGGTTATCTACACATTGGTCATGCTAAAGCTATTTCAGTTAATTTTGGACTAGCTGCCAAATATGATGGAAAATGTAATCTGAGATTTGATGATACTAACCCTTTAAAAGAAGAAAACGAATATGTTGAATCTATTAAGAATGATATAAAATGGTTAGGTTTTAATTTAGATGGAAATATATTTTATGCTTCAGAATATTTTCAGCAAATGTATGAATTCGGTTTAAAACTAATAAAGGATGGTCTTGCTTATGTCTGTCAGCTTTCTACTGAAGAAATGAGAGCATACAGAGGAACATTAACAACACCTGGTATAAATAGTCCTTACAGAGATAGAGATGTTGAAGAGAATATTAAGTTATTTAAAGAGATGAAGGCTGGATTACATGATGAAGGCTCTATGGTTTTAAGACTAAAAATTGATATGTCTTCACCAAATCTTAATATGAGAGATCCAATTATATATAGAATATTGAAAATGGTTCATCATCATGTAGGAGAAGTTTGGAATATTTATCCAATGTATGATTTTGCACATCCAATTGAAGATGCTCTTGAAAATATTACTAATTCATTTTGTAGTTTGGAGTTTGAAGATCATAGACCATTATATGATTTTATTTTAAATAAATTAGATTTCAAGAATCCACCTAAACAAAGAGAATTTGCTAGACTTAATATAAATTATACGGTCATGAGCAAGAGAAAGCTTTTAGCTTTAGTAGAAGAAAATTTAGTTGAAGGATGGGATGACCCAAGAATGCCAACGATATCGGGCTTAAGGAGACGTGGTTATCCTAAGGAAGCGATAATTAAATTTATACTTGAAGCTGGATTTGCAAAAAGTAATAGTGTTGTTGATATAGCTCAGCTAGAGGCAGCGGTTAGAGAAGAACTTAATTATACAGCTGTAAGAGGTATGGCAGTTGTTGAACCTTTAAAGGTAATAGTAACTAACTTTAATAAAGAAGTTGATTGGTTAGAAATAGATATCAACCCGGAACAATTAGAGCTAGGAAAAAGAAAAATTCCTTTTACGAAAGAGTTATTTATTGAAAAAAATGATTTTTCCTTAAATCCACCTAAAGGCTATAGACGCTTATATAAGGGTAGTGAAGTGCGTTTTAAAGGAGCATATTATCTAAAATGTGAAGACTACAAAACTGATGAAAATGGAGAAGTTGTTGAAGTATATTGCACCTATGATGATACAACTAAAGGCGGCTGGTCAAATGATGGTAGAAAAGTAAGAGGAACAATTCACTGGATTTCTGCAGTAAATTCTTTGCCATGTGAGTTTAGATTGTTTGATAGATTATTTAAAGATCCAAATCCTGAAAAAGGTGACTTTAGAGAAAATATTAATCCAAATTCTAAAATAATTAAAAATGGTTATGTAGAATCTTATATGAAAAATTCTATTACTGATAGAGCTTGCCAATTTTTAAGAAATGGTTATTTTGTTTTGGATAAAGATAGTGACTTACAAAGTTTGATATTTAATAGAGTCGTATCTTTAAAAGATTCATTTAATAAATAATTTAATAAATTTTAATACGTTGTAATATTGACTAAATACAAAAAATTAGCTATAATATTTAGTGTAGTATTAGAATAAACCCATCCTGTAACGGTGGAGGGAGGGATAAATATGAGTGAAATTAAAGTAGGAAAAACTGAGTCTCTTGACGCTGCGCTACGTAGATTTAAGAGGTCTTGTCAAAAATCTGGAGTTCTTTCTGAGGTAAGAAAGAGAGAACACTATGAAAAGCCAAGTGTTAAAAGAAAGAAAAAATCAGAAGCTGCAAGAAAACGTAAGTTTAAATAGCTAATATTGGGTCTACCTACGGGTAGACCTATTTATTTTTATGGAGGTTACTATGAAGGGACTACTTATATTACCTTATACATCTATTGAAAAAGAAAAAATTCTCAATCTAGTTGAAAAATTCGATCTAATAATTGGTGTTGATGGAGGGTGTAACATACTTTATGAGTATAATATTATACCAGACCTTATTATTGGTGACTTCGATACAATAAATACTGATATATTAGAATATTACAAAAATAAAAATATAGATATCTTAAAACTTGAAGTAGAAAAAGATTTAACCGATGGAGAAGCTAGTATTTTAGAAGGTCTAAAAAGAGGTTGTACTGAATTATTATTGTGCGCTCCAAGCTTCTTTTTAGAAACAGATCATCTTCTTGGGAATATATTTCTTCTATCAAAATATAATAATTGCTCGATTATTAATGAAAATGAATTAATTAGGCTTATTGAACCAAGTAAAATATTTTTTAATAAAAAAATTGGCACTAAAATTTCTTTAGTACCATTAGAAAAATCTGAACTCATAATAAGTGGAATGAAATATAATGGGCATTTCAAAGTTAAAATGGGAGATTCATTAACTTTAAGAAATGAAATAATAGAAGAAAAGTCTGAAATAACTTTATTAAGCGGTAAAATGTTAGTTATTCAAGGACTTAAAGTTAATAGTATGATATAATTAAATATGATGTTTTAATTATGCATTAGTATAATTGAGACAATCATTTTTTAAAACACATATTGATTGCTGAAGATATTTAAACTATAATTATAGATAAAATTTAAACCATTATATAATAAAAAAAGTATGTAAAAAATAAAAAAGCCTTGTAAAACCTGTAGTTGAAACTGATAAGCAATTATTTTATCAGGGGAATTATGAGTAGTCATTTAATCATATATAAGCTTACTATATGATATATAGTTTTTTATATTAATTTTAAATGTAAAAACAGAAAAAAGGGAGATAGCTAATGGATATTATAATAGCAAACGAGCAAGATAAAGTGAAAATTGAAGAAAATTTATATGAAAAACTAGAACAAGTAGGTATTTTAGCGTTGAGTGAAGCTGGAAGTGTAGATAATTATGAGGTATCTGTTTTAATTACAGATAATGAAGAAATAAGAAGTTTAAATAAAAAATATAGAAATGTTGATGTTGACACTGATGTTCTTAGCTTCCCTTTATTTGAAGAAAATGCTGATAATGTAGAACCATTATTTTTCAATGAAACTGAAGAAATAATTTTAGGTGATATTATAATATCAGGAGAAAAGGCATTAGAACAAAGCAAAGATTTTGGACATTCCTTTTTAAGAGAACTGAGTTATTTGTTAGTTCATGGAATATTACATTTGTTGGGCTATGATCATAAAACAGAAGAAGATACAAAAAATATGCGCAATATGGAAGAAAATATTTTGTTAAAAATGGATATTGGAAGATGATTAAAGACGAACTTTTAAAATCAAAAGCAGAAAGCGTACTTAAAAATGCATATTGTCCTTATTCTAAAATTAGAGTAGCAGCAGCTATACTAACTAAAAAAGGAAATATTTACACAGGTGTAAATATAGAAAATAGTAGTTATGGTTTAACTGTATGTGCTGAAAGAAATGCAGTTGCTTCTGCAATAACTAATGGAGAAAAGGATTGGGAAAAGATGACAATTGTTACAGATAGTGATTTGGTAAAATCACCTTGTGGTTCTTGCAGGCAAGTTATATTTGAGTTCGATAAAAATTTACCGATTGATTTTTATGGTCCAAATGGATACTATGAAAAATTTATATCTTCAGAATTATTACCAGAAGGTTTTATACTATAATGGCAAATTTTAAATCAGGGTTTATTTCAATAATCGGTAGACCAAATGTAGGGAAGTCAACTTTATTAAATACACTAATTGGTAAGAAAATTGCTATAATGTCTGATAAACCTCAAACAACAAGAAATGCCGTATTAGGAATACTAACCAAAGAAGATGAATATCAATTAGTATTTATTGATACACCTGGTATACATAAACCAAAGACCAATCTAGGGGAATATATGATGGATATGGTCAAAAAAAACTTAAGAAATATTGACTTAATACTTTATATAGTTGATAGTAGCAAAGTAATTGGTAAAGGTGAAGAATATATTATAGAGATGTTATCTAAAACTAAAACTCCTATAATTCTAGTAATAAATAAAATTGATTTAGATAATAAAGAATCTGTATTACCTATTATAGAAAAATACAACGAACTTATCAAAGTTGAAAACATTATTCCTGTTTCAGCTTTAAAAAGTCAGAATATTGATGAACTATTAATAAAAATACTAGACAATATTGAGGAAGGTCCTATGTATTTCCCGGGAGGTGAAACCTCTAATGTAAGTGAAGCTTTTCTAGTTAGTGAAATAATTAGAGAAAAAATACTTAAATTAACCGAGGAAGAGGTGCCACATTCTTCAGCAGTTTTAATTGATTTGATTGAAGAAGATGGAGAGCTAATTAATGTATATGCTTCAATATATGTTGAAAGAAAATCTCAAAAAGGAATAATGATTGGTAAGGGCGCATCAATGTTGAAAAGAATTGGCAGATTATCTAGGATTGAGCTTGAAAAAATGTGGGGAATGAAGGTTTATCTAAATATTCAAGTAAAAGTTAAAGATAGCTGGAGAAAAAAAGACTTTGATATGAGAAACTTCGGTTATAAAAGGGAGAAATAGTGACTGGTAAAAATACACTTTCTGTTGAAGGGATTGTTATTTTAAGTCGTGAATATAAAGATGCAGATAAATCTTTAGTAATTTTTACTAAAGACAGAGGGCGTATGTCATTTGTAGCTAGAGGTGTAAGAAGACTAAACAGTAAAAATAGATCTTCTACAGATTTATTAGTTAATGGAGAGTATCAATTAAGCAAAGGTAAAGCATATTATATTTTAAATCAAGGACAGGTCATTGAAGGCTTTATGGGTATTAGAAAAGACTTGTTGAAAACAAGTGTTGCGATGACTATAACAGTTTTCTTAAATGATGTTCTAGTGGATAATATGGTACAAAAAGAAGTTTATGAACTTTTAAACTGGACATTTAAAAGATTAGGGACAACAAAAGATCCAAAATTTCTTTTAAGATATTTTCTAATTAAAAGCATCTTATATCTAGGACACCAACCTAGATTAAATTCATGTAACATTTGTAATAAAAAAAATCAAAACTATTTTTATCAATTTTCAGAAGGTAATTTGATTTGTGAAAATTGTAATAGAGAAGGTTTTTTCGTTGAGTCTGATTTAATAAAATTATATAAAATATTAGAAACTGATAACTTTGACATATTGAAAACCTTTGTAATAACAAAAGCTTTATTGGAAAAAACTGATTATTTTTTAGAGAAACTTATTGAGCATATTACTGATAAAAAATTTACAGGGTTTGATTATTTAAAAAAATTAACTTTTGAGGTTTAAATGTTAATACTTGATAAAAAAATAAGAAAAGCGGAAGAAAATGATATAAAGTTATTAAACGATCGATTAGATGGTCAATTTCTTGATGTTATAGCAGATATATTACTTTTATCATTTACAAAAAAAGCTATGCAAGATCTTGTCAGCAAAAAAAATACAGCTAAAAATACTTTTATAGATAAAGCTGAAAAAATCATTCCATTAAATTTTGCAGATAATTGTTATGAGGCATACATAGATATTTATAAAAAGAATTGGAATTATCTTACATTTTTAGAAGATACATCTACTGGCTTTGAAAGTATTTCTTTTTATAAAGATAAAGTTTTAGTAATAGGGATTGCAGGGTCTGATAAAAGCATAGAAGATTGGATAGATAATGATGCAAGACTTTTAATATCTAAAGGCTTGTTTATACCAACGCAATTTAAAATTGTTGGTTTGAAAATGATTGAAATTATAGAGAAGTATAAACTTAAAAATAAGGGTGATTTACCAAAAGAAATAATAATCACAGGAAACTCTTTAGGTGGTGCTGTAACAGTTGTTGCCTATAGTGAAATTTATCATTTTATATTAATGAATAATATAAAATTAACGGCTTTGACTTATAATAGTGCACCTATAAGAATTGAATTTATTGAAGAACTTTTACAAAAAAAAAGCAAAAAAAATAAATATACATTAAATGAAAAAGAAATAAATAAATTCCTTGATAATATAATTAATTTGATTAATGAAGATGATTTGTTAAATAATATTCTCTATGTGTTTATAAAGAAAATTGAAAACTTTAATCATATAGGTAAGTATTTAATTATAGAAAACAAGGGAGATTTAAAAGATTTAGAATTGATTCATTATGTGAAAGAGCATATTAATGTTGAGCCTATAAAGAATCTAACGATTTCAAAAATTCAGACTACAGAACATCATTCAAAAAATATGTTTGAAGAATCTGCGCAAATTATACATAATTCTATAAAAGGGAAAACTTTACAAAGAATAGAAGATTATAATGAATCTATAGAATTATTAGATAAAATACGTGGAGCAATGATTGGTACAGGTATAGGTGACTTTTATGGAAATGATAACATTGGAGTAACTGATGCTACTAAATTAACAATTGCAGTTGGAAAAGGCCTAATTAAAGAACCGAATGATCCTTTAATTGCTATTGGGGAAGAAATTATAGAATGGCAGGCCTTAGATGGTCAATATATTGGGAAGACCACGAAAATTGCGATTGAAAATGCAATTTCAACAAATAGTTTTCCTAAAGGAGCAAAAAAAGCACATCAAATTTTAGAAGGCAAAACTGCAGGAAACTGTTCACTTAAACGTTGTTTACCAATTGCATTGATGTATAAAGAACTCGACGTTGTTATTACCTTAGCTGGTTTACAATCAAATATGACTCACTTTGATTCTAAAGCGAATGAGGCAAGCCAATTATATTCATGGTTAGTTTATGATTTGCTTAATAAAAAAACAAAAGAACAAGCTTTAAAGGATGTATTTGGAGATCATCTTTACTATGGACAGTATAATGCGTTAAAAATTACTGAAATTAAAGGGAGTAGCTACGTAGTTGATTCTTTGTTAAATGCTATAGCATTGTTTTATAATCTAAATAATTTTGATGATTTTATTAATGTTCTAAATAAAATAGAGAATTCTGAAGAAATTGGCGCATTATGTGGTGGTTTGATTGGAGTTAACATAGGATTGAAAAATATTAATTATGATTTTAGAAAAAATATCAAGTTGAGAATTGAATTGCTAAATATTGCTGGGAATATATTTGACGAAAGGGAGAAAATTAATTAAAATGATTACATTTCAAGATATGATAATGAAATTAAACGAATATTGGAGTAACAAAGGTTGTGTAATACAATTGCCTTATGATATTGAAAAAGGTGCAGGGACCATGAATCCTAACACTTTTTTAAAAGCTATAGGCCCAGAACCTTTTGCAGCTGCATATATTGAACCATGTAGAAGACCAACAGATGGAAGATATGGAGAAAATCCAAATAGGTTACAACATTATTTTCAATATCAAGTAATAATTAAACCTAGTCCTGACAATATTCAAGAACAATATTTAGAAAGCTTAGAAGTATTAGGAATAGATCCTTTGCAGCATGATATAAGATTTGTGGAAGATAATTGGGAATCTCCTACACTTGGAGCCTGGGGACTTGGATGGGAAGTTTGGTTAGATGGACAAGAGATTTCACAATTTACATACTTTCAACAATGTGGTGGTATTGAATGTAAACCCGTATCAGTAGAAATTACATATGGCTTGGAACGTATCGCAGTTTATGTACAAGAAAAAGATAGTGTATATGATATTGTCTGGACGAAGGATGTGAAATACGGAGATATTTATTTAAATAATGAAGTCGAATTTTCAACATATAATTTTGAAGTATCTAATAAAGAAAACTTACTTCAACTATTTAATATATATGAAAAAGAAGCAGGGATATGTATAGAAGCTGATTTAGAATTGCCTGGTTATGATTATGTTCTTAAATGTTCACATGTTTTTAATTTATTAGATGCAAGGGGAGCTATAAGTGTTACTGAAAGAACAAATTATATTGGTAGAATTAGGAATTTGGCAAAAAGATGTGCAGTTGAATATTTAGAAAAAAGAGAAAGTCTTGGCTTTCCATTATTGAAAAAGGAGAGTATTTAGATGGCAGACTATTTATTAGAAATTGGACTTGAAGAAGTACCAGCAGGAACAATTGATGATGTAATATGTCAATTAGAAAACAATATTAAAGCTCTTTTATTAGAAAACAGAGTAACCTATGATAATTTAAAGTCCTTTGGAACTCCTAGAAGGATAGCAATTAAAATTAAAGGAATTACAACTAAAGGAGAATCAATCATCCTTGAAACTAAAGGTCCTAGTGTAAAAGCAGCTTATAAAGACGGAGAGCCAACTAAAGCTCTAGAAGGATTTTGTAGAGGACAAGGAATTGCTTTTGAAAAATTAATTATAAAAAAGATAAACTCAGATGAATACGTTTATGCAGTAAAAGCAATAGAAGGTGTTGATGTTAAAAAAGAATTAGGGCAAATTATAAGTACAGCTATAAGTAATATTAAATTTTCTAAACCAATGTCATGGGGAGAGAGTAAAATACAATTCATCCGACCTATTAGAACACTAGTTTCACTTTGGAATGAAGAGATTTTACCTTTTGAATATGCAGGTGTTTTAGCCGGCAGAAATAGCCGTGGGCATAGATTTTTGTATCATGGAGCTGTGAGAATTGAATCAGTTGATGAATACGAAAGCAAACTGAAAAAAGCTTTTATTATTGTTGATAAAGAAGAAAGAAAGAAATTAATATTAAAGGGTATAACAAAAAAAGAGAAAAAACTAGGGGTTAAGGCTGTTATTCCAGATGACTTATTACAAGAAGTTCTTTATCTTGTTGAATATCCAACTGTATTTGTAGGTTCATTTAATTCAAAATATTTAGAATTACCAAAAGAAGTTATTATAACTTCAATGGTAAAAAATCAGAAATACTTTCCTGTCATAGATGAAAAGGGTAATTTAAAGCCATTTTTCATTGGTGTAAGATGTGGTAATGATGAATACATAGAAACGGTTGTATCAGGGAATGAAAAGGTTTTAAAAGCAAGATTAGAAGATGCTAGGTTTTTCTTTGATGAAGACAAAAAAATACCACTTTTGGATTTAAGACAAAAATTAGATAAAGTGATTTACCAAAAAAAACTAGGCTCTATTGGCGATAAAATTGATAGGCTAGTAAATATTTCAAGATATCTTGGGGATAAGATGGGCTATCTTAGTGATGAGTTAATAGTTGCTGCAAACTTAGCAAAAATGGATTTAGCTACTCATATGGTATATGAATTTCCAGAGCTACAAGGAATAATGGGCTATTACTATAGTTTACTCGAAGGATACAATAACAATATTGCTATTAGTATTAAGGAACATTACATGCCAATAAATGCAGGTGATGAAGTGCCCACTTCAAAAGCGGGAATAATAATAGGTATTGCTGATAAAGTTGATTCAATAACTTCAATTTTTAAAGCTGGTTTAATACCAAGTGGTAGTCAAGATCCATATGCTTTAAGAAGAATGGCTCTAGGAATAATAAGAACAATAATAGAAAATAAAATTTCAATTTCACTTCAAGATTTATTAATTTTCAGCCAATCTCAAACTAAAGATTTAAGTGATTTAGATATTGATATTTATTTAGAGTTCTTTAAAACTAGATTTAAATCATTACTTGAAAAAGAAGATTTTAGATTTGATGTAATTGACAGTATTTTTGCATTAGATTTTGATGATATTCTTGATGTTTATATTAAAGCAAAAGCTTTGAAAGAATACACTCAAGATGAGAATTTTACTATGGTTGTTGAACTTTTAGTAAGAATAAATAATATTGTGAAAAAAAATAAAAGTAATGACTTTAATAAAGATTTGTTACAAGATAAATACGAAATAAATTTGGCGAATAAGCTTAATAGTATCACTACAATTTTTGAAAAGAATTTCACTAAGAGGGATTATCTGAATTGCTATAAGCAATTGGAGATTTTAAAAAAACCATTAGATGAATTTTTTGAAAATGTGATGGTTATGGTTGAGGATGAAAGTATTAGGAATAATAGAATAAATCTTTTGTCTAAAATTAAAAAATTAGGAGAAAAATTATTTATTGCAATTAAAATCGTAAGTTAAATAAAGGAGGAAAAACCCTATGGGAAAAACAGAAAAATCAAATATGGTAGAAATAATCCCCTTAGGTGGATTAGGAGAAGTAGGGAAAAACCTTACTGCTGTAAGATATAATCATCAAATGATTATAATTGATGCTGGAATGACTATGCCTGAAGACACAATGCTTGGTATTGATATAGTAATACCAGATATAACTTTTATAAAGGATAATATTCACCAGCTTAGAGGCGTAATTATTACTCACGGACATGAGGATCATATTGGTGCACTACCCTATATCATAGACGAACTCAATGTTCCTGTATACGGAACTAGATTAACAATAGGACTTATCAATAGAAAACTAAAAGAAAAAAAACTATTGACTAAGCCAAGATTAAATGTTGTTGCTCCAAGAGGAGAAATAAAATTAGGTCCATTTAAAATTACTTTTATTAAAGTAAGTCACAGTATACCTGATGCAGTAGCCTTTGCTATTGAAACACCTATTGGAACAATCGTTCATACAGGAGATTTCAAAATTGATTTCACACCTGTTGATGGACAATTAACAGATTTTTATACACTAGCAGCACTAGGCGAAAAAGGTGTACTAGCTTTGATGGCCGATAGTACTAACGCAGAAAAAAAAGGGTATACTAAATCAGAAAAATCCGTAGGTAAAAATGTTGAAGATATCTTTGCTGAAACTAAATCAAGAATTATTGTTGCAAGTTTTGCATCAAATGTGCATAGAGTTCAACAAATTTTTGATGCTGCTAAAAAAGTAGGAAGAAAAGTTGCTGTACTTGGTAGAAGCATGGAAAATATAACTGCAGTTGCACAACAATTGGGTTACTTAAAAATTGCAAAAGGTCAATTACTTGATATAAATGCTATTTTAAAATTACCAAAAGAAAAAGTATGTATCATTTCTACTGGAAGTCAAGGTGAACCAATGAGTGCTTTATCTAGAATTGCTACTAAGGCTCATCGCAAAATAGAAATATCACCTGATGATACAGTTATGATTTCTGCAATGGCAATACCTGGTAATGAGAAATATATATCGAAATTAATTGATCATCTATTAAAATTAGGAGCCAATGTAGTTTATGGTAAATCCTTTGATATTCACGTTTCAGGACACGCAAGTGAAGAAGATTTAAAATTAATGATGACATTATTAAAACCAAAATATTTCATACCTGTTCATGGTGAGTATAGAATGTTGATTGCACACAAAAATATTGCTTTACAAATGGGTATACCAAAGCAAAATATAGTTATTCCTGAAAATGGAGTTGTTATTGGTCTAAATGAAGACAAATGTAGCTTAGTTGGCAAGGTGAAATCAGGTGTAGTATTTATTGATGGTCTTGGAATAGGTGATGTTAGTAATATAGTTCTAAGAGATAGAAAAATATTATCAGAAAATGGTATAATTATAGTCGTTTTAACTATGAATAAACAAGGACAAATAATTAGAGATCCTGATATTGTCTCAAGAGGATTTGTTTATGTAAGACAATCAGAAGAATTAATTGAACAAATATCTTTACAAGCAAAAAAAATTGTTGAAAAAATTAAAAAAGATAAAATTAAAGATTGGTCAACAATTAAAGGTCGTTTAAGAGATGATTTAGATACTTTTGTTTATATAAAAACACAAAGAAAGCCAATGGTTATAACTGTTATTGTTGAGGTCTAATATGATTTTTGGTATATCTGATTTACATTTATCTTTGAGCCAGGATAAACCAATGGATATATTTGGAGACAACTGGATTGACCACCATAAAAAGATAGCAGAAAATTGGTTAGAACAAGTAGATAATGAAGATATAGTATTAATACCAGGTGATTTATCTTGGGCTATGAAACTTGAAGATGCTATTAAGGATTTAGAATTTATAGAGGATTTACCAGGAAAGAAAATATTAATTAAAGGCAATCATGATCTTTGGTGGTCTAGTATAAGTAAATTAAGAAATTTAAATTTTAATAATGTGCATTTTATACAAAATGATTCTTATGATTATAAAGATATAAGTATATGTGGTACTAGAGGTTGGTTAATTCCAGAAGATGGGGAACTTAGTCCTGAAGATGAGAAAATATATAAGAGAGAATTAATCAGATTAGAAAAATCTTTAATGAGTGCTAAATTAGATAGAAAGATTGTTCTTTTACACTATCCACCTATGGGAAAAAATGGAAAAAATAGTGAATTTATTGATATAATGGAAAAATATAGAGTAGAACGATGCGTTTATGGTCATTTGCATAATCGTTTTGATAATAGAGCTTTTATTGACGGGAAAATTGGTAATATTGAGTTTAACCTTTTATCCTGTGATTATTTAAATTTCAATCTATTAAAATTACTATAACTATAAAGGAGGTTTTTTATATGTTTGATATTGTTATTATCGGAGGTGGACCAGGAGGTTATGTCGCGGCCATAAGGGGAGCGCAACTTGGTGGTAAAATTGCTCTGATAGAAAAAGATGAAATAGGTGGAACTTGTTTAAATAGAGGTTGTATACCTACAAAAGCAATGCTTGCTAGCGCTGAACTTTTCAATAAAGTTAAAGAAGCTGGGGAGTTTGGGATTAACATTGAAAATTACAGTGTTAGCTTAGAAAAGATAATTGAAAGAAAAGATTCTATTGTTAAACAATTAACAGGAGGAGTTTCCTCACTACTTGCTCATCACAAGGTAAGTGTTATTAACGGAAATGGAATAATAAAGAATAAAAATTCTATAGAAGTAACAAAAAATGATGGTACGGTTGAAATAGTTGAAGGTGAAAATATAATTATTGCTACTGGTTCTGAAGCTGCTACAATATCATCACTTGGATATGATGGTGTTAATGTTTTAACTAGTACTGAGTTATTAAACTTGAAAGAACAACCAGATTCTCTTTTAATTATAGGTGCTGGAGTTATTGGTTGTGAATTTGCAAGTGTATTCTCATCTTTAGGAACTAAAGTAACTATTGTTGAAGCTCTTGATAGAGTATTACCAATGATGGACCATGAAATCAGTAAAAGATTTACGATGTTATTAAAGAAAAAGAAAATAGGAGTTCACACTAGTGTAATGGTAGAAAAAGTAGCCAAAGGACTTGAAGGCGTTGTTGTAACTTTGAATAACAATAAGGAATTATTAGCTGATAAAGTTTTACTTGGCAT
Organism: Bacillota bacterium; assembly: GCA_024635925.1. Lineage (GTDB taxonomy): Bacteria > Bacillota > TC1 > TC1 > TC1 > WTXA01. Next base: position 9,130 of record JAGXHY010000025.1, on the reverse strand, counting down.
AGGTAGGACTTATAATAGCAAAAATATTGGATTAGAAAATATTGGAATTGAAGTAGGTGAAAAAGGAGAAATTATCACAGACAACATGATGAAAACAAATATTGATAATATTTATGCAATTGGAGATGTGAATGGCAAAATATTATTAGCTCATGCAGCAAGTGCACAAGGTAGTCAAGTAGTGGAAAATATTTTGAAGAATACATCTTTAGAAGTTGATGTAACCTATGTTCCTAGTGCAGTATACACGTTTCCTGAGATTGCTTTTATTGGACTTAATGAAATAGAAGCAAAAGAAAAGCATGAAGTGAAAATTGGTAAGTTTCCATTTACTGCAAATGGAAAGGCATTATGTATTGGTGAAAAAGATGGGTTTATTAAAATAATAGCCGATGCCAATACTGATGAAATATTAGGTGTTCAAATTCTAGGACCACATGCAACAGATTTAATTGCTGAGGCAGTATTAGCAATTAAATATGGTTTGTCAGTTGAAGATGTTGCCCGGACAATACATGCACATCCAACAATTTCTGAAAGTATGATGGAAGCTTTTGAAGCAGTTCATGGGCTTGCAATACACTCTATATAATAATGGAAAATCTTATAGTAACTCCAATTATATATAAAGATGGAGCAGTCTCAATATTAGACCAAACTAAACTACCTAATGAAATAGTTTATATAGATTTAGAAACAGTAGAAGATGTATATAATGGGATAAAACAATTAAAAGTTCGTGGAGCACCAGCAATTGGTATTGCTGGTGCCTACGGACTTTTTATAGTTGCTAGAAATAGTAAAGTTAATACCATTGAACAGTTATTAACTGAAATAAAGTTGCAAGGTGATTATTTAATAAGTTCTAGGCCTACTGCAGTCAATTTAGAATGGGGCATTAAAAGAATCATTAATAAGTTATCTAAAATTTCATTTCAATCATTAAATGAAATTGTTAACTTTACCTTAAAAGAAGCCCAATTAATTCAAAAAGAAGATGAAGAAACTTGTTTTAAAATCGGAGAGTTAGGTGCTACTTTATTAAGTAATGCAGATAATGTTCTAACTCATTGTAATGCGGGTAGTATTGCAACAGCTAAATATGGAACAGCTTTATCACCAATATATTATCTTAAAGATAAAGGTAAGAATATACATGTTTATGCTGATGAAACGAGGCCCTTACTACAAGGAGCTCGCTTAACTGTTTGGGAACTTATGAAAGCAGGAGTTGAAGTCACTTTAATTACTGACAATATGGCAGGTTTTGTTATGGCTAAGAAAAATATTGATGCTGTAATAGTAGGTGCAGACAGGATAACAGCAAATGGAGATGTAGCCAATAAAATTGGAACATATAGTATTGCAATTTTAGCTAAAGAACATAAAATACCTTTTTATGTTGCAGCACCTCTTAGTACTTTTGATCTTTCTATTGATAATGGAAATTTAATAAATATTGAAGAAAGAGATAAAAACGAAGTTATTTTCATTGGTGGTAAACAAATTGCACCAAAAGAGGTAGATGTTTATAATCCGGCTTTTGATGTAACACCAAGTAAATATATTACAGCAATAATTACAGAAAAAGGGATAATAACTCCTCCTTTTTCACAAAATATTAAAAAGCATTTTGATTAAATAATTAATGCTGTAAGTATAATATTTGTATTAGTGGATAATAATTATATCCTATTATTTAATATTAAGAAGGTTAAATTAAATAACAATCTTAAATATTATTTAATTTAATGCTATAATATTAAATGGTACATTAATTAGGAGGAAGTAATATTGTTACAACAAATTATAAAAAAAATCAACTGTCCAAACTGTAATGAGAAGAATGAAGTTATATTGTGGGAAAAAATAAATGTAGATATGAATCCAGATTTAAAGGAAGATTTATTTACTGAAAAAATTAATAATTTAACTTGTACAAAATGTGGTTCTATTAGCAGAATTAATATTCCATTATATTATAATGATAATAAAAGAAAATTTTTTATTTATTTAGTACCTGATTTTCCAATTGATAAAAAAGAAGAAGAGAAGTTAATGGATAGTCTAAGATCTAAAACATTAAATATTTTAGATGAAGGCTATAATAATAAAAAGAGAGTCGTTTTTGATTATTATAATCTTTTAGAAAAGATACTAATATTTGATGAACAATTAGATGATAGAGTGGTCGAAGGATGTAAGATATTAGCTAGAACACAACTTAAGTTAATGGAAGGTAAAGCTGCATTTGAAAAAATAGAAAATGATGAATTAGTTTTTAACTTTTTTGAAAAAGAAGAAAGAAAAGCTAGTAAGAGCTTTTCTATACCTAAAGCAATGTATTATGAAATAGAAGAAATTATTAATACAAAAGACGCTGTGAATAGTGATGAATTTAGAAAAATAGATGTACAATACGCGGTAAAAATGTTAATGAATTAATTGAATATTAATACTGTATTTGATAAGATAAAAAAAAGGCTATGAAAAGAATAAGTAACTCAAAAATGTTGGTATAGGAAGAGAAAATCTAGACTGGAAGTTTTCTTATCATGCATTCGAGTGAAATTCATCTTGGAGCTGCGACCTGAATTTTAGTAAGGAAGACGTTATTCGCGTTAAGATAATTAAGATGAGCTTAGGCTAATTAGGGTGGTACCACGAAATACTTTCGTCCCTTGGGATGAAAGTATTTATTTTTTTGGAGGTGTAAAATGTTTGAAAAGATTAAAATATTTTTTGAAGAATTAGAAACAGATTCATTAGAATCAAAAAAGGATGTTTTAGAAGATATATTATCATTGGCTAAAGAAGAAGGTTTAATTGAAATAGATAAAGGTAAAAAGGTTGATGATTTAAAAATAGTTCAAACTAAATATTTTGGTAAAAAAGGAATCATATCTGATTTAATGAAATATATGGGTAAAGTTAGTAATAAAGACAAACCGATACTTGGTAAGATAATACATAATTTTAAAACTACTTTAGAAGATAAGTTAAATCAAAGATTTACTGTTTTGAAAAAAACAGAAATCAATGCAAAATTAGAAACAGAAAAAATTGACATAACTTTACCAGGTACTAATTCACAAAGGGGACATAAACATCCTTTAACTTTAGTTGAAGAACAAATAAAAGAGATTTTTACCAATATTGGTTTTACAGTAGTTGAAGGTTTCGAAATTGAAGAGGATTATTATAATTTTGAGAGATTAAATATACCAAAAGACCATCCTGCTAGAGAAATGCAAGATACTTTTTATTTAAATGAAGATGTTGTTTTAAGAACACATACTTCTCCAGTACAAGCTAGGATTATGGATAAAATGTGTCCTCAATTACCAGTAAAGATTATAGCCCCTGGAAAAGTATTTAGAAGAGATGATGATTCTACCCATTCACCAATGTTTCATCAGATTGAAGGTTTGATGGTTGACAAAAATATAACATTTGCAGATTTAAAAGGAGTTTTACTACATCTTGTTAAATCAATTTTTGGGGAAGAACGAAAAATAAGACTTCGTCCAAGTTATTTTCCTTTCACAGAACCTAGTGCAGAAGTAGATGTATCATGTGGAAATTGCAATCAAGAAGGTTGTAGAGTTTGTGGTTACACTGGTTGGCTCGAAATTTTAGGTAGTGGCATGGTTCATCCTAGTGTTCTTGAAATGGCAGGTTATAATTCAAATGAAGTAACTGGTTTTGCCTTTGGGATAGGGATTGAAAGAATTGCTATGTTAAAATATGGAATTGATGACATGCGTTTATTATTTGATAATGATTTAAGATTCTTAGAACAGTTTTAGGAGGATGAGATGAAAGTAAGTTTAAATTGGTTAGAACAATATTTTAATGAAAAGCTAGATGGTTTTGAGATAGAGGCTATATTAACAAAACTTGGTCTAGAAGTTGAAAATAGAGAAAAACTTGATCTATCATTCTCAAATGTTGTTGTTGGTAAAATAGAATCTTTAGAAAAACATCCTAATGCAGATAAATTGCAAATATGTAGTATTAATGTTGGGGAAAAGGAAAATCTACAAATTGTTACTGGAGCTTTAAATATATATGTTGGAATGAAGGTGCCAGTAGCTTTAGTAGGTTCAAAAGTTGTGGGAGGAAATATTTCTGAATCTAAATTAAGAGGTATTTCTTCTTATGGTATGCTTTGTTCTGGAACTGAACTAAATATGGATAGCAGTTTGTTATCAGATAATGAAAAAGATGGAATTTTACCATTGTCAGAAGATTTAGAATTAGGGGAAGATTTATTAGATGTATTTTCTTTGCATGATGAAGTTTTAGATTTAGGATTAACTCCCAATAGAGCTGATTGTTATGGAATTTACAATATTGCAAAAGAAATTATCCTAAAAAAAGACTACAAGTTAAAAAAAATTGAGTTCTTAAAAGGGGATTTATCAAAAGAAAATTTTAAAATTAAAATCAATAACGAGAATTTGTGTCATAGATATGTAGCTAGAATAGTTAAGGATGTAAATATTAAACCTTCACCTTTATGGTTCGCTAATCTCTTAAGAAACGTAGGTGTGCGTCCTATAAACAATATTGTCGATATAACTAATTATGTAATGTTTGAATTAGGACAACCTATGCATGCTTTTGACTTTGATAAACTAGAAGGTAGTAAAATTGTCGTAGAAGAAGCATATGATGGTGAAACATTTATTACTTTAGATGGTAAAGAAAGAAAACTTGATAAGGATATGCTTTTAATAAAAGATGGAGTTAAAGCAGTAGCGTTAGCAGGAGTTATGGGTGGCTATAATTCTGAGGTAGATAATAATACAAAAAATATTTTATTTGAAGCAGCCCATTTTAATAGTGCAAGTATTAGAAGAACGAGTAGAAAACTAGGCCTACGTTCTGAAGCATCAGGTAGATTTGAAAGAGGCTTATCTGAAGAAAATGCTATTAAAGCTATGGATAGAGCAATGTACCTTGTAGAATTATTAGGTGCTGGAAAGGTTGAAAAATCATATTTTGAAGCCTATCCTATAAAGCAAATAATTCCAACAATCACTTCAACTACTGAAAAAGTGAATGCTATATTGGGAATGAATATAGCAAGTGAAGAGATTATTAAAATATATGAGAAACTTAACTTTAATGTAAAAATTGAAGATGATAAGTTACTAGTTACACCTGAAGCACATAGGATTGATGTTAAATCGGAAATCGATTTAGTTGAAGAAGTAGTTAGAATATATGGTTATGAAAATATTCCTGCAACCTTACCAGTCGGTGCTACTAATACAATTAAGGTAGACTATAAAATCAAGTTAGTAGAACAAATCAAAAATTATCTTGTTGATAATGGACTAAATGAAATAGTGAGTTATAGTTTTATTGATAAATCTAGTTATGAAAAATGTGGATATGCTACACTAGCAGATGAAAGACTAAAAGTTATGAATCCATTAAGTGAAAATCAATCATACATGAGAGAAAAACTATTACCTGGAATAATTGAAATAGCTAGTAGGAATTATAAAAGACAAAGAAGAAATATACCTATATTTGAAATTGGTAGAGTATTTAAGGGAACTGTTAATAAATTACCAGAAGAAACCTTAAAGTTAGGTATATTTATATTAGAAAATGAGGTTAAAGAATGGTATGGTAAAGTTAAGAATGATTTTTTCACCTTAAAAGGTATTTTAGAAAAATTAATTTCTACAATTTCTAATAAAGAACTTAAATTTGAACGATTGACAGAGCTAGAAACATTACATCCAGGAAGAGCTGCTAATATTATTGCTAATAATCAGATTATTGGACAAATTGGAGAAATACATCCAAATGTTTTAAGTGAATATGATATTAAAGAAAAGGCCTTCTATTTAGAACTAGAACTAGAAGGATTTGATGAGCCTAAGGTGAAACAATATAAAAGTTTACCAAAATATCCTTCAATTGAAAGAGATATGGCGTTAATCATACCTAAAGATTTAAACTATGCTAAAATATTTAAAACTATTTCTGATGCATCTAATAATATGGTTGTAAAATGTAGGATTTTTGATATTTTTGAAGGTTCACAAATTGAAGAAGATATGAAAAGTGTAGCGTTTTCATTAACTTATCAAGATCCAGATAAAACAATGATAGATGAAGACGTTAGTACAATCCATAATAGTATAATTAATACGTTAGTAGAAAGATTTGGAGCGAAATTAAGATAATGAGTAAAGATTTTAAAAATATTGAAGTTGTTATATATGATAGAAAATACCTTTTAAAAACTTCAGAAGATGACTCATACTTGAAAAATATCGTTGATGATTTAAATCAAAGAATAAAGACTACAGAAGGAATGGGAAACAAGTATTCTGAAATACAAGTAATGTCATTAGTTGCATTGCAAATTTTAGATGAAAAAAACAAAATAGAAAAAGAATATAATCAATTAAAAAAATTAGCCAAAATGATGGAACTTGGCAGTAATAAAGTATAAGAGGAGGTTCTAATGATCATATTGCTATTTACCTTAATTTTATTAATATTTTTAATAGTATTAACTCAAATGAATCCGGGTGTTATTACTGTTAACTTATTAGGATTAGTCATAAAGAATATACCTATGAGTTTTTTAATGCTACTTTTTATAGGATTAGGGATTATATGGGGTTCTAGTCTTTTTGGTATAAAATATTTAAAGATAAAAAAACAAAATAAAGATTTAATGAAAAGGTTTCTTGATTCAAGCGTGGATAAATAACATGGAAAAAATAACTGGTACAGTTGAAAGAATTGTATATAGAAATATGAGTAATGATTTCACTATATTTCGGTTTAATTTAGAAAATGAAAAACAAGTTACGGTTAAGGGTATTTTTTTTAACATTCATCCTGGAATAAGCCTTGAAATACTTGGTAAAGTTAGTATGAATAAATATGGGGAACAATTTGAAGCAATAAATTATAGTGAAAGACCACCTATCACATTAGGGAATATTGAAAAATACCTAGCTAGTGGGTTTATAAAAGGTATTGGACCAATTTATGCAAAAAAAATAATTAAAAAATTTGGTGACGCAACTTTAGATATTTTAGAATTTAATACAAAAAGATTATTGGAAATCCCTGGAATAGGTATGAAAAAGATTGATTCTATAATAACTTCTGTTGAAAAACAAAAGGATATAAAAGAAGTTATGTTATTTTTAAGCGGGTTTGGAATATCATCAAATTATGCTTTAAAAATATATAGAAATTATGGGAAAGAAAGTTTAGATATAGTTACTAAAAATCCATATCAACTTGCTGATGACATTGTAGGGATTGGGTTTTTAATAGCTGATCAAATAGCTCTTAAAATAGGTTTTGATGAAAACTCTCTAGCTAGATCTAAAGCAGCAATATTTTATTCTTTAAAAGATAAAAGTAGAGCTGGTCATGTCTTTGTGTATAGGAAAGAGTTAGAAAAATATGTTAGTAAGATAGTAAATATTGATAATGAACAGATAAATTATGCTATAGATATTTTAGTAAAAGAAAACAAGTTAATTTCTTCGAATGAAGAGGGCTTGGAACGCATTTATCTTACTTATTTATTTATAGCAGAAACAGGAATTGTTAAAGAATTTACCAGATTATATCAAAAAGATACTATTCGTAAAGATAAAAATATTAATGAAGTAATAAATGAATTAGTTAAAGAAAATAAGTTTCTCTATAATAATGCTCAGATTGAAGCAATTAGATTAAGTTATCTTAGTAAAATACTTGTGATAACTGGAGGTCCAGGTACAGGTAAGACGACCACGGTAATTGGTATAATAGCTATGTTAAAGAAAATGAATTTATCTGTAGTTTTAGCAGCACCAACTGGTAGAGCAGCTAAACGTCTATCTGAAGTAACAGGTTGTGAAGCACAAACAATACATCGTCTATTAGAATATAATATGGAAATTGGATTTCAAAAGAATTGCGAAAATAAATTAGAAGGGAATATATTTATCTTAGATGAAAGTTCAATGATTGATGTTAATTTACTTTATAGTTTTTTACAAGCATTACCTGATAAATCATCTTTAATACTTGCAGGAGATGTTGATCAACTACCTTCAGTTGGACCTGGTTGTATATTAAGAGATATTATTGATTCTAAAGTTATTCCAGTCGTTTATCTAGATGAAATTTTTAGACAAGCTAAGGAAAGTAAAATTATTAAAAATGCTCATTTAATAATTAAAAAAAGAAAGCCAGATCTAATAAATGCTAATGATAGTGACTTCTTCTATATAAAAGAGGCTAATGCAAGTAAAGCTGTAGAGTTATTAGTTGATTTATGTGCAGTAAGGTTACCAGAAAAATATGGTTTTAATCCTATTGAAGATATTCAAATTTTGGTTCCAATGAAAAAAGGTATTCATGGAAGTATAAATTTAAATAAAGTTTTACAAGGTGTTTTAAATCCTCAAGGAAAATCACTAGTTTATGGAGATAATATTTTTCGTATTGGTGATAAAGTTATGCAAATTAGAAATAATTATGAAAAAAGGATATTTAATGGAGATATTGGTAGGATTATAGATATTGATGACGATAGTAATTTATTGGTTGATTTTGATGGTGTAAGTATTTCTTATGAACAAAGTGAATTAGATGAACTATTATTAGGGTATAGTATTACAATCCATAAGAGTCAAGGAAGTGAATATGAGGTTGTTATTATACTTTTATCTAGTCAACATTATATTATGTTAGAAAAGAATTTGTTATATACAGCAGTAACTAGAGCTAAAAGATTGTTAGTTTTAATATCTACTGATGAAGTTATAAATGCTACTATTAAAAGAGAAAATGTTTTAAAAAGAAATAGTTATTTAGCTGATAGATTAACTAATAATTTTAGTATTAATTAATTGTCATATCCCAAATAAAAGAGGAATTAAGCGAAGTATGATTAATTTAAGATTGGCTTATGATAGACTTAAGTTGTATATGATAAATTAATAGATAATAACAAATACAAAAGTACTTGACTATTATTAGATTTGGGGTGATAATAAGAGAAAGTAACTTAGTTATTCTAAGTGAATTTAATGAAACATGTAAAGGGGAGATTGAGATGAAATTATTGCAAAAATTATGGAACGAT
>JAGXHY010000024.1 GCA_024635925.1 Bacillota bacterium | reverse complement strand
ATATCTACATTCGCATTCCTTAGCTGATCCATTTTCTATCAGATAACCTATATCTCTACAGACTTCACATTTATATTGGTTTTCTGTAATTTTAAGATTTTTGATATTTTCGATATAACTCAATACTCCTCCTCCTCTATAAATGGCAGATTTATAACTTTTGAATTGCCTGTTACTTCTTGATTAAGGTATGACTCAAACTTGTTGCTAAAAAGTGTTTCTGGTCTTAGATATTGTTTCATCTTTTTATCACTCTTCCAGTCTTTAACCTTTATATCAATTACCTGATAGAAGTTCTCTTCTTTAAAACCCTCATTCAACCTAGCTTTGATTAAATCCTTTGTTTTTTTAATATTGTCCTTATATTTTGTTCCAGCCTTCTCATTTAAATGATTTATAATATTTTTATATATACCATCACTTTCAGTATCAGTACCAGAAACAGTATCAACATCAGAACCAGTAACAGTACCAGTAACAGTAACAGATGTATCCATAGGGTATCCTTCTTGTATTTCTTCTTTATCTATAGGGTATGGATAGGGTATAGATACGGTATCTCTATTTTTTAATAACTCTGTTAAATAGTTTTTAAAATTGATATTCTTAACTTTTTCAATATCTTTAACTAAGGCTTTCTCTAGTTTTTCACTTTTGGTCCAGTTGTATTTATACCAGTTAAAGATTATTACCTCTTTTGTATTATCATCATAGTCAATAACGTTATGAGAATTCTTAAGTCTATTTAATAATCTTTCTATGGTTTCCTTGTTATATCCTGTTTCCGAGGAAGCTGTTCTAATGGATAATTCATAACATCCTATTAGATTAGTTTTAGGATTAGTTAATAGGTATAACATGAAATATTTATCCTCTGGTGAAAAGTTATCTACCACCTTCACATCTTGCCAAAAGTCTATATTGACTGTTCTATAGTATGCCAATTAAATCACCTCATCAATGGAGATCTGCTCAGGATTGTTACCTTTTAGATATTCTATAGCTCCACACATTCCTTCATCAGTTGCTTTAAGATCACCAATCCTAGAATGGAGTTCCCTGTTCCTAAAAGTTTCAATCTCATCAATACTATCTGTTAAGTAATAGCCACCTTCATTATGATTAATAACTATAGGGAAGCGACTTTTTCTGGCCCTGGTTATAAGCTCCCGTACATCTCTGTCACTCATTTTAAGTCTAACTGCCAGCTCATACCTACTAATAGCAGTATCAATAGTTCTCCTATTTGATAAAATAACCAACAGCTCTTTATACTTACCTTCAGGAATACTAAATATTCTTTCCTTAAATACATCCTTCATAATCTACTCCTTCCCATACTAAAATATCTTAGTATTATTTTTCTTCTAAATATTTTTTAATTACCCCAATTGCTTCATCAAAGGAATAGGCAACACTCGTAAGATAACCTTGTTCACTTAAAGTATTTAGCCACAACTTTTGATTATTAGACACAACACCACCCTTGGTCTTTACTTCAAGAAATAGACCATGATAGCCTCCTCTTGCTATAGGCAAAAGGAGATCTGGTACCCCAGACTTCACTCCTTCCGCCTTTAACCTTTTAGCTGTAGCAATATTTCTATACCCACCATTTGGTATATGAAACAACAACTCCAATTCTGGATACCTGTACCTATTTACATGACACCAGTCAAATATTAGAATCTGCAATTGGGACTCACTTATCTTAAACTGCATTACCAAAAACCCTATCAATATCTTCTTCTGTAAACTCCTCAGCTTCAGGAACTCCATTCTTCTTGTCCTCTATGTACTTGATGATAGAGTCATAATCCTTCTTACAAACTTCCTTGCTGCTTTTGTACCCATACTTACCAATTGCCTCTGTACATAGTTCAGAGTTTCCTCCACTAACTGCAAACATCCTTTTAGCCTGGGCCTGTGAGATTAGACTGTCATCATCAAAGACCTGTCCTTTTTCACCTGCTACTCCTCCTGCAATATCTGTCATATCCTCTATATCTTGAGTAAAGACATCTGAAAGGCTTGCCACTAAAAGTACCGCATCAACAAGTGCTCTTTTCTTGGCCATCTTTAATACTGTGTTATCCATTGAAAAAGGATCCTGCTTTATAAACTTACGTTCTTTAGTATTTGCTGAACCTAGTCCTTCAGTTATAACCTCACCATTTTTTAGTAACCTACACTTTATCTGATATTGGAAAAAGCCCTTTTCAAAATCCCTGGTGCTATCAATAGAATTAAACTCAGTTGAAAGTCCCATTAACATACAAATCTTTTCAGCACCAGGTTTTAGTAACACCGGCTTATTACCAGTTCCAGGAATTATTCCATAGTCATGCTTTTCAGTAAACTGATGCTTGATCACTCCTTGAAAGGCCCTTATTTTATTTATTGAACTTGCCATTACCTGATTATCTATACCCTCCATAATGGTTAGGGCTGTATTCTTGTTTTCCATATGTTCCTCCTTATCTAATCCTTAATGATTCACTTTGCTTTATTTCAGCTCCTGCTACCAGCTTCCCAAGTTTTAAGTCTTCTAGTATTCCTTTTTTATCCAGTTTCACTTCATAACTCTTATATTCTTCTGGTATAACCTCCTGGTCTAGAATATCTACTGAGGGTGCATTGTTTTGGATCCTTAAATTAAAGGTCCCAGCCTTAAGGCTCTCTAGCTTCATATCCTTTAATACTTCATAGATGGTTTGTTTAAGTCTTAGCACTTTATTCTCCATTGCCTTACGCTTTTCACTAAGGCGCTTTTCTTCTCCCTTATGAGCTTCAATATCTCCTTCAAGATTCTTAATCAGTTTGACATAGTTCTCACACTTATCACTTAAGCTCCCTTCAATGTTTAAGAAGGCTTCCTTGAAGCTCTCCTTGTCCAGGTCATTATCTTCTAAGTACTGTGATAAGACCTCATACTCTCTTTTGATTTCATAAATATTCATTTTATCCTCCTCCTTATATAACACTTTTTCTTCTTTTCTTTCCTTTAGGACTTTCCACTTGTTCATAACCTTCATGACTTAGTGCCATATTCATTAGAGCTTCATCAGCTGAGGTCCTATGTATCTTAAAGTCTCCTCTTCCAGTTCTAAGGCAAGGGATTCTTCTTTTATGGCAATACTCATAGATCATCTTGACTGATAGGTTTGAATAGGTGGAATATTCTATAGGGCTTAGCATGGTTTTCTTCCAAATGGGTATTTCCATAATCCCTTTCTCCTTTCAGACTAGAATATAATTCTACTAGTTGCCGAAAAAAATGTGCTCTTCAGCAATACCATAGACAAAAGCAAACTTCCTTCTCTTATCTTTTTTAGCTAGTTCTGGGTGTTTTTCATACTTGATCAGGGTATCTTTCCCAAATCCTAGCAGCTTACAGGCTTCTAGAATAGTTAGTCCTTTATTTACTCTTGCTGCCTTTAGGGTCATTATTAATTTATCTTCCATTGTTTCTCACCTCCTGAATATATCTTAGAGGAATTAAATTCTAGTGTCAATACAAATCTAGAATTATATTCAAGTTATTTAAAAATATTATTGCATTAGTTAGAATTTTATTCTATAATGGAAAACATAGGAAGAGGTGAATATCAATGAGCGACCAGGAATTCATTGAAATATTCTCAAAGAGAATAAAGTACATATTAGAAAAGCATGACCTGACCCAACAGGAGCTTGCAACCAAACTTGATGTTAGTGAATCAACAGTAGGTAAGTGGGTACTTCAAAAAGCAGTACCTAGAATGGGTATCATCCAAAAGTTGTCCGAGATGTTTAGTGTTCCAAAGAGTTTTTTTATTGATGAAACTATAGACGAGCATGAGTATGATCCGGATGCAATTGAGATTCTTGAAATGTTAGAACGTGATCAGGATCTTAAGATGCTTTTTATGAAAACCAGTAAACTATCCCAAGAGGATAAAGAGAGATTAGTAAGGATATTTAAGGCTACCTTACCACAAGAATAAAATTCTAGTGTCCAACAAATAACCCTAATGAAGTTGTATAATTTCTCTACTACTAAAAACAAAAAGCTAAACGCGATTACTTAAGGAGTGCATTTTTTATGAGAGAGATTATTGACAGACTTGAGGAAGGTCTTAGCCAAGAGGAGTACTTTTCCTTGTTGGCAAATCTTAATTGTAGTGTTATTGAAACAGAGCTACCACTTAAGGTTAGGGGCTTGACTATAAAGGATGATAATGGATATATGGTATATGTAAATACTCTACTTACACCGGTAAATATGAGGAAGGCTTTAAGACATGAGTTTCTTCATATCTTGGATGAGGATTTTAGTAAGGAAGGTAATCTACTTGTAAGAGAAATGAAGGTGGCAATATGAAGATTGGCTTACGTACCCCAAGTCTTAAGAAGATGGTTAAGAGTAGAACAACTGGTAGGGTAAAAAGAGCTATGAAGAAATCTATTAACCCCATCTACTCAAAGAAGGGTATTGGTTTTGTAACCCAGCCTAAGAAGGCTGTTTACAATAAGATCTACAAGAAGACTAGTTTTAGTATATTCGATTTCTTTAAATTATTTAAATAAAAATGAAGAACCTCATAGCGTGGCGGCCAAAGGTTCTTCAAATTGCAGACACAATCCCAGAAGGAGTGTATCCTTTTACATTGTATCAAAATTGATAGGTGGTGTAAATTCACATGGCAACAAAAAGAAAAGATGGCAGATACATGGCCAGAATAACAGTAGGTAAAGATGAAGAAGGTAACTACCTTAAGAAGTTTTTTCTAGCAGACACAAATGAAGAAGCAGATAAGCAAGCTGAAGAATACTATAAGAACTATGTGGTAGGTACCCACAAACATATATCCTTTAAAGACTATTCTAAGCAATACCTGGAATTTAGAAAGAGTGAGATTTCAGCTAGGACTAAGAGATTTTATCAAGATAATCTTAGACTTCACGTCTTCCCTTACCTTGGTCATTTAGAGCTGGACCAAGTTAGTATTCAAGATATTAAAAAGGTCCTCTTAGAGGCGGAGAATAAGGGCCTCAGTGAAAGATCAAAGCAGATCATCTACTCTATCATGAGCCTCATAATGAAGGAGGCCTTCTTTGATCAGCTGGTTGAAAAGAATCCTGTAGCCAATGTTAAAAGACCAAAGCTACAAAAGACTGAAAAGGTAATAGTATCAAAGACTGATTTTATGAAAATTCTTCATGAAGCCGATGAGCAGATGAAGGTTATATTAATGGTAGCCTGGTACACAGGACTTCGAGTTGGAGAGATTGCGGTTCTTAAATGGAAGAATGTTGATATGGTTAATAACGTGATTAGTGTCGATTCTACTTATAGCAAAGAGGAACCTGGTGATATCAAGGCACCAAAAACTCAGGCTGGTATAAGGAAGGTTCCGGTATCATCGGATCTAATTGATAAGATACGAACAATGAAGCAAACATCTGATTTCCTATTCCCAACAAAACAATTACCCTACATTACACCTAGTGAGATATCTCATAAGTTTACCAAGATTGTTAGGAAGCTTGGTATTAAGGATATAACCTTCCACTCACTAAGACATACTCATGCAACTATGTTAGTGGAGTCAAACATTCATCCAAAGGCAGTTCAGATAAGGCTTGGTCATAGTGATCCTGGGTTTACCTTAAGGACATACACTCATAATACAGATAAGTTACAGAATGGTATTGCTGAGTTGGATTTATTGGCCATGAGCTAATTTTTATACTTTAAAAATGAGAAGCCCTGACAAAATTAATTGTCAGAGCTTCTTGTTATATTATTGTGCATCTTTTAGGTAGTAATAATCCCCATCTTTAATTATAATTTCCACATCTTCTTCATATAAGTTTCTAGGTTTTTGAATCTCCGTAGGTCTTGAATTAATTTGACCATTAATACAAAAGGCTAATTCCTCTTCGAGTTGTTTAAATCTCCAACGTTTATCAAATGCACCAGGTATGTTAGAAACAATACCCTCAACGCCTTTTTTTAATCGCCTATTCAACTCCAAGTCTATGCCATATGTTTCCATTTGTTTAGTATGCCAATTAACTAAGGAATTTTTTATTTCCAAACTTTTTGAATGATATTTATCAAACATGGAATAGCACATTTGACTAGAGACATCACCTTTACCTAGTATATATTTCAATCTACTTAATTCAGAAATAAGTGGAATCAAAATATTCTGATATTGTACTAATTTACTAATTTCTTGTACAGTTTCTTTATAATATTTAAAGTCAATTTTACTATTTTTATTAATTATGTCATCAAGAGTTAAGTTAACTTGATAAAGAAGTTGTGTTCCTTCACCATCAAGATCTTCTAAAGTATGCAGTTTTGTTTTACGTAATTCATCATTTTCTAATATATCCGAACTGAATTCAGTAATTATGCTAACTCTATCAATTAAACTAAGAATCCTGCTTTTAAACTCCTTATCCTGAAAATCACTTATCTTGCCAATATCATGTTTCATTGACTCTAGTTTGTCATTAATTTCAGTCATATAGTATTGACCAACTACTAAAGAACCTACATTCATTATTCCAGCTGCGCTATTAGCTAAGTTGCCTGCTTTTGAAATTTTAGTTGTATCTACTTTCACTAAATTGGCATGCCCTTGTATGCCTTTAGCATCTTTATAAAATCCTCTTACAGCACCTTCCATTTGTTTTGATTTAGTAAGATTTGCACCAGTTGGAATTACAGCTTTATACATTTCCATTTTTTTCAAAGCATTATTATTTATAGTTTTTGCTAAAGTTGTAGCTATATCAGGAATTGTTTGTGAAATGCGAGCTACTACTGAATTATCGGTTATCTTAATCAGTCTGTTTTCAGGATACTTTATATTCATTGGTAACTTTTCAATTGGAATAATTAATTCATATTGTTCGTTATCATCTTCTAGTTCAGGATTAATAATTACTTCTCTAGTTATTTGAGTAATTTGTGGCTCTTCAATATATTTTTCTTTAGGTTTCTTGAATAAAAATATAATCAAGATAACTACTAAAATAATTAAAGCTAATATTAATATGGGAATTAAAAATTTTTCCAAAATGAATACTCCTTTTCTGATTATTCTTCCTTAATTATAGTTAAATCACTTTATTGATAAAATATTTTTTTACTAATTATTCAGCCATCTCATAGGCTTCTCTAATCTCAGCAACCTTGTCCTTAAAGAATATATTAGTATAATTCAAATCAAATTTCCTATAGTCCCACTCTACTTCTTTGTCCCTAAAAAAATCATAAATTTTTGGTAATTCTTCTGTTGAGTCAATTTCATTAATTATTTCGATTAGCTCAAATGTTGAGGTATCTTCTATAATCCCTTTACCTCGGCCATCTGTTACATAAGGGTAGTGTGTTCCAGAGCCCTTTTTCATTTCACTTATAGTAACCAGCTTAATGATAAATTCCCAGCCAGCACCATAATCATATTCCATAGTTAGAGTGTCTCCTGCTTTCAGCTTTAATGACTCTAGCTTTGTAGTAATTGGATTGATTACCGGTTCTTCAAGTCCCAAATCTTCAAATTCAATTTCATATCTTTTCCCATTATATCGTATATTGAATAAATGGCTTGCTGTTCCTTCAAATGCAGCTATAACTGAGTAAGCAAGTTTTGCCACACTTGATACACAGGTTATTTCAATATCTCGCCATATTTTATCTTCTAGGTCAGTTAGTTTTACATTGAATTTGTACACTTCAGCCATTAATAGATCCTCCAAATTATTGAATTAATCGATTTAAGTTTATTCTCAATTCCCATTCTTCTTTATGCTTAATTTTCTTTAAAGAATATTATTAGCATATAGCTCCCAATAATCATCCTCATCACCATTAATACTATGTAACCAGCAATACATCATTACAGCCTCAATCTCTTGCTTCTTACCTGTAATAAATTTTTTCTTAGGCATATTTCTATATAGAACATCAAGCCCAAATAGATTGCTTTTTTGTTTATAATCATAATCCCACAATAGTGAATTACTTATTCGACGTCCTGAAGTTCTATTTTTATATTCATTGTAATATTTACTTTTTTTCTTATGTCCATTAGGCCATATATCAGGAGAGTCATAAAAATTGTAGACCCATTGAAAACAAAAATTATATATATTCACACCATGTTTTTTATATGTATCTTGTATCCATTCATTAATACTATCTGAAATATAAAAATCTAAATAAGCTGTATCAAGCATATTTTTAACTCTATGTGTATCTTTAATAAATAAAAATATCATCTCAGATCGGCCTTCTATAAATTTAAATTTACTTATAACCTTTGGATAAATTTCATAGGACAAAGCTCTAAATTCAGCATCACTATCATACAGAAGGAAGTAATTATCCTTAATTAAATTAATCAGATGTTTATGGAGATATATTCCATGTGATGAATATATAGAAAGTAACCAATCTCTTATTTCTGAATCATAATTAATAATAATATTCCTATACTTTTCTATTTTCTGGTTATGCATAATAGTCTTTTCATCTGCTGGTTTTGTTTCTAAATAATTATTAAAGTACTCGAATATATAATTAACACAAATCCGAGCATTTGCTAGTCTATTTTCAAGATCATATTCATTAATACCATCTTCTTGTTTGCGCATTGAAATGTATTCTTCAAGTTTCATTAAAATCATCCTCTTCTTATTCAGTGAATAATAATACCATTAGTTGTTATTGTCATATATTTAGTTTTTTTAGAAAATACTATATCTTCTTAATTGACGTTTTTCAATACATAATAATTACTAAAGATTGTAATTACGTCCAAATAATTCATTTATCATAATTTTAATTATAGGTACTTCAAACTTTAAACTCTTTAATCTCATTGAATACAATAGCCATTCTAAAATAATAAAATCAATAACTACCAATTCATTGAACTCTTTATCGATTTGACCATGTGCAAAGTTATTTCTTTGAATCCCAATTCTTTCCGCAATTCTTTTATAAGATTGCTCTTTATCGCTGATATTATTTAATTTGAATAATCCTTTAATAAATGTTGATAATATCTCATCATTATCTTTTAGTACATATTGTAATTTTTCCATTAAACTAACACCAGTATATTTAAAACTCTTCTGATATGTATTAAAATAATTTTTTCTTTTTCCTTTAAACTTTTTCTTTTCTTCTTCTAGTATACTGTATATTAAATCTGTTACTTCTCTGAATTCCTTATTTTCTTTATATTTGTAGTTACCATATACTTCATTGCATTCCCATTCGAATGCTGCAGTTACTAATAAAAATCTGGCTGAAGTTATCTGCCTCATATCTGCAGAACTTTCTGGAAAATGTTTCATATATAAGCTTTTGCTTTTGATCAACTGTATAATTACAGGGATTCTGTCTCCCAAATAATCTGATTTAATTTGTCTGTTTTTTATTGTTTTTTCATTTTCAATAAAAAAATTCTTATTATCATAGAATATATTCAATGTTCCAACATTTTTATAAAGATCATTTGATATTTTGACTTTTAAATCTAATGAACTAAACCTAATGTTACTTCTATAATTAACAAATCTAAAAAAATTATAAATAAGAATATAATGTTCATATATAGCTTTATAATTTTGTGAGGCGTAAAATTCAAGATTTAAAGAAGTAAAAACTGATAGAATTTCAGTTTTTCCATACCTTAATTTTCTATAAAAATTTAATGAAATATTCTTGTAAATATCATCATTATCAAAATTATATATTTTATTTACTTCATTAAATTTTTTAACTCTTATCTCTATTTCTCCATCATCAGAAAAACCATTGCTTTCAAAAGCTTTGTTAATATCATAAAAATAATTTAGTTCGTCTCCTGCAAATGATATAGCATCAACTTTTTCATCATCACTATTTGTTTCAATATAATATAAAACATCAATAACTATGTGATCCAAATATTTGGTATTTATTCTTTTAACGAAAAACTTAATTATCGGAAATTTATTTTCATATGAATTAGCATTTATTACATCTTTATATAAAAATGTATCATCATTCGTCAATCCGCTTATTCCATTAAAACTTCCTGAATATCCATAAATAGTTAATTCAAAAGTAGATTTGTCAAATTTATAATGGTATTGATTATTTTCAATAAATACTATTCCTTGCACAATTACCTCCAAATATAATATTTCTATCAATAATTTTGAACTTGAATCTATTCTTTAATGCAAAAACTATCCCAACAGCTTAATTTTTCATATTATGCTTAATATTTCGATAAACTTGTATATATTAATTAATCTTTTCTTAAATGTTCTGGTAATAATCTATCTATTTCTTCACTTTTAAAAAATTGCTCTTCTTCATTTTTGAGAGCTAATTGAGCTTGTTTATAACTTTTTTTATCAGTCTTTGGTGATGTTGAGTATATTTCTGCTACGTTAACTTGTAATTCTTCACGTTTAGCTGTAATTTGAGCAATAGACAACACATCAAAATCCGTGAGCAATGAAATATATTCTTCTCTCATTATCCATAACCTATCCGAAGCAACTTGGTGCCGTTTAATATCCTCAGAAAGATTAAAATCCTTAAAATAAAGATTCACTATTAATAATGCGACAGATACTAGCCCAGAAATCCAAGAAAGAGCAATCTCATTTATAATTATAGTTGCTAGAAAACCGCCGGTTGATATTGCAGATAATAAAATTTGAAAATATTTTATACATTTTAACTTATCCTTCAAATTATTCATAAAATATAAATGTGTAGTATAAGTATAAACCACCCTGCCATATGCTTCACGGATTTGAGTACGAAGCTTTTCTAAATACTCCCTGTTTTCCAAAATGAGGCCTCCTTGCTAATCGATTATTTTGTTAAGAACTTTGTTCAAGCATTCCATACTGGAAACAGCATCAACAATCTGACCACTTCCTGGAGCTTTTAATGAATTATAAGGCCAACTCAATATACTTTGATGCAAATAATTATGTAGAACACGTTCATAATCACCAAATGCAGCTGAAGATGAATCACCCTTTAATTGCCATTGCCATTGCCCCATAGCAGCATATACAAAGCTATCTATTACGATTCCTGATAAATGGTAACTACTGAAATAGTTATCTCTTATTTTTCTTAAATGCTTGCATGTATCAAACAACAGACCATTACTGCTATTATTTTTTCTTTTCATTTCATCTTGCTCGGCTTTAGGATTCGCGGATTTCCAATTACCTCCCATATTGGTATCAGGATAAGTATAAGATTCAATTCCATACCAATCAATAACCTTAAAAGCAGGTAAAACTTCAAAATAAATCCCATCTGAAAAATTTATCTTAACCACTTGTCCATCTGCTCTGACATCACTTCTAGGAAAAGAGACTTGAATTGAACTTTTCACAGCCTGTAAAAATCTAGATTGACCATTTCCATAAACATTATCGTAACGATTATATTCTGCTTTTGGAATCTCAATTAAAATATCGATATCACTAGTACTCACAGCTGTTCCCCGTCCATACGAACCTACATAAAAGCTGTGTAATGTATCACTTGCACTACTCCAAAATTCCTGATTTATAGCTTTGGTTACAGTTTTATATCGCCTTGAGATTGTAGATCTAACATCACTAGGTATGACATCAGAATACTTTGTAATTAAAATACTCATTTTACCTCCAAATTAATATCCTTAATTCACTTTTATTATTACTTTGTCTTAATATTTTTACAAAATTCTAAATTTTGTATGCGTACAAGTTTATCATAGTGACTAAACAAAAGTCGAACAAATCCATAAAATCTAGTCACTTAAATTAAACTCTTCCACCTACTCCTTTAAACTTATCAACAAAAGCTGAAATCTTTTGGAATACACTTTGTTTTTTTGATAAATATTGAGGATTCAAAGGACTCATTTTAGGAAGTATTTCATTAAGTTCCGTTCCATTTTCACTAGCATATTCTCTTTTTAAGGAGCTTAATATATATCTTTTTGCAGCTTCTTCATTTAATCCTTCATTAGTGATTAATTCTTCAGCTTCTCTTTTTTGTTCAGCTTGAGCAAATGAAAAGAAAGCATCAATAATATTAGCCTTATCTTTAATATTATCCAAATCAGTTTGGTTAATAAAATCAACTACCAAACTTTCTTTCGCACGATTACCAACACTAGACCTAATTAAGCGACGAACTTCTTCAACTAAAGTAGTCTTATCTTTTACCTTCTTGTTATGTTCAAAAATAAGTTCAAGAATATAATCTAAATTAATTTCTTGTGATTTCAAAAGATCTACTTCAAAAACAACATCATCCCAATCAATAGATGAAGCTTCTTTATCTTCTCCATTCTTTTCACGTCTTAACCAATCACGTATATCATTATATGAAGACCGATAATCTTGAACAGCTCTTTCTTTTAAAACTTGTATTTTTTGCATACTGGTAATGTCGTCATCATTTAAATAGTAAGTATCTTTGAAATTTTCCAAAGCATCAGGATCATTAATGTCTATTGAATTTAATGCTTTTAATCCAGAATATTCATCATAATTTTGCAATATATTTTCAATACGCAAATATTCACCAAACAGTTTTACAAATTCTTTTTTATCCTTTTCTGTAGCAATATCTTCAACATTTGGAAAACGAGTTTGCAGTTCTTGAACTACATCTGAATAACCTCTACGAGCCTCTCCAGTTAAAACATCAGTGAAACCTTCCATATACTCCTTATAGCTTTTTTCAAGCACCACATTTTTAGTATTTTTATCACCAAAAAGAGTAATAGCATCTATAGTAGCTTTTTCTAAATCTCTAAATGTTACAATATTTCCAAATGTTTTTGTTGAATCATAAATACGATTCGTCCTTGAAAAAGCTTGAATCAAACCATGATATCTAAGATTCTTATCAACAAACAAAGTATTTAATGTAGGTGCGTCAAAACCAGTTAAGAACATTCCTACAACAATCAACAAATCAATATCCTTGTCCTTTACTCGTTTAGCAAGGTCACGATAATAATTTTGAAATTCATTGCTATCTACACCAAAATTAGTTATAAACATAGCATTATAATCTTTAATTGCTAAATTTAAAAATTCTTTTGCACTGCTATCCATAGCTGATGGTTCAAAAGTTTCATCAAGTATTTCACCTATTGCACTTTGTTCCTCATTAGCAGCAAATGAAAATATAGTAGCAATTTTAAGAGATCTTTCACTATCCTTTTGTAGTTTGTTCAATGATTCATAGTAAAGCTTTGCTGCGTTAACACTACTTACAGCAAACATTGCATTAAATCCTTTTCCATTTGCGTTAAGGCGATGGGTTTTCACTCTAAAGTTATTAAGAATATATTGTGAAATTTCTTTAATCCGTTCAGGATGTAATAGAGCTTCCTTATTTTCTGCTCCTGAAAGTTTTTCCTCATCAATTTCAGTTTCAATATTTTTAAACTTAGGACGAACATCATTATAATCCACTTTGAACTTTAAGACTTTTTCATCCCTAATAGCATCTGTAATTACATAGGAGTGTAGCTGTCTTCCAAAGACAGTCGCCGTAGTGTCTGATCCTAAGGCATTTTCAGGAAAAATTGGGGTTCCTGTAAATCCAAATTGATAAAAATACTTAAACTTTTTATTGATGTTTTTCTGTGCTTCACCAAATTGAGAACGGTGAGCTTCATCAAAGATAAATACTACTTGCTTATTATATATAGGTAATTCCATTTCATTCTTTAATAGATTATTCAGTTTTTGAATAGTCGTAACAATAATTCTATTATCATCTTTTTCAATATTACGTTTTAATCCTGCTGTGCTATCTGAACCATTAACACTATCAGGTGAAAAACGCTGGTACTCCTTCATTGTCTGATAATCTAAGTCTTTTCTATCTACAACAAAAAATACTTTATCAATAAAGTCCATCTCAGTAGCTAAACGAGCTGCTTTGAAACTAGTCAGAGTTTTACCAGATCCTGTCGTATGCCAAACAAATCCACCACCATCAGTTGTTTTCCACTTCTTGGCTAGATATGAGCTTTCAATTTTCCATAGTATTCTTTCTGTTGCAGCTATTTGATAAGGACGCATAACTAGAAGGTTATCGGTTGTATCAAAAACTGAATATTTAAGCAATACACTTAATAGTGTATTTTTATTGAAAAATGTAGCAGTAAAATCTTTTAAATCTTTGATCAGGTTATTATCTGCTTTTGCCCAATTCATAGTGAAGTCAAAACTATTTTTGTCTCTTTTAGTGGTATTAGCAAAATATCGGCTATCTGTACCATTAGAAATCACAAATATCTGTAAATATTTAAATAGAGAGTTTTCTGAATTCAAACTCTCTTTACTGTATCGATGAACCTGATTAAAGGCTTCTCGTATTGCAACTCCTCGCTTCTTTAACTCTATATGCACTAAAGGTAAACCATTGACTAGAATGGTTACATCGTATCTATTAGCTTGGTTTGCTTTTAGTTCAAATTGGGATATCACCTGAACCTTATTTTTAGAAATATTGTTTTTATCAACCAAGTAAATATTTTGAATATGACCATCATCAAATACAAAATCATAAATGTAATTTTCATGAATTTTTCGTGTTTTATCAATATGACCATCGCTGGGTTTATCTAAATACTGCTCGCAAAACCTTATCCATTCTGCATCTTTGAATTCAACCTTATTAAGATTTTGTAGTTGTATGCGTAGATTAACTAGCATTTTTTCAGGACTATTTAAATTAGGCAGATGTTCATAACCTTGATTTACTAAATCTTGTATGAGTTCTTTTTCTAAGTCAGCTTCTGTTTGATAGCCAGTACCTAATAGTTCTATTTTTGTATATTTTTCTAATACTATGAAGTTATTAGATTCTGCTATTGGTTTATAATTAGACATTTTTATGCCTCCTTCCAAAAGCTATAGGTAGTAATTAAATGTTCAAGTAAAAACTTAATCGTCTGTTTTTCTTGGATAGTTGGTTCCGCTACAATTTCATCTACCAAAGTAGAATGACTTGTGAAATTGATAATACGTTTATAATATGCGTCCTTATTATCAGGTAATAAATCAGCCCATTGTTGAAAGCCAAGGAAACTTGCTGTTTTTTCGTATAGATTCCGTAAAAGTGTAAAATGAAATTTTTGCAATTGATTTTTTTCAATAGCTTCTTCGATAGTCTTCTTTATATGTAAATGATATGAAAAGCTCGTATTAGAGGCTCCCTTTTTTTCTTTTAGCTCAAAAGTACCATCTTCAAGTTGATCTAACATATAACATACCTTAGTTTTTAATTCATTGTGTAAAACATTATAAAAAATAGTATTGTGTGTTGTAATGATAAACTTTAAATCCGATTCACTTTTTTTAATTAATTGTGCTAAGTCAACAGCCAACTGAATTAAATGGTTATCATCTAGCGATGTCACAGGATCGTCAATAAATACATATTCCAAATGATTAAGTTTGTCCGTTTCTCGTTCACTTAGTTCTGGTATATTAAGTACGTTAATTACTTGATCAAGCAAGCTATAAAAAATACTCCAAACAAAACTACTTTCTTCACCCTTTGATATCTTTATATTATGTGAAGATGAATCATTTCCTGATTTATAAGAAAATGTTACCTCGTTAAAACTTGGGTTAAATCTAGGTGTTAGCGTTCGATTGGTATAATGTTGAAAGTAACTAATAACATTTTGATCTTGGCCTTGCTCGTTAAGCACCCATTCAGTAAAGGTGTTAGGTTGTATCATTAATTTGAAGTCAAAATCATTTTCCAAATCATTATCCCAATAGAATAAATCTTCTGTAAAAGCATTATAGTAAATGATATTTTTGCTAACTAACCCGGTTTCTTCTGTTTCTGTATCATTATTAGGAGCAACTAATAATTTAAATTCCCTTGAAAGTCTTGTTTTACCATTTCCATTAAAAGCATAAATGAGTTTAACTTTTTTATCATTATTCTTTAACTGTTGTGCAATAACATTTAATGAAACACCCATACTACTCTTCAACCTGCACTTTCGGAAAACTAAGAAGCATATTCCGGTAATACTCATATTGTTTATTACGAGCTGTAAGCTCTGCTGTAAGCTCTGCTGTAAGCTCTGCTGTAAGCTCTGTGAAGGTATCTAAAATACTGACGATTTCTTCTTGAACTTCAATGGGTGGAATAGGAATTTGCAGCTTCTTAAATCTTGCTTTAGATATGTTAAAGCGTGTAACACCACTAGCCGTCTTTGCAATTTCAATACGCATAAAATGACTGCGAAATAAATATTTTGAAAATTCTGGTATTATATTAATATCATCATTAAATCTCACACCAAATGAAAAGCTATTCAAATATACTTTTTCTTCAAATTTTGTTGTAACAGCAGAAGACATACCTGCGTCTTCTGCCGTCTCTGATGAGCCTGTAAATAAAACATCACCATATTTTACTTCATGTTGATTTTCTGAATCAATCACTTTAACAGATTCAAGTTTATCAAAATTTATTACTATATTATCAAATATATTTTTATATGAAATATATAAAGCGTTTCCATTACTAAAGTCTTCCTTGTTTTTGCCTGAAAGGCCTCCGTAAAGTTCAGCCACATCTCCTAATATTTCCCACTTAACCTCAATGCCATCAAGTAATTTTTCCATATAATTTGGTTTTATCATAACTCAATCACCTCAATAATCTTATCAATTTTGGCACGAAGCTGATCTATCTTTGATACAGTATTCTTTATCTCTACATTAAGCACATTTATATCAATTACTTCCCTAGTATCCCTTGCTATCACATAAGAACTTACAGAAAGATTATAATCATTTTGAATAATTTTTTCATATTCAACTGAATGTGCTACATAATTAATATTTTCTTTTCTATCGAACATTTCCATAATTTGTTCAATATGTTTATTAGTAAGTATGTTATTATTAGTTTCTTTTTTATAAAAATCTATGCCACTAGCATCAATAAATTGAATTGTATTATCACTTTTATGTTTAGAAAGAACCAATATATTAACAGCTATTGGCGTTCCATAAAAGAGGTTAGGTGCTAATGAAATAATTGTTTCAACAAAATTATTATCAACTAAATACTTTCTGATTTTTTGCTCTGCACCACCACGGTAAAAAATACCAGGAAAACAAACTATAGCAGCGCGACCTTTACTAGAAAGATAACTAAGTGCATGAAGGACAAATGCAAAATCAGCTTTTGACTTTGGTGCTAATACTCCTGCAGGAGCAAAACGTTCATCATTAATAAGGGTTGGGTCATCATTACCAATCCAATTTATGGAATAAGGTGGATTTGAAACAATAGCATCGAAAGGTTTCTCATCCCCAAAGTGCGGGTCTAGAAGTGTATTTCCTAATGCAATGTTAAATTTATCATAGTTTATATTGTGTAAAAACATATTCATACGAGCAAGGTTATACGTCGTATGGTTAATCTCCTGTCCAAAAAAACCATCTTCAATAATATGATCATCAAACTGTTTTTTTGCTTGTAATAAAAGTGAGCCCGAACCAGCTGCCGGGTCATAAATCTTATTAATAGATATTTGATTATGGATTGCTAATTGTGCAATAAGTTTAGATACAGACTGAGGTGTAAAAAACTCACCTCCAGATTTCCCTGCATTAGATGCATAATTAGAGATTAAGAACTCATATGCATCACCAAAGAGGTCTATGTGATTATCTTCAAATTTTCCAAAATTAAGTCCTTCAACACCTTTAATGACCGCCGCTAAACGACTATTTTTTTCCATTACAGTATTTCCTAACCTATTGCTTGTTGTATCAAAATCAGTAAATAATCCTTTAATATCCAATTCAGATGGATAACCATTTGCAGAACTTTCAATTGCAGTAAATATAGCAGCTAACTCATTATTCAAACTTTCATTTGTATTAGCTGTTTTTGCTATATTTATGAATAACTGGCTAGGATAAATGAAATAACCCTTTGTTTTAATTGCATCATCCTTTATTTCTTTAGTTATAATATCATCAGAAAGTTCTGAATATTTGAGGCTTGTGTCACCACCTTCAATATAATTAGAAAAATTCTCACTTATAAAACGATAAAAAAGAGTTCCTAAAACATATTGCTTAAAATCCCATCCATCTACAGATCCACGGACATCATTAGCTATTTTCCAGATTTGAGATTGTAATTCAGCTCGTTGTGTATTACTTGACATTTATATACCTCCGATTATAATAATGGTTCTTAGTAAACGATAATCTAAGTTCGTTTTATTTCTACTTTTGTATGTATGAAACTTAATCTTTTTGATAATACAAAAATCAAATTATTTCATGTTAAATTAAATGTTTTCATAGTAATTAATTTTGCATAAAATATAAGTAATCATATACTTTATATTCTAACATATAAAGAATGATTTTATATGATTTAATTGTACAGAATAATAGTTTGTTTTTATCAGGTCCTATTATTGTACAGCAATAAATTTTCAACATAAATCATAAAAATCCCGCACGTTTTTGCATCATACGGGAAGCTAAAAAGTTGAGTAAGTTAATTCATACAAATTTAGGGTGTCACTTAGGGTACATTTGCGCAAAAAAATAGCATCTCAGAAACTCTGAGATGCCCTACTGGTGCCGAAGGGGGGACTTGAACCCCCACGGTTTCCCGTACGATTTTGAGTCGTATGCGTCTGCCATTCCGCCACTTCGGCCAATATCTACTTTTAAAGTCTACCAAACACACCAAAAAAAGTCAATCAAATAACCAATCCCATCACATACCCAACAAACAAAAAAAACATAACAAGAAAACCAACATTACCAACACCACCACAAACAAAAGAAACAACAAAACCCCACCAATCAAAACCCAAAAGACCCCCCTTACCAGAACACACACCACCAACATTACCACCACCAACAGAAAACAAAGAACCACCAGAAACCTTCCTATCTACAACACCATTAACCAAACCACTACCAACCCTACCCTCACCAAAACAACCAACCATCGAAACAAAAGACTTGATAGAAAAACAACTACCAAGACCCTCCAACCTATTCAAATACTCACCAAACCATACTTCATTACTAAAAATACTACCAAACAAAGACAATATACTACCCCAAAAATCCCCCCTATACAAAGGACAATAAACCAAACCACAACCACCATCCTTCATAGAATAAACAACAGACTCTAAACTAATATAAAAAGATGAAAGATCAAAAAAATACTCCCCACTAACATAATCAACCCTCTCCAAAATAGAAACAAAATCACTTACACCAATATCCCCATCACCACGATTAACCCTCTCCCCAAGAGAATAACCACCCTCCAAATCATAAACAAACACCATATCAAAACCATCCCTATAAAAATACAAAGGAAGAAGAAAATCAACACCATTACCCTTCAATAAAAAATCATCCCGAGCAGATACACTACCAGGACCTCTATAAGACAAACTAAAACCCTCTACCAAAAACCCCTCAAATTCATCACTCATCACCATAACCGCCTCTCATAAAAATCAGTAATAACAACCCGACCAAACAAAACAACATCCAAACCATACTCCACCCTCACCGTCAAATAACCACCATCAAAATCACTACTAACCACCAACCTATCCTCACTTAACAAATCATTTTCAAGCAAATAGGATTTTAAATAAGACCTAGAAACCATAGAAGATAAATTAGAACCACCAAACTCACCAACACTACAAACAAAAGCACCATAACCATCAACCCTCTGCCTAATATAGGAAGAAACAGTAAAATAACTCATAAAAGACCCAAAACAAAACACCAATAAAAGAAATATTGGAAAAATTATAACACCCTCAATAACCATAGATCCTCGCTCACTAATTAAAAGACAAGGACACACCCTCCTCAAAAACAAAAGAACCACCCCTAACAACACCACCAAAAATACCAAAACCCTCAGGCAAACAACCCAAAAATATTAACGGAACCTTAACAGACACACCACCCTTAGCCCCACAAAAATATGAACTTGGATAAAAAAACATTATCCTCTCATAAATCCCTCTCAACATAACCTCCTCACCAGCTAATAAAGAAAAAATCAACAAATGATCCCTATAAGACAACTTAAAAGAATCAAAAGGATTAACCACCCCATACATATTAACCACCGGCACACGACAATCAGGAACACCAACCATCGACACAACATCACCAACACCAGTACCAAGACCCATCACCACACTATAGACCACACGAGAAACCAACTCAGGAGGAGCCTTCCCATCCAAACAAAAATACCCTACCCCATCAAGAAAAGTCCTGAACAATAACAAATTAAACAAAGTACCCACAGTAGAACCGTTCCCAACAATCCGCTCCACCTCACCATCTCCAGATGATAAATTAGAAAACCGCTCCAATACATACTCACCAACCAATAAATCATTCCTTAAATTCTCCAATCCAACCCCAAGCTTTTCCCTAACACCACCACCAACCGACCTAGCCTTAAAAAAAAGAAAACCAGGACTCTTTAACTCATCCTCATAAGCACCAAGACCATCACCAAACAAATCCCCTAACTTAGACCAAGTATCCGCCCCATATACACCCTCATTCCCATTATCATTACTATTATTACCATTAGACAAATCCTCAGCCATATCCAACAAAGACTTATTCTCACCATACAAACCATCAATCATTTCATCAAGACCAGCCTCACCACCAGCACGCCTTTCCTCCAAACCCTTAATCTCCTTAACATTACCAGCCACCTTTTCTTGAAGATTACCAACAACCTCCTCTCTGCTTCCACCAAAATCACCATAATCAACACCAAGCCCATCAGCCTCCTCCATAGCCGAAAAAATACCATAAGCCCCTTTCCCTAAATTAACCAAACCCCTAACCTTCATATCCTCTAATATCTGACCCTTTAAAACCCTAGAATCAGACAAAGGCTTATTAAGTTCTAAAGAAAAATCACCAAGCTCAATAGATTTACCCTTTAAGTTATTCCTCACCATAGAAGAAAAATCCAAACCATACTCCTTACCCCTAACAGCAAACAAACCATAACTATTATACAAACCCTTATCATAATCAGCCAAAACACTATCAACACTAGAATAAAGAGCCTCATTAACAGTTGACCTATAGTACTTAATCCGTACCACATCTAACATAAACCCCAACAAAATCAACATAACCGGCATTACTAAAACCATAAATATAACAAAAGAACCACGCTCATCTTTCCATAACCTCATAAAACCACCTCAAAAAAAAATTAGAGGAAAGAAAACAAATTCTTTCCTCTAATATAAAAGTTAATGAAAATATAACAATAAAGTATTCTAAGCCTAATTTAGCACATACTTATTTATAGTAACAAAAATAATAAAAAATGTTAAAATAATCGAACCATAAACTAAAATACGCCTTGGAATATGACCTATAACCTTAACAATCTCAGGATATAACAAAAAATAAAAAAGAAAAGCCAAAGTTCCCCAACCAAGAGAAGTACTAAGACAAACCCTTCCCTGAAAATTAAAAGGCTTATTAATATAATTCCAAGAACGATAACCTCCAAAAAAAGTCTCAATATAACTACCAATCAACTCTACAAAAGACATAAAAATAGCAGATATAATAAAGAAAAAAATTGGTAACCTACTAAATCGCCCTAACAAATAAACAACAATCAAAGCCCCAAAGGCATAAATATGAATAATTGGCAAACCATAACCAAGAGCCCCTCGTGCCTCAAAGCCCCCAGTAACAAGAAAAATATAACTAGTTTCAACAATCAAGCCCAAAAAACCAAATACCAAAAATTCAAAAAGAACCCTAGGGTATCTAGTCATAAGATATTTACCTGTTCCAAGACGTTTATCCATAATCAACTCCTAAAATACAATCAACTTAGAGTCTTCAGCCTCTGTCACCTTCCCAATAATCCAAGCTGGCAAGCCCTCTTCATCCATCAACCTAATATATTCTTCAGCAACATCAGCCCCCATAGCAAGCACTAAACCACCAGAAGTCTCAGGAGTCACCACAGCAAGTGCCATAAACTCCTCAACAAAAAATGAAGTCTTATCCATTACATAATCCCTATTCCTATAAGCACCAGCAGGAATCAAACCCTCCTTAGCATAAGAAAGAGCACTAGAAAAAAATGGTAACTTTCCACTTTCAATCTTAAAAGTAACATCTTCATTACCAACCATCTCCAATAAATGACCAACAAGACCAAAACCAGTAATATCAGTACAACCATGAATATTCTCAACAACCATAGCTACCTCAGAAGCCCTCCTATTAAGCATAGCCATAGAATCAGTAACTTCCTTCATTTCTTCTTTACTAACCAAATCTATATCACCCTTAAAAGCAGTAGTCACCAAACCAACCCCAAGCTTTTTAGTTAAAACCAACACATCACCAACCTGTGCCCCACTATTTTTCCAAACCTTATCAGGATGCACAAAACCAGTAACAGCAACACCATACTTAGGCTCATTATCTTCAACCGTATGTCCACCAATCAAGGCAACACCAGCCTCTACTAACTTATCAGCTCCACCCCTTAAAATATCCTTTAATACAGACACATCAAGACAACTTATAGGGAAGGCAACAACATTCATAGCAGTCTTTGGCACACCACCCATTGCATAAACATCACTTAAACTATTAGCAACAGCAATACAACCAAAATCATATGGATCATCCACCATAGGTGTAAAAAAATCCACAGTCTGAACAAGAGCTAACTCATCACTAACCCTATAAACACCAGCATCATCATAAGTAGATCCAGACACCATTACAGCTGGATCATCTATATTATTTAAACCAGACAAAACTTCACTCAAGATCCCCGGACCTATCTTAGAAGCTCAACCAGCTGCCTTTACCATTTGAGTCAAACGAACCATAATAATAAACCTCCTTAATTTTCTAAAAACCCTTTATAGGCCAAATAAGTCATATACAAATCAGCTTTAGAAGCCACCTCAAAAGGAGAATGCATTGACAACAAACCAGTACCCATATCAACAATCTCTATACCAAGTTGAGATAGATAAGAAGCAATAGTACCACCACCACCTAAATCAACCTTTCCAAGCTCACCAAACTGATACATAACCTTACTTTTATCAAGCACACCCATAACATAAGCTAAAAATTCTGCACTCGTATCATTAGCATCATACTTACCCCTACTACCAGAATATTTACTAACAATAGGACCAAACCCAAGCCTTCCTCTATTATACTTATCAAAAACACCTTCATAACTTGGATCTTCAACAGCACTAACATCAGCAGACAAACCTTTAGATTTGAAAAAAACCTCTAATGAAGTAGCTTTCATACCAGTCTTAGCAATAAGCATTTCTAACAAATATTCCAATACTCTAGACTGGGCACCTGTATCCCCATTACTACCAATTTCCTCTTTATCAAAGAAACAAGCAAGTAAATTTCTATTTTTATTTTCACAATCAAAAAAACCCTTCATTATAGAATAAGCACAAATACGATCATCTTGACCATAACCACCAATCATACTCCTATCAAAACCAACATCCTTAGGAGGTAAATTAGGTAATATCTCTAACTCCGCTCTTAAAAAATCCTCTTCAATAAGACCATACTCTTTATTCAAATAAGTTAAAATTCCTTTTTTAACACTAGGATCTTTTTTACCTTCAACTAAAGGAATACTACCAATCAAAACATTAAGCTTTTCACCCTCAATAACCTTACCAGCCTTCTTGTCCATTTGATCAGCAGCCAAATGAGGTAATAAATCAGTTATTGTAAAAACAGGATCATTTTCTCCCCTACCAATTGAGATCTCCAACCTAGATCCGTCTTTTCTATAAATAACCCCCTCTAAACACAAAGGCATAGTAACCCATTGATACTTTTTAATACCTCCATAATAGTGTGTTTTAAAAAGAGCCATACCCTCTTCTTCATAAATTGGTTGCTGTTTTAAATCAAGTCTAGGAGAATCTATATGAGCACCAAGTAACTTAAGACCTAGTCTCAACTCTTCATTAACTACACCCATAAAAAAACTTTTACTACGATGATTTAAATAAAAACCCTGTCCTAACTTTAGTGAATCTAAACTAGTAATATCAACAAAACCCTTATCTTTAGCTTCAGCCTCTAACATAGACACAACAGCCCTCTCAGTTATACCCTTAGCCAAGAACTTCTTGTAATCTATTGCAAAATCCAAAATTTTACCATTATCTATTTCTGACCAAATATTTTTTCTAATAAGTTCCATTATTTTCCCTCCTATTTTCCAAATGGGCAACTTGCCAAACACTTACCACAAATTCTTTTCCCAAAAGTATTTCTAACCCTACTTAAATGCACATCACATAATTTTCCGATAAATCTTTTTTCCAATGGATCATCTTCTTTAAAAGGATTACCTACAACCGCCCCTGAAGGACAGGCAGAAATACATTTATTACACTCACCGCATAAATCCCCTTCAAAAGGTTCATCATATGCAATAGGTGCATCAGTCAAAATAGTCACCAACCTTAACCTAGGTCCATATTCTTTAGTAATCAAAGAACTATTTTTACCAATCCATCCTAAACCACTTAAATGAGCAGCCATTCTATGAGAAAATATTCCAGCTAACCGATCATCTGTTACCCTTTGTGAAGCAGGAACTGGAAAACTCCTCCACCCATTTTTTTCTATTTCTATAGCAATCTGTAGGGCTATATCATCAAGTTTAGCATTAAGTATCTTATAGTAATAAAGATAAGTATGAGTTGGACCATCTAGTAATTGATTAACTACATCTTTTGGATATTGGATACCAATAGAAATAGCCTTATCTAAATGTAGCAGTTCCTTTCCATAAACTTCCTCTATATATTTCTTGTATGGTAAAAGATTAGCTACCCCAAAAAGAGTAGCTCCATTTTTTTCACTTATATTTTTTAAAACATCTCTTAATAATTCCATTCTAATCCTTTTGCTTTAACATAAAATTTATAAAAGTCTCGCTTAGGGGACTTAAAGTCTTTAATTTATTATGAATTAAATAAATATTCCTACTAAGATCAAAATCTTCAATTTCTATAGCTCTAATATAGCCTAAATCAATGCTATCCCCAGCTACCAAGGATGAGACAAAAGCTACTGAATTGGAGTTTTTAACCCCTGTTATAGCAGACCTATTTCCACTTAATTCAGTAAAATAGGCAAAGTTTTTAAGGCGCAAGCCTTTACTTTCCATTTTATCTTCTAATGTTCTTCTAGACCCTGATCCTTTTTCCCTAACAATTATTGGATAGGGTAGTACGTCTTTAATAGAAACAGTTTTTAATTTTAAAAGAGGATGGCCATTTTTCACAATCATAATCACCTTATCCTTTTTAAAAGGTTTTGATTCAATTCTACTGTCAATAATTTTCATACCTACAACACCAATATGAATATCTTCAGAAATTAAGTTATCAATTATACTCTCAGATGAATGGGTTGAAACCACAACATCAGTAGAAGGATATGCATCCTTAAAACTACTCATATAAGCTGGTAGGATATATTCCCCTGGCACAGTACTTGCACCAACTATTAATTTACCCTTTTCCATACATTTTAACTGCTTCATTTCTTCAATCAATTGTTCATGAGCTTTAATTATTTTTTCTGCATAAACATAAAATTGCTTACCTGCTTCAGTTAACTTGGTCCCTCTTTCTTTTCTTTCAATTAATTGTAAATCGATTTCATTTTCCAGATTTTTGATTTGCCAACTTATAGCAGGTTGAGTCATAAACAGTTCCTTAGCGGCTACAGTAAAACTTTTTTTTCTGACAACAGTCACAAAAGCAATTAAATGCTTGTAATTTATCATATTAAAAAAGCCCTCCTTCCCACTAATCTACCAAACTAATAATAGCATACAATAGAAAATTATTCTATTTTTTCATAAATAAATCTACACCTCTTGAAAATTTACTTTCCTTTTCTACCTTCAAATCATAGTCCTTTAAATACTCTTCAATAAAGGGAATTATTTCAGATTCTATACCCTTTATTAATTCAATTTCAACTTCCATTATCAACACTTCTTTGTGTTTAGAAATAATCTTCCCATAATCTACAGCAAGTTCAAATACAGAATTTTTATATTCTATATCCAAGGTTCTTCTAATAAAATCAGTTTCAACTATTTCAACAAGTTCTTTACCACCTATAATCTCAATCATTTCATCTTTAATTTCAGGGAATAAATCTAAATTAATAGCCTTTACTGGAATTTCTTTATTCCATTCTTCTCTTATTAAAATACCACTATCAAGCTCCTTTGTTCTTTTCTTTATAGTACAAACATATTCTCCATTTTCTTTTCTGATCCTAATAACTAGATTATGCTTAAGCAAATCAAGCTCTTTTGTATCATAATAATCTGCATTCATTGATATAATTGTAAAATGACCAAATTCTTTATTTAATCTTTCATCTTCTAGTATTTCAGTTAATACATCCTCACTCTTTACACTTAACTTTATTTCAATTTCACTGCCCATATTATTTCCCTTTCACTTCTTTATAATTACCTTTGAAATTCATTAGAACTGAGTTTTCACTTATTTCTTTTAAGGCCTTTTTGACTCTTTTTTCATTAAGATTACCATTTATATCTATACTAAAAATATACTCAAAAGGTTTCCCTAAAATTGGCCTAGAAGCTATTTTTACCATATTTAATCTGTTTTCAGTTATACTTTTTATTACCCTTAGCAATGAACCTTCTCTATCTTCTACAATTACTTGTAAAGATATTTTATCATAATCAGCTTCAATTTCAACTGTATTTTTAATTATAACAAACCTAGTAAAGTTCTCCAAATTATAATTAATATTTTCTTTTAAAACTTTTAGACCATAAACTTCACCAGCTCTTTTACTTGCAATTGCCCCAAGACTTTTATCTCCACTCCTTGCTACAAACTCTGCACTAATGGCAGTGTTAAAATAAGGAACTTCCTTAAAATCAAAATCCATTAAAAACTCTCTTGATTGTTCAAAACCTTGAACATGGGAGTAAACCGTCTTAATCTCCTCCAACTCTCCAATTCCAAGTAAACAATGAGCAACATGAACTATTGTTTCACCAACAATATATATATTATCTTTTTCTAGTAATCTTTCAACCTCTAAGATACCTCCAGTTGAAGTATTTTCTATTGGTAAAATACCATAGTCTGCTTGACCATTAACAACAGCTTCAATAACCTCACTAAAGTTTTTAAAACTTAGTTCTTTTACTTCACCAAAATATTGAATTAAGGCTTGTTCTCCATAAGAGCCTTTAACACCTCCATAAGCCACAACCGGATCTTTAACTTTAGAAGTAATAACAGGCATACTTATTATAGCTGAAATTGGAGTTCTATTTTCTATAACAATATCACTTTGAGCATCTCTACTAACACTCATCAATTTTTCTAATATTGTTTCTACATATGGTGCAAAGGTTTCATTATTTACTCTATCTAAATTCTTCTTGATTACTTCTTCTTCCCTATCCCTATCAAGAATCTTCAATCCACGTTCCTTTTTATAGAACCCTATTTCTGTTGCTACTTCTAGTCTCTTTGTTAGAAGTTTAACAATCTCTTGATCTAATTCATCAATTGTCTTACGCTTATCTTCTAATCCCATTTTTTATCCTCCAAATAAGCATCTAATAAGGCAATTGCTAAAATCCCTTCAATTACAGGAACTCCTCTTATAGCTATACAAGGATCATGTCTGCCAACTATTTCAAGCTCGGTATTAACTTTTGTTTCTATATTAATAGTTTCTTGTTCTTTACTAATAGATGCTGTAGGTTTCATAACTACACTAAAAACAATCGGACTACCTACAGATATTCCTCCAATAATCCCACCATTGTTATTACTACTTAACTTTACTTCATCATCATCCATATAATAGGGATCATTAGCCTTAGAGCCCAACATTCCTGCAAAATCAAAACCTGCTCCAAAACTTATACCCTTAACTCCAGGAACACTAAAAGCCAAACTAGATATTTTACTTTCTAGACTATTAAAAAACGGACTACCAATCCCTGCTTTAACACCTAGAGCCATACATTCAATAACAGCCCCTACAGAATCCCCTGCAGATTTAGCATTTAATATGACATTTTCCATATCTTTATCAACTCCAGCTTTTAAAGTAGGAACTCTCATCTTTCTTAAATCAGCCAGAACTAAATCTCCACCCATATCAAAACTATCATCATATACATTATGAACCTGTTTTAAATGAGCACCTATATCTACACCATATTCCTTTAAATATTCTTTAGCAATAGCACCTGCAAATACTAAAGGTGCAGTTAAACGACCTGAGAAATGCCCACTACCTCTATAATCATTAAATCCTCTATAATGAACATTACCAGAATAATCACTATGTCCTGGTCTCATTTTAACTTTTAACTCACTGTAGTCTTTGCTTTTAGTATCTTTAGAAAATATAAGGCCACAAAGAGGAGCACCAGTAGTTTTTCCTTCAAATACACCACTAACAATTTGAACCTGATCATCTTCTTGTCTTGGAGTAGCTAGCTTACTAGTACCAGGCTTTCTACGATCCATCTCTACCTTTATACTCTCCATATCCAACTCTAAACCAGGAGGTAGGCCATCAATTACAACACCAACAGCTGGACCATGTGATTCTCCAAATATACTTAAAGTAATATTCCCGT
The DNA here is from genome assembly GCA_024635925.1 of Bacillota bacterium. Taxonomy (GTDB): domain Bacteria; phylum Bacillota; class TC1; order TC1; family TC1; genus WTXA01. Next base: position 7,605 of record JAGXHY010000024.1, on the reverse strand, counting down.
TATAGACACTATTCACTAATCTTTCCTCCTAATTTTACAAAATCAGACCAAAAACTTGGATAGGACTTAGCAACACTATTTGCTCCAGTCAATATTAATTGACCTTCAGCCCTTTGACTAGCAATTCCTAAACTCATTGCTACTCTATGATCGTTCCAACTATCAACAACTCCACCAGTAAAACCATCTATCCCTCTAATAGTTAAGCTATCTTCACCAATACTAATATCAGCTCCAAGTTTTATAAGCTCTTTAGCAGTAGACTCTAATCTATTTGATTCCTTAATTTTTAATCGCTCACCATTAATTATTTTAGTTTCACCCTTTGACAGACTAGCTAAAACACATAAAGCTGGTACAAGATCTGGACATTCTTTAATATCAATCACACAACCTTTAGTCTTACTTGGTTTGAAAAGAAAACCACCTGTCACCTCATCTATATCTGCACCCATTTTCTTCATAATATCTACTATAGCTTTATCACCTTGTAGAGAATGTCTATCAATACCAGTACATCTTATTTCATTTTTTCCTATTGCACCAGCTACAGCAAAAAATGCTAATTGAGAATAGTCACCCTCAACTTCATAAATACCAGAACTATATTTTTGATTACCAGGTATCTTAAATATTTGGTAATTCTCATTTTCAATTTTAATATCAAAATCAGCTAAGGCTTTAATAGTCAGATCAATATATGGCCTAGACTCTAAAGTCGTAGTCATTTCAATTACACTATCACCCTCTAGTAATGGTAAGGCATAAAGAAGTCCAGTAATAAACTGGGAACTAATATCACCCCTAACCTTAAAATGCCCAGGTTGAAGAGTTTTTCTGCCTCCAACCAAAGTAAGTGGTAACTTTCCACCATCATTACTATAAGCAATACCTTGTTCATCCATTATTTCATAATAGACATCAAGAGGTCTTTCCTTTAATTTACCCTTACCTTCAATAATTACTTCTTCACTAAAAAGAAGAAGTAAAGGTAGTAAAAATCTTAAAGTAGAACCTGATTCGTTACAGTTAAAAATTTTATTATTCAACTTAAAGTTAGAACCATGACCCTCAATAATCAAGGACAATCTTTCATCATTTTCTTTACCTCTATAAAAATTCACTCCAAGATTACTCATAACCTCTAATGTAGCTTCAATATCCTTTGAAGCTTCTATGTTTTTTATATTAACCTCTTGCTGACTTAAAGCGGCCCCAATAATATATCTGTGAGCCATACTTTTAGAAGGTGGTATTTTAACTTCCCCTCCTAGGTATTGTGGGTAAATTGTTATTTTATCCTTCATAATAATTCTATCCCTCTATTTACTAAATTCATCAAGTTTTCTTTTTTTTCTTCTAATATAAAACTTTTTCCTATCCCACTTAGCATTATAAGTTTAATACCTTTACCTTGAGCTTTCTTATCATAACCCATAGCATCAACTACTTCTACCTTTATATTAACAGGAAATTCTACTGGAAGACCAGTTTGTTCTACTAATTTCCTTAATCTTTCATAAGTACCAGTATCAGTAACTCCTAAGTATTCTCCAATCTTAGCTATTAGACACATGCCAATACCTACAGCCTCACCATGACTATGTCCAACAAAGCCCTCGACTTTTTCAATACCATGTCCTATAGTATGTCCAAAGTTTAATAAGGCTCTTCTACCATTTTCAAACTGATCTTCTTCTACTACAATTCTTTTAAAGTTACAACATTGATAGATTACCTTTTCCATACTTTTACCAAACCTCACATCTAAAAGAGTGAAAGCTTCAGTTTCTAAATAGGAAAAGAATTCCTCTGAAAAAATAGCTCCATATTTTATAGCCTCTGCCATTCCATCAATAAAATATTTTTCTTCTAAAGTTGTTAAGGTCATTTCATCAATTAAAACACCTTTAGGTTGATAAAAGGCTCCAACTAAATTTTTTCCATAAGGAAGATCAATAGCTACTTTACCACCAACACTACTATCTATTTGGGCAAGTAAACTAGTTGGTATTTGGTAAAAATCTATCCCTCTTAAATAAGTTGCAGCACAATAGCCTACTAAATCACCAACCACTCCACCACCTAAGGCAACAAGTAAATCTTTTCTTCCAACACCTTTATCTAATAAGAACTTATAGATTTCCATTGCTTGATCAATACTCTTAGATGACTCTCCTGGTTTTATAACAAGTTTTTCAACTACTAAACCCTCCTTTAAAAAAGAATTTAGGACTAAATCACCATAATATTTATCGACATTTTCATCAGTGATTATGACAATTTTATCACCCTTAAGAAAAGGCTTAATTAAGTTGCCTGCTTTAGTAAGAGAGTTTTTTTCAATAACTATATCATAACTTTTTTCACCTAAAGCTACTTTTAAAATCATTTGTCGATCCTTTCTTTAAGGGCTTTAATCCCCTTCATCTTTTCTTCAAGTCCTATTCTATCATCTTTATTAATTTTTTCCTTAAAATTTAATAATTTACCAATTATTTTATCAATTTCTTCTGATAAGGCTCCCTTATTCATCAAAAAAAGTTCAGACCAAAGTCTTTCATTTATATTGGCTACTCTTGTAGCATCCAGAAAACTTCTTCCTATAATTTTTTCACTACCTTGAGTATAATTATCTATAAGTGCTAGTGCTAAAAGATGAGGCATATGACTAGTATAAGCTATTAAAGCATCATGCTCTTCTGGTGTCATTTCAAAAATGTTTTTAACTCCTAATAATAGAGCCATTTCTCTTACAAAATTAAGACCTTCCACACTATTTTTATCTGTTGGAGTTATGATGAAATTAGAACCTAAGAATAGTTCTTCTCTAGCACCTTTAATTCCAGAAACTTCTCTACCAGCCATTGGATGAGTTCCAATAAATTCCACATCAGGTAAAAGTGACTGAACTGTCTTTACTAATTCACCCTTTAAGCCTGCCACATCCATTAAAATTTGACCTTTATGCCAAATATTTTTATGTTCTACTATATAGTTAAGAATATCACTAGGGTATAGAGCAAAGATAACTAAATCAACTTTTCCAAGAATTTCTTCTGGTTTTGTTGATCCTTTATCAATGATTTTTCTTTCCATTGCTATTTTTATAACAGCTTCGTCTCTGTCGACTGCTAGAATTTCATCAACTTTGCCCTTTAAACTTAAAGCTATAGAGGCACCAATTAATCCTAAGCCAACTATCCCTATTTTTTTATTCACTATTTTTCCATCTCCAAGACTGCTTTTCTTAGTAATCGTACTTTTTTCATCATTTTATCAAATGCTTCTGGAATTAATGATTGTTGTCCATCACTAACAGCTTCTTCTGGTTTATGATGAACTTCTATTGTTATACCATCAGCACCAATAGCTACAGCAGCTTTGGTTAATGGTTCTACTATCCAGTATATTCCACCAGCATGACTTGGGTCAATTACTATAGGTAAATGACTTTTTCTATGTATAACTGGAACAGCACTTATATCAAGTGTATTTCTAGTCCATGTTTCAAAGGTTCTAATTCCTCTTTCACAAAGAATTACGTTCTCATTACCTTCTGACATAATATATTCTGCAGCCATTAGAAATTCTTCAAAGGTTGCACTAAGACCTCTTTTTAATAATACTGGTGTCTTAACTTTTCCAGCTTCTTTTAAAAGATCAAAGTTTTGCATATTTCTTGCACCAATTTGAATTACATCTACATCTTCAGCAAATTGTTGAACATGGGCTGGTGCCATCATTTCAGTTATAATTGGCAGGCCTGTTTCTTCTCTAGCTATTTTCATAATTTCAATGCCTTCTTTACCCATCCCTTGGAAGCTATAAGGTGAAGTTCTAGGTTTAAAAGCACCACCTCTTAGAAAATTGGCTCCAGATTTTTTAACTGATCTAGCTATTGTTAAAAATTGTTCTTCACTTTCAATAGCACAAGGACCAGCAATAACACCAAAATGACCTCCACCAATTTTTTGACCCATCACATCCACTATAGTATCTTCTGGATGGAAAACTCGATTGGCTTTTTTGAAAGGTTCTTGAATTCTCATAACTTTTTCTACCACAGAACTTAATTCTAACTGTCCTGGATTAAGAGATCTTGTGTCACCAATCAAGCCGAATATTGTCTGATCTTGACCAATTGTTATACTGACAGTTATTCCTTTTTCTTCTAGATTTTTTTTCATTTTTTCTAGTTCATTACCTTCTGCTCCTGGTTTAAATACAATTACCATTTTTTTCCTCCTTAAAATAAAAAATGAGAAGGCTATATCAGAGCCTTCTCATTGCTTTTACAATTGAAATTGATATTAGACTCTACTTTTATTTACTTCCAACACAAAATACCCAACTAAAAAAGTTTGGGCTAAAGAAGTAATAAAAGTATTCAGTTGTGATTTTAATTAAATTTTTCATAATCAAACCAACCTTTGTCTTTATCTAAAATTAATTATAAAATATTTACTAGTAAATGTCAATAACTCTTAAAACTCTTAACAATTACCATATAAAGGTATATAATTGAGTGTATATTTTAAAAGGAGTGATGAACATGGCTAGTAATATTATAGAAATGAAAAATCTAACAAAGTACTATGGAAAAGCTCGTGGTATTATCGATATAACTTTCAATATTAAAGAAGGAGAAATTTTTGGTTTTATTGGTCCTAATGGTGCTGGTAAATCGACGACTATTAGAACCCTCCTTAATCTAATTCATCCAACTAGTGGGGAAAGCACAATATTTGGTCTAGACACGACCAAATATCCAGCAAAGATAGCTGAAGAGGTTGGGTATATTCCATCAGAAATATTCTATTATGACAATATGAAAGTTAAAGAGCTACTTAAATATTCAGCTAGTTTCTACAAAAAAGATAGTAAGAAACGTATGGCTGAACTTGTTGATATTATGGAATTAGATGTAAATAGAAAAATAAGGGACTTGTCCCTTGGTAATAAAAAGAAAGTAAGCATTATCCAAGGACTTATGCATGAACCACGTTTAGTAATTCTAGACGAACCTACAAGTGGTCTTGATCCATTGATGCAACAAAGGTTTTTTGATTTAATAATGGAAGAAAATAAAAAGGGAACTACTGTTTTATTTTCATCCCATATTTTAAATGAAGTTCAAAAAATTTCTACTAGAGTAGGTATTGTTAAAGAAGGCAAGTTAATTAAACTTGAAGATATGAATACTTTAAGAGAAAAAACTTATAAGAGAGTATTAATTGAAAGTTCTACTCCAATTGATGATAATTACTTCAATATTAAGGGTACTAAAGATTTCAAAACTGTAGATGATAAATTAAGTTTCCTCTATAGTGGTGATATTAATCTCCTTACAAATAAATTATCTACTCTAAAAGTACATGATTTATTAATTGAAGACCCTGATTTAGAAGATATATTCATGCACTACTATGTTAGGGAGGAGTAAGATGAATATCTTTAATTATGAATTAAAAATAAATTTAAAAAGCAGTCTTTATTACCTTTTAGGGATGATAGCTTTGACTTCTTTATATTTAACTTTCTTTCCATCATTTAGTAAGGATACATCAGCCTTCATAAATTTACTTGAAGGTTTTCCTCCAGAATTTCAAAATGCTTTTGGAATAGATTTAAAAAATATCTTATCAATAATGGGTTTTTATGCTTTTATCCTTTTTTATATTCTACTTATTTCTTCGATTCAAGGTATGAATCTGGGTGTTTCTATTCTTTCTAAGGAAGAGCGAGATAAGACTGCAGATTTTCTTATGACTAAACCTGTTACAAGAAGTAAAATTTTAATATCAAAACTTGGAGCTTCAATTACTATAGTTTTGATTACAAATCTATTATTTTATCTAGTCTCCTATATGTCTATCAATCTTATTATAGAAGATACTTTTAGTTTTAAGGTTTTCACTTTATTACATTTATCAGTATTTTTAGTAGAGATGATTTTTTTATCAATCGGTTTTTTTATTGGAGTATTTTTAAAAAAAGTTAAGTCTACAATATCTATTAGTTTAGCTGTAGTCTTTAGTTTTTTTGCTATCGGTGCATTTGCAGTTAATGCTAGTGACGATAAGATGCGTTATCTAACACCTTTTAAATATTTTGATACTAATTATATCTTGAAAAATGGTACTTATGAACTTAGTTATTTGGTTGTGGGTATTGTACTGATTATTCTTTGTCTTGTTGGCAGTTATTTTATTTATGTCAACAAAGATATTGATAGCGTCTAGAGGTATTATTATGAATTTATTTTTTAAAGAATTAAAAACATATAGGAAATCCCTAATTATTTGGTCTCTTGCTTTAGTTTTATTTGTAGCTATGGCTATGATAAAATATGATGCAACCTCAGCAGCTGGTAGTAGTATCTCAGCCTTGTTAATGGATATGCCAAAAGCATTCCAAAGTATGTTAGGTTTTGGTACTTTTGATTTTAATACACCTATAGGTTATTTTGGAGCTACTTTTATTTATTTAATGCTTCTTGGAGCTATTCACGGTAGTATGCTTGGTGCAAATATTTTATCATCTGAAGAGAGGGATAAGACTTCAGAGTTTTTGATGATTAAACCTATAACAAGAAATATGGTAGTTGCTTATAAGATGCTGGCTTCACTAGTTATAATCTTAATTTTTAATATTGTAGTTTTTGTTTCTTCTTTCCTAATTGTTAATAGTCATGGGACAGGACAGTCTTATGCTAAGGATGTTTTTTTATTGATGATTGGTTTTTTTGCTCTTGAGTTAATATTTTTCTTTATTGGCTTTTTCTTATCAACCATATTAAAGCGTGCAAAACTAGCAGCATCATTAGTTACCTCAATTCTATTGATTACTTTTATCATGAGTGTTTTGGCTGATATGTTTGATTCTCTGAAATGGTTTAAATATTTAAGTCCATTTTCATATTTTGATCCAAAAGTACTTCTTGGTTTCATTAGTATTAATGTAGTTCAAATTGGTATAGGTGTAACTATTGTCCTAGTACTTGCTTATCTTTCCTTTGTTTTCTTTAATAAAAGAGATCTAGAAATTTAGATAAATAATAGCTACTATGGATTAGGAGGATATATAAATTGAATCTATTTTTAAAAGAATTAAAATCAAATATGAAGTCATTAATTATTTGGTCTGTTGCTTTGATTGTTTTTGTTGCTTTGGCTATGGTAGAGTATAAGGCAACATCAGCAGCTGGTAGTAGTTTTAATACTTTAATAAATAATCTACCAAAGGCACTTCAAAGTATATTGGGGCTTGGATATTTTGATTTAAGTACTCCTATAGGTTATTATAGTATAGCTTTTATATATTTAATGCTTCTTGGGGCAATACATGGTGGTATGCTAGGAGCAAATATTCTTTCCTCTGAGGAAAGTGATAAGACTTCAGAATTTTTGATGGTTAAACCAATAACAAGAAATATGGTAGTTGCTTATAAGATGCTAGCTTCACTAGTTATAATCTTAATTTTTAATATTGTAGTTTTTGTTTCTTCTATTCTAATTGTTAATAGTCATGGGACAGGTCAGTCTTATGCTAAGGATGTTTTTTTATTGATGATTGGTTTTTTTGCTCTTGAGTTAATATTTT
>JAGXHY010000023.1 GCA_024635925.1 Bacillota bacterium | reverse complement strand
GAGGATCTAGTGGTCTAGGAGTCTATATGACAAGAGTAAGGAAATCCTATTCTTTCGATAAAATGTTTGCCGTAATAATTTTGATTAGTCTTATCAGTATCTTGCTCATGTGGCTCGTCGCCAAGATTGAAAAACTGGTGCAGCCATATAGATATATTAAAGAAAAATAAAGAAAAGAAAGGAAATTATTTATCATGAAAAAAATCATTACAGCTATTTTTATTATCACTTTGATGCTAGGCTTAACAGCCTGCCAAGGTAAAAGCGATAAAATCACCGTAGTTTTGGATTGGACGCCAAATACAAATCATACAGGAATGTATGTTGCCCTGGAGAAAGGCTACTATAAAGAATTGGGTCTTGATGTGGAAATTATCCAGCCACCGGAAGATGGTGCTATGTCATTAGTAGCTTCCCAAAAGGCACAGTTCGGCGTTAGTGTTCAAGAAGGGATAGCCGCAGCTCTAAGTGCTGATAATCCATTGGAGGTGACAGCTATTGCCAGTATTGTAGATCATAATACAAGTGGACTTATTTCCCCAAAGGAAAAAAATATTGTCACTCCAAAGGATCTTATGGGTAAGAAATACGCAACCTGGGACATGCCTATTGAAAAAGCAGTCTTAAAGGATATAGTAACAAAAGATGGTGGGGATTTTAGTAAGGTAGAACTAATACCAAGTACAGTTACTAATGTATTAGCTGCTATCAAAAGTGATATCGATGCAGTATGGATCTTCTATGGATGGGATGGAATAGCAGCAGAAATTAATAATATACCTGTAAATTATATTCCTTTCAAGGATATAAATCCTGTGTTCGACTTTTATACACCTGTTTTAGTCTCAAGCGATGATTATATTAGTGAAAATCCTGAGACTGTAAAGAAATTTCTTGAAGCTACACAAAAGGGATATGAATATGCAATTAGTGAACCAATAAGTTCTGCGGATATTCTCTTGAAATATGCTCCAGAAATCGATAAGGAACTAGCTTATAAAAGTCAGGAATATCTATCAGCAGAGTATAAGGCAGAAAAGCCAAGATGGGGTACTTTTGATGAGAATAGATGGACTGGATTTTTTAATTGGTTGTATGAAAACAAGTTAATAACAAAGGACTTACAATCAAAAGGCTTTACAAATGATTATTTACCTCAATAAAGACAACTGGAGATTATTATGAGCTATTTTTCAGCACAAAACATTACTAAGAGCTTTCAAGAAAAAAAGGTTATCGAAAATATTTCAATAACCTTGAATGAAGGGGAATGTGTAAGTCTGTTAGGAATAAGTGGTATAGGCAAGACAACAATTTTTAATATCTTGGCAGGATTTTTGAGTCCTGATAAAGGAATAGTATCATTAAAAAATGTGGATATTACAAATCAACTTGGTAAGCTTAGCTATATGCAACAGGATGACTTGTTGTTGGAGCATAAGACAATTTTAGATAATGTGGCACTACCCTTGATAATTAGTGGTGAAAAAAAATGGAAAGCAAAACAAAAGGCAAAGTCATATTTTCCTATATTTGGGCTTGATGATACATTTGATAAGTACCCTTGCCAGTTGTCTGGAGGTATGAGGCAAAGAGCTGCACTCCTCAGGACATATCTTTTTTCTAATGATTTAATCCTTTTGGATGAACCATTTAGCGCCTTAGATACTCTGACTAAACAGGCTATGCATAGGTGTTTTATGGATATTATTAATGAAATAAAAGCTACTACCTTATTCATTACACACGATATAGATGAAGCAATTTACTTGTCGGATCGTATATATATTTTAAGTGGGTACCCTGGAAAAATTTCTAAGGAAATATCTTTAAAAGATATATTGAAGGATAATTCTTTCTTTTATTCCCAAAAGTATATGGAAATTAAACAAGAAATCATTAGTTCACTTTAGATTAAATTAAAAATATAAAAAAGCAGGCCTGCTAAATAAGTAGGCCTGCTTTTTACTAGATAAAATATTAGAGTTACTTAACCAACGAATAGTATTATTTAATAAATTAATGTAAAATTAGCGTATAGATTATGTCTTTTAAAAACTTATTGACTATAGCATTTCTTTTGGAGGATTTAAAATGGACAAGTACAAAAAAAATAGTTTAACATTAATAGGAGCTATTTCTTTAGGAACAGGTGTTATGATTGGAGCTGCTCTCTTTGCATTATTAGGACAGGTAGCAGAGCTCTCTGGTGATTGGTTTCCTTTCATATTCTTGGTTGGAGCAATTTTAATTAGTTTTAGTTCATATTCCTATATTAAAGTATCTAATGCCTATCCTTCTTCAGGAGGGATTGCCATGATTCTAATAAAAGCTTATGGTAAAACCCCCATTGCTGTAGGGTCAGCCTTATTAATGATATTTGCCATGATCATAAATCAAAGCATGGTAGCTCGTACTTTTGGTAGCTATACAATGCAGCTTTTTGACAGCAACACAGGAAGTTTCTGGATTCCCTTATTAGGGGTTTTATTATTAGTTGCCACCTTCCTAATCAATATTGCAGGAAATAAGACCGTTCAAAGAACAGCCTTAATTATGGCTATTTTAAAAGTAGGGGGAATTGCAATTTTTGCTTTAGGTGGACTATGGGTATCTGGATTTTCATTTCAATCTGCAATACCTACTGAAGTATCAGGAGAACTAAGCATCGCAAGTTATTTAGGAGCTTTTGCTCTCACAACACTTGCCTTTGCAGGTTTTACCACCATTACTAATAGTGGTGGAGAGGTAAAGAATCCTCATAAAAATATTGGCAGAGCCATCATTATTTCTATTTCCATTTGTACCATAGTATATTTATTAGTCGCTTTTGCGACAGCTGCAAACCTTTCTGTGTCTAGTATCATTAAAGCTAAGGATTATTCACTTGCTGAAGCAGCCCGTCCTGCATTTGGCAGATATGGACTTTGGTTTACAGTAGGTATTGCCATTATAGCAACTGTTTCAGGAGTTATTGCTAATGTTTTTGCTGTTTCTCGAATGTCAGCAATGTTGACTGATATGAAGCTCATTCCTCACAGCCATTTTGGCATGTCAGGTACTATTCAAAAGCACATGTTAGTTTATACTATAGTAATTGCCATTGTTTTAACCATATTTTTCGATCTGACTCGGATTGCCTCATTGGGCGCAATCTTCTATATTGTTATGGATATAGTTGTTCACTGGGGAGTCTTAACTAGGATAAGAAAAGATGTGAAAGCAAATCCTGTTATTGTCAGTACTGCCTTGTTATTTGATATAATTATCTTAGGAGCATTTCTTTGGATAAAAGTATCTTCTGATATTTTTGTTGTTATTTTGTCTGGTGTAATGTTGGTATTGATCTTTGCTGGTGAGAAGTGGTTTTTATATAAGAAAACAAAAAGTATTGAAAGTAAAGAATAAGGAAAGGGATACTATGAGTGAAAAAATAGCTGTAATAGGTGGAGGACCTGCTGGTATTATAGCCGCTGGGACAATCGGTTCTAGAGGAAAAGATGTGGTTCTTATAGAAAAGAACGAAAAAATAGGTAAAAAACTATTTATTACTGGTAAAGGAAGATGTAACATAACTAATGCAGCTCCAATTGAAGAACTATTTGATTACATTAATACAAATAAAAACTTCCTATATAGCAGTCTGTATAGTTTTACTAATGAAAATATAATTGAATTATTAGAGAGTATGGGACTTAAAACAAAAATAGAAAGAGGGAATAGAGTATTTCCTCAAAGCGACAAGTCCAGTGATGTTATAAAAGCCTTAGAAAAATTCTTAAACAAGAATAATGTCAAAATAATGCTTAGTGCAAATGTTAATAATATAGTCTATAACAACAATAAATTTATCATAACCATAGGAGAAGATAAATTCGAATATGATAAAGTTGTAATAGCAACAGGGGGAGTTTCCTATCCAGCAACAGGTTCTACAGGGGATGGAATTCAATTTGCTAAAAGAATGGGCCATAATATTATACCTTTAAAACCTTCATTAGTACCTATAGAACTTGATAACGAATGGATTAAAGATCTTCAAGGAGTTTCCTTAAGAAACGTGCAATTAAATGCCTATTATCGTAATAAATTAATTAAAGAAGAGTTTGGTGAAATGATCTTTACTCACTTTGGTATTTCTGGACCAATTGTACTGTCTATTAGCAATGGGATTAATAAACATGCAAATAAGGATTTAAAATTAAAAATAGATTTTAAGCCCGCATTAAGTGTAGAAAAATTAAATGATAGGATACTAAGAGATTTTGAACTATACTCTAAAAAACAACTCAAAAATGCTCTAAATGATTTATTACTTCAAAAACTGATACCTTGGGTAATTAAATCATCCCTCATCGATCCGGAAAAAACAGTTAACCAAATAACAAAGGAAGAAAGAATGAATTTAGTTCAAACTATAAAAGGATTCCCATTAAAATTCAAAGGTTTTAGGCCTATTAAAGAGGCGATAGTTACATCTGGTGGTATTTCAACAAAAGAGATTAATCCATCTACTATGGAGTCAAAAATTATTCCAAACTTATATTTTGCTGGAGAAGTTATCGATGTTGATGCTCTTACAGGAGGATATAATCTGCAAATAGCCTATTCTACAGGATATTTAGCAGGTATGAGTATATAAATTTAGTTTTTGGAAAAATAAAATCAAGGAGGAGTAAGAAATGCTGAACTAAGCATCTTCGACATAAAATGAATAATTCGGATAATAAGGAACCAAAACATCAAAGAAGAAAAAGATATAAAGGAACTCATCCAAAATCATACAATGAAAAATACAAAGAGCTAGATCCAGATAAATATTCTGAGACAGTCGAAAAGGTCATTCAAAAAGGGAGTACACCTGCCGGAATGCATCGTCCAATATGTGTGAATGAAATTTTAGAATTCCTACAAATCAAGCCCGGTCAGATAGGACTTGATGCAACTTTAGGCTATGGTGGGCATACATTGGAAATGTTGAAATGTCTGGATTCTAAAGGCCATCTGTTTGCACTGGATGTTGATCCTATTGAATTACCTCTAACTAGGGAGCGACTATTGAGTCAGGGGTTTGGACCGGAAATACTATCAATTAGGCAGATGAATTTCTCTGATATAGACATAATCTCCTTAGATTCAGGACCTTTGAATTTTATTCTAGCAGATCTTGGAGTATCTTCCATGCAGATTGACAATCCTGAAAGAGGATTTTCTTTCAAGACAGAAGGGCCACTAGATTTACGACTCAATCCCCAAAAAGGAATTTCTGCGGCAGAACGTCTGAAAACTATGAGTCAAGAAGAAATGGAAGGTATGTTTATTGAAAACTCAGATGAACCTCATGCTGAGGTAATTGCTCGTGGAATTATTACTGCAACAAGGGAAGGAATAGAAATATCATCAACAACTTTACTAAAACAGATTATTACAGATGCACTAAATTTCATTCCTCAAAAAACAGGAAAAGAAGAAATCAAGAAATCTTGTCAGCGATGTTTTCAGGCACTGCGAATCGACGTCAACAGCGAGCTTGAAGTCTTGTACGAATTTTTGGAAAAACTACCAGATGTACTTGCTCCAGGCGGTCGTGTAGCTATCCTATCCTTCCATTCTGGTGAGGATAGGCTTGTTAAAAAATCTTTTAAACATTTCTACCGTGAAGGAATCTATAGGGAAATTGCACCTTCACCGATTCGACCATCAGGTGAAGAGTGTAATACTAATAGCCGTGCTCGTTCAGCCAAATTAAGGTGGGCAATAAAGGCATAGGTAGAACAGATAATAGCAAATAAATAATATTTTGGAGGATATACTTTGAATATACAAATATTCGGAAAGCCTAAATGCTTCGATACAAAGAAAGCAGAAAGATACTTTAAAGAACGTGGAATAAAATATCAACTCATAAATATTAAAGAAAAAGGAATGAGCAAAGGAGAACTGCTCAGTATAAAACAAGCAGTTGGCGGGTATGAAAACCTAATAGACCAGAACTGCAAAGATAAGGACTTATTAGCACTGGTTAAATACCTTAGAGAAGAAGACTTAGAAGAAAAAATCCTAGAGAACCAAAGGTTAATTAAGATACCTGTAGTTCGAAATGGGAAAAAAGCAACAATAGGCTATGTACCAGATATTTGGAAGAGTTGGGAATAAAGAATTGGTGTAGGTTATAGCATAAATGATGATAAGATACATAAATCATTGAATTCTATTTTTTAATTATCTATAATGTGAGTATAATAAATATATTTTAGCAAAAAGCTTAAAGATATATTTGAAGATATAATATGGCCCTTAAATAAGTTGAGAAGGTGATAAAATGAATATAGAACAATTAATAAATAAAGATGCAGAAAATAACTCTCCATATATGGGAGGTTTTATAAATCACCTACCTATGGTTAAATATGCTCTTTTTAGTATCACAAATGATATAAATAAAGTTGAGACTTTTGTGGAGTATTATTTAAATAATTATAGTATAGATAAAGTTAAAGAAAATTATGAAAAGGTTAATTCTATAGAAGATTGTTTAGGAGAAAAGGAATTATATGAATCCTGCTTAGATTTTATAAGAAATAATATAGGGGAAGAAACTATAGAAGAATTAGTAAGATCAACTTTAAGAAAATATCCTCTAGGTTTATCTTCAGGACTTTTCCATACTATAATAAGACTTTCTTATGCAATAGAAGGATATGAAATAAATAAAAAATTAAAACCAGAAGTGGAAAGAGCATTAGCATATTATATAACCGGCTATCGTGCAGGAGGTTTGTTTAAAAGGGAAATTTCCAAAGAAGATGTATTAGTTGAAATGAGAAAATTAATAGAAGATAAAGAATTTAAAGAAATTAGAAATTCTAATATAAGTCTTGGACAAAAGTTAAAGAAATTATATTCTAATGAAAATTACTTAAAACAAGGTTTTATTATTGAAGGGAACGAAGAAGATAAGGTAAAAGGTATATTGGAAATGTTAATGCCAGCTTTCTATAACAGTAATAGTATAGTTATGCTTCATTGCATAACAGGACTACAGGCAGTAATAACCTTGAAAAATTATTTTGAAGACTATAAAGTTGCTTTAGATATTTTAACAACTACAGCCCTAACTCATCTTTTATCACAAACAGACTTAGACATAACAAAACAAAATACAAAAGTGGAAGAATCCTGGGATGAAATATTAAAAAAAGCATCAGAATCAAAAAATATACATACAATCAAATTGGCTTATACTAATAAAAAATTATATGATTTATTCAAGGTAACTGATTTAAAATATACAATTAATAAAAGAATAGAGCTTGAAACAAAAAACTAATAAGCTCTTAGTAGTAATTAATTACCAATAAATTTTATTGGAGGTTTTGATATGAGTTTGTTAATGAGCGATCCTAGCATTAAAGTTACAAAGATAGCTAGAAAAATATATGATAGGCAATTTGAAATTGACCCCAAATTAGATGTAGAATATGATGATAATAGAAAAAAGTTGATGTATGATGATATTTTAATTAATATAGGATATTTAGATACAGCTATTCAGTTTGATGATGCTAAAATATTTGGAGATTATGCTATTTGGATTTATCAATTATTATGTAACATAATGAAAGACTTAGATAGAGATAGAATCAAAGAACAAATGATTATGCATTATCAGATTTTAAACGATTCATTATCTGACGTTTTAAGTGAAGAAGAAGCTAAAAAAGCTGATATATTTATAAAAAATGCAATAGAACTAACAAAAAAGGAAGCAATTGAATTTAATGTATTAAATGAATTTGAATTAAGCAATTATGTTGATGTAAACAAAAAGTATCTAGATTATCTTTTAAAAAACGATAGTAATGGTGCATATAAATTTATAGAAAATCTTTTTAAAATAGGATATACATTAGAAGAAATTTATATAGATATTCTACAAGAGGTAATGAATGAAGTTGGTGATTTGTGGCATAGACAAGAAATTACTGTAGACAAAGAACATTATTGCACCTCAACAACTAAAGTAATATTATCTCAATTTTATCCCTTGATTTTTAGCTCAACTAAAAAAAATGCTAAAATACTTATTTGTACTGTAGGTAGCGAACTTCATGAAATGGGAGCCAGGATGATTTCTGATATTTTTGAATTTCATGGATGGGATAGTATTTATTTAGGCGCAGCAGTTCCAAACCAATTTGTCTTAAAAGCAATTGAAGAAAACAAGCCAGACCTTATTGCTTTGTCAGTTACCATGCCTCAACAGCTAGTAATCTGCCATGAGCTTGTAAATTTAATAAAAGAAAAAAATATATCTGCTAAAATTGCTGTAGGTGGAAGAGGTTTTCTTTCAACAGATAAATTATGGGAAAAATGGGTAGTTGATATATCAACAGATAATGCCTTAGAATTAGTAAAGTGGGCAGAAACAAATATACTTGAAAAAATGGAGAAATAGATATGAGTTTTCTAGCTATTCTTGATGATGAGTATAATATATTGGAGGTAAAATGGAGCGATCCTGTTTATCTTGTAATGCAGGAAAATAAGAATCTAAAATCATTAATAATTGAAGAAGAAATATCTTTGCTAGAAGATTATTTGAAAGAGACTGTTAATGATATTCATATTTCTAAACATGAATATCATTTTATTGATTATGATAAACTACAAACTTTTTTTTCTAAAAGGAATAATTCAAAGATTTTGATTTTTGGATGTAGTGATTTTAAAAGCCTTTCACCGGAATTTATAAAAATTATTAAGCGCTTTATGATAACTTTTAAAGAAGATTGTGAACAAGATAAATTTTTAACAACAGAATCTATAAGATATAACTTTGAAAAAATACAAACACTGAACAGTAAGTTAGTTGTTGCGGAAAGACAACTTGCGAAGAAAAATAGTCAATTAAAAAAAATGAATTTAGTTTTGAACAATAGGTTGGTAAAAGATGCCTTAACTGGATTAGTTAGTAAGTATCAATACAGAGATGAAATAGCCCAAATGATTGAGGATAATCCTGATAAATTTGGTGTTTTTATGTTTATAGATATTGATGACTTCAAGAATATTAATGATACTTATGGACATAGTGTTGGTGATGAATATTTGATAGAATTTGCTAATAGACTAAGGTCTTTACCAATCGAAAATACAATACACTTGAGAATAGCCGGTGATGAATTTGGTTTATTTACCTATGGCCTTACTAAGGTGGATGAAAATTACAAACAGAGATACTGGGAAATAATAAAGGAAAATATCATTAGTAAACCATTTGAGATTAAAGGTAAACAACTAACTTTTTCTTTTAGTGGGGGAATTGCAGTCTATGGAATTGATACAACTGAAATATATGAACTTATCGAATATGCAGATATAGCAATGTATGAAGCAAAAAAAAGTGGTAAAAACAAGATGGCTTCATTTAAAAAAATTGGGGGTAATCATGAAAGTTAATAATTTAGTTTATAATATATTGGCCCTGACTTTAATTTATATCTTTTTTCTTTTTTTTAAAGGACCTACCAATATTTTGAATGCACTATTTGTTCCTCTTACTATATTTATTTTTTCATATAGAAATGATCTTAGAGAAAGATTAATATTTTATGGTACAGTGATTTTATTTTGTGCATTATTTTTTAATATTCAAATATTTTTTGTGATAGTTTATTGTTTTATTGCAGCTGTATTAAGGATTATACATGTTAATAAATTTAAGACAATTAGTTCTTTTTTATCACTTACTGGAACTGTTAGTTTTTTCTTTTACTTAGGTATAGTTTTAACAGATGCTGTTTTTCAAACAAATATAAATTCTATTATGATGAGAGTTCTTGATAACAATATAATTATTTATTTAGTAATGATAATTATTGAAGCTAGTGTTGTTAGTATTTTATTACTTTGGTTTTCTAGAATGTTCGTTAAAAGAATTAAGTTTTAATAGTTTCTTAGCATTCTGAACTAGTAGGCATCTCAGTTTATGAGGTGTCTTTTTTTTGCTATTCTTGATAAATATTTTAAAACCACAATATGTAGTAATATTTTGAAAAATCATTTACATATGTAGTGGTTTGTGATATTCTTAGCTCAAATGTAATAATTCATGCAATGTACGGGAAAGCAGTGAAAAGCTGCTACAGCCTCCGCTACTGTAAGCGCTGATTGAGATTCCATTATGTCACTGTCTTAAGGATGGGAAGACGGAAGATCTAGTTATTAGGCGTGAGTCAGGAGACCGATTGCAAGATGTTGTTCAGATATATTTCGGAAGGAGGTATATTGCTAACTACAGACTTTTTGTTTGTAGTCTGTTTCCTCTTTCTCTTTTGAGAAAGAGTTTTTTATTTTAAAGGGAGAGGAAGTTTATTATGACTGATAAAAGTGTGTATAAGAGAACTGGTGAGTTGGTTCCTTTTAATAAGGAAAAAATATATTTAGCTATAATGAAATCTATGAAACAAGGCTCAGGTCTTGTTAGGGAAGATGTTGCTAATTTAATAGGGGATGAAATTGAAAATGAGATTGATAGCTCTTCTAAAATAGCTGAAATTGAAGCGTTGGTATACAAGAAGCTTATTAAATATGAACAGGAATTTACTGCTCGTTCTTATGAAGCCTACCGTGCTGTTAGAGAATATCAAAGGGCTTCTTTAGTAATAGATAATAAGATTATGGGAATTGTTCATGGTAGTAACATGGATGTAATTAAGGAGAATGCTAATAAGAATGCTCGCCTTGCATCTACTCAAAGGGATTTAATTGCTGGGGAGTTTTCTAAGGATTATTGTGATCGTAAATTATTGCCAGCTAATATTGTTAGAGCAGAAAAAGAAGGGGTTATTCATTTCCATGACAAAGATTATTTTATTCAACCAATTTTTAATTGTTGTTTGGTTAATCTTAAGGATATGTTTCAAAATGGCACAGTTATTAATTCTAAGTTGATTGAAGAGCCAAGGTCTTTTCAAACGGCTTGTACTGTAGCGACTCAAATTGTTCAACAGGTAGCTAATGGTCAGTATGGTGGACAAACTATTACTCTTTCTCACCTTGCACCTTATGTGAGAGTTAGTCATGATAAGCATCGTGAAAGGGTTATAAAAGAGGGGATAGCTTCAGGTATTGATTACAGTCTGGAACAAGTTGAGAAGATTGCTGGTATGCGTTTAAGGCAAGAAGTTAAGGATGGGGTGCAGACTATTCAGTATCAGATAAATACTTTTTCTACATCTAATGGTCAAGCTCCATTTTTGACTATTTTTATGTATCTTGATGAGGAGTCAGAATATAAGGCCGAAACTGCAATGTTAATCGAGGAGATTTTGTTGCTTAGATATAAGGGGATGAAGAATGAGGCTGGTGTCTATATTACTCCGGCTTTTCCTAAATTAATTTATGTATTGGATGAGGATAATATTTTTGCTGATAGTCCTTATCGTTATTTGACAGATCTGGCGGTTAAGACAGTGGCTAAAAGAATGATGCCTGATTTTATTTCTGCTAAGAAGATGAAGGAAGTTCATGATGGGGAGGTTTTCCCTCCTATGGGTTGTAGAGCTTTTCTTTCCCCTTATAAGGATGAGGAGGGTAAGTATAAGTGGTATGGACGTTTTAATCAAGGTGTGGTTACTTTAAATCTAGTTGATGTTGGATTAGCTGCAAAGGGTAATGTTGAGCATTTTTTTGAGATTTTAGATCATAGGCTCGCATTGGTTTTTCAGGCTTTAATGTTAAGGCACGAATCTCAAAGGGAGGTTAGTTCTAGTATTAGTCCTATTCATTGGCAATATGGTGCTATTACTAGGCTAGGGAAGAGCGAGTCTGTTGAGCCATATTTATTTGGCGGTTATTCGACTCTTTCTCTTGGATATATTGGTCTTCATGAATGTATTGGGGCTCTAATTGGTAAGTCTATGACAACTAGTGAAGGTGAAAAGCTTGGTATGGAGATTATTGGTAGATTGAAATTAGCCACTGAGGATTGGACTAAAGAAACTAATATTGGTTTTGCGTTGTATGGAACACCGTCTGAGTCTACTACTTATACTTTAGCAAAGAAGACTAGAGAAAAGTTTGGTGTAATAGCTGGGGTTACTGATAAGGATTATTTGACTAATTCTTATCATGTTAATGTTCGTGAGGAGATTGATGCTTTTGCTAAGTTGTCTTTTGAATCAAAGTTCCAGGATGTTAGTTCTGGTGGTTGTATAAGTTATGTTGAGGTACCTAATTTGGCACATAATCACAAGGCGTTGGAATCTTTGATTAGGTTTATGTATGATAATATTCAATATGCTGAGATTAATACTAAGTCTGATTATTGTCAAAAATGTGGTTTTACTGGTGAAATTTTATTGGATGATAATCTGGAATGGTATTGTCCTGAGTGTGGTAATAGGGATGAGGAGGCTATGAATGTTTGTCGTCGAACTTGTGGTTATTTAGGGGATAATTTTTGGAATAAGGGTAGGACTCAGGAGATTAAGGAGAGGGTCCTTCATCTTGATGCTCGTGAGGAGGTATTTGCTGATGAGGTATGCGCAGGTTCGTTCTAATGATATAGCTAATGGTCCTGGTATTAGGATTACTCTTTTTGTTACTGGTTGTCCTTTTAGGTGTGCTGGTTGTTTTAATGCAGAGTATCATGATTATAATTTAGGTCAGGAATGGAATGAAGTAGTTCAAGAAAGGTTTGTCGGGCTTGGTTCTGTATCTTTTATTGATGGTTTTAGTATTCTTGGAGGTGAGCCAATGGCTCAGGATAAAGATATGTTAGGTTTGCTTCGTGGTATTAAGGCAAAGTCTGGCAAGAGTGTTTGGATGTGGACAGGTTTTAGGTTTGAGGATTTAGAGGGTTTGCAGTTGGAGTTTTTGTCTTATGTGGATGTTTTAGTGGATGGTAGTTTTGTTGAGAGTCAATATGAGCCAGGTCTTTTATTTAAGGGTTCAAAGAACCAGCGCTTGATTGACGTAAAGGCTAGTGTTAAAGAGGGGTGTGTGGTTGAGGTTAATAATAGCATGTTAGGTATATGAGAAAAGAGCTATCTTTAGAGGTAGCTCTTTTAGTTTTAAAAAATAATCATCGATACCTAAAAATTACCTATAAAACTCATTCTAAAATCACATATAAAATAAAAAAAACAGCAAAAAAACATATTATAAAAGTTTTTCATAATATATGTAAAGAACCATTGATTTTTTATATATTAAGTAATACTATATAAAGAACATATTAAATTATAGGAGGATGAAAAATGTTAGAAAAAATATTCAAACTGAAAAGCCATAACACAACACTTGGCACTGAGTTTATGGGTGGAATCACGACCTTTCTAGCTATGGCGTATATTTTATTTGTTAACGCAAATATTTTAGCAGATGCTGGAATGGATCCAGCTGCAGTTTTTGCAGCTACAGCAATTGCAGCTATAGTAGGTAGTCTAATTATGGGACTATATGCAAATTTACCAATAGCAGTAGCTCCTGGTATGGGCATGAATGCCTTTTTTGCTTATGTAATTGTATTAAAGTACGGTTATACTTATCAAGATGCTTTGGCAGCCACATTAATAGCCGGTATTATATTCTTTTTTATTAGTATAAGTGGTTTACGTGCTAAGGTAATAACTGCTATACCAGAGTCATTAAAAATTGCTGTTGGTGTTGGTATTGGTTTTTTCATTACCTTTATAGGTTTACAAGAAGCCGGTATTATTGTTCCTGATCCAGCAACTTTTATTACTCTAGGAGACTTAACAAATCCAACAACTTTATTGGCTCTCTTTGGATTAGTAGTTACAATAGTATTGATGGCTAGAAAATTTAAAGGAGCTGTTTTTTTCGGTATTGTAGCAACTGCTATAGTAGGTATTATTACAAACCTAGCTCCATTACCAACAGGAATATTAAAAATTCCTGGTACGGAAATTGCATCACTTTTTGGTGTTGCTATAACTAATATACCTAGCTTTGTAACAACTGGCTCTATAGTAAATGTTATAGTAATTATATTTGTTCTTCTATTTGTTGATTTCTTTGACACTGCTGGAACAATTGTATCTGTTACTAGAGCTGCTGGTCTTGTTGATGATAAAGGTGATATTAAGAATGGAAACAGAGCATTTATGGCTGATTCAGTGGGTACAGTAGCTGGTGCAGTTGTAGGTACAAATACAACAACTAGTTATATTGAATCATTAGCTGGAATATCAGTTGGAGCTAGAACAGGACTTGCAACAGTGTTTACTGCACTTTGTTTCTTTATATTCTTATTCTTTAGTCCTTTGTTAAGCATAATAATTCCTGCTGTTACTGCACCTGCATTAATAATTGTTGGTTCTTTAATGTCAAAGGAAGTTGCTAAAATTGATTATTCGGATTTCCCAGCTGCTATAGGAGCATTTATGACAATGTTATTGATATTATTATCTTATAATATTTCTAAAGGCTTAGCATTTGGTTTCTTAATATATACTATTGCGATGGTTGCTGCAGGAAGATTTAAGGAAGTTCCAGTAACAATTTACGTTTTAGATGTATTTTTTGTTTTAATGTTATTTTTCACATTGTAAATTAGTTATTTGTCAGGAGGGATTATGAGAAATAAAAAAAAGGACTTAAAAGCACTTATTGATGTAGCCATGAAACGAAAAGAAGCTGATCTAGTTATTAAAAATGTTAAAATAGTTGATGTGTTTAATAATAGTATAATAGCTGGTGATATTGCTATTGTAGATGGTTATATTGCAGGAATAGGATCGTATGAAGGCAAAAATATATTTGAAGGTAAGGGCATGTATGCAAGTCCTGGTTTTATTGATTCACATGTACATATTGAATCTTCTATGTCTACTCCTAGACAGTTTGCTAAAGCCATAGTTCCAAGAGGGACTACAACTATTATTGCTGATCCTCATGAGATAGCTAATGTTAAAGGCTTAGATGGAATTAAGTATATAATTTCGGAAGGTGATAAAATAGATTTCTTAGATATTTATGTAATGTTGCCTTCCTGTGTTCCTGCTACGCCTTTTGAGGATTCTGGTGCAGTATTACTCGCTGATGATTTAAAAACATTAATGAATCATGATAGTGTATTAGGCTTAGGGGAGATGATGAATTTTCCTGGGACTATAAATGCTGACGATCAAGTTATAGAAAAATTGGACTTATTTCAGTCTGGAAATATTGATGGACATGCTCCTTTATTAGGTGGTAAAGAATTAAATGCCTATATTGCAGGGGGGATAAAAACTGATCATGAGTGTACAAATGTTGAAGAAATGAATGAGAAGATTTCTTTAGGTATGTATATTCTTATTAGAGAAGGTTCAGCAGCAAGTGATAGCTCTACATTGTCTAAAGGAATAACAAAAGATAATTTAAGAAGAGTTATGTTTTGTACTGATGATAGACATCCAGGGGATATACTAAAAGATGGTCATATTGATAATAATGTTAATATTGCTATAAGAGAAGGTGTTGATCCAATTGATGCTATAAAGGTTGCTTCCTTAAATCCTTGTGAATGTTATGGGTTAAAAAATAAAGGGGCTATTGTTCCTGGGTATGTTGCTGATATTTTATTATTTGATAGTTTAGAAGAGGTTCAAATAAAGTCTGTCTTCAAGAATGGTAGACTAGTTGCTGAAAATAATGAAATGCTTGTAGATTTAGATTTAAGTTCAAATATAAAGGAAAGTGTTCAAAACACTATTAAGTTTAAAGATATTGATAAATCAAGGTTTGATATTTTATTAAAGGGTGATAGGGTTAGAGCTATTGAAGTGTTGCCTAATACTTTACTTACTAATTCATTAGAAGTGGAAGTGAAGAAAAAGGATGGGTATTTTGTTTCTGATAGTGATTTACTTAAGATAGCAGTTGTTGAAAGACATAATCTTTTGGATAAAATTGGTTTAGGTATAGTTAAAGGTTATGGTTTGGAAAATGGTGCTATTGCGACTTCTGTTAGTCATGATTCCCATAATATTATCGTTATTGGTGACAATAGTGAGGATATGCAAATAGCTGTGAATAAGATTAAGGAAATTAATGGAGGTATTGTTTTGGTTAAAGATGGTGAAGTGTTAGACTTTTTCTCTCTTCCTATTGGTGGTTTGATGTCTGATCTTCCATTAGATGAGATAAATGAAAAGTTGTCTGATTTGCATTCTTTGGCTTATAAAACTCTGAAAGTTAATAGTAAACTTGATCCTTTTATTACGTTATCATTTATGGCGTTACCTGTTATTCCAAATATTAAGATAACAGATCGTGGCTTGTTTGATATTAATAAGAATGATTTTGTGGATTTGGAAGTAGAGTAATTTTATTTTATTTAATAACTGAAGCACCTTTGCACAAGGCAAAGGTGCTTTTTAATGTCCTGAAAAATAAAACATCAAAAAAATATATACAATTATTTTGATGTTAGATATATATTATAATATTTATATTTATAGTGGCAGGGTATTCATCATCAAATATTAAGCTTGGGCTATTGTTATTATATCGTGTTACTATTTCAGTTCAGCAAGATTTTTTGTTCAACAGGGTATAGGGAGGTGACTAGTTCATATTTTAATTTCTCTATATTATCCCAATTTTTTTTACTGAATAAACTTCTAACCCCAGTAAAAGGCATAACTATAGTTCTTTCTTCCCCAATATCATAAGTTCCACTTTTAACATCCTTGTTAAGTAGGGTAGCATAAAACATATCCGAGCCATTGGTAAAGCCGCCAGACTGGATTATGAACTCCTGGTTTTCTATCGTACTTTTCTCCTTGCCGATATTTTTTATCTTTAATTTAACTAAATATCCAACTCTTTCCTGGTCATCATTATTCATTTCTTGATCCCCATCTTCATCCAATTTTTTTAGATCATCACTATCCAAAATAGAAAAAGCTGTAACAGTAAGTTGGAAGTTCTTGTCAAAGCTATATTCAAAGGGAATTCCAATTGCAATTTCCTCAACAATAGGGGCTGGATACTTATCATTTATTTGTTTGTAGAAATAGAAAAAAGAAGAAGACAATAAAATTGAAATTATAATAATTGAGACAATAATAATCTTTTTTAAATTATTCATCATTCAACTCCTATCAATTTCCCGTTTTCCATAACTAATATCTCATCAGCCAGTAAATTTAATTCCTCCCTGTCATGTGATGCGACAAGTATGAGAGCACCTCTCTTCTTATGTTTTTGCAATAGATCATGAACTATCTTTACTGATGCCTCGTCAAGAGCATTAATAGGCTCATCTAATAAGATTAAATCAGGATCTTCCATAACTGCCATAGCAACTCCAAGTTTTTGCTTCATACCAAGTGAATATTTTTTCACTTTCTTTTTGCTGTATGGATCCAAGTCTAATAACTCCATAGTATCCAAAATCTTCTCATCCCCAATAATTCCCTTAATATTGCCTATCATCTTTAGATTCTTAAACCCAGAAAAGTTTGGTATATATCCAGGATTCTCAATTAAAATACCAATACTTCTAGGAAAGGATATTTCCTTTCCTAGCTCTTCACCATCAATGAGTACCTGACCTTCAGTAGGTAGTATTAACCCGCTCATAAGACGAAAGAGCATTGTTTTTCCAGCTCCGTTCTTACCACGTAGTCCATATATTCTACCACCTTTTAATTTCAGGTTTACATTGTCTAGAATTGTTTTTTTATCTATAATTTTTGTAACATTAATCACTTCTAATTCCATAATAACACTCACTTCTCCTTAATATATATTCAACTTCTTAATAGTTATATGCCCGATACTATAACCAGCTATACCAATAACTGCAGCAAGTATAAAACCCTCTGATGTCACAACCCCACCTTGTAATAGTAGCTGGTTTCGTAGCAACATCAAATAATTACCAAATAACAAGGGATGGATAAAATATACAGACATAACCAAAACAACAACAACACCCAGAAAACTCAACATAGACCTATAAAGCAAGGAAATGCTCAATTGAAAAAATCCTACACAGCAAGAAGTCACAAAAGGTAAAATCAAAACTGCTAATATTAAGTCTGATGAACTTCTAGACACTGACTTTAATATCTCTCCCCCGCTAAATAGAGTAAAGAGAAGAACTGTCAGTAGCAGGACTATATAACTGATTAATACTATCATGATTGTTGTTAAACACTTACTTACCCACCAGATTCTCCTATTACCAACTCTTACAAATGTTTCCTTACCGATCATTTTCATATCCTGTATAGGGTAGTCAACAATCAAATAGAAAATATATAGATGTAGAAACAACCAGATAGCAGGAATTTTAAAAATCGTATTAGCATCTACTACAATAAACGGTTCTATGCCTTCAAAAAAATATGTTAGATAGTTAATAAATCCAGGTGTAACAGCCATGCTTCTATCATTTAGTAGTAATTGAAAGCATCCTAATAAACCTATTATTACTATAGGGATGAATTTTTTCCATTGGCTGGTAAAGGTAACCTGGATGTCGTTTTTCAGTAGATTTATCATCTTGGAGCTAATCATTCATAAACTCCTTTCTTTGGAAGAAATTCTTAAATACTAGAATCAGCCCAAACATGATTAGTGTAAAGAAGAAAGTATAAGTCAACCTTGAAGGATACTCTAGCCAGTACTTATAGCCCATTAGTAATTTTTTGTAAATAATATTAAATTCCTTAAACATCACCATATCCCAGATGAAGATACAAATGTATATAAGCCAGCTAATCTGATAATGACCAGTTAGCCAGTATAAACCTAAGAATATAACATTCATGAGTAATAGTAATAGGAAGGTATTGATCAGATAGTTAACAGTCACTGTTATTAGGCTGATGTCAGTTAAAGTTCTGTTGGTTGCAAAGTAGACACTTCCTTCATAGTTCCAGTTTATCCAGTCTTTGGTAAATATTGAGTGTATGAAAATTACCGAGACGGCAATAAACACAACAAATGGAACATTCACTAGGGTAATCTGGATTAGTTCCTTGATCCAGAGTTTCGTTCTCCCAGTCTGGCGTATTATATAGTTTTGTTTAAAATCATTCTTGAACATGATCATAGTTATTATCAGGGAGCAGGGGATGATTAAAAAGCCTACGATGTATATATGATTGACTATTATAAAGCCGTCTGCGATTGAATGTAGGAATTGGTAGTCTTGGAATTCTTTTATTCTTGGTAAAGTGGCGATGACTAATAGAAGGAATAGTAGAGAATATATCAGTATCATAGGTTTCTTGTTCCTATTAATCTTTTCTCCTAAATCCTTTAATAGCATTTTCATTAGTAATCCAGCCGTTTCTTTCCATGAATAATAAAGGGTATGAAGGTTAGGGAGAATATTATTATGGCCTCAATGAGGATGATGGTTAGGTTACCTTGTCCATAACTTGGTCTTAGGAAATTATTTATTGAGTATTTTTCTAGTTTCATCATATCTAGGAATGTTGCACTGAATATGTATAATAGAAAAGGTGTCATTAGAACTATGAAGAGGTATTCGGTAAAGAATTCTGTTATTAGTCCTATTGTTCCAATTAGTCCTGCAAAGATAAAGGCCAGCATAAGATAGAAGAGGATATATTGGAATGGTTCCTGGTAGAATAAGTTTGCTAGCATACTTGGGTCTCCTATAGTGTAATATGATGCAGCTGCTTGGGGCTTCATTACGGGGTAGACGGTCATGAATAGTAGGAGGTTAACAATTAGGGGTACTATTATTACTGTTCCGGCTGAGAGGAATACTCCTAGCCATTTGGATATATAGTAGTGGCTTGGTTTTGTTCTGGTTAGGATGTTTTTGATATATCCTAGTTTCTTGTCCTGATAGTATGAGTATACGTAGGGCATTACTGCTAGTAGGGGTAATAGGAGGAAGAGTAAATATCCTTGGAGGTTGTAGTTGTTCCCTCCCATCCAAGATGCAAGTAGAACACTTGGTGAGATCATTGGTTTCATTATATCTTCTGGTATAGCAATGGTTGTGGTTGTTTGCATTATAAAGTGACTGATGCTGATCATTAGTCCAATTGATAATGCCAGGAAAAACCACTTTCCTGTAAAGGCTCTTTTTAGTTCTATTTTTAGTAGATTTGTCATTTTTCACACTAGTCAAACTTAAGTTTGATTCCCTTTCTGTCTTTGAAGTTCTGTACTTCCTGATCAGTGATAAGGTATCATAAGTAGAAGATTATTATTATTGCCATTAAGGCAAGTATTGAGTAGAATATTTTTCTTTTCATATTTTAATCAATTCTCAATTTTATTGCTCTTCTGTTATTGTCTTGATACATAAGGTTAGTACCATTTATGTTAAGTGAGATATACATATTATCCTTGAATTTTTTTACTTCCTCGTCTGTTATAATATAGCCAAGGTAGAAGGTGAGTTTGTCCATTGATTTAAGAGTGTGGGCGAAGTAATCTTTTTTAGGAAAGTTTAAATTTACACTAGTCAAAACAGGCTCCAATGATAGGTAATCTTTTCCTTTTTCATTGAAGATAGTCAAACTGTTCAGATATACTTCTTTGGGAATGCTTGATTTGTTTTCCCAGGTTACCATTAGCTGGAGGTAGTTGTTGTTGTCTATGAAGTTACAGTTTTCATCGAAGCTTTTTTCTTCATCTATTTGGGGTGGATGTTCTAGGTAGTTTTTGAAACCTTTGAAGACTGGTAGTTTGTCTGTTTTTTTTGATATTGTGGCAGTATTGAATGTGAATATCATTTCTGATGTTTCTACTGTTTCATTCATGTTGAACATAATTTCATTACTAACATTTTTTTCATTTTTCTCATTTATCTTGTTGGTTTCTTTGGTGGCAATTTTGGGTATTATGTCACTTCCGTTGTAAATGATTATTATTGTTGTTATAGCCATTAAGGCTAGTATTAAATAGAATATTTTTCTTTTCATAATACCCTCCATTACATTTCATAATTAAATACTATCTGGGCTCCATAGCATATCGAATATGCTTGGGTTGTGGCTATCGGACATCAATCCTAGTTGTGCATAGTTGTAGCCTCTTTCCTTGACCAGGTTAGGTAGGTATTTAGCTTGTCCGACCGATAGGTGTCTTGGAGTACCATAGGTGCAGTATGTTCCTATTCCACTACCGCTATTAATATAGGATCCATATACATTAGCTGTGTATCCATAGGTTGAGCGGTTATTGTAGCTATATGATGATGTGTAGTCCTTTTTGAGACGGTATGGAGTGAATACATCTGATCCGTCTCCGTTGTAGTATTGGTAGAATCTTGTGTCTGTATAGTTTCCTGCTGCTTTTATATTATTGCTGTAGGTGAAGAATATGATTGTGAATAGTGTCATGAAGATTGCTGTTTTTGTTATAAGATTCTTGATCATAATTGTTGCTCCTTAAATATTATTTTTTTGTTTGGTACTGAATTTATTAATAATTAGCAGTTTTTTTTGATCAGGTATCAAATAGATATTTATTGTTCATAAATATTACCTTCCGTTACTATTATATATTTAATATTGAAATAATATATATAATTACATTTAAAATGTAACACTAATATATAAAATATACAATATATAATTGTATATTTTTTGTTGTAATATTTTATTTATTCAGATTAGAGATTAAAAAAGTGTGTAATATTAATAATATATAAAATGTATGATTCTTATGGGGAAATGGAGAAGGAGACCTATTATCCTCCTACATATGTTGAGTTTTATTTTGGCATGATGGCCTATGGAGGTAGCTAAATTTTCGCTACGCTTGAGAATAATGAGTATGAGTGTGAGGAGTATCAGTGGAAAATGTTAAGAACTCTCTTATAAGAAATAGAAAAGCTTGAGAGTAAAATCTCAAGCTTTTCTATAAAGTGGGGCAAATATTTTATTTAATAGTTATATTTGATAATTTATCTTTAATACATTGATTATAGAAATATAAAGAGAGTTTGCCACAAATTAACCCTAATACTACTCCACCAATTAGATCACTTGGAAAATGTAGAGCTAAGTATAACCTTGAAAATGCTATTAATATTGCAACAAGCCAAATTAATAGTGAAAATTTCTTAAAGTAATTAACTAGAACATACCCAACAGCAAATGAGGAAGCTGTATGTCCAGAAGGGAAAGAGAATGAATTGGGTTTAGAAACCAATATATGAAAACTTGGAAAAGCTATAAAAGGACGTGGTCTTTGTATAATATTCTTTAACAAAACTTCCACAAAAATAGCACTTAAAAATAAAGCAATTAGAGTTACTATTCCAATATTACGAGTTTTTTTATTTAATAACAGCAAAATAGAAATAATTATCCATATTAAACCCCAATTCCCAGCAGTAGTAAAAAGAATCATTATTTTATCTATTAGTGGAAAATGAAAATTGTTTTGAATAAAGAATAATATTGTTTGATCTATATTATTTAAAAATGTTAGCATTTATTATACCTTTCAAATCTTTTAATCTTATTATAGCTATGTCATCTTCTATTAGAAGGATTTCTTTATTTTTCAATATTAACACCCTATTTAAAGAAGTTAAAATATATATACAAATTAAAATTTAACTTTCATTTATAGTATCACAACTTTATTAAAGATACTCTTTTTCAGATTTATTAATATATTTAATTTGAAAATTTAGTGTCATTAGTTGAATTTCCATATAAGCTATTCATTTTAGTTGTATTTATACACATAGACGTACAATCATTAAAGGTAAATAGAGTTGTGGTAAAGAAAAAATTAATAGTGTATAATGTTATCAATTCATAGTATTAAGATCAAATATAAAAATGAAGGTTTTTAATTATTCAACTATATATAATTTATGGAACTAATACTGACAATGGCAAAACTATTGAAAAGTAGTGACGCAAAGCTAAAGGCCCTATAATAAGGCAGCCAGTTACCAAAGGTAGTTTTTTCATTTATCAAATTATATCTATAAATACTTATAATAAACTACAAGATGTGTTTTAAAGGAGAAAGAAACAATGAAAAGAACAAAAAAATACAATTTACTGGCTATTTTAATTATAGTAGTGCCATTAATTCTATACTATATATATAATTTTAAAACCGAGGTTCAATTCCACCCTGATGTACATTTCTATTATGTAATAATAAGTTCGATAATTGCACTAATTGTTGGAATAGCTGCCTACTTTGAACATAAGAGAAGTAAGACAGAAAAAATATTCTATATTTCTATAGGCTTTATTGGAGTAAGTATTTTTTATACTTTTCATGCACTAGTTACACCAGGAATGTATTTTCAAATTTTCACATTCCCAGATCAATTAAGTAATATCAACATCTTTGTACTACTAGGAGATCTAAGTAGATTATGGTTGGCAGTAATGCTGTTTATTCCAGATCATCTATTTGTTGATAACCAGAAAATCAAAAAATACTACAATGGTTATTTTTTAATTATATTATTCGTACTTATGTCAGGACTAGTATACCTAGCTTTATTAAATCCAAGTATACTACCTGCTTTTAAAAATGCTGACTTAACAGACACTTATATAGCTATACTAACTAAGGTAGTAACCTTACTATTTTTGGGAATAATTGCTTTAAGGTATTATTACTCCTACAGGGCAAAACCAAATCTATCCATCTTGGCTTTTATAGTTGGTATTTGCTTAGTTATGGAAACAGCAACCATATTCATGATTTCAAAACCTTGGAGCTCCACTTGGTGGTTGTCTCATAACACTTTCTTATTAAGCTATATTGTAATAGGTTTTGGAGTCTTATATAGCTATTTCGGAAAGGAAAAGTATGAATTCTTTGATGTAATTGGTCAAATAAACAAAAATACAAAACTACTAGAAGAAAAAAATAACAAACTAAATACTATGGCAAATTACGATTCCCTTACTGGACTACCAAATAGAAGAAACTTTATAAATGCAACAGAAAAACATATTGAAGTAGCGAAGGAAGAAAATAGTGAATTTGCTCTCATGTTTATTGATCTAGACCATTTTAAAAATATAAATGATAAGTATGGTCATCTAATTGGAGATGAATTTTTAATAATTTGTTCCAAAAAAATATCTAGCACTATAAAATCATCTGATGTAGCGGCTAGAATTGGTGGAGATGAATTTGTTGTACTATTAAAAGATATTGATTTAGAACAAATTGAAGACATCGCAAATAGAATCCTAGAAAAACTAACAGAATCGTTAATTATTAATGGAAACAAATGCGTTGCTGGTGCAAGTATTGGTATTAGCATATATCCAAGGGATGGTAGTACTGTTGATGAACTAATTTCTAAAAGCGATGATGCAATGTACAATGTAAAAAATTCAGGTAGAAACAACTATAAGTTTTCAAAATAGCATAATAGCAAGAAATTAGAGGAGATTAAATAATGAAATTTAACTTGAATGAGTTTTTAATAGGTGTTGCAAATATATTAGATATTATTGAACTTGATATATTTGATCTTTCTACTAATCATTCAAAGAGGATTTCTTTTATATCAGTGTCAATAGCCATAGAACTGGGTTTAACTAAAGAAGAAATATTTGATTTGGCTTCCTTATCCTTAATGCATGATAATGGAGCCAGCTTGAAAATATTGCATGACAACTTAAAAGGAGATCTGAAAGAAAAAATTGATATGATGGAAAGCAGAAAAGAACATTGTGTAATTGGAGAGAATAATTTAAGCAATTTTCCTTTTTTAAAAAAACCTGAAAACATAATAAAATATCATCATGAAAGATATGATGGTTCTGGCTTCTTTGGTTTATTAAAAGATGAGATTCCACTTTTTTCACAGATAATAGCTTTTGCAGACTCATTAGACCTAAACTTTGATATAAAAAACGTCAATAATAGGGAAGCTGTCATAGAATTTGTACAAAAGAATAAAGGGAAATGTTTTTCCCCTCAACTAGTTGATGTGTTTTTTAAGATTTCTGAAAGGAATCAATTTTGGGATGGGTTAACTGATGAAAACATAGAAAATAGTCTTAGGGAAATAATACCGATTTTTGAAAATGAATTAAACTATAATGAGATTAGAAATATAACAACAACTTTTGCAAAAATAATTGATTCAAAATCAAGGTATACCCAAGTACATTCTGAAGGACTATCGAAAAAAATTGAAAAAATGGCGAAATTCTACAATAGAGATAAAACTATGACTTTGAAGCTACTAATAGCATCGGATCTTCATGATATTGGAAAATTAGCTATTAGCAATAATATATTAGAAAAATCAGAGAAATTGTCAAAGTTAGAATTAGAAAAAATAAAGGAACATCCAAAGTTTGCTAAGGAATGTCTTCAACATATAAGTGGTTTTGAGGAAATTACGAAATGGATTTCGAACCATCATGAAAAGTTAGATGGTTCAGGATATCCTGAAGGTTTGACGGCAGATGAACTTGACTTCAACTCAAGGCTAATTGCCTGTGTGGATATTTATCAAGCATTAAGTGAGGATAGACCTTATAGAAAAGCAATGTCCCAACTTGAAGCTAGTGAGATTCTAAAAAGCATGGCATTAGCTGGTCAATTAGATTTTGATATAGTACGTGATGTTATTAATGTCTGTTCTAATACAGGGGAAAATGATTCTCTTAGCGCTGTATAATGTGTTCGAAAGCGTTGTTGGAGTTAAGTTTGTAGCTGGAACAAAAATTTTTGTTAAACCAATCCTAAGCAATATAGTTGTATACAACTCATTAAAATGAGAGTAATATTAAAAATAACAATTTATAATACAATGAAACAAGTATATTTAAGCTGATATTATACTATAAAATTCAATAAAGATTATAAACATAAAAGGAGCTTATCTTATGAATAAGGATATAATTGTTTTAGTTATTGAAGATAATTATGATGACTTTTTGATTATAAAAAGACATTTAGTTAATGAATATAATCTTATCTACAATGACGGACAGGAATCAGTCGAAAAGATAACTGATTTTATAGAGAGAATTAAACCAGACATAATACTTTTGGATTATAATCTTGGGAAGATAAAAGGTACAGATTTATTAATAAATATGCAAGATCTTCTTGCTAAAAATACTATTTCAGTAATTATGTTAACTAATGAACTTAAACCTACTGTAATTGTAGAATGTATTAAATGTCATGCAGGAAATTATTTAATTAAAGATAAAATTACTAAAAACGAATTACTGATAACAATTGAAAAGGCTTTAAGTGAAACGCAGTTAAATAAAATAATAAGAGAACAACAAGAAGAAATTATCAAGTTGGCAAATTTTGATGGATTGACTGGGTTGTTAAATCGTAGGTGTTTTATTGAGAAAATAGAAGATAAGATAAAAACCTTAACAAGGAACAATGATTTTATTTCCTTAATAATATTGGATTTAGATAATTTTAAAAAGGTAAATGATAACTTTGGCCATCATGTAGGAGATGATGTTTTAATAATTACAGCTCAATTACTAATGGCATCTTTAAGGGAGACGGATTTTGTTGCTAGGTACGGTGGAGACGAATTTATAATATGCTTAATTGAATCTTTCCATAGAGATCAAAAAATTATAATTGAAAACCACTTAAATAAATTAATAGATATCATGAAAGAAATAGAAGATGACATTATGGACTATCTTAATATGATAGATCAGAATAAAACTGAATCAATGGAAATGGGAAGTTTTGATTTTAGAGTCACTACATCAGTTGGAATGACTTATCAGCATAGCGAACGGATAGAATTTAGGGATTTGTTTAAGGAAGCGGATAAAAATCTTTATATATCAAAACAAAATGGTAAAAACAAGATTACTTATAAGGATCCAGAATCTCAGGAAATAAAAATACTTAAAGTAGCTGAATTATGCTAAAAAAAAACTGGCAAAATGCTATGAGAGGTTTGATTTATTGGAAAAAATAAAGATAAAGTTAATATTATTAGATTGAATAAGGAATAAACAAAGATGAAAATAACAAAGAAGAAGCATTCCAAAGTTTTCTGGAATACTTCTTCTTTGTTATTTTATTTAATTTATCTAATATTAAGAAAGCAATTTATAAATAGTAGACTATATGGTTTGATTTCTACCATTTTGTTTTGCTTTGTATAAATTTTCATCTGCTTGTGATATAGAAGAATCAATATTATCATCCTTTATAGTACTAATTCCTGCAGATATTGTGACCTTAATTTTAAAATCACCAATAACTAAATTTTCAACACTAGTTCTACACCTTTCAATAACTAAGTAAGCCTCATCTCTAGATGTAAAAGGCATAATGACAAGAAATTCTTCTCCGCCGTATCTTCCAACAAAATCAGTTTCTCTCATGCAATCTTTTAATGTCTGTGCAATAGAGATTAATACCTTATCCCCTTCAATATGTCCATAAGTGTCATTAACATTTTTGAAAAAATCGATATCAAGCATTGCTAAAGTAAGATCTTTTTCATATCTTTTATAGACTGACATTTCTCGTTCTAAAACCTCTAATAGCTCTCTTCTGTTAATCAATTCAGTCAGTGCATCTGTGGAAGCCATTTTTTCAAGTTCAATTGTTCTTTTTTTGACTTGAGCTTCTAGATTTTCATTTAAATTAGATAATTCTTCATTTTTCATTTGGATAGTATGAACCATTGTTGATAATGTAGTTGACATACTATTAAATGAATTGGTCAGTTTACCAATTACATCTGTTCTTTCCATAGGAATTTGTTTCCCGAAATTTCCTTTTGAAACTGAGATTAATTCATTTGAAATTTTTTCTAGTGGTTTATTAACCCATTTAACAAATATGAACAGTACGATAAATAAAATGATGAAAGAAACTACAAATGTTGCTTTAAGGTTATCAGTTAAAAGATTTAGACCTGATATATAGTCGCTTTCAGGCATGGCAACTCCAAGATACCATGACTTTCCTTCATTAATAGTGTGCTTATAAACTCCCATATAGTAATTGGTATTATCAAAAATTTGTTTACTAAACCATTCATCTGATTTGATGTTTTCAAATAATATACTAAATAAAGGGTCATTTGAATTAAATGGTGTTTTTCTTACTTGAATGTCATTTTCTATCAAGAAAGGATTTTCTGCATTTGTATCAACTATAAGATTTCCATTTGATTCAAATAAGTAGAGTTGTGTATTTTCACTTACTGTTAAGGTCTTAAAGTAATTAGTTATTTCATCAAGCAAAATATCTGTACCAAAAACACCAATTTTATTACCGGACTCATCAAAATATGGAGATGAAGTACTTATTCCAAGAACAGGATCTTGAGCCCCTCCATAAACATCAGTCCAGTATACCTCGTTTTTTTGGTCTGCTTCTGTGTACCAAGATTTTGACTTAACATCGAAATCTTCAACTCTTCGTAAAAGAATAAGCTGGCCCTCATCATCAATCGTATGTATAAGAAAAGTACCTGACTTCATGTCAGGGGTAAAGGATAGTCTTTGTTCATTTTCACTTATTCCAGAAGAAGTAATACCCCCTGCTTCATTTGCGTAATAGGCAAAATCAATATTTGTATTTGCTTCAGCTTGCTCTAAAAAGTATTGACCCAATTCTAATGGGTCATTTAAATCTATTATTTTTTTATCAGCCAGTCTGGCATTTAATTTATTTATATTTACAGCTTCAGCAAGATATTTATCTAGTGCTTTAAATGATTCATTTTTAACATTTTGATGAAGTTCAACAACTGTGCTTTCTAACACGTTATATCCAAATTCAGTAGATTTAGAATAAATAGAAATTGCAGAAATAATCAGGATTAATAAAATTGGTAAAACTAATGCCTGCCATAGCTCTAATTTACGAAAGAACTTCATTTCCAGCCTCCTAAGACAAATTTATTTTATAAAGAATTTGAATAGTATATTCTATATTTTAACATGTAACCCAAAGAATCTACAATAAAAATATAGCTTTTGATTACTTATTCGAAAATTATTAAGTATTTTCTGAGAATACTTATAGAAAAGTAACTTAAACTTATCTTTATTTTAAAAAAATTCAATAATATACATGAATAATGAGTGAATAATTAAGTACAAAATATAACATAATATAATATATTTACATAAAAGTCTTGAAAACATTACAATAAAAGAGTATTATAATAGAAACTAGGCAGAAAACGGCGAATTTAGAGAACAAAGAAGACAAATAGTCTTAAATTTGGAGGTAAAGAAATCCTCTAAAACAAATTTACACAGAGTTTAGGAGTTTATAAAATTTTTTTTAATCTTAATATAAGTATGATATAATGGAAATTAATCCTATTAACAAGGAGTTTTCTATAATGAATTATTGTTTTATTGGAGCGTTTGGCTACTTGCTTTTTCTTATATATGATGTAAATGAAATCAAACAATTTAATAAGGCACTTAAAATAACCTTTTTATTGGGTCTTTTACTTCAAATAGGTGCAACGATAGGTATATTTTATGATAATCTCACATACCTAAGGATATCGGGTTTAGGAATTGTTATTAGCCTATTTGGTTTTGTATTTTTAATATACTCCTTATTTTTTGCTCTTCCCTTTGAAGCAACTTATGTAAAAGTTGGTGAAAAGCGAAAGGTATATAATAGAGGGGTTTATGCAATGTCCAGACATCCTGGTGTATTATTTTATATAATTTTTTACATTGGACTTGCTTTACTTGAACCAACAAAAATAATTATAAGCACCTATTTAATATGGTGCATACTTAACATAGCATATATAATGTTTCAGGAATTGTGGACATTTCCTAGAAGCTTTTACGATTACGAGGTGTATAGAAAGTCCACACCTTTTTTAATACCTACATTCAAAAGTATAAGAACATGTATCAATACTATATAAGGGGTTACTATGAATTTAAAGGAAATGCTAGAAGAAAGACAATTTGATAAAATATGGGAGTCCTA
Source organism: Bacillota bacterium (assembly GCA_024635925.1). GTDB lineage: Bacteria > Bacillota > TC1 > TC1 > TC1 > WTXA01. The sequence continues at coordinate 4,684 of JAGXHY010000023.1, read as the reverse complement.
TTGTGGTTTTCTAGATTTGAGCATTGAATCTTATATGGATATTCAAAATCGCTTAATGGAAGAGCAGATTAGTTTATGGTGCAAAAGTGCACTGGGGACAGGAATACTTAAAGGTAAAATGCCCAAGTCAATCGCTGAATTTAGAAATATGGTACCACTTACAACCTATAAGGATTATGCAGATATTCTACTACAAAAACGTGGTGATTTATTACCAGACAATCCGATTATTTGGCTTCAGACAACTTGGGAAGGTGGAAAACATCCTATAAAGGTAGCACCTTATACTAGAAGTATGTTAGATGTATATCGCCAAAATGTAACTGCTTGTCTTATCCTATCCACAAGCACTGCAAAAGGAAAATTTGATGTTGAAAATACAGATCGTTTTTTATATGGCTTGGCACCACTACCTTATGCAACTGGATTATTTCCTTTAGCATTATCTGAAGAAATTGATATTGAATTCTTACCAAAGGTTAAAGACGCAGTCGAAATGTCTTTTTCTGAGCGTAATAAATTAGGTTTTAAATTAGCTATGAAAAATGGTGTAGACTTCTTCTTTGGACTTGGCAGTGTAGCTTATGCAGTAAGTCAAAGCTTATCACAAATGTCAACAGGTAAGAGCGGTGGTATAAAAAGCTTGCTAAAATGTCATCCAAAGATGATTTATCGTATCTTAAAAGCAAAATATATGACTAAAAAAGAAAATCGACCACTTATGCCAAAGGATTTATTTAAATTAAAGGGCTTCATGGTTGCAGGAACTGATAATAGTTGTTATAAAGATGATTTAGAAAGACTATGGGGAGTTCGTCCAATGGAGCTGTTTGCTGGCACTGAGCCATCTATAATAGGGACAGAAACTTGGACAAGAAATGGAATGTACTTCTTTCCGAATACTTGCTTCTACGAATTCATCCATGAGGTGGATATGATGAAGCTTAAGGAAAACCCTACATATAAACCAAAAACTTTCCTTATGAATGAAGTTGTTCCTGGTGAAAAGTATGAGCTTGTTGTTAGCCTACTTAAGGGTGGTGCATTTGCAAGGTATAGAGTTGGGGATGTTTATAGATGTGTTGGACTTACAAATAGAGATGATAATACATGTATTCCAAGATTTGAATATGTAGATAGGGTTCCAACTATCATCGATATTGGAGGATTTACTAGAATTTGTGAATATGGAATCCAGGATGCAATTGAATTGTCAAAGATACCTGTTAGAGATTGGACAGCACTTAAGGAATTTAATGAAAATAACAAGCCTTATATGCATCTATATATCGAAATCAATCAATCAAGGTTCACAGAAAATGCAGTGAATACAGAAATAGTAAAGGATATTTTATCAACATATTTTAAATATATTGATCAAGATTATATGGATCTTAAAAAAATACTTGGAATGGATCCACTCAAAGTAACATTAGTCAAATGTGGAACATTTGAAACTTTTAAAAAACTCAAGCACAGACCAATTGCTAAATTAAATCCGTCTTCGTCTGAGTTGAGAGAATTAATTAATTTACAATACATTGATGCTGGCAGATAGGGGGTGAGCTTAATGGATCAAGCTATATTTAGTTATATTTCTAGTTTTGCATTACTTTGTTATGTGTTTTTGTTTATGATTTTCATCAATGCAGAAAGAAATAAAATTGTAAAATCTTTTCAATTGATATTAGTTGCTATGATCCTATGGACAGGCGGCTCCTTATTGATGCGTATACAATTTTTGCCAAACTATATCTTTTGGTATCATGTTTCTTTAGCCGGTATATTGCTGGTAGCTTATAGTTATTTTAATTTTATTGCTGCTTTTACTGACCATAAGGTAAAGTTTTTTTCAAGGCTGTACTTATTAATATTAGGGATCCTTTTTGTCATCAATATTCCAAGCGGTGTATTCTTGAAATGGCCAATGCTCGTTATTGAGAATGGTTCCACTAAAATGCTCTACAGCAATATGAATAATTTGGTTATAGTTTTATTTATAGCATCTGGTATTGTAATCGGACACATGTTGTGGATGTTGATTAAGACATTAAGCAGAAATGCTAGACTTAAAAGACAGGTTATGCCAATTATACTAGGGATTTTAACTCTTTTTGCAGGAAATTTAGCTTTATTCTTGCCAATATTTTCTGGTTTTCCAATAGATATTCTTGCAGGTGTTCTCAATGCAGTATTTTTAATGTATGCCTTGATAAGTAGACATTTATTCAAATTAAAGTTTATGGCAACTGAGGGTATAGGCTATTTAATCTGCGTTATTTTAGCTTTTCCAGTTTTCTATACTTTGCGACCTTACCTTGAAGAATACATTATTTTAAGATTGAATAATGTCATTAACTTTCAATTAGCAATATATCTTTTTACCTTTGTCTTGATAGTCTCATTGCTCTTCTACCTATGGAAGAAAGTAATTGCAAACATCTTTATTAGGGAAGAGGAAGAGAAAAATGATATACTCAAAAATTTCTCGACTGAAGTTTCTAAAAGTTTAAAGTTAAATGATATTATGCATAATACAGTTGAAGCTATAGGACTTGCAACTGGAATCAAGAAGATTGTGATAGGTCTAAAAGAGTTTAATACAGAAAATTTTAAACTTCGGTACAGCGATCAATCTTTAGCAGATTTGTCCTATGTACTAAGAAAAGACAACCCTATTATAGGTTGGTTGAGAGATAATAATCAAATTTTATTTTTAGATGAATTCGAGCATACAATTGCTTATAAAAGTCTTTGGGAAGAGGAAAAGTATCAGATTAGTCGTTTAGGAGCAGAGTACTGTATTGGATTAAAAGAAAATGGCAAGTTAATAGGTATAGTGATGTTCTCAGATTGTGGTAGAAAAGCAAAGCTAAAACAAGGAGATTTTAATATCATAGAATCCATTTGTTCAGTGGCAGCAATCGCAATAAATAATGCACATACATATGAAAAAGCATTTTTAGAAGCTAGAACAGATGACTTAACAGGAGTGTTAAATCGTAAATATTTCTTTAAAATAGTTACAGAAATGTTTGACAAATACAATAAAAGTTCACTTGCACTTATCATCGTAAACCTAGATGACTTTAAGCTCTATAATCAATTATATGGAGTAAAGGAAGCGGATGAAACACTTAGAAGAGTTGCTGAAATTATTAAAGCAAGTATAGGTAAACAAGGGTATATTGCAAGGTATAGTGGAAAAGAGTTTGCGATTCTCTTGCCTAATTATGATGTCTTTACTTCAAAAAGACTAGCAGAGTCTATAAGAGATCAAATAGGTGAGATTACCTTAAGTAAGTCAGGGGATCGTCTAAAAAGAATAACAATAAGTGCTGGAATCAGTGTTGCACCTTATGGTGCTCAATCAGTTAAAGAATTGATTGACAATGCAGACCAAGCTGTTTTCCAAGTTAAACGTAAAGGTAAAAATTCCATACGGGTTTTTGATACTTATATCAATCCAGACATGGTTGAAGCGGAAGTAGATTACTCACAGGTTTACGACGATTACAAGTCAACTATCCTGTCCCTTACGGCTGCTATTGATGCAAAGGACCATTATACCTTTGATCATTCGAATAAGGTAGCAAATTATGCAGTTAACTTGGCAAAAGATCTTAAACTTAATCAAGTAACAGTTGAGCATATTAGACAAGCAGCACTATTACATGATATAGGAAAAATTAGTATTCCAGAGAGTGTTTTAAATAAAACTGGGCGACTAGATGCAGATGAATTTGATACTATGAAGGGACATGTGGAGGCTTCAATTAATATTATTAAGCACTTACCATCTCTTGACTATGTAATACCTGCAGTTTTAGGCCATCACGAAAGATATGATGGAAAAGGGTATCCAAGACGTATAGCCGGTGATGATATTCCTTTGACTGCTAGGATTCTTTGTATTGCAGATGCATTCGATGCTATGGTATCAAAACGTTGTTATAAGAAGGAAATGTCAATTGATGAAGCTCTTCAGATATTAGAAGATGAGGCAGGTAAGCAGTTTGATGCAATGCTAGTAACTGTTTTCACAGATATGATAAGACGGGATTACAAAGAGATAGATGGAATTGTAGTCGAAAAAAGTTAATATTTATGACATTAATTAAGTAATGACTATTTCAAGTCGAGTGAGATTTGAAATAGTCATTTTTATTATATATAAAAGTAGAAGATATATATGAAGTAATGATTGACAAACAATTGAATATTAAGGATAATTTTAATATAAACAGGAGGGGTTCAAAATGAAAAAAACAATCATTACAATACTAATAGTCTTAGTTATCCTTGCAATAGGCATAACCATAGGACTAAATGCAGATAAAATATGGGAACCCAAATATGAAGGACTAATACTTACTAATGTTGAAATGAAAGAAAATCTTAAGGATAAGCTAGTACAAAGAGCCTATACTTACCTTGATAAAAAAGGCTTAATTGAAGAATTTGGTATAGATAAAAATGATACTGTAACCATAAAAAAAGATGATGACTATAATCCAATATTCATGGGTTCATTAACTAGCACCTGAAGAACAATAAAACTTAAAGTCTATGTAGTAGACTTCAAAAAAGGTAATCCTGTTATAATATCACAATCAACAGAGGAAGTGATTGGTCAACAAATAGCAATAATGGACTAATGATTAATAAAAAGAGCATCTCATTT
>JAGXHY010000022.1 GCA_024635925.1 Bacillota bacterium | reverse complement strand
TTACTATATTAGTTTTTTATGTGATATAATAGGTATTATAATTTTTGTAAAGGAGATATTATGTATTTAGAAAAAATTAGTTCATTACCTAAAAAATTTATTAAAAAACTCGAGGATGTGGATAATCTTAATATTTATCTTGTTCAAGATTATAATGTAAAATTATTAAATAGTATTGTTGATTTCAGTGTTAATATTTTTGGGGAAGCTAGTCTTGATCAATGGGGAATTGTACCTCAAATTAGAAGAGGTAATGTGTTTTTACTAAAAGAAGATATTAAGAACAAAGTGATGGGAATTGGGATTCTTATGCGTGATTGGGATGATGCAGATAAAGCATATCTATTTGATTTTGCGATTTCAGAAGAATACCAAGGTTTAGGAGTTGGTTTTCAATTTCTAAAAGGTATTATAGAAAACTTAATTGATCAAAACTTTTTAAGGATGAATTTAACTGTAGATGTTGATAATGAAGGTGCTATTCATCTTTATAAAGATAAACTAGGATTTAAAAATATTGCAAGAGAAGAAGACGAATTTGGTAAGGATGAACATAGATATGTAATGGAACTTGATTTTGAAGATTTTAAAAAGAAATTCCAAGCCAAATAAAAAGCTAATAAAATTGCAAATTTTTTCTAATTTATGTAGAGGGCAGTACTCAAATAAGAGTATACATTAACTTTATTAACTTGGAAAATATCTTTGCAATTAATACTAAGCTGTATAAATCTAAAATATTATAAGCGATTAACTATTTGTTAGTCGCTTTTCTATTACAATATTAATGTTGCGATTCTTTTGTTTTTTTACTATAATTTATATTAGTTGTGATGATAGACATATTGTTTAGAAATGTAAGAATTGTTTATAATATAATATTGAAAAATTTAAAACAGATTAATTAACCTAAAATAAATCATTAAAAGGAGAAAAAATGAAAAACGTTGAATCCAGCAAAAGAAAAGCTCTAAGGATTATATTGACTATATTTATAATATTGATTATATTAGCAGGAGGGTTATACTTCATTCAACCCGAACTTAATTTCAAAAGTCCTGGTTCTATGTTTTTACTTTTATTGTTAATAGGTTTTATTGCCTTAGTTTTATCTATCTTCAAAAATAAGAAGGTAGTAACAAAAACAGTAAATACTCCATTTGGAGAAAGGGTAATTAGAACAGTAGACTTAGGGGTTCAAAAGCTCGCTAAATTCTATATAATACTTGGTATATTATTTTTTGCTTATATATTAATTGGTGGACTTTCAGGAGCCCATTTTCTAAGAGCAAAATCTTATGCTAGTCAGATGCCAATTGAAGAACTTGAAAGTCTAGATTTTGCTAAACAAGTAACACCACAATCTATAGGTAGCTCAACTCTACCTATAATCGATAAGGAGATTTCATTAAGAAAAGCTGAAGGCAGGCTTAGTACATATGGTTCTCAGTATTCTATCAGCTCAAGTTTTACTCTTATCCATATCAAACAAAATGGTGTGGAAAAGTTAGTAAGGGTTGCACCTTTAGAATATAATGGGTTTTTTGTAGCTGCAACACACTATAACAGTGGTTCAGTGGGCTATGTTATGGTTGATGTGGTGACTGAAGAATCTCAGTTTGTAGAAGTTCCTGAAGGAATCAAATATTTGGAAAAAGGGCTATTAAATCGCAACTTGGCTCGTCATATATGGAGACATTATCCTACAGCTCTTATTACCGATTATTCTTTTGAGATTGATGATAATGGAGCTCCATATTGGGTAGCTACTAATTATGATAACCAAGTTGGTTTGTTTTCTGGACAAACACCAATTGGTGTAATTTTGGTTAATGCGGTAACTGGTGAAATAGAAAAATATGATATGAATAATGTTCCTGCATGGGTTGACCGTGTGGTACCAGCAAATCAAGCTATGACACAAGCTACCAATGCTTTAACCTATAAAAATGGATGGTTTAATGCTGTGATTGGTGCTAAGCGTGATGTTTTTCGTCTGACTGATGAATACAATTATATTACATTAAATGGTAAGACCTTCTTATATTCTGGTGTTACTTCTCCAAATGATGCTGATGAGACATCAGTAGGCTTTATGCTTATCGACCTTAAGACCAAGAAGGCTAGAATGTATAAGATACAAGGAATTACTGAATATAGGGCTATGGAAATAGCCCAGAGTCATCAGAGTGTCAAGGCACAAAACCTTACTCCAACAGTACCTATCTTAATCAATATAGAAGGACAACCTACTTATTTCTTGACTTTAAAGAACGACGTTCAACGTCAATGGTATGTTCTAGTTCGTGTTTCAGATGGTGCTATTGTTCTAAATCAAAATCTTAAGAGCTGTAAAACTGAATATGTTTCTCTACTTTCTACACAAGGTGGGTCAATTGACACTGAGGGTCTAGATAGCATAAGTGGTAAAGTGTTACGAGTTAGAACATTCCAAAGTGATATACTTGAATTCGTGTTTGAACAGGATGTGGATAAAGTTTATATGGCACCCTTATCTTTAGGAGTTGATACTAGATTTTTACAGTCTGGAGATTTAGTTACTGTAAAATATCTACCCTCAGATGATGGTACATATCTAGTTAGAGAACTTAATAATCAAACACTTAGAGGTAAATAAAAAATACAATATATAAAAAAGGCATTAGGATTGTTCATCCTAGTGCCTTTTTCCTTGTTTTATTCAAATTAAGAAGATGAAAATGCATCACCCTAGATTCTACTGGTTCAGGACTAGGAAGAATTACATTATAAATTATATATACTTGATTTTTACTTTACAAATATAATTTTTACTATTATTTAGTATTATAAAATGATATAATTTATAAAGTGATATTATAAGTTACATAAATATTATTAACAAGGAAATATCAGATTTAATACTTAAAGATAGAGTAGACTTAAGGAGAGATAAGATGAAAAAAAAGATTGTTATAATAAGTCTTAGTGCATTAATAGTTATAGCTCTAATATCAGCTTTAGTTTGGTTTTTTGTATTTAAAGGAGAAAAGAGTAAGCCAATTAATGAAGATATTAGTTACAAGGCACCAATTGGTACTGATTCAGGAGTAGTCAATATGTCAACAACAACAGGCCTACCTTTTGAAGGAGAATACAAGCCAGTTATGTCTGTAATTGAAAATTCCAAAGCAGCTCGGCCACAGGTTGGATTACAAACAGCTGATGTGGTCTATGAATTTCCAGTTGAAGGTGGAATAAATCGTTTTGTTGGTGTGTTTTCAGATAAAGTTCCTGAAGAAATTTTGCCTGTAAGAAGTGGTCGTGCACCGTTCCTCTATATCCAATCAGAATGGGATGCAATTTTTATGCATTTTGGGGGTTCTGGTTCAAGAGGCAGCAGTGAATATACCTTTTATGGTAACAGTCTCTATAATAAGATAAAAATAGATTTAGATGGTTTAACTGGAAGCAAGAATGGAATATTTAAGAGGGTAAATACAGCACCAGCACCACATAATGTGATGGGAAATCCTTCACTTGCTCAAAAGCTCTATGATTATGAACCTTCTCCTTTAGACTGGAAGTTTGATAAGACTATATATTATCCAGGAGATTCTGTAACAAATATAAATCTTCCATTTACAACAAGGTCTAATAATTTTGTTTCCTATGATTACGATTTTGATAAAGGGACTTATCAACGTTCAATGAGTGGAGTACCTTTTATTGCTGCTGAAACTAATAAACAACTTCAAGTAAAGAATCTAATTATTCAGTATTCAACATATACAACTCAAGCTGGAATATATAAAGATTGGAAGATGGTCGGTAATGGAAGAGCTGATTTCTATATGGGTGGAATGTATGTACAAGGAAGTTGGTCTAAGACATCACCTACTGATCCAACAGTCTATCTTGATGCAGAGGGTAATCCAATAGTTTTAAAACCAGGTAATACTTGGATACATATACATCCAAATAAATAGTAAATTAAATTTAAATGATAAAGAGCTATCTATCAAGATAGCTCTTTATCATTTAAATATTTCAACTAATACTATAGAGACATAGTCTGAAATTGTATCATGATAGTATCTAATAGTTTATACTAAAAGAGTAGAGTAATTTAAAGAAATAAAGAAACAAAGAAATAAAGATAGGAGATTAAATATGAGCTTCAAATATATTACCCGTATACCAAGTTCTGATGAGATTAAGAAAATGATACCAATTGATGAGGAAGTAGGAAAAATCAAGGCTATTAGAGATAGAATGATCAAGGAAATATTTACTGGAGAAAGTGATAAATTCTTGCTAATAATAGGACCCTGTTCAGCTGATTTACAAGAGCCAGTAATGGAATATATTTCAAGACTTGCCAAAATACAAGAAGAGGTTAAGGATAAAATAGTAATAGTACCAAGAATATATACTAATAAACCAAGGACCACAGGAGAAGGATACAAGGGTATGATGCATCAGCCGGACCTTAATGAAGCACCTAATATGGTTGAAGGGATAAAAGCAATCAGAAAGCTTCATTTAAGAGCAATTAGAGAAACAGGACTTACAGGAGCTGATGAGATGCTCTATCCAGGAAATGATCCATATGTATCAGATCTGCTCAGTTATGTTGCTGTAGGAGCAAGGTCGGTAGAAAACCAACAACACAGGCTTACAGCAAGTGGTTTGGACATACCTGTAGGAATGAAAAATGCTACAAGTGGAGATATTAATGTCATGTTGAATTCTATAAAATCTGCTCATATTTCACATACATTAATTTATGATGAACATGAAGTTAAATCCTCAGGAAATCCTTTAGCTCATGCAATTATGAGAGGGGCTATAAATCAATATGGAAGAAACATTCCAAATTATCATTTTGAAGATTTAAATCAGCTTGTGGAAGAATACTTAAAAAGAGGGCTTGTAAATCCTGCTATAATAGTTGATACTAATCATGCTAATTCCATGAAGAAATTTGATGAGCAACCTAGAATAGCTCTTGAAATTATCAAGAATAGGATTTATTCTCCAACACTTAAAAAGCATATAAAAGGACTTATGATAGAAAGTTACCTTTATGATGGAAGACAAGAAAGACTTGAAATTCCAGGAAAATCTATTACTGATGCTTGCATAGGATGGAAGAAGAGTAAAAAATTAATATATGATATTGCTGAAATGTTATAGTAGATTATAAACAATCATTCATTTTTTTATGGAAATTTTTAAAATTATTATATCAAAAATATTTATTCAAGAATATTTATAGCAGAAAGAACAAAGAAGAAATTTTGCTTAGGATTTATTCTATAGTTTTGGGTATTTGATTTGAATATTAAAAAATGTTATATTAAAATTATATAACTTGGTTAATATTAAATATATGAAAAAGAAAAGGAGACAAAAGAATGAACAATTTACAAAATGTCTGGGAACAGTTAATTAATTCTATCCCGTCCGTTATTTATGCAGTATTAATACTAATATTGGCTTGGATTGTAGCATCAGTATCCAAAAAAATCATAGTAGGAATACTTAAAAAAATCAAAGCAGACCGATTAACGGATAAATTGGGAATTAAGGACGAAACTACAGGAAGCAGTCTAGAATTCATTGGTAAACTTGTATTTATTATTGTTTTTTTACTATTCCTACCAGGAGTGCTTAATCAGTTAGGTATGCCAAATGTGTCACAGCCAATTACAAATATGGTATCGGAATTTATTGATTTTATACCAAATTTAATAGCAGCAGTGATAATATTAGTTGTAGGATTTTTTGTAGCTAAAATTATTCGTCAGTTACTGCAACCAATCTTGAAAAAAGCTAATATTGACAAACTTCAAGAAAAAGCAGGTATAACTGAGGAACAAGGAACTACAATTAGTTCAGTAATTTCATACTTAATTTATGCTCTAATACTAATACCTGTAATTATAGCAGCATTAGAAGTATTGAATATAACTGCTATATCAGCTCCAGCTATAAGTATGTTGAATAGGATAATAATATTCTTACCTAATATTTTTGTAGCCCTTGCTATTTTAATTATAGGTGTATTCATTGCCAAGTTAGCAGGAAATTTACTAATTAGCATATTATCATCAGTAGGAACAGATAAAGTTGTTAGCAAAATGATTTCAACTGATTCAAAAAAAATAAATAACTTCAGTTTGTCTAAGGCAATTGGTAGTTTGGTAAAATACATTATTATACTTTTATTCTTAGTAGAAGCAATTAATGTTCTTAAACTAGATGTACTAAGAGATGTAGGCACTGCAATAATTGCTTACTTACCATTTGCAATCAGTGGTATTCTAATTTTAGGTGGTGCTATTTTCCTAGGAAAATGGGCTGAGTCTCTTATTATTAAGAAATTCACAAATGCAAAAGGAACAGCTCTTGCAGCAAGATGGTTAATTATTACTCTAGCTGTATTTATGACCTTTAACCAATTAGGAATCGCTACACCTATTGTTAATGTTGCTTTCATCATGTTATTAGGAGCCTTTTCAGTTGCTTTCGCAATTTCTTTTGGTATTGGAGGCAAGAAGTTTGCAGCCAATCTTTTAGAGAAACTAGAAGGTAGTATAGAAAATATAGATATGAAAGATGATGAAGAAAAAGATAAATAATTAATAAAAAGTAATGATAAATTAAAATCCAGCTCATATACGTATATATGAGTTGGATTTTTTATTAAAAAACATAATAGAATTAACAATTATAATTATATAAATAAAGTTATAGTAGAGCATTCATTGGTGACTACAGTCTAAATCTATGAGTTGTAAAGACCATTGTTTAATTGGTAGTAGCTCACATCCAGTAGCAGATACTATTTATAGTCATTCAACGTGGAAAAACTTATGTAGAGGAAATATTCGTAGTATTAAGGCGCATTTTGATAAGATTGATTTGATGTGGACTAGTTTTAATTTTAAGGATTTAGATGGTTTACAGTTGGATATAATATTTTATATTGATGCATTTATAGATGTAAGTTTTGATAAAAATATCTATAAATTAGTCCTTTTGTTTAGGAGATAAAGTAATCAACAGTTGATTAATGTACAGTTTGGTTTACAAAAAGGTTATGTAATTGAGATTATTAATTTAACAAATGGGAATTTTTCCAAAACTAAACAAATTGAAAAAAGGATTTTTAGAATAGAGAAGTGCTTAGATCATATACTTTATGGTAAAGAACAAATTGATATATTAGATGTAGAAAAATTATTATATGAACTTTAAAGATTAAAGTTATATTAAATTAGCAAAGTGAGGTTTAAATACTTCGAATTTTTGAATATTTTTAGATAATTATAAATATGTTATAATGTTTGTAAGAAAATAATGGGAGGGCTAATTATGGAAGAAAATAAAAAATGTCCAGTTACTGGAATGAGTAGAAGTAATAAAGGTAACAGAAATAAAGAATGGTGGCCTAAACAATTAAATCTTAAAATGCTTCATCAAAATCCAGTTGAAAGAAATCCCCTGGGTTCAGAATTTAACTATGCTGAAGAATTTAAAAAATTAGATTTTGAAGCATTAAAAAAAGACTTGTATGATTTAATGACTGATTCTCAAGAATGGTGGCCTGCAGACTATGGTCATTATGGACCACTATTTATTAGAATGGCCTGGCATAGTGCTGGTACGTATAGGAGTGGAGATGGTCGTGGTGGTTCTGGAAGAGGTAATCAACGTTTCGCACCTCTAAATAGCTGGCCAGATAATATAAATTTAGATAAAGCCAGACGTTTACTTTGGCCGATTAAGAAAAAATATGGAAAAAAAATATCTTGGGCAGATCTTATAATCCTTACAGGTAATTGTGCTCTAGAATCAATGGGATTTAAAACCATTGGATTTGCTGGTGGCAGAGTTGATATCTGGGAAGCTGAACAGGATGTATATTGGGGTCCAGAAAATGAATGGTTAGAGGATGAAAGATATTCTGCTGATAGAGAAGAATTAGAAAAACCTTTAGCAGCAGTACAAATGGGTTTAATTTATGTTAATCCAGAAGGACCTAATGGTAAACCTAGTGCAATAGAATCAGGTAAAGACATTAGGGATACCTTTGATCGTATGGCTATGAACGATGAAGAGACAGTTGCTCTAGTTGCAGGTGGGCATACATTTGGTAAAAGCCATGGTGCTGGAAGTAAGGATCATGTTGGACCAGAACCAGAGAGCGCTAATATAGAAGAACAAGGATTAGGTTGGAGAAATACTATGGGCAGTGGTCATGGTGTTAATACTATCTCTAATGGTATTGAAGGTGCTTGGACTAATACCCCAACTAAATGGGATGATAGTTATTTAAATATTCTCTTTAAATATGATTGGGACTTGGCAAAAAGTCCAGCTGGAGCTTGGCAGTGGCACCCTACTGATCCTGCAGCAGCAGATTTAGTACCTGATGCACATGATCCAACTAAAAGACATGCACCAATGATGACAACAGCTGATCTTGCTTTAAGAATGGATCCAATATATAAACCAATAGCCAAGCATTTCCAAGAACATCCTGAAGAGCTTGCTGATGCATTTGCAAAAGCTTGGTTTAAGTTGACACATAGAGATATGGGACCTCGTTCCCGTTACCTAGGTCCTGAAATTCCAAAAGAGGAATTTATTTGGGAAGATCCACTACCAAAAGTTGATCATGAATTAATTGATGCAAAGGATATTAAAGAGCTTAAAAAAAGAGTACTTGATTCAGGGTTAACTATTTCTGAGTTAGTTTATACAGCCTGGTCTTCAGCATCAACCTTCCGTATTTCTGATAAACGTGGAGGTGCTAATGGAGCTCGTATTAGACTAGAACCTCAAAAAGATTGGGATGTTAATCATCCTAAACAACTTCAAAGAGTTTTAGAAGTTCTTGAAAAAATACAGTTAGACTTTAATGATAAACAAAAAAATTCTAAAAAAGTTTCACTAGCAGATATTATTGTATTAGCAGGTTGTGCTGGGGTTGAAAAAGCTGCAGCTAATACTGGTTTTAAAACTGAAGTTGAATTTAAACCAGGTAGGACAGATGCAACACAAGAACAGACAGATGTTAATTCTTTTAGTGTGCTAGAACCTAATGCTGATGGATTTAGAAACTATAGAAAAGCCAAATATAGCAATACCCCAGAAGAGTTATTATTAGATAAAGCTCAATTACTTGGTTTGACAGTTCCAGAGATGACTGTTTTAGTTGGTGGTATGCGTATGTTGAATGCTAACTATAATAGATCAGAGAATGGAGTTTTCACAAATAAAGTTGAAAGCCTCACTAATGACTTTTTTGTAAATCTTTTGGACATGGGTATTAAGTGGAAACCAATCATTGAAGGTGGAGATATTTTTGAAGGCATTGATTCAAAGAAAGGTAATCTTTTATGGACTGCTACTAGAATTGATTTAATATTTGGATCTAATTCTGAATTAAGAGCAGTTGCAGAAGTATATGCTAGTGATGATGGACAAGAATTATTTATCAAAGAATTTATTTCAGCTTGGAATAAAGTGATGAATGCAGATCGTTTTGATATTTCTTAAATACTAAGATTGTAAGATTAATATATTAGCTAAATGACTATCATTTAATTGATGGTCATTTAGCGTATTTATTGACAATAATGGATAATATATTGTAGACTTAAAGTAAATAATTAGTAGTTTACTAATTTTAGTTTGACTATAAAAAAAGAGCTTTAATTAATATTTATAGTTTAGAAACCTCCTTAATATATAATAAGTTGAAATTTCTAAAAAATGACATATTCTAATAAAAAAAGATTATAATAGAGTAAATAGTATTTAGTTTGTCTAACTTTAATAGGGAGTGATTAAAATGGACAACTTCTATCAGAAAATTTTGAATAGGGTACCCTTTGGTTATTCCTATCAGAAACTCATATATGATGAAAAAGGTAATCTCATCGATTATCTATTCCTTGAGGTTAATCCAGCTTTTCTAAAAATGTTTGGTTATAGAAGTAAGGATATAGTTGGAACAAAAGCATCAGAGTTAAACTTAGACAAGGCACTTTTCTCATCTGAATTTCTAAAAAAAATTAGCAAGCTTATTCTAGAGGACGATAGTTTTGAATTTGAGATTTCTTCCAATGATAAAAAGCCTGATTTAAAAGTATCAGTTGAAATCTTTGAAAAAGACTTTTTTATAATGAATTTTCAAGATAATTCTGAGCTTGTGGAATTAAAACTTAGACAAGATAGGTTAAAACTAAGTGTAGAAAGATTTAAGTCTTTATTTGAAAATGCCCCTCTTGGTTATCAATCTCTTGATGAGAATGGTAATTTTCTTGAAGTTAATGAACAATGGCTTAAATTACTCGGATATACTCGTGATGAAGTCATTGGTAAATGGTTTGGATCGTTTATGCCACAAAAATATCAAAAAAAAATAAAAAAATTATTTCCTTTTTTAAAGAAAAGAGGACATGTTAATGCCGAATTTGAGTTAATGCATAAAAATGGAGAAATACTGTTTGTAGCTTTTAATGGAAGAATTGTTAATAATGAGAAAGGTGAATTTAAGCAAACACATTGTCTTTTAAAAGATATAACAAAAGAAAAGGTGTTGAAAAATAAGCTTGAGGTAAACAGACAACTTATTAGATCTATAATTGATAATACTAGTGACTCTATTTATGTAAAAGATACTTCTGGTAAATATCTATTATTTAATAAAGCTGCAGAAAAGATTGATGGTATAACAGCAGAGGAAGTATTAGGAAAAGATGATTTTGTAATATTTAAACCTGAAGAAGCTAGACTAGTAAGGTCTGATGATAGAAAAGTGATGACCAGTAAAAAAACTATAGAAATTATTGAAAGATTAACCTATAATAGTGATGATATTCATGATATTTCAAGTACGAAAGGACCAATTTTTAACAAAGATAATGAGTTGATTGGTATATTTGGAATATCAAGAGATATAACTGAGAGAATAAAATTAGAGGAAAAACTAGAAAAATCACTTAATGAACAACAACTATTAATTGATAATTTACAAGCTGGGGTTATTATATATAATGGAGATTACTCTGTTTTATCTTGTAATAAAGTAGTTGAAAAATTACTTGGTCTTTCAAAAGAAGAAATTATTAGTAATAAAGGCACTGAGCCATATTGGAAGTTTTTCAGAGAAAATGGTTCTTTATTATGCATAGATGAATACCCTGTAAAAAGAATAATTAAAAGTAAAAGTAAATTAGAACCATATATTTTATCTGTTTTATCAACAGGAAATAATGTTAAAAAATGGATATTAATTAATGGATATCCTATATTGGATGGAAATAATGAAATCGAAAAAATAGTAATTAGTTTTATTGATATTACAGATAGCAAAAAGATTGAAGAAAAATTAGCAAAACAAAATATTCTGTATCGACAAATGGAAAAGGCAGCTAAAATTGGAGCTTTCAAATTTAATATAAAAACTCAAATTCAAAATTGGTCGGATGAAGTATTTAATATTTTAGACGTAGACATTAAGATGGGTGAACCACTAGTGCCTGAAGGAATTGATTATATTTCTCCCGAATATAGAGGTATGGCAATCCAAGCAATTGATAATGCCATTAATTTAAAAGAACCTTATTTTCAGGAGTGGGAAGTAACTACTTTAAAAGGCAATAAAAAATGGGTACAATCTATAGGTAATCCAATAATTAAGGACGGAATTGTCACAGATATAAGTGGCTCAGTCCAAGATATTACTGTTCGCAAAGAAAGTGAAATAGCCCTTAAAAAAAGCGAGGAAAGATATAGATTAATTACTGATAATGCAGTTGATGTTATTACAGTTTTTAATATATCTGAAAATATGTTTGTATATGTTAGTCCATCAATTGAAAAACTATTAGGCTATAGCGTACCAGAATTTATGGATAAAAAACTTGAGGATATTTTTACTGATGAATTTAGGGATATAGTTGATACTGTTATTCCAAATCATATTGAAGGTTTCTATAAAAATCAGAATTTAGAAAATAACCATAGAATTGAAGTTAAACAAATTTGTAAAAATGGAGATATCATATGGGTGGAAATAGTTACTAGTTATCAATATAATACTATTGGAGAAATTGAAGCTGTTTGTGTTAGTAGAAATATTGAAGAAAGAAAAACATCAGAAGGTGAAATGTTAAGATTAAGTTATCATGATCAATTAACTGGCTTATATAACCGTAGATTTTATGAAGAAGAACTATCAAGACTAGATACACCAAGAAATCTTCCAATAGCCTTGATTATGGCTGATGTTAATGGATTGAAGCTAACTAATGATGCTTTTGGTCATCAAAAAGGTGATGAGTTATTGATTAGAATAGCTAATATATTGAAAGAAGTAACAAGAGATGATGAAATTATTTCAAGAATTGGTGGTGACGAATTTGTTGTTCTAATGCCGAGAACTGATGCATTAGGAGCAGAAAAATTAATTAAAAGAATTAAAGAAGCAGTAAATAAAGAACAGATTGATGATATTGTGGTATCATTAGCTTTAGGATATGCTGCGAAAAGTTCATCTTCAGAGGAAATGGACAAAGTATTCAAGGAAGCAGAAGATGAAATGTATCGTCATAAACTTACTGAAAGTTCAAGTATGAGAAGTAAGACCATAGATATAATAATGAACTCCTTATTTAAAAAAAATATTAGAGAAAGGGATCATTCAAAAAGAGTGGCAGAAATTTGTGAGTTTTTAGCCAGCAAGATGAATTTTACTAATGAAGAGATTAAACAAATTAGAATTGCAGGACTTATGCATGATATTGGGAAAATTGTCATCAATAATGCAATATTAGAAAAAAAAGATTCATTGACTAATGAGGAATGGGATGAGATGAAAAAGCATAGTGAAGTAGGGTATAGAATACTTGGTTCAGTAAATAAATTTTCAGAAATTGCAGAATATGTTTTGGCCCATCAAGAAAGATATGATGGAGAAGGTTATCCTCAAGGATTAAAAGGTGACAATATTCCACTACAATCAAGAATTATTGCAGTTGCTGCTGCCTTTGATGCCATGATATCTGATAGATCATATAAACCTAAAATGACAGAGGAAGAAGCTCTTTTAGAAATAAAGAAAAATGCTGGAACTCAATTTGATCCTGAAATTGCTAAGTTATTTATTAAAAACTATATGAATAAAAATAGCTAAAATCTACTTTTAATAGAATGGAGTATGTTAAAATGAGAAGAAATATATTTATTTGTTTACTAATATTCTCTATAACATTACTGGGTTGTGCCAACTCAGATACTATAAGTGAAAATAAAGGGGAAGGGGTGATTAAAATAAATGCTGAAACTGCAAAAAAAAGACTAGATAATGAAGAAAATATTATTTTAGTAGATGTTAGAACTCCTGAAGAATATAAGGAAGAACATATCAAAAATGCTATTTTGTTACCTATTGATACAATTAGTGAAAAAGCAGAAGAAGTAATACCAGATAAAGAAGCAACTTATTTTGTTTATTGCCGAACTGGTAATAGAAGTGCTACTGCATCTGCTCAATTAGTGGAAATGGGTTACAAGAATATTTTTGATTTAGGTGGTATAATAGACTGGCCATACGAAAAAGCCAGTGGATTATAAAATAATCTTTAACTAATAATTTTTAGGAGGTTTATATTGGATATAAAAACGACATTAATAAATGCAACTATTATTAATTTCATTTTCTCTGTTGCTTTATTAATATACTATAAATATAAAAAAAATTTTAAAGGCTTACCTGAATTAATAACAGCCTTTATATCAATTGGGTTCGGTTATTTAATTTTAACTTATTATAATTATTTTCCGAATTTCATATCAACAATCTTTGGAAATATATTAATAATGTTCGGTATTCTTAAGGTTTTACATGGTATTGTAAAATTCAAAGAAGAAGAAAAAACCAACTATATTTTTGATTATAGTATGTTGGGTATATTTGTTATTTTATTTTTAATTTATACCTACTTATTGGAATCTGTTAACTTAAGGATAATAATATTTTCTATATTTCAAATATTATTTTATGTAAAGATAATAATTCATTTAAAATCTAATAACAAAGATATAATTAAAATTGAGAGTTTTATTATAAGGTTATATTTTATAATATCAGTTTTTGTTGTCTTAATTAGAATATTTACAATTTTAATTGGAATAAATATGTTTGACTTAATGAATACTATTACAATAACGCTAATAAGTATTATGCCTATTATTGTTACCTTAGGTATGTTTTGGATCTCATCTGCTTTAAGTCAAAATGAATTATCTACTAACTCTATGACAGATCCTTTAACTGGACTTTATAATAGAGAAGCTATAATAAAACTTGCTAAAATCGAAGCTAATAAACACGAAAGAACATTAGGAAATATAGGAATTATTTTTGGAGATATAGATTTCTTTAAAAGTATAAATGATAAATATGGACATGATATTGGAGATGAAATGCTAATTTCCATATCAAAGTTATTGAAAAATAATTTAAGAGAGTATGACTTGGTCTCTAGATATGATGGACAAGTGTTTTTGATGATAGTCACAGATATAAATTTAATTAATTTGTATAAATTAGTAGAAAAAATGAGATCAAAAATAGAAAACAGGAAGTTTATAATAGATGAAAATAATATATCTATTACAATGAGTTTTGGTATTACTATTTTCAATCATGATGAACACGAAATTCTTGATGGAATTAATAGAGCGTATGACAAGTTGCAAAAGGCCAAGGAAAGTGGAAGAAATAAAATTTCTTTTAAATAAAAAATTTAATATATATTTATAAATAGTAAGTTTAAAAAAATTGTTATTTAATAAACAAAACTTCAATTAATATTTATGTTCTATTTTAACCTGCAATATTATTAAATATTGCAGGTTTTTCTTTTATGTTATAATAAAAATAGATAAATTAATGTGAAGTAAGGTTGAGGTGAGATTATGTTTAAAATTGATGAGAAAGAGTTAGATAAGATAAATCGGTATTGGAGTGCCTGTAATTATTTAGCGGCAGGGATGATCTATTTACAAGATAATCCTTTACTAAAAGAACCTTTAAAGAGTGAACATATTAAGAGACGTTTGTTAGGACATTGGGGATCAAGTCCTGGCATATCATTTGTTTATGTGCATTTAAACAGGCTAATAAAAAAGTACGATTTAGATATGATATACATAGTAGGTCCAGGACATGGAGCTCCAGGTGTTTTAGCTCCTGTTTACCTAGAAGGGACCTATTCTGAAGTATATCCTGAAATTACTGAAGATGAAAAAGGCATGAAAAAATTATTTAGGCAGTTTTCATTTCCTGGAGGCCTTGGGAGTCATTGTACTCCAGAAATACCAGGTTCTATTCATGAAGGTGGAGAGTTAGGATATAGTCTATCTCATGCTTATGGTGCAGCCTTTGATAAACCAGACTTGATTGTTACTGCAGTTATTGGTGATGGAGAAGCAGAAACAGGTCCTTTGGCTACTTCTTGGCATTCAAATAAATTTTTAAACCCTAAAAGAGATGGGGCGGTTTTACCTATACTTCATCTTAATGGATATAAGATAGCTAATCCAACCATTTTTGCTAGGATAAGTAATGAGGAACTTGAGTCACTCTTTAAAGGTTATGGATATAAGCCATATTTTGTTGAGGGTGATGAACCTATGATTATGCATCAAAAAATGGCAGAGATAATGGAAAAGGCTATTTTAGAAATTAGAGAAATACAAAAAGAAGCTCGTTTGAACGTGGAGGTTATAAGACCTATTTGGCCAATGATTATCTTAAAATCACCAAAGGGTTGGACCGGACCAAAAGTAGTTGATGGTCATAAGGTAGAAGGTTCATGGCGTTCTCATCAAATACCTTTAAATAAGATACATAAAAATCCTGAGCATTTAAAAATGCTTAATGAATGGTTAGGAAGTTATAAGCCAGAAGAGCTATTTGATGAGTCAGGTAAGTTGGTGCAGGAGTTAAGGGATTTATCACCTGATGGTAATAAACGTATGAGTGCAAATCCAGTTACTAATGGAGGTCTATTAAGAAAGCCTCTTGATTTACCAAATTTTAGAGATTATGCAGTTAAAATGGATAAGCCTGGAGTGGTAGAACATGGGAATACTAAACCATTAGGTAATTTTTTACGTGATATATTTAGAAATAATCCTGATAATTTTAGACTATTTGGTCCTGATGAAACTGCTTCTAATAAACTACAAGCGGTATATGAGGAAAGTAAAAAGGTTTGGTTAGGAAAATATTTAGAAACAGATGCAGATGGTGGTGAACTAGCGACTGATGGTAAAGTTATGGAAATATTAAGTGAACATACACTTTTAGGATGGCTTGAGGGTTATCTTTTAACTGGAAGACATGGACTTTTCCATACCTATGAGGCTTTCGCCCATATAATTGATTCTATGTTTAATCAACATGCAAAATGGTTAGATACAAGTAAAGTAGAAGCAAGTTGGAGGGCTCCTATAGCTTCTGAAAACATTTTATTAAGTTCTACAGTTTGGCGTCAGGATCATAATGGTTTTTCTCATCAAGATCCTGGATTTATTGATGTGGTGACTAATAAGAGTCCTGAGGTGGTTAGAATATACCTACCACCGGATGGAAATTGTTTATTGTCGGTTGCTAATCATTGTTTAAAAAGTACAGGTTATGTAAATGTGATAGTTTCTGATAAACAGAAGCATTTACAGTATTTAAATATTGATGAAGCAAGTGCGCATTGTAAAAATGGTCTTGGAATATGGCAGTGGGCTAGTTGTGAAGGAGAACCTGATGTAGTTGTGGTAGGATGTGGTGATGTTACTACTAAAGAAGCCTTGGCTGCAACTGCTATTCTTAATGAAGAGTTTCCTAAACTCAAGGTACGTTTTGTCAATATTGTGGATTTAGCTAAGTTAATATCTCATGAGGATCATCCTCATGGTTTAAGTGATGATGATTTTAATAATATATTTACTAATAATAAGGAAATTATTTTTAACTTTCATGGTTATCCTTGGTTAATTCATAAGTTAACTTATAAAAGGTCTAATCCCCAGAGGATTCATGTTCATGGTTATCATGAGAAGGGTAGTATCAGTACTCCCTTAGAGCTAGCTATTGTTAATAAGATTGATAGGTTTAATTTAGTCATTAGTGTTATTGATAGGGTGGAAAATATTGGTCCTCATGGTGATATTGTGAAAGCTAAGATGTTAAGAGAGATTGAGAAAAACATAGAGTATGCTCACCAGTATGGACTTGATAAGGATAAATATAGTAATTGGACCTGGAGTGGGAAATGCTAAATAATTAATGGATTTAGTTTTATTTATTCAATGAATTTGTTTTTGCCAACTATCTAAATAGAGAAAAATTAAAGTGATTATCCTTGGATAATCACTTTTTTTATTATGTTATTGGTGATAGAATTAAATTAATTAAGAGATACATATTTGACCTTGGAGGTTAAAAATGAAACAAACAGGAAAAATAGAATCAATTTGGGGAACTGTTATTGACATTCATTTTGATAGTGAGCTACCAGGTATTTATTCATTATTAAAAACAGGTAAAAATATGGAAATACTAATTGAAGTTTTGGTACAAATTGATGAATATACTGTCAGAGGAATTGCCCTAACACCAACAGAAGGTGTCTATAGAGGACAAATGGTAGAAAATACAGGAGGTCCTTTAAAAGTACCTGTTGGTAGAGAAACCTTATCAAGAATGTTTAATGTTATGGGGAGTCCTATAGACCAGAAGCCTGCACTAAAGAATTTTCAATTGCGTTCCATACATCAAGATCCACCCTTACTAAGTAAATACTCAACTAATTCTGAAGTTTTTGAAACAGGAATTAAAATAATTGATATTCTACTTCCTTTAGAAAGAGGAGGGAAAACAGGCTTATTTGGTGGTGCAGGGGTTGGTAAAACTGTTTTACTAACTGAAATGATTCATAATATGATAGGTAAACAAGAAGGTGTCAGTATATTTTGTGGTATAGGTGAAAGATCTAGAGAAGCTGAAGAACTATATAGTAATATGAAAGAAGCCAATGTATTAGATAATATGGTCATGGTATTTGGTCAAATGAATGAGGTGCCAGGTAGTCGTTTTAGAGTAGGACATACTGCCTTGACTATGGCTGAATATTTTAGAGATGATGAACATAAGGATGTTTTACTCCTTGTTGATAATATATTTAGATTTATTCAAGCAGGTTCGGAAGTAGCGGGAGTCATGGGACAAATGCCATCTCGTCTTGGGTATCAGTCTACTTTAGAAACGGAGTTATCTAAACTGCAAGAAAGGATAGCAAATACAAAAGATGCTGCTATCACTTCAATTCAAGCTGTCTATGTGCCTGCTGATGACTTTACAGATCCTGCTGCTGTGCATACATTTTCCCATCTGTCCTCATCTATAGTTTTATCAAGAAAAAGAGCTGGAGAGGGACTATACCCCTCAATTGATCCTTTATTATCAAATTCTAAAATGGCAACTCCAGGAAAAATAAGTGACAGACACTACAAAATAGGGCAAGAAATACGACGGACTCTAGCTCAATATGCAGAACTAAAAGATATTATTGCCATGCTTGGTTTAGAACAATTATCTTTAGATGATAGGAATATTGTAGCAAGAGCAAGAAGGTTAGAGCGTTTTCTAACTCAGCCTTTTTCAGTAACTGAGCAATTCACAGGAATTCCTGGTAAAATTGTTAGTCTTGAAGATGGACTTGATGGTTGTGAGAGAATACTTAGTGATGAATTTAAAGATTATCCTGAAAGTGCTTTTTATATGATAGGTAAAATTGATGAAGCTAAAATAGAGGGAAGTGATTAGTAATGGCTTATAAAGTTATGTCTTTAAAAGTGTTATTACCCTATAAGGTTTTTACTGATAAGGTTGATGTTAAAAGAATTGTAGTGGAAACAAATATGGGGGCATATGGTATATTACCTAATCGACAAGATTGTGTTATGGTCCTAGAACCTGGTATTTTAACTTATGAGATAGTAGAGGCTGAAGAAGTCTATATTGCTGTTGATGCAGGGATTTTAGTTAAAACTGGATCAGAAGTGAGGGTTTCTGTACGTAATGCAAGTGGTGGAGTTAGCCTAGATAAATTAAATGAAACTTTAGAAAAAGATTTTTTTAAGATTAATAAGCAGGAAGAAATTGATAGATCTGTTTTAAAAGAAATGGAAAGCAGTTTTATCAAACGCTTAGTGAGGTATAATCATGGAAAATAAAAAGGATGATAAAAAGTCTAAGGCTCAGGAAAAATTCAGTAATCAAATTAAGAATAAAACAGCTAGAAAAATTCAAGCTAAAGAAGAGGATGCTATGAATTTATGGAGCAGTTTTAGAACTATGGGCATGATAGGATGGTCAATTGTTATTCCTACACTTTTAGGAGTGGCCTTAGGTAGCTGGCTAGACCAAAGTATTAAAGGAAGCTATTCTTGGACAGTTATGTTACTTATCATAGGGTTGGTAGTAGGTTGTTTAAATGCTTGGTATTGGGTTAATAAAGAAGAAGAAAGAATGAAGAAGGAAAAAAAAGAGCCTGATAAAGAGGCTGGAAATAAAAAGGAGGATGATAAGGATGAATGATATCATCTACTTGATATTAGCTGTTTTTGTTGGCTTATTAGCAGGCTTGATATTTTATGGAGGTCTATGGTGGACAGTTCAAAAAGTATTGGTATCTAAAAGACCAGGACTGTTATTTTTATCAAGTTATCTATTACGAACGACTTTTGTATTAGTTTCTTTTGTTTTAGTCATAGATGGTAATCTATTAAGGTTACTGTTTTGTTTTATTAGTTTTATTATTGCTAGAATTATAATTAAAGTCTATATAGAAAAATATAAGCCTGAGCTGAAATCAAAGGATGGGAGGATAGAATAGATGCGTATTACTCCTGATGAAATAGTTTATTGGAAATATGGTTTTGTTGAATTAAATAATACTATTGTGACTACATGGTTGATTATGTTGTTATTGGTTTTAGTTTCTCTATTTATTAAAAGAAAACTGACTAATAAGCTTAAACGAACTAGGTTACAAAATGTTTTAGAAATAATAGTTGTAACTATTAATAAACAAATTAAAGATATTGGAATTAAAGATAATAGAAGATATCTTGGATTTATAGGAACCTTGTTTTTGTTTTTGTCTACTGCTAGTATTTTAACTATTTTACCTATATATGAATCACCTACTGGTTCACTATCTACAACTACGGCTTTGGCAATATGTGTTTTTATAGCTGTGCCAATATATGGTATAAGTCAAAAGGGCTTATTGAAGTATTTGAAGTCATATATTGAGCCAACTTTTATAATGTTACCTTTTAATATTATAGGAGAGTTTTCAAGAACCTTGGCTATGGCTATTCGTCTTTTCGGGAATATGATGAGTGGAACAATGATTGTGGGTATTTTATTAACTATAGTCCCGTTGTTTTTACCGATATTTTTAACTGTCTTAGGTCTATTGACTGGATTGGTGCAAGCCTATATTTTCACTGTTCTTACAGCTGTCTATATTGCAGCGGCTATTCAGGTAACAAATAAATAAAAAATATATATTATAAAATTTAGGAGGTATTATGGATAATTTAACTTTGGTTGCAATGGTAACGATGGCATCTATTATTACAGCTGGTATTACTATTAGTATAGGTGTACTTGGACCATCATTAAGTGAAGGTAAGGCTGTTGCTACAGCGATGACCTCTCTTGCTCAACAACCTGATGCATCACCTACAATTACTAGAACTTTATATATTGGTTTAGCGATGATTGAGTCTACAGCAATTTATTGTTTTGTTATTGCTATTATCCTTATTTTCGCAAATCCATTTTGGAATTATATTATTAGTCTATAAGATATTTCACAATGGATTTTATGAAAGGAGAATAAAATGCTAATTGATTGGTTTACTGTAATTGCTCAAATTATAAATTTTTTAATCTTAGTTTGGCTTTTAAAGCGTTTTTTATATAAACCTATTCTTAAAGCTATTGATGCTAGAGAGACACTTGTTGCAGAAAAGTTGTCAAGTGCAGAAAATGTCATGCAAAAAGCAGAGCAGGAAAAGGAAGAATATGAAAAGAAGAACGAAGATATAGATTCGAAAAGAGCAGATTTAATTAAAAAAGCTAAAGAAGAAGCAGAACTACGTAAAACCGAAATACTTGATGGTGTTCGTAAAGAAGGGGAAGCTATTAAGGAAAGATGGAAAAAATCTATATTGGATCAAGAAAAGTTTTTAACAGAATCCTTAAGTGATCAAACTCAAAAAGAAGTTATTGAAATTGCTAGAAAAACCTTATCTGACTTATCTAATAGTAGAGTTGAAGAAAGAATGATTCAGGTATTTATTAGTAAGATTGGTAATATTGATAAGGAAGAATTGGCTAAGATTATATCAGACAAGGTGGCTAAAGATAATAAATGTATAATCAGAAGTGGTTTTGAACTTACAGTTCAAGAAAAAGCACAATTGGAAGAGGTTGTCAAAGAGTATATAGGTAATATTGAAGTTATATATAAGGAGAATGAAGCTGATTTAATAGGTGGTATTGAATTAACTTTTAATGACTATTATATAAGTTGGAATATTGCAGATTATCTACAGGATTTTGAAAGAAAGATTAAAGAACATATTAATGATCAATATAAAATCCAGCTGCATGAGCAGGCAGGAATTCAAGAGGGGGCATAGTTAATGAAAGACTTACAAGTTGCTGATGTAGTTGGGAAAGTCATATCTGAAATCTCTTCTGCTCGAGTTGGCTTTCAACCTCATATTAAAACTAATGAAATAGGAATAATAAAATCTATTTCTATTGGTATAGCTATAGTTTCAGGATTACCTGAGGCTGGTTTGGAAGAGTTGGTTCTTTTCCCTAAAGGGGTTTCTGGTATTGTTTTTTATTTGGATAAAGATGAGATGGGAGTAGTTCTTTTAGGGGACTATCAGTTGCTAGAAGTTGGTGACAAGGTTGAAAGAAGTGGTAGGGTTTTAGATATTGGAGTTGGTGAAGGTTTGCTAGGTAGGGTAATAAATCCCTTAGGTGAAGCTCTGGATGACTTAGAACATTTACAGTTTGAAGAGCGCTGGCCGATTGAACGTCAGGCTCCTCATATAATGGATAGAAGTCCAGTTACTGAATCTATGCAAACTGGTATTAAGGTAATTGATGCAATGATTCCTATAGGTAAGGGTCAAAGGGAGCTTATAATTGGGGACAGACAAACTGGGAAGACTGCTATAGCTCTTAGTGCTATTTTAAATCAAAAGGATACTGGGGTGTTATGTGTTTATTGTGGTATAGGACAACGTGCTTCTTCTATTGCACGGATAATTTCTGTACTGAAGAAAAATGATGCTTTAAAGTATACTGTTGTTGTGGTTGCTGAAGGTAATGATCCTCCAGGCCAAGCCTATATTGCCCCTTATGCAGCGACTAGTATTGCTGAATATTTTATGAATAAAGGGCGTGATGTGCTGATAGTTTATGATGATATGACTCATCATGCTAGGGCATATAGAGAGATTTCTCTTTTGCTTAGAAGACCTCCTGGTAGGGAAGCTTTTCCTGGGGATATTTTCTATATTCATTCTAGACTTTTGGAGCGTGCTACTCATTTACTTCCTGAATTTGGAGGAGGTTCACTAACTGCTTTGCCGATTGTTGAAACTGAGGCTCAAAATATTTCAGCCTATATTCCAACGAATTTAATATCCATAACTGATGGACAGATTTATCTTTCTCCAAGTCTTTTTGAACTTGGTGTCCTTCCTGCTGTGGATATTGAATTATCTGTGTCTAGAGTTGGTGGTAAGGTTCAAATCCCTACTTATAGATCTATTGCAGGGGATTTAAAGTTGGATTATGTGCAGTTTGAGGAGTTGGAGTCTTTTGTTCGTTTTGGTACTAGGCTTGATGAGCATACTAGTAAGGTTATTGAGCATGGTCGTAGGATAAGGGAAATTTTGATTCAGGCTGAGCTGGATTCTTTTTCTGTTGTGGAGCAAATTATGATCTTGTTGGCTTTGACTGATGGCTTGTTAGATGAGGTTCCATTAGATGAGATAAGTGAAGCTGAGGATAGTTTGAGAAAGGCTGCAAAAGAATTACCTAAGGATTTAGTTGAGCAGTTGTTATCAGGTGATAAGTTTTCTGATGAGAATAGGGATATGATGGTTTCTATTGCTAAGAATGCTTTGAAAGAGGATGTGTTGTAATGAATAATTCTATGGAGGGTATGCGTCATAAAATTAATGGTGCTGAAAATCTTGAGTCTGTAGTTAGGATTATGAAAATGATTGCTAGTTCTAATATTCATCAGTATGAAGATTTGAAGGTTTCAATTGAGGACTATTATCATACTGTTAAATTGAGTTTGGGGGCCTATTTTAGGAATTATAGTTCTGATGTTCTTTTTAAGGGTGATGTGAATCAGAAGGAGGGTAATGTTGTAGGTGCTATTATTTTTGGTGGTGATAATGGTTTGGTTGGTCAGTTTAATGAGTTGATCACTGATTATAGTCTTGATCATTTGTCTAGGTTTAGTGATGATGTTAGGGTTTGGACTGTTGGTGAGGGTGTTCATGAAAGGCTTTTGGATGCTGGAGTTAAGATTGCTAATAATTTTAAGGTAGCTAGTTCTGTTATGGGTATTACTTCTCTTGTTGGTAATATTTTGTTGGAGAGTGAGAGTAGTTTAAAGTTGGGTGAGATTTCCGAGTTCTATATTTTTTATAATTATTATTCTAGTGATCATTTATCTGTTCCTACTAATAGTCGTATTTTACCTTTGGATGCTAAGTGGCTTAAGGAGACAACTGATTATCCTTGGCCAACTAAAATTGCTCCAGAGATTATAGGTGGAGGTAATCTTCTTTCATTGATTGATGAATATCTTTTTGTTTCTGTTTATAGGGCTTGTGCGGAGTCTTTGATTGCAGAGAATGCTAGTCGTTTGGCGACTGCTCAAAGGGCTGAAAAAAATATTGGTGAGTTAATTGAGGATTTGACTAGAAGTTATCAGATGGAGAGGAAAAATAGTATTGATGAGGAGATGTTTGATATATTTGCTGGGTATGAGAGTATTTTTAGGAAAGATAACTAGAAATAGAATAAATACATTAAATAGAGCAAGGATTATCTAACTTAAGATAATCCTTTTTTCTTTGCAATTATGGTATAGATTAATTGTGCAATTAGTCCAATTCCAAATCCTATGACTAGGAGAGTTAGGTAAGATACTAAGCTTACAAGGTCATTCCAGTCTTCTGCAGTTTTATTTAAGGTGATTGTTATCATATAGATTAAGCCTGAGATATTAAAGATTGAGGAGGTTATAAAGTAGATTCTTCCTCCTAGGTAGCCGCCTATGGTTATTAGTAGGCTTATTGATAGGGCAAGTATAGCAAAGCCGATTATATTTTCTGTGTTCATATTATAATCTAGTATTTTGCTTTGTATTATTAGGGCTATGAAGATTATTATGAATTGTCCTAGTAGTATATAAATCCAGTTCTTTGATTGTTTTTCTGGTAGTTTTTGCATATCTGCTTCCTCCTATTTTTTCTTTGATTTGATATAAATTACTTAAGATGTGTTGTAATTATATAGTATATATGATAAAAATAAATTATAGATTGATTTATATAATATGAATCAATCTAAAGTGTAATTGCATTTTTCTATAATATTATATGGTGGTGATCTTTTGTTGTACCTGGTTGTGGTGTTCTTGATTTTGGTGGGTATATTATTTTATGGTTTAGAGTGTTAAAGTAGATTAAATATTCCAATTTGTTTAGAGGGGTTATCTTTAAACTGTAAAGAAATAGTTAGTTTAACTCAAATAATAGTGGTTTAAGTATTTATTCTACTTCTTTGTATCTAAGGATTTATTGAAATAAGTCTTGATCTTGTCAAAGGTCTCTTGGCTTATTATATGCTCAATGCGACAAGCATCATTAATAGCTTGTTCTTTGCTTACACCAATTGATATAAGTATATTGGATAAAACTTCATGACGTTCATATACAGATTCTGCTTTATCCAACCCTAGTGGGGTAAGACTTATCATGCTATTATCATCTAAAACAATATAATCCTTTTCCTTAAGATTTTTAATAGCTACACTAACGCTAGGTTTTGAATAATCTAGATAATTGGCTATATCAATAGCTCTGACATAGCCTTTTTCTTTATTTAATAAATATATTGCTTCAAGATAGTTTTCTTCAGATTCATGTAAAATCATAATATCAACTCCTAAAATCTATGGTATCAAAAAAAAGTCTGAAATTCAATTATAGTATCAAGTATAGTATAAATTAGTAAATATTTATTTAATTACAATCAAAATGCTTGACATTATATTTAATTATATGGTTTAATAGAAGTAAGGTTAGTTGCGACTAACCATATATTTGGATGTTAAGTTAGTTATAACTAACTTACTATATAACCCATGACATTTGGGAAAGAGGAGGATATAATGAAGAAAAGAAAGTTTAAATTTGCCATTTTGGCAACATTGGCACTTGCTGCCATATTAAGTGGATGTGCTGATAGCCAGCAGGATAAATCCAAGGAAGTTAATGTTTATTCTGCTAGACATTATGAAGTAGACAAACAAGCCTACATTGATTTTGAAAATGAAACAGGAATCAAAGTTAATATTATAGAGGGAAAGGCTCCAGAACTTCTTGAGCGTATGAAAAGAGAAGGTGCTGATACTCAAGCAGATCTTTTTATAACAGCTGATATGGGGAATATCTATCAAGCAATCGAAGGTGGAATGACACAAGAACTATCATCAAAAACTATAAAGGAAAACATACCTGAAAATCTTAGAGGTGAAAATAATGAATGGGTAGCATTAACTAAAAGGGCAAGAGTAATTGTCTATGACAAAGAGAAGGTTAATCCAAATAGTTTGTCAACATATGCTGCGCTTACAGATAGTGAATGGAAGGGTGAACTTTTAGTTAGAGGATCAGATTCAATTTACAATCAGTCACTTTTAGCCTCTTTCATAGCAGATGAAGGTGAAGAATATGCTAAAATGTGGGCACAAGGGATAGTTAACAACCTAGCCAGAGATCCTAAAGGGAATGATAGAGACCAAGTCAAGGCTATTGCTGCTGGAGAAGGACTTGTAACTTTAGTAAACAGCTACTATCTAGGACAAATGTTGAATTCTCAGGACCCAGAAGAGGTTAAAGCCGCTGAAAAAGTGGGTATATTCTTCCCGGAACCTACACATGTGAATATTAGTGGAGTTGTGTTAAGTAAATATTCAAGCAATAAAGATAATGCTATATTACTAGCTGAATATCTAACTTCGGTTAAGGTGCAAAAAGCCTACACTGAAGAAAACTATGAGTATCCAGCAAACAAAAATGTAGAGCCAAGTGAATTGCTATTGTCTTGGGGGGAATTAAAACCTCAAGAGCTTGTTTTAAGCGAAATCGGTAGAAATAATAAGAAGGCTGTAGAAATATTCGCAAGAGCAGCTTGGAAATAAGATGAGATAGGAAAAAATTATGCTAAAAAGGAAACCAGGATTTTATGGATTTGCCAGTACTATAATTGCAATACTTTTAATATTTCCATTTGGTGATTTGATTTTACAATTATTTGAAAAACCAAATGAAAACTGGATGGAAATAAAGGAGTTTTTGCTTAAGGACTATATTGGTAATACATTGATTCTGGTTTTTTTTACTGCTATCTTGGCTTTGATAATAGGAACAACATTAGCTTGGCTGATATCAGCCTATGATTTTCCATTGAGGAAGTTTTTCCGTTGGGCTTTAATTCTTCCACTCGCAATACCTTCATATATACTTGCCTACACTTATGCAGCTATGGCCAGTTATACTGGTGTGGTACAAGTAACATTAAGGTCATTGTTAGGAACTGGACTTGATCAAAGATATTTTAATATTATGTCAATGCCAGGTGCGGTATTTGTTTTATCCCTATCCTTAATGCCATATATCTATATGATATTAAGAGCATTTATGGAGGGGCAATCAGCTTCTTTAATTGAATGTGGCAGAATGCTTGGTAAAAGCCACTTGGGTATTTTTCTCAAAGTGGTGGTACCAGTATCAAGAGCAGCCTTGGTTGCAGGTACTAGTCTTGTTGTTTTAGAAGTATTAAGTGATTATGGTGTAGCTTCATATTTTGGAATTCAGACTTTTTCCACAGCTATTTTTAGAAGTTGGTTTAGTCTTGGTGACATAGATTCTGCTATACGATTAGCAGCTATACTTATGGTTTTTGTACTTGTTCTTCTTTTCTTAGAAAAAATACTAAGGGGCAGGAGAAGTTATTCAATGACAAATACTAAACACTGTCCTTTATCTCGTAAGAAGTTAAGGGGACCAATGGCAATCCTGGCAACTTCATATGCGAGTATTATCTTATTGTTAGGATTTTTAATACCTGTGGGTCAATTAACATATTGGGCTATACTTACATACAAGGACACACTTGGTGTTGAAGCATGGGTTCTTAGTTTAAATACTTTATGGGTAGCTGTAATTTCAGCTATAATTATCTTGGTATTTGGGATAATTATCGCCAACTACTCTAGATTAAAAAATAATTTTTTGTCAAAGATATATAGTAAAATTTCATTACTGGGATATTCTATACCAGGTGCAGTAGTGGCTATAACAATGATTTTGTTTTTTATACATTTAGATCGCTGGTTAGCTCCTTTATATAAGATTATATTACCTGGAGCACCTGGATTAGTTCTAAGTATGAGTTTGGTATTATTGATTGGGGCATATGTATTGCGTTTTCTAGCTGTTGGATTCCAGTCCATTGATGGGGGATTTGAAAGAATTGGTAGAAAGTATCATGATGCTTCAAAGATGTTGGGGCATGGTGAGGTTTCAACTTTTTTCAAGATTGATTTACCTATGTTAAAACCAGCTCTTTTAAGTGGTTTTACTTTGGTATGTATTGATGTTATAAAGGAACTACCTTTGGCATTGATATTGAGACCTTTTAATTTTAATACTCTAGCTACCAGAGTATTCGATTATGCCAATGATGAAAGGATACCTGAAGCTTCAGTTCCATCATTATTGATTGTATTGATTGTAGCTGCTGGTATACTAATACTTAACAAGACATTGGACAAGGAGAAAAATAATGAACATAAAAATTGAGAAACTAACTTTTTATTATCCTGGTAATAAAAAACCAGCTTTAAAAGATATAAATATTGAGATAGAAGAGGGTGAGATTGTTTCGATATTTGGTGAAAGTGGAAGTGGAAAGAGTACTTTGCTTCGTCTTATTGCTGGGTTGGAACATAAAGGTTCTGGTGTAATAGAAATCGGGAAGAATAGAGTGTTAGGTCCTAATAGTTTTGTTCTACCTGAAAAAAGAGGTGTGGGGATGGTCTTTCAAGATTATGCTCTTTTTCCGAATATGAAGGTAGAAAAGAATATAGCTTTTGGTCTAAGTAAAATGAGTATTGGTGAGAAGAAAAAAAGAGTTAAGGAAATGCTTGAATTAGTTAACTTAGAGCCTTATGCAAATAAGTATCCTTATGAACTAAGTGGTGGACAACAGCAAAGGGTAGCACTGGCTAGAGCTTTGGCTCCAGCACCAGGTTGTTTACTTCTAGATGAACCTTTTAGTAATCTTGATTCGGATCTTCAAGTAAAGATTCGGAGCGAGTTGAAAGATATTTTATTGAAGGCTCAAGTAACTACAATTTTTGTAACTCATGATCGTGAGGATGTAAGAGCACTGGCTGACAGAGTGGCAGTTTTAAAAGAAGGTTCTCTAGTGAAAATGGGAAAAGTTGAAGAAGCACTTAGTTAAAAGAAGATTAACAATTGGATTAGTTAGAATTTCTAAACATATTCATAGTTGAATATTCAGGATTTTAAGCAAAGAATCATCAGTCATATTTGTAATGCATATCAATTTTTTGTATGTTTATTACCTTATGTTTTTTATTTGATTACTTAATATGAGTTTCTATTCTATTATTTGTTAATAATAGAATTTTTATGTTAAAATCAATTTATGATAAGTATGATTTAAGGTGGTTGGATATGATATTGAATAGAAAATTAGATAACTTGAGACTATATAAGATAATTGTTTCATTCATACTAGGAATAATTTCATTTATTGGGATATTTTATTCAATCAGAATAGAATTTAGTGGAACATCTATAAATTTCGCACTAAGTCTAATTTTACCGATGCTGATAGCATTATCTTGGGGTTGGAAATATGGTTTTCTTAGTATAAGCATGGGCCTAGTATTCCTATATCCTTTTATATTAGGTCCATATAATGGATGGGCCTCATTGGTACCATCAATTACCTTATTCATCTGGATTGGTCTACATGGGTGGGGTTCCTTATCCAGGAAAAAAAATAGAACAATTTGGAATAATATTTATATACTACAATTGATTTATATAGTAATTAAATTATTATTATATTTACTTTTATTTCAACCTCTACTTAAGTTGGATATTCCTTTTTGGTATAATAATGTAATGGAAAATTTAGGTTTGGATATAATAATGATCTTTGCTATAAAGGGTATCATTGTAGATAGTATACTAATAGCGATTTGTGAATCCATATTACTTATGCCTTTCATAAGAAAATTATTTAAGTTAAAAATTTATAGAGGAGCAAAGTATAATACTCCTGTATTACTTGGTATAGTGGCATTTGGCATGATATTCACCTTTCTTATTATATCGTTTAACAACTTGTTTATTAATAATATAGATGTTTGGACCTGGATAAAAAACATAGATGAGAGTACAATCTTAACTTTAAGTCTTTCACTTTTATTATTTATTGTTATGGCTGGAATTACAGTTAGATATCTTCAAAAAAATCAAGAATCTAGTATAATTTTAGAAAAAAGAAATAGACAATATCTTCAAGTTATCGAAAAAATAAATAAGATGAATGAAGAATTAGAAAGCAAAGTTGATGAACGGACAAGTGCTTTAAAACAAGCAATTAAAGAAATGAATGAATTTTCCTTTGGGGTATCACATGATTTAAAATCACCAATAAGAGCTATAGATGCCTATAGTATTATGTTACTCGAGGATAACCCTAAAATCGATTCAAAAAGCAAAGAGATGATAGAGAATATCAAGAATCATTGCTCTGGAATGATTAAACTTATTGATAAAATATTGGAATATTCCAAGCTAAGCAATAAAGAAATAGAAATTGAAAGTATAGATATATTTGAAATCATAGAAGAGCTTATTATACAGTATAAAATTGCTAATCCAGCCAGAAAATTAGAATTTAAACTTATAGGAGAAAGATTAACTATACTTGGTGATAAAATACTCATAAAGGATGCAATAAGCAATATTATATCCAATGCCATCAAATATACTAGAAATCGTGAAGTTGGAGAAATCAACATAGAAATTAGTGTGTATGAAAAAGAAAACATTATTTCTATAAAAGACAATGGGATTGGTTTTGACATAAAACACAAGGATAAGATATTCAATATATTTCAAAGGCTACATAACAATGAAGATTATGAAGGTACAGGAATAGGTCTTACCCTAGCAAAAAAAATAATAAATAAACATAATGGAAGAATCAATATAACAAGCAATAAAGGTAAATGGACGAAAGTAGAACTTATATTTCCAAAAACCAATAATACTGTTGCTTATAATAAGGGGCTAAATGAAGATGACATATAGCGTATTAATTGTCGATGATATGGAAGCAATAAGAAAGATGATAAAACGTTTCCCTTTTTGGGGTGAAAGTTCAGGTTTTATTATTAAAGCAGAAGCTAAAGATGGAGAAGAAGCTTTGAAATTATTTGAAGAAGAAACTTTCGACATAGTTATTTCAGATATTAGAATGCCGATAATTGATGGTATTGAGTTAATAAAGGAGCTAAAGGTTATCTCACCTGATACTATCACTATATTATTAACTGACTATGCAGAATTCTCCTTTGCCAAGGAAGGAATTAAATATGGAGTTTTTGATTATCTAGTTAAACCGGTGGAAAAGGAAGCATTAAAAAATGCCTTAATGAAAGCACATAAAATACTGGAATATAGGCAAGCTCAACTTACTTTCTTTTATCCTCAAACTTATGTAATAGATGCTAGTAAAAAAATTAGTATGGGAGACAATAAGGGGATTGAGGAAATAATCGCCATTGAAGAGAGTATAAAATTAAGTAACAGTGATAATCAGGGGAAGATTACTACTCTCTTAGAAAAAGTAGAAGATGATATAAAGAAAATGGTTAATGAAGAACACTCTTGGTTGAAAAAGTTCCTTGGAGAAAAAAATAAATATAAATTAGATCTTTGGTTAATTTATGTTATTGAACAACTTAATAATTTCTCTGCAGTTAATAGCAAAAATCAGTATATTAATAATGTAGCTAGATATTTACTTGAAAATATAGAAGAAGGGGTATCAATGAATGATCTAGCAGAAAAACTCTACTTATCAAAAAACTATCTAGGTGAATTATTTAAGCAAGAAACAGGTGAATCCATTGGTGAGTTTTTCAACAAGGCAAAAGTCTATAGAGCAGTAGTTCTTCTTTTAGAGTCAGATTTAAAATTGAATGAAATAGCTTTTAGTCTTGGATTTAATAATATAGAGTATTTTACCAAAATCTTCAAGAAAATAATGGGTGTTACTCCTCATAATTATAGAATGAAAAATAGTAAATAATAAAATTCCGTAATTTGTAGGGTATAATTCCTTAAATATTTCATTTTTTATAGTTGTTTTATTATGTATGATTTAGCTATAAAAGATTTGAAATGTTAAAGGAGGTTTAACAATGAAGAAAAGGATTTTATTATTATTGGTTATCGCTATATTTAGCATAGTGGCCTTGGTAGGTTGTGATAATGGTAATCAAGCAAAGGAAGAAAAACTAAAGGTATCAATATTGATACCAGGTAAACATACTGATGGTGGCTTTATGGAAGCGGCTTATAGGGGATATGAGAAGGTCAAATCTGAACTTAATGTTGATGTAGACTATGTATCCAATGTTTCAGCAACTTCTGATGCAGAAGTACTTACAGAAGCAATGAGAGATTTAGCTGAAAAAGGACCAGATATGATTATAGGTCATGGGGGTCAAAATAATATTCCTGCTGAGACAGTAGCCAAAGAATTCCCGGAAATCAAATTTGTGGTAATTCAAGGAAATGTTAAAGGTGAAAATCTTTCAAGTTATGTAGTGCTACAAGAAGAATCAGCATGGTTGGCTGGTGCCTTGGCGGGCTTAACTACAAAAAGTAATATAGTAGGACACATCTCAGGTGCTTGGCCAAAACCTGGACTAATTGGAAGGGCAGCATTTTATGATGGTTTGAAATATGTGAATCCTAATGCTACTTTCTTATCATGGTTTACTGGAAACTTAGATGACACGGCTATTAATGCCAAAGCTGCAGAAGCAGAAATCAAAAAGGGTGCTGATGTTATTTATACAATGTTAAACTCAGGTAGAGCAGGTGTTGTTGAAGTAATTAAAGACACTAATGGTGATGTTAGACATATAGGGAACGTATCTGACTGGACAAA
This sequence comes from Bacillota bacterium, assembly GCA_024635925.1. Classification (GTDB taxonomy): domain Bacteria; phylum Bacillota; class TC1; order TC1; family TC1; genus WTXA01. The sequence goes on along the minus strand of JAGXHY010000022.1, from coordinate 49,992 downwards.
GAAAGATCCAAGTTTCATAGGATCTGCAGTATCAGACGCAAGTGTAGCAATATTTAATGCTGTAAAAGATTTTACAGATGGAACATGGGAAGCTAATAAAGTGACTAGCATAGGTTTGGAAAGTCCTGATGTTGTTAAACTTGCTATTGCTGATGATGTTTCAGCAGATATTAAAGCAAAGATAGAGGAACTTGCTAAGAAGCTTGAGAGTGGTGAAATTACTATAAACAAGACTTATGAAGGTAAAGAATTCTATCCTGAAACAGGAGAATTTGTGGAACAAAGTTTTAAAGAAAGCCTTAAGAAATAAAAAACAATATTTTATGTAATATCTATACCATAAGTGAGATATTGAATTGCACCCCTAAAGTTGATAACTTTAGGGGTGTTTTAATGTTAAAGGGAATGAACTAGGAGATTTTATAAATATTAGTATTAACAGGTCATCTCAGTTTAGCGAGGGACTTTTTTAAGTAGGAAAATTTTGATAACAAATAAAATAATTTTTAACTTGACTTATACCAATTATTGAATTAATATAATAAGTGGGATAAGTGGGATAAGTGGGATAAGTGGGATAAGTGGGATAAGTGGGATAAGTGGGATAAGTGGGATAAGTGGGATAAGTGGAGGTACACTATGAAAAATATTAACGATATTATGCTGAATCCAGTGCGTATGAGAATTATACAGACGCTTGCTGTAAAACAAACTATGACCGCAACAGAAATTTCCGAAAAAATAAGTGATGTTCCTCGAACTACTCTGTACCGGCATATTAAAATTTTGTTGGACAGCGATATTCTGTCAGTCATTTCAGAACAAAAAATAAGAGGAAGTCTTGAAAGAACACTAGCTATAAATACTGGAGAAATAATGAAGAACAACACGTTAGAAAATGCTTCACAAAATGCGTTTACTTTTTTGATGAAAAAATATGTGTTGTTTCATAACTATTTTAAAGATATAAATGCCAATACTGGAAAAGATAAAATATTTTTTAACAACACGATACTTATGATGACAGATGATGAGTTTGATCAGTTTTTATCGGAGTTAGGTGATCTATTTAAAAAGTATAATTTTGAGTTTTCAAAGGGGAGAAAGGCCAGAGATATTTCAATCATATCTGCACCTGAGGAGAAGTAAAGTATATGAAATCAAATGACAATACAAAAATTTAAAAAAAGATAAGAGAGGGAGAAAATCATGATGATATTTGGTATTATTCTCGGGTTGATTACTGTATTTATACTGATCGGTACTATTTTACACGCAACATATTTTGAGAAAAAAAAGGAAAGTATAGAACCATACGGTCAAATGATTGAGGTCTATGATGGGAAAATGCATGTCTACAAAATGGGAAGTGGCAAAGAAACAATCATTTTACTTCCTGGGATGGGTATTGGGCTACCATCAGCAGATTTTGGTCCACTTATGCGCAGTCTAAGTGAAAAATATACAGTAGTCTGCATAGAGTATTTCGGTGTTGGGTTTAGTAGTCAAACCAAGAGAGCAAGAACTTCAAAAAACTATGTGGAAGAAATTCGTACAGCACTAAAAAGAGCAGGGGTTGATTATCCTTATATTTTAATGGCCCACTCTATATCGAGCGTATACAGTGAATACTATGCTTCAAAATATCCTGATGAAGTGAAAGCTATTATATCTCTTGATGGAAGCTCTACTGCTTATATAGGAGATGATATGCCCGATTTTGTTAAGTCATTACTTGGTTTAGTTAAGATTCAACAAGCTATAGGATTATCTTCTATTCTAGCTCCTATAGCCACCAATAAAGACAAGTTGATTTCTATTGGCTATACAAAAAAAGAAATTAGTGACCTGATTTATTACGCTGGATTTTCTATGAATGATAATACTTTAGAACAGATTGCAAGTACTACCGACTATATCAAGGATGTTAACAAGTTGAAGTATCCGGAGAATGTCCCTTTCTTCAAGATAATTTCCAAGCAAACATATGAAACAAAAAATAGCCAAATCAAGATAACCCCCCAAGAATATCAAAAACAGCACCTTGCCCGCATTGGTGATCAGACAAAATATGAGATTCTAGAGGGAACGCATTTTATATACCTCAACAAGGTTAATAGAATATCAGAAATTACAGATGAATTTTTATCAGAATTGAATAATTAACTCTGACAAAAAAATTATGATTATTTATTTTATGTAAAAGTTCTCAATCGTATATATTTTCATAAGGTTTGATAACATGTATTTATAATAGTATGGTATAATATTATAAATATTAAAAATATATTACATTTTAGCATTTATATATTTTGATTTCAGATACTAACTTTATTGATTTAAGTAAAAAGGAGAATGAATAATGAATTTAGAAGAAATGCGTTTAGATTGTTCTGTAAAACAAAAAAAAGGGCTACACTTTATACTTGCATCTATTATAATATGGTCAATTGTAACGGGTATTCATTTCACATCACTACCTATACTTTCAAAAAACTTTCTTACGTTTTGCTTTACTGCCCCACTAGTGCCCTTGGCTTATATGATTTCCAAAATGATAAAAGTGGACTTTACAAACAAAGGTAATCCACTAACTAATTTGGGATTATTGTTTTCATTTAATCAAATGTTATATTTACTAATTGCAATGTGGATTTATCCAACAGTACCAGAAAAAATGGTGATGATAATAGCTATGATTTTCGGTTCCCACTTACTACCATATAGTTGGTTATACCAATCAAAAAGTTATATGGTTATGTCTGTTATTATACCAATTACTGCTTTATTTATAGGTATTAATTTTCCACCTTACATGGTAGCAGGAATCATGGTATTAGTAGTAGTTATATTTAGTATGCTATTAGTCTTTGAGGTGAAAAGATTGCCAAGAAGAATAATATAGTATAACTTATTAAAAAATGAAGATCTATATTTAACTAATGAAGGAGGGATGATAGAAATGAAATTATATGAGTATAAATGTATTTTTATTTGTGGATTAGGAGAAAGCACTACTAGAAAACTAAATGAATATGGTCGTGATGGTTGGGAAATTGTTGCAGTTAATTGGTGCTGGCATTATTTTAAAAGGGTTGTTGAAAAATAGATGAATTACTTATTTTGTGTTTCATGAAAAAGAGAGAATTTATAATAAAGAATGAGGCTAATTATGAAAAAATCAATTTTGAAGATACCAGAAAATATTAGTTTAACAAAATTATTTGGGCTAGTATTTATCCCTACTTCAATATTAACTATCTCTTATATTGTATTAGGACTATTACAAAACACTATACCATCGATTTTGTTATTTTTTCTTTTGGCCCTTCTAATTCTATTTCCTATAGAGTTGTTTGTGGTCCTTAATGCAAGTAAAAAGAAACATGGAAGTTATTCTTTAAAAAGTGCATTTGCCAATTATGAAAAAATGAGTTGGTGGAAAATTCTTATTTACAGTCTTTTATTATTTGGATTTGCTGGGCTTATGTCTGTAATCGTAGTTCCATTAGAAAATATATTGACTGCACCCTTTGCAGATAAGTTATCTAATATATTACCAGAATATTTTAATTGGAACAACTTGGAATATCTTAAGACATATTCAAATAATATCTTGTTGATAACGATTGTCGCTTATTTTATACTTAATGTTTTTATTGGACCAATTGTTGAAGAGTTATTTTTTAGAGGGTATCTTACTTCAAAAATTAGTAGATTTGGGAGATTTGCACCTGTCATTATTACAGTGCTATTTTCACTCTATCATTTTTGGCTTCCCTTCAATAATTTGTTTCGAATTGCTATCTTTCTTCCAGCTGCTTATATAGCTTGGAAAAAGAAAAATATATTCATATCAATTGTATTTCATTGCTTATGTAATTTGATTTCAACGATTAGTTTTATTATTGCTTTTTATGCTATTTATTAAGATATTGGAGGTAAGTTATGAAAATTGTAAGTTTGAGTATAGTAGGATTAGTTTTACTTTTTTCAATTATTTCTTTTATTATTGTAATGTTTATCTATAATGGTCAATTTCCTAGATATGACAGACATGATTCTAAGGTTACTGCAGAATTGAGATATGAAGATATTGAAGATAAGTATTCTAGAAATTTGGTCAACTTTAAATCAGAAAAAAATCTTTTACAAGGATATGTTTATGGTTTAAATAATAAAAAAGGTCTTGTAGTAGTTGTTCATGGACTTGGAGGTGGTGCTGATAGTTATTTACCTCAAATAAAATATTTTGTTGACCAGGGTTGGTCTGTTTTTGCTTATGATGCTACAGGAAGTTTTGATAGTGAAGGTAAGACAACAAAGGGATTTCCTCAAGCATTAATTGATTTGAATTCGGCGTTAACTTATATAAAATCACAGGAAGAATTTAATAATCTACCGATTCTTTTGTTTGGTCATAGTTGGGGTGGTTATGCTGTAGCTAATATTTTGCATTATGATTTTAAGATTGAAGCTGTAGTTACAGTGTCTGGTGCTAATAGTCCAATGGAAATGATTATAGAGCAAGGTAGAAGTATGATGGGTGATTTTATTAAAATACAATACCCATATTTATGGTTATATCAAAGAATTTTATTTGGAGAAACAGCATCTTTAAAGGCAGTAGATGCTATCAATAAATCAGATGTTCCAGTTCTTATTATACATGGTATGGAAGATGAGTCTGTTTCTTATGAGGGCAGTTCCATTATTTCGAAAATAAATAAGATTACTAATACTAAGGTAAAGACTATATTATTAAATGAACATGGACATAGTGGTCATAACAATATATTTAAATCTGATGCAAGTATGGGCTATATTGATAAAATTAATATTAAATATCGAAAATTATATGACCATTATGAACAGAATATTCCATATGAAATAAAAAAAGATTTTTATTCTAAAATTGATCGTGCTTTAGCCCAAGATATAAATCTTATTTTGATGGATAAAATTAATGAGTTTTTTATAGAGAGTATTAAGAAATAAAGATAAGTTGAATTGAGGGAAAAAATGGGAGTAATCATATTTTTTACTGTAGTATTTGTTGAAATTTTATTTGCAACATTTAGTATAATTACAAAATCAAATCACTTAACAGAAAAAAGTATTCTCCGTATTGTATCTTTTATCGTCTTTATGTTACTTGTTATTTTATCAATTATTGACTTTAGTTTTAGATATTATGCTCTAGCATTTTTTTTGCTATTAACGTCAATTATTGGAGTAAAAACGCTAGTTAGAGGAAAGAAAGAAAAAGGAGAGTATAAAGTAGTTAGAGTTGTGTTAAGAACAATAGGGATGTCTGTGCTATTCTTTATACTAATTCTCCCAGCAATTTTATTCCCTCAAAACAAAAAAATAGTGGATTATACAGGTCAATATCAAGTTAAAACTAAAAGTTATACATACATTGATAAAAATCGGTTGGAAAGTTATATCAGTACTGTTGAAAATAGAAAATTAAATGTGAAGGTTTGGTATCCTGATAATTATAAAAGAAGGTACCCACTTATTGTTTTTTCACATGGAGGCCTTGGTATAAAGTCGAGTAATGAGTCCCTTTACAATGAGCTTGCAAGCCATGGTTATGTGGTTTTATCTATAGATCACACATATCAATGTTTTTATACTAAAGATGAGTCTGGAAATACTACATTTATCAATTTTGGTTATATGAAGGAATTACTTTTTGAAAATTCACTATCTGATATACAACAAAGTTATAAATATTATCAAAAGTGGATGGAAATTCGTACAGATGATATGGATTTTGTTATAGACTATGTAATTGGGGAAACAAAAAAAGATAATACAGATATGGTATATAAACTTATGGATATTAATAAAGTTGGTGTTATGGGACATTCCCTTGGTGGCTCAGCAGCCCTTGGAATGGGTAGGATCAGAGATGATATTAAAGCAGTCATTGCTCTTGAATCTCCATATATGTACGATATTGAAGGAGTAGAGAACAAAGAGTTTATTTTCACAGATATGGATTACCCTATTCCAGTACTTAATGTTTATTCAGATAGCGCATGGGCCATACTTGCAAAACGACCGCAATATGAAGTAAATTACCGAATGTTAGATGAAAAGATTGAAGATGTATTTAATGTTTATATTAGAGGTGCTGGTCATCTAGCTTTAACTGATTTTGCCATTACTAGTCCGATTTTAACAGGTATCTTAGATGGAAAGAATGATTCTGATAAAACATTATACTATCTAAAAACAATAAATATGGTTAGTCTGGAATTTTTTAACTCTTATCTTAAGAGTGAAGGAGATTTCACATTAAGTGGTTCATATTAACTTACACTGATAAAGTTATATATATTTTTTTCTATGTTTATATTATTGTTGCTCAAAATGACCATCTATTAGGTGGTCATTTACTTTTGCAATATATTAAGAAAATTGGTGTATAATGAGTTAAAGTGATATATAGAAAAGTGAGAAGTTAGTGTACCAATTATTACCCACTGTTATTGTTATACTTGATTCATAAAGTGGATTCATAAAGTGGATTCATAAGGATTAGTATTTTTTGATTGGGTTATTAATTAAATAGATGAATTTTTAAGGTTATGATAAGGAGTGTTTTTATGAATTTTTCAAAGTCTAAATATATTAGAGGTCTTAAATGTCCTAAGCTTTTATGGTTGGATGCTAAATTAGATGAGGAAAGGTCTTTTGATATACCAGAGGTTTTGGAACTTCATGGTAGACAGTTTGGTGATATTGCTAAGAATTTATTTCCTGGTTTCGTTGAGGTGGAATATAACAGGGATTTGTCTTTGGGTATTGAAGATACTAGGGTGAAGATGGCTGCTGGGGAGAAGATGATTGCTGAGGCTTCTTTTGCTGTTAATAATTTATTTTGTGCAGTTGATATGTTAGTAATTGAGGATGATGGTGTTCTTATATATGAGATGAAGAGTTCTACTAGAGTGAGTGAAGAGAATATTGAGGATGTGGCTTTTCAGTGGCATGTGTTGTCTTTATGTGGTTATAGGGTTAAGGGTGCTTTTGTTATTTATGTTAATAATGAGTATGTTAGTGATGGGAATATAGATGCTAAGAGTTTTTGTGTTGTGGAGGACGTGAGTGAGAGGGTTCATGTTGTTATTGATGGGGTAGCTGATAGTATTGTTGGTTTAGATAAGTATGTGGCTGTTGTTGATGAGCCTAGTGTTTATTTGGGTTGTTCTGGTAAGAAGTGTGAGTATTATTCTCATTGTTTTAGTGATTTAAAATTTGGTGAGGATATTTTTGATATTGCTGGGTTGGCTAATAGGATTAAGTTAGACTTATATTTTAATGGTGTGAAGGGTATGTGTGAGGTATTAGAATCTGGGCTTGTGTTAAATAGAAGGCAAAAAATTCAAGTGGATTGTGCTTGTAATGAGGTGTCTCAAGTTATTGATAGTAAGGCTTTATTAAAGCATGTTAATGAGTATAGGTTTCCTATATATTTCTTGGATTTTGAAACTTACCAGCCTCTTGTGCCTCTTTTTGGTAATAGGCCTTATATGCAGGTTCCTTCTCAATTTTCTATTCATAAGTTGGATAGTTTGGGTGGTATTTTGTTTGAAGAGAGGACTTATTCTATTGATGATTTGATTCATCGTGAATTTTTGGCTGAGGTGGGAAGAGATCCTCGGTTGCAGGTGGCTAGTATGCTGGTGGAAATGATTCCTCCAAATAATGGTGTTGTTGTGGCTTATAATATGTCTTTTGAGAAGGGTGTTATTAGTAATTTGATTAAGGCTGTGGGTTTGTTTGCAAATAAGTATCCTTGTCATAGTGCTTACTTGTCTGGTATTATTGACGGTTTGGAGAGAATTAATAAGCAGTTTGTTGATTTGATGGAGCCTTTTAAGTCTATGGCTTTTTATGACCGGAGTATGGGAGGTTCTTATTCTATTAAGAAGGTACTGCCTGCTTTGTGTGGTGATGATCCTGAGCTTGATTATTCTTTATTGCCTGGTGTTCATAATGGGGCTGAGGCTATGGGTGCTTATGAGTTGATGAGTGAGGGTTTAGTTCCTGAGTATGAGGTCCAAAAAGTAAGAGCAGGTTTGTTGGCTTATTGTAGGCTTGATACTTTGGCTATGGTTGGGATTTATGCTAGATTGGTTTTTGAGTCTAGGTTTGGGGAGTTATAGGTTAATGATAAAATATATAAGAAGGGGAGGGGTTAATTATGAAAAAGATAATATCTTTTATATTGGTTATGTTTATGTTGGTGGTGTTTGTAGGTTGTGGAACTGTAACGCCAGAGGATACTGTATCAAAGTTTTTTAAGTCTGTTAAGGTATTTAACATTGAGGGTATTGAAGAGACTTTAGTTGAGGGGAAGACGGAGGAGATTGTTAATACTGAGTTGTTTAAAGAACTTGATGAGAATTCTGTTTTTTTGAATTTAATTTTGGATAATATGGAGAAGTTATCATATAATATTACTGATAGTGAAGTAGATGGGAATATGGCTGTTGTTTCTGTTAGTACTAAATATGTAGATTCTGGTCCTTTATTGAAGGCTACTTTTAGTGAGTATATACTTAAGGCATTCGGTTCTGCTTTTAGTGGTGAAGAGATGAGTGATGAAGATATGGAAAAGATGCTGGAAGATATTATGTTAGAGAAGAAGAAGGAAATTCCTGAAACTTTTAAAGAGGTTGATTTAAAAATTGATTTAGTGAAAAAGGATGATGAGTGGCTTATTACTGAGATTAATGATGAATTATTGGATGTTTTGATGTCAGGTATGTATTCAACATTTAATGATTTTGGTGAGAGTTTTCAATAGGATAAAATACTAAAAATTAAATTAAATAAAGAATATAAAAGGATGCTAGTAAACTAGCATCCTTTTATATTCTTTGATGTTTTTTTGGCAGTAAAAAAATATAGATGATATAATTAAAATAATGTTTGGACTTTTTGTGGTGTGTTTAGAGTTCTTATTGATATTTAGGAGGATTATATGTATTTAGAGTTTTTGATTACAATAATATTTATTTTAATACACATTAGTACATCATATTTAAATGATATAGATAAAATACCAAGAAGAAAGTTTTTATCTATAGCAGGTGGTGTTGCTGTTTCTTATGTATTTATGCATTTATTGCCAGAACTTAGTAAGAATCAAAAAACAGTTGAGGGACTTATAGAAAATAAATTCTTACTATTAATAGAAAGTCATATTTATATTATTTCTCTCGTTGGTCTGGTAGTTTTTTATGGTCTAGAGAGGATGAGTAAACTTTCTAGAGCAAAAAATGCAGAAAACAATAGAGCTTCTAAAGGTGCATTTTGGGTTCATATTATTTTTTCTTTTGTTTATAATGCTGTAACTGGCTATTTATTGGTGAATAATGTGAATGGTACTGTTGATACATTACTTCTTTTTGGAATTGCAATAGGCCTACATTTCTTTGTTGTTGATTATGGACTTAGGGATCATCATCATAAAATATATGATAAATATGGCAGATGGGTTCTGTCACTTGGTAGCATTTTAGGTTTTATAATCGGTTATCATACTGTAATAAATGAGTTAGTTATATCTTTATTGTTTGCATTTTTGGCTGGTGGTATTATTCTTAATATATTAAAAGAAGAGCTTCCAGAGGAAAGGGAAAGTAGTTTTATAGCTTTTTTTATAGGAGTATTAGCTTATAGTATTTTGTTGATACTGGTTTAAGGTATTTTTGATAGTTAGGAGAGGTAATTGGAATTTTTAGATAAACTAATAACAGAACATAATATAGTGCTTAATCCTCAACAAGAGGAGGCGGTTTTAACAATAGAAGGTGCAAATCTTCTATTGGCAGTCCCTGGTAGTGGGAAGACTACGGTGATGATACTTAGGATTGGTAATATGCTATATAACTATGGTGTTGATCCAAGGGAAATATTAGCTTTGACTTTTAGTAAGGCTGCAGCTAGTGATATGAAGAAGAGGTTTTTAAATATTTTTGGTGATAGGTTTATTAAGGAATTGGAGTTTAAGACTATTCATAGTTTTTGTTATCAGGTTTTGAAAGATTATGAGAGGTTGAAGGATACTAAGGCTTTTAAGGTTATTGATAGTAATGCTCATATAATTAAGAGAATATATTTGGAGTTAAATAATGAATATATTGGTGAGGATGTCTTAGGGGAAATTACTAGGAAGATAGCTTATTGTAAGAATATGATGTTAAAGAAGAAGGGTATTGATGGTATTAGTGTTGTAGGTTGTGACTTTGGTGAAATATATAGGGCTTATGAATCATATAAGTTAGAAAATAGGTTGATGGATTATGATGATATGTTAGTTTATTCTTATCATATATTGAGGAAGAATGAGTCGATTTTGGAGGGTATTAAGGGTAGGTATAGGTATATTAATGTGGATGAGGCACAGGATGTTTCTGTTATCCAGCATGAGATTATTAGTTTACTGGTTGGTAGTGATGGGAATATTTTTATGGTAGGTGATGAGGATCAGAGTATTTACGGTTTTAGGGGTGCTTATCCTGATGCTTTACTGAATTTTGAGAAGTCATATACTAGGGGTAAGGTGTTGTTGATGCAGCAAAATTATCGTTCTACTAAGAGTATTGTTGGGTCTGCTGATAGGTTTATTAAGCAAAATAAGAATAGGTATTGTAAGAATATGTTTTGTAAAAATGTGGAAGGTTCTAAGATTAAGCAGTTGGGTTTAATTGATTTAAAAGATCAATATGGTTATATAGCTGAGTTGATTAGAGAAGAGAAGAAGGGTGTTAGTATTGGGGTTTTGTTTAGGAATAATGAGTCTGTTATTCCTATAATTGATACTTTACTCCGGGAGAATGTTTCTTTTTCTGTTAGGGAGAACAGGTCTGGTTTTTTTTCTCATTTTGTTATTAATGATATTAGGGCTTATTTGGATTTGGCTCAGGATTTTTCTGATATTGATGCTTTTGAGAGGATTTACTATAAGCTTGATTGTTTTATTAGTAAACAGATGTTTGATTATGTTAGGAATAATTTTAAAAGGAGTGTTTTTGATACTTTGTTAACGGTTCCTAATTTGTATGAGAGTAATGTTAAGAAAATTATGGATAAGAGGTCTGAGTTTTTGAAGCTTGGTTCCTTAAAGCCTGGTGAGGTTATTGATTTTATTGTTAAGGATATGGGTTATCTTGATAGTATTAATGGTTTGGGTAAAAAGGGTTATGTTAAGGATGTATTGTTGCAGAAGTTGGATGTTTTGAGGTGTATTGCTTCTGGTGTTGGTAGCACTTATGGGGCTGATGGTATTTTCGAGAGGCTTGGTGTACTTGAGGAGGTAATGATTAGTTCTAAATCTAAGGGTAAGGAGGTAACTTTGTCGACTATTCATTCTAGTAAGGGTTTGGAGTTTGATAAGGTTATATTGGTTGATTTGGTTGAGGGGCTGTTTCCTTCTGGTGAGAGTGTTAAATTGAAAAATGATGGTTCTGATTCTTCTTTGTATGAGGAGGAGGTTAGGTTATTTTATGTTGGTATTACTAGGGCTAGGTCTGAGGTGTTGATTATTGGTTCTGATAGGTTTAATGGTAGAACTGTAAGGATGTCTAGGTTTGTTAGGTATTTGATGGATAAAACTGAATCTGGTAGTTTGGTTGTGAATGTAAAGGGAAGCACTAAAGCTAAAATTGATGTAAGTGGTTATGGTGTTGGTGTTGGGGTTGTTCATAATAGTTTTGGTGATGGTGTTGTTGTGGATATGAAGGATGATATTATTGGGGTTGATTTTTATGGTGTTGGTGTTAAGTGGTTGTTGTTGGGGGATTGTGTTAGGAATGGGTTTATTGAGATGAGTAATTGAATAATGAAAGTAAGATGAAATAAAGCTTTCAACTTGAAAATTATACTACTTTATTCTAAAATCAATATATACAAAAATAGTTTTAATCAAAAAGCATATATAAAGGTAGTAAGGAGTATGACTATGAAGAAAATATTAGGAATTATAACAGTTATATTATTGATGTTATTTTTAACAGCATGTGATAGTGGAAATGGGTCAACAAGAACATTTAAGTTAGAAAAAGATGGTATAACAACCACCATGGTTTATACATATGAAAATGATAAAGTTATAAAACAAACTACTGAAAACCTTATAGTATATGATTTAGTTGGAATAACTTCAAAAGAACATGCACAAGTAATTTTTGATCCAATGAGTGAAGAATTTCAAAACTATGATGGAGTGATGCATGAAATGCAATATGAGGATGACCAAGCAATTGAAAAGTTGGAATTAGATTATGATGTAGTTAATTTTGAAGAAATAATGCACTTGCCAGGAATGAATTTTGATGAAAATGTTGAAGAGAAAGGTGTTAGTATGGTAAAATCTGCTGAATACTTAGAAAGTAAAGGTTTTAAAGAAGTAAAATAAATTAATGAAGTAAAGATAGCTTAGATGGAAATATATATATATATATTGAGTTTATAATAACTATATTATTTAATATAATATTGAAAAAAGCAGTTTTATAGCATTTTATTGATATTAAAATAAAGAAGGTGAAATATGCCACTAAAAATAATAAGAGCAGACATAACAAAAATAGAAGTGGATGCCATAGTCAATGCAGCTAATACTTGGTTAGTTGGTGGTGGTGGTGTAGATGGAGCAATACATAAAGTAGCAGGTATTGGTTTATTGGAAGAATGTAAGAAAATTGGAGGCTGTCCAATAGGAGAAGTAAGATTAACTAGTGGATATGATCTACCAGCTGAGTATGTTATACACACTGTAGGACCTGTCTGGGAAGGTGGGGGTTTTAGAGAAGAAGAGCTTTTAGAGTTTTGCTATAAGAACTCCTTAGACTTAGCCTTGAATTTAGGATTAAATAGCATAGCCTTTCCTCTAATATCAGCAGGCACATATGGCTTTCCTAAAGAAAGAGCATTAGAAATAGCAGTAGATATGATAAGTAAGTTTTTAGAAGAACACGAGATGGAAGTTACTTTAGTGGTATATGATAAGAGAGCTTATGCTATCTCTAAAGAATTGTTTGATTCAGTCCAAAACTATATTGATGAAAACTATATACTAGAGTTTGATGATGATGAACTTTATAATGAATCATATAATCAGATAAGTAGATTTGATGAGAGAAATATACAACAATTATTTAATATTGACTCCTATAGTGAATCAAGTAAGGAAGAGTCAAGTAGTAGAAAACTAGAAGACATTCTAAATAAACTCCAAGAAACCTTTTCCGAACACCTACTTAATCAAATAGATTTAATGGGGAAAACAGATGTGGAAGTTTATAAAAAAGCTAATATAGATCGAAAGCTCTTTTCTAAGATAAGGAGTGACAAGAACTATAAGCCAAGTAAGGCTACAGCGATTGCACTTGCTATTGGATTAGAACTGAACCTTGACGAGACCAAAGACCTACTCCAGAAGGCCGGATTTGCCCTCTCTAAGAGCAGTAAGTTTGATGTTATAATAGAATACTTCATAACAGAAGAATTTTACAACATACACGAAATAAACAGTATGTTGTTTGAGTATAATTTATCCTTATTAGGTATGTAATAATTTGTCGCTTTAGGTGCGACCTGTAGACATTTTTTTAATGGTATTCTTTAATTAACAAAAGATTAAAGGAGGACAATACCATGAAAAAGAACTTAACAGAACTAGTATTTATACTAGACCGTAGCGGATCAATGAGTGGATTAGAAAAGGACACTATTGGAGGATTTAACTCCATGCTAAGTAAACAAAAAGAAATAGAGGGACAAGCCAATATTACTACCATTTTGTTTGATAATGACTATGAACTACTTCATGATCACATTAGTATAAGGGGTGTAAAACCAATAACAAAGAAAGACTACTATGTTAGAGGAACAACTGCACTCTTAGATGCAGTTGGCAAGACAATACATAAAATGATCTCTATTCAACGTAATACAACAAAAGAACAACAAGCAGAAAAAGTTATATTTGTAATTACCACTGATGGTATGGAAAATGCAAGTTGTGAATACAACTATAATGAAATAAAAAGAATGATACAAAAACAAAAGAAAAACTATGACTGGGAATTCATTTTCCTAGGAGCAAATATTGATGCAGAAGTTGAAGGTGAAAGATTTGGCATAGACCGTGATAGATCAGCTAGGTTCCATAATGACACAGAAGGAGTGGAACTAAACTATACAGCTGTTAGTAATGCTATTAATGATTTGAGAGGAAATAAGGAAATTAGTGAAGATTGGAAGTTTACCATAGATCAGGATTATATGAAGAGGAAGTAATTAATTTGATTGATTAGTTAGTACTTGAATAGATTGCATAGTAAGTATGCAATCTATTTTATTTGCAAAGATAAAAAGCAAGGTAAAAAGGTTGCAATTATTTAAGGTCTTGGTATAATGGGTGTAGAGGTAAGGTAGGTGAAAATTATGAACTATACAACTATGATGATAGATATAGTACAGTCCAAAAAAATTGATAAGAAAGATAGAGAAAAGTTACAAATATATATAAAAAACTGCTTAGAGACACTTAATGATATCTTTAAACCAGAATTGGAGTTTGAAGTAATATTTAGTGCTGGTGATGAATTTCAAGGATTATTTCGGAGAGCTGAGAGTGCTGTACTCTACTTTAGATTACTAAAGATGTTACTTGCACCAATACAAATAAGATGTGGTATTGGTTATGGTAAATGGGATATAAGGGTGGAGGGGGGAACCTCCTCAGAACAAGACGGACCTACTTATCATTATGCTAGAGAAGCTATTAGACTTGTTCAAGATAGAAAAGACTATGATATATTATTTAATTCTAAAAGCGTTAGAGATGGGTACTTAAATACCTTATTGAACACGAGGAGCTTATTGGTAAGAGGTCAGAGCCTTAAACAAAATAGAGTTCAATTATTAGTTGAGATGATCAGTCCTCTAATTGACAAAGAATTGATGATATATGACAATGACAATATACTTAGGATATATAAGTTGATAGAGGAGAAAAGTACTTATAAATTTGATTATGAGCATGAGATATTTCCATTTGATATTGCAGGTGATGTGGGTATTGGGGATAGTGGAATGATAATAGAAGTACCTGTAGTAAAAGGTCTATCTTCAATAATTGCAGGAATTACTAAGACAACAAGGCAAAATATAGAAAGTACTATAAAAAAAGCTAATATAGGCTATATAAGAAATATTGATCTAACTTCAATACTCTATATTAAAGATAATTATATAAGTTAGTTGTGTGAATGAAAGTAAATTGAGGTGAACTATGGAATTAACACTATTATTAATAGCCCATGTACTAGGAGATTTTATCTTCCAAAGTAGTAAGTTAGCTAAGGGAAAGACTAAGGATTTTAGGTATTTCATTAAACATTGTTTGATATATGCCTTAATGATATTTTTAGCTCTAGTTTGGTTTGATCCAGTGAGTAAGATTGCTCTAATATTTATTACAATTGTGAGCTTACATGGTTTAATTGATAGGCTACATATTCTAATCAAAAAGAATAAGAATAGATCAGATAAGAAGATAGATAAGAGAAAAAGAGAATTATCTGCCTTCCTAGTGGATCAACTGCTTCATATCCTGATTATTATTATCTTTAGTTCCTTTATACAAGGTTTAAGTGGTATAGGACAGTTGGTAGTTAATTATGTAGGTGGGGAACAACTTAGTAAGATATTGATAACTGTATTGTTATACTTACTCATTACAACACCTGCAGCAGTTCTTATAAGGTTGGTATTTAGATTATTTTCACTTGATAGTGGTGATAAAGATGAAAAAGAGGATCTAATAAAGAGTGGATATTTAATTGGTGTATTAGAAAGAATCATAATGTTGACTCTAGGATTAAGTGGACAAATTGGAGCTATTGGATTTGTCTTGGCAGCTAAGAGTTTAGCTAGATTTAAACAACTAGATAACAAGGATTTTGCAGAAAAGTATTTAGTAGGAACATTACTTAGTGTTGTTGTTGCTTTAATCTGTATTGTAGTAGGTATTAACCTTATTTAAGGTCAAAAGTCTAGAGGATAAACGTTTAAAGCCTAGAATAAAGACATAAATATATGATTATTTTGGTTTTAAATAGAAAAAAGGGCCTGTTTTCAGCATTTTGTGGTGTTAATTATATAAGTCTTGTTTTTGACAAAAAGGGCAATATGATGTATACTCATATAGTACTAAACAGTACGTAATAGTATTTTGAAGTAATAAGATTGAGTAGAGCTTACAAGATAACTTGCGTGAAAAATGAAAATTAGAACTAGGATTTGATTAGGATCGTAATGTGATAATCTATACTATATATTAATATAGTATGAAGTGGACTGTATAACAGGAAAACTTAAACACTCTAACTCTATGTAAGGGTTAGAGTTTTTTTTATAAGGAGGACAAGTATGGATGAGTTAATTAGTATAACTAAGAGTAAGAGAGAAAAAAAAGAACTGAGTCCTGACCAAGAAGCAAAATGGACAGATTGGAAATGGCAAGTTAAAAATGCTGTTACAACACTCGAACAAGTAGAAGAAATATTAGGAATAGAATTTAGTGTGGAAGAAAAAGACAAGCTAAGTCATACCATAGAGCACTTTCCTATGTCAATAACACCATATTATCTATCATTAGTAGATACAGAAGACTATAAACATGATCCGGTCTTTAAACAGGCCTTTGCTAATATGAGAGAATTAGATGTGGCTGACCATGACATGCTTGACCCTCTTGGAGAAGATAAAGATAGCCCAGTATTAGGTATTACACACCGTTACCCTGATAGAGTACTCTTTCATGTAAGTAATGTTTGTGCTATGTATTGCCGTCATTGTACTAGAAAAAGAAAAGTAGGAGATAAAGACTTTATTCCTAAAAAAGAACAATTGGAAAAAGGTTTAGAATATATAAAAAATACACCAGTAGTTAGAGACGTACTTCTTTCAGGAGGAGATCCTTTCCTATTAAGTGACGAGATGATTGACTGGTTACTTGGTGAACTAGAAAAAATAGAACATGTAGAAGTAGTAAGAATTGGGACTAGAACACCAGTAGTATTACCATTTAGAATAACAGACAATTTAATTGAAGTGCTAAAAAGACATGGAGTCTTATGGCTAAATACTCACTTCAATCATCCTAAAGAAATTACTAAAGATTCAAAAGCTGCCTTAAAAAAGTTAGCCTTTGCAGGCATTCCACTAGGAAATCAATCAGTACTTTTAGCAGGAGTTAACGATTGTCCAATTATTATGAAAAAATTAGTTCATAAATTAACTCAAAATAGAGTTCGCCCTTATTATTTATATCAATGTGATTTATCAGAAGGACTAGAGCATTTTAGAACTTCAGTTGGTAAAGGTATTGAAATTATGGAAAGTCTAAGAGGACATACAAGCGGTTTTGCTGTTCCTACCTATGTTATTGATGCACCAGGTGGTGGTGGTAAAATACCTGTTATGCCAAATTATTTAATATCTTGGTCAGATCATAAGGTTATATTAAGAAACTATGAAGGTGTAATAACTACCTACCAGGAACCAGAACACTATTCTGGAGGTAATTGTGACTTACATTGTCTTGAATGTGATCTTCAACATGTATTAAAAATTAAAGGGGAAGATGAACAAACAACTGGAGTAGCTAGTCTATTATCTGATTTTGATGATAGAATTACTTTAACACCTGGTGAGGAGGATATGGATGACGATAGATAAAATTGAAACTATAGATAACACAATATTTCAACATGGAAAACATAGTGATAGAATTTATTTAATGTCTCTTGATACTAAAAATACAGGGAGGGTAATTCGTCTTCTTGAAAGTTTAGCAGAGACTAATGGCTATACAAAAATAATGGCTAAAATCCCAGAGCGCAGCATAACTGACTTTGTAGGAAATGGTTTTGTTCAAGAAGCTCATATTCCTCAAATGTATCATGGTATAGAAGATGGCTATTTTATGAGTAAATATCTTTCACCAGACAGAGAAATTGAAACCTATAAAGACGAAATTGAAAAGATTCTAGAAGAATCTTTTCAAAGTATTAAAGTAGCTGATTCTAGAAATAGTGTTAAAAGAGAAATTTTTAAAATGAGTTTAGGTGAAGTTCAAGAAATGGCAGAATTTTATAAGGGTGTATTTGCAACTTACCCATTCCCTATATTTGACCCCGAGTACATAGCAAAAACTATGCACGAAGATGTAGAATATTTTGGGATTAGAGATGAGGGAAAGTTAATAGCCTTAGCCTCAGCAGAAATAGATTTTGAAAATTCTAATGCTGAAGCAACTGACTTTGCTGTCTTAAAAGAATATAGAAGACAAGGCCTAGCACAACAACTTTTAATTAGAATAGAAGAGGAACTAAAAAATAAAGAGATTCAAACCTATTTTACAATTGCTAGAGCTCTATCTCCAGGTATGAATAAAACCTTTGCTAAACTAGGTTATCAATTTGCTGGAACACTAACTAACAATACTGGTATAGCAGGTAATATTGAAAGTATGAATGTTTGGTATAAGACCTTGAATTAATAGTTTACCTAAAATATACATAACCTAGTTTGCTACTAGGAGATAAATGTGTTATTATTTAGTTAATGATTCCACATTAGTAAAGGAATCCAAATATAATATTTAGGAGGAAAAAAAGATGGAAAACAAAAATATAAAAGATAGCATTGTATTTAATGATGAGGCTATAACTAAGAAGATAATATTTGATGAGCAAAAGGTTCTTGCTTTTGTTTTAAATTTAAAGGTGGGACACCAGCTACCTGTTCACAAGCATGGAACATCAGCTTTAGTTTATAAAGTTCTTTCAGGCTCTGCAGAAATGAAGGTAAATGATAGTATTATTAACATTGAAGAAGGCTCTATTGGTCTTGTAAATGGAGAAGATGATTTTAGTATTCCTAAGATTAAAGAGGATATGAGCTTATACGTAACATTAAGCCCTAGACCTGAAGATGAAAGATATGCTCAAGGTATAGAGTAAAGACATTTTTTAAAACTATTTAGAACACTCTAATTTTTATTAGAGTGTTCTTTTTTTGTATTTTTATAATGTTAACCAAATTTTTAGTGTTGGTTGACGAGTTTCTTGTTTTATAGTAAGATATCAATTAGTATTTGAGCTAATATAGGAGGATAGGAGTTGTAAAATGTCTTTAATTAATAATTTGTTGACCATATTGGAGCAAAATAGAAATACCTATATATCAGGACAAGAATTAGCAGAAAAACTTGGTGTATCTCGTACTGGTATTTGGAAAGCTGTTAAGCGCTTGGAAGATGATGGTTACATAATAATTGGAGTTAATAACAAAGGGTATATGTTAAGTGAAGAAAGTGATGTTATTTCTTCTGAAGGGATTTCATTATATTTGAATGAGGCTAACTTAAAGTATCCTATAGAGATATTTAAAAGTGTAGACTCTACTAATACTCTAGCTAAGAAAATAGTCTTAGAAGATAAAAAGGCTGAAATGATTGTTGTTGCTGAAGAACAAACAGCTGGTAGGGGGAGAATGGGTAGAGCCTTTTTTTCACCTCCAAGGACTGGTATTTATATGAGTATTATTTTACATCCTAGTAGGCATGTATCAGAATTAGCTACAATAACTGTTAAGGTCTGTGTGGCTATTTGCAGAGTGATTGATAGATTTATGGATGTTAAGTCTGAAATTAAATGGGTTAATGACATCTATATTAAGGGTAAAAAAGTTGGAGGAATACTAACTGAGGCTGTAACAGATTTTGAAAGTGGTATGGTAGAAACTTTAATAATTGGTATTGGTTTAAATATTAAGACTAAGGAAGAAGACTTTCCTAATGATCTAAGTGGTTTAGCAAGTTCTCTTTTTCCTAGTAATGTAACTAGAAATGAGCTTATTGGAAATATTATTAATGAATTTATGAGAATTTATGTGACTGATGATGGTGATGTGATGGAAGAATATAGACAAAGATGTTTTTTGATTGGTGAGAATATAACTTACAACCTAAGTGGAGTTGAGTGTAAGGGTAGAGTTATAGGTATAAATGATTTAGGTAATCTAGTAATTATTAATAATGTGGGAGAAGAAGTTATCCTAAATTCTGGGGAAGTAACTTTGAATAAAAATTTTAAGGAGAAAATTAGATGAAATTAAAGAATTTAACTAAAACTGCTTTGTTTGTTGTTTTGATGATTGTGGGTGCCTTTATTAATATTAGTTTTGGCTCCCCTGTACCTTTTACTCTGCAAACATTATTTATGCTAATGGCAGGTATTATTATTGGATATAAGTATGGGGCCTTGTCTCAGATAGTTTATGTGTTATTAGGTCTTTTTGGACTACCAATTTTCACTCAAGGTAAGGGAGGCTTTGCGGCTTTACTTAGTCCAACTTTTGGGTTTTTATTAGGCTTTATTCTAGCAGCTTTTGTCACTGGTCTTTTGTTTAAGAAATTAATGATTAAGAATAGGTATGTGAGGGGTGTTGTTAGTACTTTAATTGGTGGGATAATAGTTTATATACCAGGTATCCTTTATTTTTATGTAGTACAAAATGTAATAGTAGACAAGCCCTTTAGTTTGTTAGCAATTGTGGGGATTATGGTGCCTTTCTTTATTCCTGATATTGTTAAGGCTGTTATAGCTGGAATACTTGGTGTGTTTATTAGAGATGCACTAGTAAAAAGGGATTTATTAGATTAGGGCTATTTGAATAAAAAACAGACATGCGTCAGTTAATTTTGCGCATGTCTGTTTTTTATTTTTGTATTTTTTTTTATTTCATTAACTTCCAAATATTATCAGCAAACTCTACTGGATCATCAATAGATAAGCCTTCAATTAGGCGGGCTTGATCATAAAGTAGTTTAGTGTATAAGGCAAAGTCCTCTTCGTTGTTTTTGAGGGCTGATTCTAAAGCCTTAAAAACTCTGTGATCAATATTAACTTCTAATACTTTATCAGCTTTTACTTCTTGGCTATTAGGCATTTGACTTAGAATTTTTTCCATCTCAATAGAAATATCACCATCACTAGCAAAACAAACTGGATGTTTTTTTAATCTCTTAGAGGGACGAACATCAAAAACCTTATCAGCAAGGATAGTTTTCATCTTAGCAAAAAGATCCTTGTTCTTCTTAATCTCTTCTTCTAATTCTTCTTTTTTGTCTAAATCCTCAATACCAAGATCCTTACTAGAAACAGAACGGAATTCTTTTTCCTTATAGTTACTAAGTATTTTAAGAGCAAATTCATCAATATCATCTATTAGATAAAGAATCTCATAACCCTTATCTAACAACTGTTCTGTTTGAGGGAGTCTTTCTATTTTATCTAAAGATTCACCAGTAGCATAATAGATATACTGTTGCTCAGGAAGCATTCTTTCTTGATACTCATCTAAACTTACAAGTTTTTTCTCCTTAGAAGAATAGAAAAGAAGTAAGTCAGTTAAGATTTCTTTATTTACACCATAATCTGCATATACTCCATACTTTAACTGACGACCAAAGGACTCATAAAACTTAACATAGGTTTCACGATCATTTTTCAAGAGGTTTAGTAGTTCTTTTTTAATTTGTTTTTCAATATTTTTAGAAATTAGCTTTAACTGACGATCGTGCTGTAACATTTCCCTTGAAATATTAAGAGATAAATCCTCAGAGTCTACAAGACCTTTCACAAAACTGAAATGGTCAGGTAATAGTTCAGGTGCACGATGCATAATTAATACACCATTTGAATAAAGCTCTAAGCCCTTTTCATAGTCTTTAGTATAGTAGTCATAAGGTGCTTTTTCTGGAATAAAGAGGATAGCGTTATAGCGAATAGCCCCTTCTACACTAATATGTGCATGTTTGATTGGTTTGTCAAAACCATAATGTTTTTCAGAATAAAAATTATCATAATCTTCATCTTTTAGTTCGTTTTTATTCTTTCTCCAAATAGGAACCATACTATTAATAGTTTGCTCCTCCATGGATTCTTCATATTCATCTTTAGTACCTTCTTTTAAATTACTTACAGGTATATCCATAATTATTGGATAGCGAATAAAGTCAGAATATTTTTTAATAAGAGACTTTAAGTTATAAGGGTTAAGATAGGTATCATAATTTTCATCATCAGTATTTTCTTTAATTTTTAAAATTATTTCTGTTCCCACATCTTCTTTTTCACAAGTATTAAGGCTATAACCATCGGTGCCTTTAGAATTCCAACAATAGGCTTCTTCACTACCATAGGCTTTAGATATAACTGTTACTTCATCTGCAACCATAAAGGATGAATAAAATCCTACCCCAAATTGTCCAATAATGTCATAACCTTCTTCTGCCTTATTTTCTTCCTTAAAATTCAAAGATCCACTTTTTGCTATAGTTCCTAAGTTTTTATCAAGTTCTTCCTTAGTCATACCTATACCAGTATCCCTTATTTTAAGTATACGTTCCTCCTGGTTAATAGTTATTTTGATCTTAAAATCTTCCTTATTGAAAGCTATTTTATCATTTGTTAATGCTTTGTAGTACATTTTATCCATAGCATCACTTCCATTAGAAATAAGTTCTCTAATAAAGATTTCTTTATGAGTATAGATTGAATGTATCATCAAATCGAGTAAACGTTTTGATTCTGATTTAAATTGTTTTTTTGCCAAAATTATCTCTCCCTTCGTATAATTAATTATTTTTTTGACTATCATTTAGCACTCTGATATAATGAGTGCTAATAGATACTTTATATCATAAAAACCTACTTTAAGTCAAATTTTTTTATAATATTTTTATTAAAAAGGTGTATTATATTAGTATAAAGTAATTAGTTAGGAGGAAATATTATGGATCCAAACAAATTAACTCAAAAATCAATGGAAGCTCTACAACAAGCAGAAACAAAAGCTCTTAGATATGGGCAAATAGAAATTGAAATAGAGCATCTTTTAATTGCTCTTTTAGAACAAGAGGATGGTTTACTACCACGTATATTAAAAAATATGGATGTAAACACAGCATCTTTTAGTAAGGAAATAGAGGGTTTATTAGAGAAGAAACCTAAAGTAAGTGGACCTGGACGTGAACCAGGGAAAATATATATTAGTAGGAAAGTTGATAAAGTTTTATTAAAAGGTGAAAATGAATCTAAAAACATGAAGGATGAATATATTTCAGTTGAGCATATATTTTTAGGTATATTAGCCGAGATTAAAAGTAGTCCATTAGATGGAGTATTTAAAATATTTAATATAACTAAGGATGGTTTTCTTAAGGCTTTGTCTGGAATTAGGGGGAATCAAAGAGTTACTAGTAATACTCCAGAATCAACCTATGAGGCATTGGAAAAATATGGTCAGGAACTGGTGAAGTTGGCTAGAAACAACAAATTAGATCCTGTAATTGGTAGGGACATGGAAATACGCCATGCTATTAGGATTTTATCAAGAAAGACTAAGAATAATCCGGTATTAATTGGAGAACCTGGTGTTGGTAAGACTGCTATAGTAGAAGGACTTGCTCATCGTATTGTTAGAGGTGATGTGCCTGAAGGTTTAAAGGATAAGAAAATATTCTCTCTTGATATGGGGGCTTTAATTGCGGGTGCTAAGTATAGAGGGGAATTTGAAGAAAGACTTAAAGCCGTTTTGCAAGAAATTAAAAAAAGTGATGGTGAAATTCTTCTTTTTATTGATGAAATTCATACTATTGTAGGTGCTGGTAAAACTGAAGGTTCTATGGATGCTGGCAATATGTTAAAGCCAATGTTGGCTCGTGGTGAGCTTCATTGTATTGGAGCAACTACTTTAGATGAGTATAGAAAATATATTGAAAAAGATTCTGCTTTAGAACGTCGTTTCCAACCGGTTATGGTTGATGAACCTACTGTAGAGGATACAATTTCAATACTTAGAGGTTTGAAAGAGCGTTTTGAGGTCTTTCATGGTGTTAGAATTCATGATAATGCTTTAGTTTCTGCTGCTGTTTTGTCTCACCGCTATATTAGTGATCGCTTCTTACCTGATAAGGCGATTGATTTAGTTGATGAGGCTTGTGCTTTAATTAGAACTGAAATAGATTCTTTACCTGCAGAACTTGATGAGGTTTCTAGAAGAGTAATGCAGCTGGAGATTGAAGAAGCGGCACTTAAGAAGGAAAAAGATAAGGCTAGTCATAATAGGTTACATATTCTTCAAAAAGAACTTGCTGATTTAAAGGAAAAAATGATGACTATGAAGTCTCAGTGGGATAATGAGAAAAAGGCTATTACTCATGTAAGTAAGTTAAGAGAAGAAATTGAACAACTTCATCAAGAGGTTGAAAAAGCTGAGAGAGAGTATGATTTAAATAGAGCTGCTGAATTAAAGTATGGTAAAATTCCTGAACTTGAAAAGAGATTAAAAGATGAGGAAGAAAAGTTTATGAAGAACAGAGGGGCTACTCCTCTTATTAGAGAGGAAGTTATAGAAGAAGAAATTGCTAAAATTATTTCTCAATGGACTGGTATTCCTTTAACAAAACTTGTTGAGGGTGAAAGAGAAAAATTAATGCGTTTAAATGAGATTCTTCATGAGAGTGTAATTGGTCAAGATGAAGCTGTACAAAGTGTGACTGATTCTATTATTAGAGCAAGGGCAGGGATTAAAGATCCTAAAAGACCAATAGGATCCTTTATTTTTCTTGGTCCTACTGGTGTAGGTAAAACAGAATTGGCTAAGACTATTGCTATTAATCTTTTTGATTCTGTGGAAAATATTGTTCGTATTGATATGAGTGAGTATATGGAGAAGCATGCTGTTTCTAGATTGATTGGTGCCCCTCCTGGATATGTTGGATATGAAGAGGGGGGTCAATTAACTGAGTCAGTTCGTCGTAAGCCTTATTCTGTAATACTTTTTGATGAGATAGAGAAGGCTCATCCGGATGTGTTTAATATTTTATTACAGGTTTTAGATGATGGACGGATAACTGATTCACAAGGTCGTATGGTTGATTTTAAAAATACTATTATCATCATGACTTCTAATGTTGGTTCTTCATATTTGTTAGAGGGTATTGATAAGAAGGGTAATATAACTGAGGTTGCTAGAAAAGAGGTTATGGATGAACTTAAGCGCTTATTTAGGCCTGAGTTCTTAAATAGAGTTGATGATATTATTTTCTTCAAGCCTCTTAATAGAGGAGATATTGAACAGATTATTCATATATTGGTAAAAGAACTTCAGTCAAGGCTTGATGATCGTAGATTGAAGCTTTCTATGACTGATAAGGCTGTTGAGTATATAATTGAAGGTGGTTATGATCCTGTGTATGGTGCTAGACCTTTAAGACGTTTCTTACAAAATCAGGTAGAGAACTTGTTAGCAAGGAAACTAATTAGCGGAGAGATTCTTGATGGTGCTGCTATCACAGTGGACTATGTTGATGAAGAGTTGACTCTCAAATGGGTGAATCCAAGCGTATAAGAGAAAATATAATATAAACATGTGAGTACGTGGGTAAAATAGTTAATATTTTATCCACGTACTCTTGACATAGGTAAAATATGGGAATATTGAAGATTGAAGATTGGATTATATATATTCTTAAAGGTATTGAGGAAACTGCAGTAGAATCCTTAAGACTCGTTAGGCGAATTAATACTGAGCTAGGATTAATTAATACTGAAATAAAAGAGAAACTTCCAAAGATTTACTCTAAGGCATTAATTGATTTACTTTTCTATGAGATTTATACTAAGACAGTATATATCGAAAAGGGATTAAAGGTTACAAGAAAAACAGCTAGTAGTTATCTTTCATCCTTAGAAAAAGAAGGCTTTCTTGTTTCTGAAAAAATAGGTAAGGAAAGAATTTTTCAAAACAAAAGATTATATGATTTAGTGAAAAATGAAGTATAAAAAATAGAGCTATTAAGATTAAATCTTAATAGCTCTTAAATTATTGTAGGGTATCGTATTTTAGGTTCTACTTTTTAGTTATACAAACTCTCCAAATTTCAGGTCCTTCTTCAAGGTAATCCCATTCGTATTGTTCAGGCATTTCTATCATGAATTGATAAAGAAGTGGTTTAGGCTCATGATCATTTATCAACTCCATTTTTTCTCCTGGTTTTAGGGCATCAAAGGCTCCAAAGATAGCTGGATGTTTAAGTTTTGGTTCATAATCTCTTGCATCTACTCTCGCAGTAAAATTTTCCATAAAGTTCAACTTCCTTTCATATTTTCTTATTATACTGATATTGTACTATAGGTTAATAGAATATGATGTATCTACAGTTACGGTTTGATAAATTTTAATAAAAGTTTGTAATGTAATAGACTAATAGAGTTACATTCAACAATAAGTAAATGGATAAGATTATTTTACTTATTGTGTTCCATAGATTCCATCTTTTTATAGCCAGGTGTATTGCGTAAGTAGTATGGATAGTAAAGGCAATATGTGCTGGAATAAAAAGATATTGCAAATGTATAAGTGATGATAACTGGGGTATCAAAAGTCTTCTTACAGTATCAATACCTGAGAGCATATAGGTTATAAATGATAATAGAAGAACCCAGGCAGCAATTCGATCAATTTTCGGCATTAGCTTCATTACTATATCCTCTACTTTCCCAATAACCCTTATAGTTTTCATCACTAGATAATTCTATATGAGTTATCCATTTAGCCCATTTATAACCTAACTTATCTTCAGCAACTAACTGGAATGGATATCCTCTTTCTGGAGGGAGAACCACACCATTCATCTTAAAGGCCATAATCATATCCTTATCAAGGATTGTACTAAGTGGAAGTGAAGTGCTATACCCATCATATGCATAAAAAATCACAGTATTAGCAGAGCTTTTAACTTGAACTTTATCTAAGAGATCCTTAACTAAAACACCTTCCCAAAGGATATCAACACTCCAACCTTCAACGCAGTCTAGTCTTACTACTTTAGTATACTTTGTGTTTGTAAGAATTTCATCATAGGTGAAATCACTAGGATTTTCTACTAATCCATCAATTTTTAGCTTATATTTGCTTATGTCCACATTTTGAGGACCTGCAATTGAATTTTCTCTAAAATCAACGATTGAGGATAAATCCTTTCCTTCATATTCTTTAACTTCTACTTTGGCTAGTTCTTTAAGATTTTCGCTAACTTCCTGTCTGCCACAACCAGTCAGAGTAAATAGAAGAAGAATACTTAAAATTGAAACAAATAGAATTTTAATTTTCATAATATTATCTCCTTACTATAATGAATAATACTTCATTATTATTTATACTATTATATTACCACGAAAATATGATTTTAGACTTTATAATTTTCATCAAAAACTATATAATTATAGGGAACGAGTAAGAAAAGAAAAAGGAGAATGAAATGGGCAAAACATTAGTAGAAAAAATATTTGATGCACATAGGGTAGAACAACCTTATCCAGATACTCATGTATTAAAATTAGACAGAGTCTTCTGTCATGAAATAACTACACCAATTGCTATTACAGATTTGATGGCAAGAGGTAAGGATAGAGTTTTTGATTCAACAAAAATTAAAGCTGTAATCGATCATGTTACTCCAGCGAAGGACTCAAAAACTGCAGAACAAGGAAAAATAATTAGGGACTGGGCTAGAAGGCATAAAATAAAGGATTTTTTTGATATTGGAAGAAATGGCGTATGCCACGTAATTTTCCCTGAAAAAGGCTTTGTTAGACCAGGTTATACTATCATTATGGGAGATTCTCATACTTGTACACATGGAGCATTTGGTGCCTTTGCAGCAGGTGTTGGAACAACAGACCTGGAAGTGGGAATTCTAAAAGGAGTTTGTGCTTTTAAATCACCTAAGTCGATTAAATTCAATTTAAAAGGAAGTTTAAGACCTGGTGTTTATGCTAAGGATTTAATTCTTTTTATTATTAAAGAGTTAACTGTTAATGGTGCTACTAATATGGCTATAGAATTTACAGGACCTGTTGTTGATGAAATGTCTATGGAGTCACGTATGACTTTATGTAATATGGCAATTGAGGCAGGAGGCACAGTTGGTGTTTGCTATCCTGATATGACAACAGTAGATTATTTATGGAATCATATTAAAGATGAATTTAGTTCTAAAGAAGAGGCCTTGAAGGATTATTCCAAATGGGTTTCTGATGAAGATGCTATTTATGAAAAAGTGTATGATTATGATATTAGTAAACTAGAACCAATGGCAACTTTTGGAAATAAACCTGATCAGGTAAAATCAGTTAAGGAATTGACTGGAACTAAATTAGATCAGATATATATTGGTAGTTGTACTAATGGTCGTATTGAGGATTTAAGAGTTGCTGCTAGTATTCTTAAAGGAAAAAGGATTAGTGATGAAGTTAGGGCAATTGTTAGTCCTGCTTCACCTGCAATTTATACTATGGCATTAAAAGAAGGTTTGATTGAAATCTTCCAAAGTGCTGGATTTTGTGTAACAAATCCTACTTGTGGTGCTTGTCTTGGTATGAGTAATGGTGTTCTTGCGAGTGGTGAGGTTTGTGCCTCTACTACTAATCGTAACTTTACTGGCAGAATGGGAAAGGGTGGTATGGTTCATTTAATGAGTCCAGCTACTGCTGCAGCTTCTGCTATTGCTGGAACTATAGTTAATTCTCAATTGTATAAAGGATAAATGGTGAAAATAATGAAGAATTTTAATGGAAAAGTTTTATTTTTAGATAGAAGTGATATTAATACTGATGAAATAATCCCTGCTAGGTATCTAACTGAAATTACTAAAGAGGCCTTAAAGCCCTATTTATTAGAGGATTTAACTTTAACTGGCTTTGATAATAAAGAAGATATTAAAGATAAGGTTGTTGTGGTTACTAGAGAAAATTTTGGTTGTGGCTCTTCAAGAGAACATGCTCCTTGGGCTTTAGAGGTTAATGGGATAAATGTTGTTATTGCTGAAAGTTTTGCTAGAATTTTTAGACAAAATATGTTCAACTGTGGGATGATGGCTATTGAATTACCAAAGGCTCAGATTGACAATTTATTTAATAACTATTCTGGTTCTAAAACTAATATAGAAGTTGATATAGATAAGGCTAAGATTTATGTGAGTTCTGGTGAGAAATCTGAAGTTCTAGATTTTGAACTTGGTGGCTTTGATAAGGTATTAGTACAAGAAGGCGGTTGGGTTAATTATGCTGATAATAGATATTAATTTTTAAAAAAAAGATGAGCTATGAAATATTTCATAGCTCATCTTTTTTTCTATTTTATTTTAATTTGACTATTAAAGTTTTTTGTTTATTCTAGATTAGATGAAACGAAATCCCAATTTACTAAATCCCAAAATTTTTCAATATAACTAGGACGGGCGTTTCTATAATCAATATAATAGGCATGCTCCCATACATCACAATTTAATAATGGTTTTTTACCATCGGTCATTGGATTTCCAGCATTACTAGTACTTACTATTTCTAATTTTCCATTCTTATCTTTAACTAACCAAGCCCAACCAGAACCAAATGTTGTAGCCGCTGTCTTACTAAATTTTTCCTTGAAGGCAGAGAATGAACCAAATTCTTTACTGATTAACTCAGCTAATTTACCACTTGGTTCTCCACCAGCGTTGGGAGCTAAGCTATTCCAGTAGAATGTATGATTAAAGACTTGAGCAGCATTATTAAATATGCCAGCACTAGATTTCATAATTATTTCCTCTAAAGTCATATTCTCAAATTCAGTGCCTACAATCAGTTTATTCAAATTTGTTACATATGATTGGTGATGTTTACCATAATGATACTCGAGAGTTTCACGAGATATAATTGGTTCTAATGCGTCCATACTAAAAGGTAAGTCTTTTAACTTGTGTTCCATTTTTTGTTCCTCCTAATGTTATATTTGTTTGATTTTACAAACATTTCGGTCTGTATAAATAGCATAACATATATTGGTAAGCAATCAAGTCCAGTTATTTTTTTTTACTTATATACCTTAACTGACATTGTTTTAAATATAACAAAAAGTTCTTGACCTCTTTTAATGTTCATTGTATAGAAAGATTTTTTTGTAATTATAGCTGAGATTGGAATACCAATATCTAAAATAATCTTAACACTTGTATTGTCTTCTATAATATCTATAACTTTACCTTTATAGTTGTTTTTAGCACTACTGACCATCGGTTCCTTACTCAAAATAATATCATCAGGATGAATTGATATTCTAACTTTTCCTCTAAGTTCTGTATTGATAAAGATAATTGTTTTATCGACTAAAGCAGTAGTCTCACTACCAGTTGAATTTATTTCTGCATCATAAATATTAGAAGATCCTTTGGCTCTTTGAAGATATTGATTTAATTGTTCTCCAGAAATACGTAGCTGTTTACCAAGACGATGGGCATCTAAATCACCTCTTTTAATCATTTCATAGACAGTATATTTAGTTATTTTAAGTTTTGCTGCTATTTCTTCAGGTGTATATAATTCTTCTATATTCATTAAAATAATCCTCATCAATCTACATTATATTTATTTTTTATTCTACCATATGCTTATAGAGATAACAATTTATTGACAGTCATATTTAGTTTTAGTATAATGTTTTTAGTTAGTAATAGTTAGTAATAGTTAGTTTTAGTTAGTTATAGTTGTGTTTGAATATATATTTTTTAGCTAAAACTTTTAAGTTTATTCTAAGTTAGAGGAGAAACAATGAAGAAAAGATTAAGTATAGTTCTAATGTTTTTAGCTATGTTTTTCGTTTTTTCTGGTTGTGATAATACTAGGAAAAATGATAATGAAAAAGAACAAGTAACTATCACAATTGCTGTAGCAGCAAGCTTGAAAAACACTTTGGAGAAAGAAATCACACCTGCCTTCCAAAAGAAGTACCCTAATATTAAAGTGCAAGGGACTTATGATAGTTCAGGTAAACTACAATCACAGATAGAAGCAGGTGCTAGTATAGATGTGTTTATGTCTGCAGCAACTAAAGAAATGACAGCCTTAGAAGAACAAGGGTTACTACTAGAAAATTCAGTTATTGATTTATTAGAAAATAAAATAGTATTGATTGTTTCAAAAAATAGTACTAAAGATATAAAGAATTTTACAGATATTATTAAAGCTGACAATATTGCTCTTGGAGATCCTGCTAGTGTACCAGCGGGACAATATGGTAAGGAAGCACTAGTAAATTTAAAAATTTGGGATAAGGTTTCTACTAAAGCAAGTCTTGGAACAAATGTTACGCAAGTTTTGAATTGGGTAGCTGAAGGTAGTGCAGAAGCAGGAATTGTTTATTCTACTGATGCAATGACTAATAAAAATGTTAAAATAGTAGAAGAAGCACCTATAGGTAGTGTAAAAAGAGTTATTTATCCAATTGGTGTAATTAAAGGAACAAATAATGAGGATTCATCTAAAAAATTTACAGAATTTTTAAAAACAAAAGATATGTTAGATATATTTGAGAATAATGGATTCACAATTATAAAATAGGAGATTATCATGGATCTTTCACCAATAATAATATCAATTAAAACAGCAGCTGTAGCAATAGTCCTGACTTTTATGTTAGGACTATTTGTGGCTAGATTAGTAGTTAATATGAAGTCTGAAAAAGCTAAGATGGTAGTTGATGGTTTTATGACTTTGCCGTTAGTTTTACCTCCAACTGTAGTGGGTTTCTTGCTATTGATGACTTTTGGGGTTAATAGACCCTTTGGTAGATTTTTATTAGAAGTACTAGGGGTTAGGATAGTCTTTTCTTGGACTGCAACAGTTATTGCTGCAGTAGTAATTTCTTTTCCTTTAATGTATCGCTCGGCTAGAGGTGCTTTTGAGCAAGTAGATAAGCAATTAATTATGGCAGGAAGAACACTAGGCATGTCAGAAGGTAAGATTTTTTGGAAAATTACTATGCCTTTAGCTCTACCAGGAGTTCTTGCAGGAGGAGTACTTTCATTTGCTAGAGGACTAGGGGAATTTGGAGCAACAGCTATGATTGCTGGAAATATTGCTAATAAAACTAGAACATTGCCTTTAGCTATTTATTCGGAAGTTGCAGCTGGAAATATGGATATAGCATTATATTATGTAATAATAATATTAGTAATATCCTTCTTAGTTGTGGTTCTTATGAATTACTTTAGTTTAAAAGATAGAAAATATTTAAGATAAGGAATTAATTATGGGTTTACATGTAGATATAAGGAAAAAACTGAGATCTTACAACCTTAATGTTTCATTTGAAACTAATGGTGAATATTTGGCTTTTTTAGGAGCATCAGGTAGTGGTAAGAGTATGACTTTAAAATGTATTGCCGGAGTTGAAACTCCTGATGAGGGTAGAATCGTACTAAATGGTAAAGTCCTTTTTGATTCTCAATTGAAAATTAATTTAAAACCACAAGAACGTAATATAGGTTATTTTTTTCAAAACTATGCTTTGTTTCCTCATATGACAGTTGAAGAAAATATAGGTATTGGTTTAGCTTGCTCAAAATTAGAAAAAAGTGAAAGAGTACAAAAAATATTAAAAAACTTTCATCTTGAAGGTCAAGGTAAAAAATATCCTAATCAACTATCTGGTGGGGAACAACAAAGAATTGCCTTAGCTAGATGTATGATCTATCAACCAGATGTTTTAATGTTAGATGAACCTTTTTCTGCTTTAGATATGCACTTAAAAGAAAAATTACAAAATGAAGTTTTAGAAATACTAAAAGACTATAATGGGGAAGTATTAATGGTAACCCATAGTAGAGATGAAGCCTATAAGTTTTGTAAGAATTTAGTTATTTTAAATAAATGTAAATCTGTTTTATTTGGTAATACTAAAGATATTTTTCATAAACCTAAACTTTTAATAGCAGCTAGACTAACTGGATGTAAAAACATTTCAAAATATGAATTATTAGAAAGAAATAGAATAAGAGCGGTAGATTGGGGTTTAGAACTTGAAGTTGGAAATGCTGTTCCTATTGATACTACTCATATTGGTATAAGAGCTCACAATTTTATACTAGATGATGATAAAAAAAAGATGAATAGTTTTAGATTTAAGATAATAAAAATTTATGAAGATATGTTTGAATATAACGTCCATTTAGTAAAAGATGGTGATGAGAAATATTCGGAAATTATTTTTAAAGTCAAGAAGAAAGAATGGGATTTAAGACCTGAGGGGAATTATATTTATTTGAAGATACCAGAAGAAGAAATATTATATATTAGCTAGCCATATATAGTTAAATAATTATATTAATAAAACCTTCTTCAGTAAGAATATTCTTTACTGGTGTATCATGTTCTTCTATAGGTACTTCATTGATTATTTGTTTAGTGTAGGCTATAGCTATTTTAGTGGAATCTAGTCTAGTTCTTGTTAAAAAATAGTCATAATAGCCTCCACCATAACCTAGGCGATTCCCTTTTTTATCAAAGGCTAGTCCAGGAATAACTATAAAGTCTATGAGTTCAGGATTAGTTAGTCGTTGAAATTGTTTTTTTGGTTCCATAATGCCCATAACTCCAGGTGTAAGTTCATTTTTGAAATCGATTATTTCTGAGGCTTCCATTACAAATATGCCATCAGAATTTTTTATAATTACTGGGGCTAATATACGTTTGTTTAATGATTGACATTCTTTGATAAAATTTTTAGTATTAACCTCATTACCAAAAGAAAGATAACACATAACTACTTTTGCTTTTTTAAAGGTATCTGTATTTAATAGTTGTTTAGTTATAGCTGAACTAGCTAAATTAATATATTCAGTTGTTAACTTATTTTTTATTTCTTTAATTTCTTGTCTTAGAATTTTTTTTTCCCAACTAATTGATTTCATAATGATTCCTTTAAATTTCTATTTTATAAACTAATACAAGTATGTTATCAGATAAATATGAGTTTTACAATATTAGATATTTTTTAGTAGGATTACTACTTTTATATGATAAAATAAATTGATAGATGTGAAATAGCCTTTAAAATATACTAAAAATCTAGAGGTTAAAGGTTTAAACTGTAGAGAAAAGAGCTAATTATGGATAAATTAAAGTCTATATAGAATGTAAAGTTCTGTGTTAGAATATATTGTAATAAGTAAAGAGGGGGCAAATAATGTCAGAAAATCATAATCAACCTCATAATCATAATCATGATAGAATTGGAAATATTAAAGTTGCTTTTTTATTAAACTTTTCATTTACTATATTAGAAGTTATTGGAGGTCTATGGACTAATAGTATGGCTATTTTATCTGATGCTTTACATGACCTAGGGGATTCTTTATCCCTAGGTATTGCATGGTTTCTTGAAAAATATGCAGGTAAAGGAACTGATCATAAATTTTCTTTTGGCTACGCTAGATTCTCCTTACTTGGAGCACTTCTTAATAGTATTATTTTAATAATAGGGTCAGTTATTATATTAAGCCAAGCAATTCCTAGAATTTTTTATCCACAAGAAGTAAATCCTCAAGGAATGATAATTTTTGCAGTCATAGGAATTTTGATAAATGGTTTAGCTGTTCTTAGGCTTAGACATGGTTCATCATTAAATGAACGTGTTGTTTCTTGGCATTTATTAGAAGATGTATTAGGTTGGGTAGTTGTATTGATTGGTAGTATAGTTATGCTTTTTGCGGATTTACCTTGGATTGATCCAGCTCTATCTGTATTTATAACTATTTATGTTTTATTTAATGTTTTTAAGAATTTAAAAGAAACGTTAAATATATTTCTTGAAGGTGTGCCGCAAAATATTTCTATAGAAAAAATAGAAGGTCAAATATTTGAAAAGACTGATGTTTTGAAAGCTTATCACACTCATATATGGTCACTTGATGGAGAAAAAAATCTTTTAAGTTTACATATTATTGTAAGTGATAGCTCAACAAGACAAGATATTATTGATATGAAAAAACAAATTAGAGAATTATTGAAAAAAAATAACATAGATCACGTTACCATTGAAGTTGATTTTAAAAGTGAGGAATTTGAATATTAATTTATTTAAAAGCTAAAAAGAGTATTCTTAGACCAACAATGGATAGGGTTAAGGCTAATATTTTAATGATTAAACGACCTTTGAGTTTCTTTGAAAGTCTAGCACCTATTTGAGCTCCAATTATTGCCCCAATTGCTAATACTAGAACAGACAGGTAACTATCTGATAAAGTTCCATTAAATAGACGAATTAGACTGCCTGAAAAGGCCATAATTGTTAGAATAAAGTAAGATGTTGCTGTTGCTAAATGGACTGGAAAATTTAATACATGTACTAAAATAGGTACGTGGATAATTCCTCCACCAATACCTAATAAACTTGATACAAAACCAACTATAAGACTTAGGCCTAATCCAAGCTTCTTATTATATGCGTATGCATATTTATAGTTATCTGAATCAATAATTTGACGATATGTGAAATTTTTATTTATTGTTGAAGTTACATTATTTTTATTATCGGGTTTTAATATAAGGTAGGTAGCTATGACAATTAAAAGAGTTCCAAAAATCAAATTAAAAATATTTCTAGATAACATTCCTACTACTAAAGAACCTAGAATAGCACCAGGAACTATAGCTATAGAAAAGAGTATTCCTGATTTGTAATCAATTCTTTTCATTTTTTGATAAGCTAAAGTACCAGATACTGCATTAAAGAAAACTACAGCTAAAGATATACTTGTTATCTCTTCTGGAGATTTATCTGGGTAGATAATTAAAAGAATTGGTACGAGAATAAATCCTCCACCAGCACCGATCATAGTGCCAATAACTCCAACAAAGACACCTAATAAGGATAATAAGATTAAAGACCCCATAAAAACACCTCTTATTAATTAATTTCTTTAATTATACCAAATAATATTAATTACTCCACTTAAATAAACAAAGATTATTTTATGTTATATGAATTAATATAAAAACTATTTATTATTAAATAGTTTTTATTTATATTGCATTGAATTTGCTATATAATAGATAAGAGAATTTAAATGGAGGATATTATGAAAAAATTAGATGGAAGAGGACTAGATTGTCCAAGACCAGTAATATTAATAAAAAAAGCAATGGAAGAAGTAAGTGAAGCTTCGATCCTCGTTGATAATGAAGTCGCAAGGGATAATGTTCAACGTTTTGGCTTAAATTCTGGATGTAAGGTTACTATAGTAGAAAATGAAAAAGGAATTGAACTATTTTTAAGAAAAGATAATAAGGAAGTGAAAACTAGTGCTGAAAATGCTGTTGTGGTTTTAATAAAATCATGTCTTTTTGGAGAAGGTGAGCCTAAGTTAGGTAATATATTGATGAAAAGTTTTTTAGTTAGTCTTTTAGAAAGTGATAAAAAAGTTAAGTCTATAATTTTAATGAATAGTGGTGTTGAATTAACAACAAAGAATTTAGAGGTAATAGAGGTTTTAAAAGCTTTTAAGAATAAAGGAACTGTGATTTATAGTTGTGGAACTTGTCTTGATTTCTATAATCTTAAAGACAATTTAAAAATTGGTTTAATTACTAATATGTATAGTTCAGTAGAACAATTAGTGGATGAAGACAATAAAGTTTTAGTAATATAGTAAATTATTTGTTAGACAAAATATTCATATGGATAAAATTAGATAACATTGAAAAATATTGATATAATTAGGTATGTCATTTAAGATAAGGATGAGTGTATTTATAAATAAAACAAAAGGGATGTTTGACAAAAATGAATAAAATTAAGAAAAAAGTGGCTTTTATCTGTGTTCATAATTCTTGTCGTTCTCAAATTGCTGAAGCTTTAGGTAAGTTATTAGGTCATGAGGTGTTTGAAAGTTTTTCAGCAGGAACAGAGAAAAAAGAACAAATTAATCAAGATGCTGTCAGGCTGATGAAGGAGCTTTATAATCTAGATATGGAAAAAGAGCAATACTCAAAGCTTATAAGTGAAATACCAAAAGTTGATGTTGTTGTAACAATGGGTTGTAATGTTGAATGTCCATATTTACCATGTGATTATAGAGTTGATTGGGGATTAGAGGATCCAACAGGAAAAAGTGATGAGGAATTTAAAAAAACAATTGCTGAAATTGAAAAAAGAATTAGTCTATTAATTAAAGAATTGAATTAATATAATAGAAAATAAAAACCTCTAGTAAAGGCTTTTATTTTTTTCGGGGCATTTTAGATGAAGGATATAATAAAAAGTAGCTTAAAACTCAGGAACTGTCATTATCCAGTATTTGTCCAAAATAATAGCACAAATATATATTGCATTAGGAGTTAAATTTAAATACTACTATTGTTTTTATAAAGTAAAATAAATATATTACTAAATTTGATTTATATTTAGTATATGTTAAAAGGAAGTGATTGAATGGATGAAATTATTTCAGTAAAGAATTTGAAAAAATCTTATGACAGAGTTGAAGCTATAAAAGATATTAGTTTTACTGTTGAAAGGGGGAAACTATTTGCATTTCTAGGACCTAATGGTGCTGGCAAATCAACAACTATTGATATAATTAGCACTTTGCTTAAGCAAGATTCTGGTCAAGTTACAATCAAAGGAAATATTGTAGGAGTTGATGATGACAAGATTAGAAGTCTTATAGGAGTAGTCTTTCAAGATAGTTTATTAGATAATTTACTTACTGTCAGAGAAAACCTTCTTGTTAGAGGTAGTTTTTATGGTTTAAGTAAAACTGAACTAGATAAGGCTGTTGAAAAATCAGCCACAGCTTGTGGTGTGCTAGAATTTCTTGACCGTCCCTATGGTAAGCTCTCTGGAGGTCAAAGAAGAAGAAGTGATATAGCTAGAGCTTTGATAAATACTCCTGAAATTTTGTTTTTAGATGAACCTACTACAGGTTTGGATCCACAAACTAGGAGAAATATATGGAAATCTATCAAGGAAATGCAAGCAGACACTGGGATGACAGTATTTCTTACAACTCACTATATGGAAGAAGCAGCTGAAGCTGATTATGTAATAATCATCGATAATGGTGAACTTGCAGCTAGTGGAACACCTTCACAACTCAGGGATAAATACTCTAAGGATAGATTGATATTGACTGCAAGAGATATTGAGCTGTTAAAAAGGGGAATAGAAAAGGATGGGCGTAATTATTTAGTATTAGCAGATACTATAGTCCTAGAAATTGGGACCACTTTCGAGGCTATTCCTATAATTGAAAAGTATAGGAAAAATTTGATTAGTTTTGAAGTGTTAAAAGGAACAATGGATGATGCTTTTATTAATATAACTGGAAAGGAAATAAGGGAATGAAACAATTGATATTAAGAAATCTTAAATTATTCTTTAGAGACAGAAGTGCTGTTTTCTTTTCTTTGTTGGCTGTTTTTATTATTATAGGTTTATATATTTTATTTCTTGGAGATATGTTGTCTTCTAGTCTAGTAGATATTCCAGGTGGTAGGTTCTTAATGGACAGCTGGATTATGGGGGGCTTGTTGTCTGTTACCTCTATTACAACCACTCTTGGAGCTTTTGGAATTATGGTTGATGATAGATACAAAAAAATATTTAAGGATTTTTATTGTTCACCTATTAAAAGAAGCAGGCTGATTGGTGGATATTTAATTAGCACATTTATTATTGGCATTATTATATCTATGGTAGCTTTTATTTTATGTGAAGCTTATATAGTAATTAATGGAGGGAGAATACTTCCATTAATGAATATCCTAAAGATAATTGGATTAGTTCTTCTCACTACTCTAACAAGTAGTTCGATGGTAGCCTTTATTGTTACTTTCTTTAAGAGTCAAAATGCTTTTGCTTCATTTAGTACGATTCTAGGAACCTTGATTGGATTTTTAACAGGTATATATGTTCCATTAGGAACCCTGCCAGAAACAGTACAATTAGCTATAAAACTTTTCCCGATTTCCCATTCTGCAGCTTTGTTTAGACAGGTATTCATGGAGGTCCCTATGAAAGAGTCCTTTGCAAATGTGCCGATAGATAGATTTGAGGATTTCAAGGTGACCTTAGGGGTAGTTTTCACGTCTGGTGATGGATTTATAAGTGTGCCTACACATATAATGGTACTTGCTGCATCATTTGTCTTCTTTCTACTATTAGCTATCTGGAGATTTAGATTAAAGAAGAATTCATTATAGTTAGTTGAAGAAGATACCTTTGTTATTTAAGTTTAGTTTCTTTTCCTTTAGGTTAAGATATAGATCTTCAATTGCTGATATCATGGCTAAGGATAATACTAGTATTAGAGTTATATTAAAATCTAATATAACTAGTAGAAGAGGTGAGATGAAAAGAGCAAGACCTGTGACTTTATTAAAATAGGTATGAAGAAAAGCTAATTTATGGAATCTAACCCAGCCTATAATCTGAGATGATAGTCTGATCAATGCTATTAGTCCGATGAAGACTAGGGACAAGTAGTGAAAGTCTATAATAGGGATTAGAGAATATAAGACAACTGCAATAAATATGAAATCTGCAAGTCCATCTAGGTTGGCTCCTAGTTTACTTGTGGATTTTGTTTTTCTAGCAATATAACCATCAAGTAAATCACTTAAACCACAGATAAAATAGAGAACAAAGAAGGAAGGAGATAAAGGAATTGTTATTAATATGACTAGGGATAGTATTATTCTAATCATGGTAATTATGTTAGGTATACACTTCATTATTAGCTCTCCTTGCTTAAATCATGGATTATTATCTATGGTTGATAAGCTTATGCTGTAGATTATAGTCCGATATCTTTAGCTACACTACGCATTCCTTGGATACACTTGTCTATAATTACATCAAGTTCTATATCTAATATTTGACAACCTTCAAGAATTACTTCTCTATTTATACTGGCTGCAAAGGCTTTGTCCTTGAATTTCTTTTTGACGCTTTTTATTTCTATGTCCATGACTGATTTTGAAGGTCTCATTAAGGCAGCAGCTCCGATTAGTCCGGTTAGTTCATCAATTGTATAGAGTACCTTTTCCATATATAGTTCTGGTTTTATATCAACAACCAGACCATATCCATGTGATACAACAGCGTGGATGAATTCTTGATCATAGCCATTTTCCTTTAATAGCTCCTTGGCTTTAATGCAATGTTCATTTGGATACATTTCATAGTCTATGTCATGTAGTAATCCTACTGCAGTCCAATAATCCACATCTTCTTTAGCTTCATTGGCAAAATAGGCCATTACACCTCCTACTCCAATACCGTGGCGTACTAGGGCTTCACTTTTATTGTATTTTTTTAATACTTCTAATGCTTTTTCTTTCATTAAAATACCTCTTTTCACGTATTCTATATATTATTAATCATCAGGATAATTTTAATACATAAAAAATAACTATGCAATATGTATAAATGACCGAATATATATAAAAATATACCAATTATGTTTATTTGGATGAATTCATATAGTATTATGATATACTTTTTTTAGAACTTGAGGGAGGCCCCGAAATTGAAGATTGATATTAGAATTGATGAGAAAACACAAGAAACAACAATAATAGTTCAGGCAAGTAAGATTGATGAAGAAATAACAGAAATCATCAATAAACTTAAAGAAATAGAGAATAAGAATCCCAAAGGAACTATTACTGGTTTTAAAGATGATATTGTTGAAATAATTGATGAGCATAAAATCATCAGAATATATTCTTCTATGCAAAAGGTCTTGGCCCAAACAAGTATTGGTACTTATTTGATTAAAGCTAGACTTTACGAATTAGAAGAAAGACTAGATAAGAATAATTTTGTAAGAATATCAAACTCTGAAATCATTAATTTGAAAAGAGTAGTAAATTTCGATTTAAGCTTTAGTGGTACAATTTGTGTGAATTTAGATAATAAGGAAACTACATATGTATCTAGAAGGTATGTAGGTAAGATTAAAGAAGTATTAGGAATATAGGTGATAGGATGAGGAATAAAATATTAGGGAATATATTGTTGGGAATATTGCTAGGAGTCGTTATTTTGTATATTGGTTCTATTGTGGTAGCTTTTGTTGCTGGTAATAATCAATATTATGGAGCAAAGGATGGGCTTGTTGTCTTTTTTGGAAGTCTACCCATGGCCATGGCATTTCAAATTTTAACAACTGGTATTCTTGGTGGAATAATCGGTGGGATATCAACTATATTTCTATATGAGAAATTTAGCATTTTAAAATCTACAATAATTCATTTTCTTGTTGTTGGTTCAAGTTTCTATATTGTTTCTTATATAAACTATTGGATAAAACATGATTTGATTACTCAGTTTTTTTCCAATATAAGAGTTATCCTTGGAACCTTTTTACCTAATAAGGAGGTATTCTATTTTTATCCTTATACTTTTGGAAGTCTATTAGTTTATCTATTAGTCTTCTTGGTTGGATATATTGCATTCTGGTTAATAATTTTCTTAAATATGAGAATTAAGATTAACAAAGTAAATGCAGCTTTAAAGAAAAAAAATAATAATTAACAAAAAGTTATTTGTATAAATGAAAGGAGAAAGAAAATGAAAAAAATGTTTAGAGGCTTAATAATATTTACATTAATACTACTTGCTTCACTTACTGCAGTAGGTTTTAAAGTAGATAGTGGTGATAGGGTTATTGTTGAAAGTAACGAGGTTATAGAAGAAAACTATAGTGTATCCGGAACATATTTTGAGCATAATGGTCAAATAAAAGGTAACCTTTATGCAGCCGGAAACAATATTATTATCAATGGTGAAGTCATGGGTAATTTATTTGTAGCTGGAAGTAATATTGAAATCAATGGTTCGGTGAGTGGAGATATTTATACTGCAGGTCAAGATATTAAGATTTCTGGCACAGTGGGAGGTAATGTATTTGCCGCAGGTAATAAGTTGGAACTTGATAAGGGAGCAAAAGTTGGACTTGATGTATTCTTAACTGGAAGAGATATTAATGTTGACTCGCAAATTAATGGTGATGGTTATCTTGCTGCTGGATATATTTCATTGAGTGGTATGATTGCTGGCGATTTAAACTATAGTGCTGATAAAGTTGATATTGATGATGATAGTGTGCAAGGTAGTATCTTTAGAGGAGAGAAAAATCAAGTTGATGTTGCTGGATCGATTTTACTTGGTAAATTATTCACCTTTTTGAGCTTTGTTTTTTCAGTGATTATGATTTGGGTTGTAATTACATTTGTAATCAATAAGGATCATAAGGAGAAGTTTGTGAGATTAATGGATAAGGGAAATGCAGTAACTACTATATTTCTTTTCGGTTTGGTTGGCTTGCTTATTTCCTTCAT
The DNA here is from genome assembly GCA_024635925.1 of Bacillota bacterium. Taxonomy (GTDB): domain Bacteria; phylum Bacillota; class TC1; order TC1; family TC1; genus WTXA01. The sequence continues at coordinate 7,657 of JAGXHY010000022.1, read as the reverse complement.
ATTACCAATATTTTTATTCATAACCGGGATTGGTCTTAAATTAGGAATATTCACAATAGTATTAAATTCTGCTTTATTGTATCTATCAGTTGGTATAGCAATAGTTGTCTTGAGTAGTTTGATTAGTAAGAAGATGCCTAAAATGGCTGTTGGTAATAATATTCTCATAGTATTACTCATGGCAGTAGGTGTAGGAATATTAAAAGCTATTCCAATAATTTCTGGCCTTATTAGCTTCCCATTATTGGTTATAGGTTATGGTTTGATTATTGGAAGTTTAATCTATAGAGAAAAGAAAGTAAATAATTTTTAACAAAAATTTGGTAGAATAGATTTAAAAGAAGAGAACCTGCAATGAATTATTCATTGCAGGTTCTCTTCTTTTTGTTAATTAATTTTTATATTATTTCTTGTGTAATTTTCTATATTTAAAATAGTCGATGGCTGGCTTTGGGAATAGGACATAAGTTAATAGATCTTCTTCACTTTCCATATATTCTCCAAGTTCAGCTTTGGCTTTTTCTAATTCAGGTTCGAGAAGATCAGCTGGTCTAACGGATATAGGTTTCTCATTACCTATGATAATATTCAATATTTCGTCACTAATTGGAATAGTTGGTTTTCCATACATACCTCTAACAAGTGCTTTGGCTTCTCTAGGGACAATCTTATATCGCTTTCCTAATAGTACATTCAAAACTGCTTGACTTCCAACAATTTGGCTACTTGGAGTAACAAGTGGAGGAAAACCAAAATCTTCTCTTACTTTAGGTATTTCTTCTAAGACTGCATCAAAATGATCAATTGCATTTTGTAGTTTTAATTGTTGTACCAAGTTTGATAGCATACCACCAGGAACTTGATAAATTAAAGCATTAATATCGACCCCTAAAACTTTTGGATCCATTAGACCACTTTCTAGTGCTTTTTCTCTTAAGGGTTTAAAATATGCGGCAGCCTTATTTAGAGCATCTAAATTTAATTCAGTATCATAAGGTGTATTTTTAAAGGTTGCTACCATTGGCTCAGTTGATGGTTGGGAAGTGCCTTCTCCAAAAGGAGAAAGAGCAGTATCAATAATATCTACCCCAGCTTCTACAGCCTTTAAGTAGGAGGTGGATCCAAGACCACTTGTAGCATGAGTGTGTAATTCTACAGGAACACTAACTGCTGCTTTGATATCTTTAATTAATGCAAAGGTATTATAAGGATCTAAAAGTCCCGCCATATCTTTTATGCAAATTGAATCAGCGCCCATATCTTCAATTTCTCTAGCTAGGTTAACAAATAGTTTATTAGTGTGAACTGGACTTATTGTATAACAAATTGCACCTTGGGCATGTCCACCATATTTTTTGCAAGAATCTATGCCTGCTTTTAGGTTTCTAGTGTCATTTAGTGCATCAAATATTCTAATAATATCTATACCATTTTTAATGGATAGTCTAATAAAGCTATCAACAACATCGTCAGCATAATTTCTATAACCGACAAGGTTTTGTCCTCTAAGTAGCATTTGTAGTTTAGTCTTTTTAACATATTTTTTTATAGTTCTGAGCCTTTCCCAAGGGTCTTCATTAAGGAAACGAAGGCTAGCATCAAAGGTGGCACCACCCCACATTTCGAGTGCATGATAACCTACATCATCAAGTGTAGTTAATATAGGTTCCATTTCTTTGGTAGTCATCCTAGTTGCAATTAATGATTGGTGGGCATCTCTTAGAATTGTTTCTGTGATTTTTAGTTTGGCCATAGTAAATTCCTCTTCTTCATAATAGTAAAACTCATTAATAAAATAATATCATTAAATATATAATAAGACTAGTTGAGAAAGCATCATTTTTTGATACAATCTTGTTAGTGATGGATTAATCATCTGATTGATTTTTGCTTAATATTTGATACAATTTAACAAAGTAATTATTACAGATAGTAATTAATTGATAAAAGGAGGAAATATGATGGAAAAAAATGGTGTTAAGAGTTCTATTAAACTGTTAGTTGCATTTACTTTTGTATTAATGATATTAGTTAATGCTCTTGCGAATATACTACCTATAAATGGTGTAAATTCTGGTGAAGTATCTGATTTTTATACAAATTTATTCGCTCCTGCAGGTGTGACATTTTCTATTTGGGGTGTTATATATTTACTATTATTTGTATATACACTTTATCAATTAGGAATTTTTCAAGATAAAAAGACTGCTGTTAAAGTTAAGCTTTTGGAAAAGGTTGGAATTCTATTTGCAATTTCATCTCTAGCTAATACAGCATGGATTTTCTCTTGGCATTATAAATTAATACCATTATCATTTTTATTTATACTGGTTATCTTGGGGTGTTTAATTTTTATTAATAGATTAATTATGGCAGAAAAATTAGAAGTTAGAGAAAAATTATTAATAGCCCTGCCTTTTAGTATTTATTTTGGGTGGATAACTGTGGCTACTATAGCAAATGCGACTACCTTATTGGTAAGTATAGGTTGGAATGGTTTTGGAATATCTGCAGAAATATGGACTGTTATTGTTTTAATAGTTGGTTTATTAATTGGAGTAATAACTATCTTAAGGAATAAAGATTTTGCTTATGGATTAGTTTTTATTTGGGCTTATGTAGGTATACTTATTAAACATATTTCCGCTGATGGATTTTCTGGGATGTACCCTGTGGTTATTCTTACGGTTAGTGTATGTTTGGTGTTTTTTACTTTAGCCGAATTTAATGTTTTATTTTTAAAGAATAAATTTGATTTTAAGTAGAATAGTTTTTTTATTGAATGTGAAAGTTATCTGAATTTTAAGAATAAAATAGACATTTTTTATTTTAAAGTGATATTATATGAAGTACGTGGATGAAAAATCTGCAGAATAATTAGTCTAGGGAGAATGTAGTTGTTAAAAATTATAAAAAGTAAGTTTAATTGGTTCATAGATCCTCCAAGTGAGGAAGAATATGAAGAGTGTGTAAGTGATTTATTAGATCATAAATTGGTTGGTTCTATGAGGGGTTTTATACAACATGGAAATACATCAACATTAGAACATAGTCTTAGTGTATCTTATGCAAGTTATAGGTTTTGTAAAAACTTTGGTTTAGATTTTAGGTCTGCAGCTAGAGGTGGTTTGTTACATGACTTCTTTCTTTATGATTGGCATGCTGATAAAAGTTATAAAGGGTATAAAGGCAGACATGGAATAGTACATCCACGCATTGCTTTAAATAATGCTGAAAAACACTTTGAGTTAAATAAGACAGAAAAGGATATAATCAAAAAGCATATGTGGCCACTAACCTTGAGTTTACCTAGGTTTAAAGAATCTTTTGTTGTATTAATGATGGATAATTATTGTACTTTAGGAGAAATAATGATTTGGAGAAAATCACTTAAGAAACGTATAAAGCTTTTGTTTGGATTTTAAATTGATAAAATAAAAAGTGATCATCATTTATTTGGTGATCATTTTTATTGTTATAAATATTATTGTTTAAAACATATTATTTGTTATAATTTAGTTAACTTATATATAGATGTAAAGGAGATAGATTATGTGGACTAGGTTAGAACTAAAACTAAGAGCAAAACAGATATTAAAAAATACATATTGGAAGGCATTTGCTGCAAGTCTTGTATTATCATTTGCTACAGGAGGAGGGTTATCTTTTAACTGGAAATTTAATAGTGGAGATATGAGTAAGGAATTTTCTAACATTGACGCTAATATAATTTTCCCTGTAGTAGCCATAATAGCAATAGTCGCTATTATTATAATAACTTTTTCATTACTCATATCAATTTTTGTTGGCGGTCCACTAGAAGTAGGGGGACAGAAGTTTTTCGTTAAAAACCAACAAGAAGACAGTAATCTTAAATATTTAGGGGCAGGATTTAGTAAAGAAACTTATTTTAATGTGGTCTTAACAATATTTCTTCGTAATTTATATATTGTTCTTTGGTCCTTGTTACTAATCATACCGGGTATTGTTAAAAGTTATGCATATAGAATGGTTCCATATATTTTAACTGAAAATCCAGGAATGAAGGCATCTGAAGCTATTAACTTAAGTGAAAGGATGACTAAAGGACATAAGGGAGATATATTTGTACTAGATCTATCTTTTATTGGTTGGATTATTTTAGGTCTTTTGGCCTTTTTTATTGGTATTATATTTGTTTTCCCATATATAAATTCAACAAATGCTGAATTATATTTAAAACTTAAAGGAATTGCTTTAAGTAAAGGAATTGCTAACGGAAACGAATTTGTAGTTAATTAGATGCAAATTTAATTTAGAAGATATCATTTTCTCAATAAAAAAGTAGAGATTAATTTAATTATTATCTCTGCTTTTTTATTGATAAAATGATATATAATAGAAAGTAAGTTTAGTAAAAAAGTGGAGGTTTAGTTTGAAAAGAATAATTGTTTTTGATGTAGAAACCCCGAATTTTAAAAATGATAAAATATGTTCGATTGGGATAACTAAAATAGAAGAAGGTCTAGTTGTTGACTCAAAGAATTATCTAGTTAATCCTGAATGTAATTTTGATTTTAGAAATATCAGTATACATGGAATTAAACCTGAAGCTGTTATTAGTGCTCCAACTTTTCCTATTATCTGGGATATAATAGCTGAAGATTTTTTAACAAATATAGTAGTAGCTCATAATGCGAACTTTGACTTAGGTGTTCTTAAAAAAACACTTATATATTATGGTATAGAAAGTTCTTTATTGTTATATGTAGATACTTTGAAAATAGCTAGAAAGATTTTAAAGGAATCAGCAAATCATAAATTACCAACTCTTTGTTGGTATTATGATATAGAATTAAATCATCATGATTCAGGTAGTGATAGTTTTGCTTGTGCCAATCTACTTTTAAACTTAATAGAAGATGGAGCGGATTTAAAAGAATATATTAAGGAGTATAGGCTTGGGATATGATTGAATATATGAAAAAACACGAAGATTACATTAAAAGACTTCTAGAATCTAAAGAGGAACAAGACTGGGGTAAAATAAAAGAGTTACATAAGGTGCAAATTATGTTTATGCAACATGAGCGCTTGGTCCATATGATAGTAACTTTATTTTTTGGTTTATTTTTAGCCATAACTTTTGGGATGGCACTATTATTTAATAAAAATTTATTATATTTCTTGGTGTTTTTTATTGGAGTCATTGAAGTTTTTTACCTTTTACATTTATATAAGTTAGAAAAAGGAGTGCAAAGGTGGTATGGCTTATACAATGAGCTAAATAAAAAACATCAAAATAATTAAAATTATAATGATGTTTTTTAAATTATTTAAGTATAATTATACGCTCTGTAGCATATTGATAAGGATATATTTCTATAATGATTTCAGGAACACTAACCTTAACATTATCCCCTACCTTTAAATCTTTAAAAGAAAGTTTTTGCTTCGATTTTTCTTCAGTAATAATAGTATTTTTATTTACCGAAACATAGGCCTTATAATCATCTCTTTCAATATATATTGTTCCATATTCACTCTCATTAGAAATTTCTTTTATTATTCCAATTTCAGTTCTTTTTTGAATAGGCATATCTTTTACTGACTGGGGTTTTAAAAACAAAAAGTAATAAAGCAAAATACTTGTTAGTAGTAAAACTAATAAGGAGATTAGGGTAATGAATAAGTTTTTCTTTGACATGAAAATATTCTCCTTGTTAATATTTAAATAAGATATTATTAAATATAGTATAGCATATAAGTAAAATATGGTAATATAGTCAAAAACAGAGTATTCTTATAATAAGAAATTAAGTTAATTTAATAGGGGTTTGGTGTGGATTATAGTGTATATGAATTAAGAATATTATATTTATTTAATTATGTATTTACCTAATTAAAAAATTGGGATAGTAATGGAGAACTTAAATGAGTAATAAAATAGAAACTAAATGTATAATCGAAGGCTGGAGACCATTTTATAGCATCAACTGCTATTTATGGTGGTACATATAACTTATTTAGTGTAACGATGAAGAAAATGGGTATTGATAGTTAGATCTATTAAGATAAGAATGGAAAAAGAGGTGTTATTGTGAAGTTTATGTTGAATAATAGGGAGTATCCGTTAGAAGAGAGAATGGTGCTTTTCGTTTATGTGACAATTGTATTGTCTACACTTATGATTGTAGTTATGAATATAGTTACAGGACTTCCAATGGGCAATAATATAAAATGGCTAGTTTTTTTAATTTTCATTCTGATTATTGCTTTCATTTATATAAAGCAAAAGAAAAGGAATAGGAGAAGATGGATAAGAAATATAAGTTTCATCCTAATCATCTTCGTTATTTTCCCATTACTCTATATTTTCAGCGGAGGTTTAAGGACTTCTGCTATACCTTATATGATAGTACTTCTATTGGCTCTTATCCATTCTTTTTCTGGTAAATTGAGGATTTTTCTTCTATCTAGCTATATTTTGATAGCTCAGATATTAATGATAATAAATTATCTGTTACCTGAAATCTTCCCTCATGTATCTGATGAAATGATGGTTATCGACTGGATAACCAATGCTCCGGTTATACTGATACTTATATCAGTACTTGCCCTTTGGGTTTCCAATGAGCATCATTATGAAAGGAATAAGGCCAACGAATTTTCCAAGGAAATGGAGCAGATTTCAAGAAGTGATATGCTTACAGGGATTTTTAATCGCCGGTATCTTCGTGAAAGGGTAGAGGAACTTGATAATAAGGAAGGAAATGTCTGTCTATTTTTATTCGATATAGACAGATTTAAGAAAATAAATGATACAAAAGGGCATGCAGAAGGAGATAGAATACTTAAAATGGTTGCTGAATATATGATAGAAATATTTGGTAAAATGACAAGTATTAGGTTTGGTGGCGATGAGTTCTTACTTATTGGAATAGATTGCCAAACTGACATGATAAATGAAAAATTAACCAACTTCAGAACTTTGCTCAAAGATGGTCTTAATATAACCATCAGTGGTGGTATTGTCAAATATAATGGTGATTTTGATGAAACTCTTAGGATAGCAGATAAGCTGCTTTATAAGGCTAAAGAAGACGGAAGGGACAAGGTAATAATTGAGTGCTAAGGAAAATGATTTTTATCATTGCTTCTAATAGTGTTGTTGCTTCACTTAAACTAATCATAGGCATATTATCATTAGTGTCTGCTCCAGTAAAATCCACCTGATCAATTTCATCCTTTAAAAGATAATTCAAAGACACACTGAATATTTGACTAAGTTTTATTATCTTATTAAGATCTGGGATACTTGTTGAACCCTCCCATTTAGAAATTGATTGTCTTGATACATTCATTTTATCAGCTAGTTCCTCTTGAGACCAATCTGCTTTTTTCTTAAATAAACAATCTTGTCTGCTAATATCATTTCCTTCATTCCGTCCTTTCTTTTTTTACTGTTTCCATGATTTAATGTTAACAACATTAGCAGTTGCAAACCATAAAGAAGACTTGGAAATGTGTAAACCAGCAGTTGCCTTTGCTAGTTTTAATTTAATTTGAGATATCTTAGTCTAAAATTATTACACGATCAGTAGCATACTGATATGGATAGATTTCAATGATCATCTCTGGGACAGAAACCTCTACTCTAGCACCAATCTTTAAATCA